>CALFZO010000075.1 GCA_937952305.1 uncultured Anaerolineales bacterium | reverse complement strand
ACATGACGGTCTCGGGCGCGTACTCCTCGGCGAAGGCCGTGGAGCCGCGCATGTCGACGTACAACACCGTGATCGTCTTGCGCTCGCCGACCAGGGACGCCCGGCCCGCCAGCACGGCCTCGCCGACCTCGCGGCTGAGGTAGCGCCCGAACAGGTCACGCAGCCGCTCCCGTTCGCGCAGGCCCGCCACCATCTCATTAAACGCGCCCGCCAGTTGCGCCAGCTCGTCGCCGGAGCCGGCCTGGAAGCGCCCGCTCAAATCGCCGGCCGCCACGCGGCGGGCGCCGCTCACCAACTGCTCCACCGGCGCCGCCCAGCGCCTGCGCCAACAACACGCTCGCCAACAGCGCGCTCAAGCCGATCAGGCCGAAGAGCGTGCGGCTTTCGGCCAGGAAATTCTCCACTCCGCTCCGCCGCAGGCCGAGGTTGAGCGTGCCGAGTTGCTCGCCATCCCGGCCGCGGCGTAAGGGAGCGGCGGCCACCCAGATCGGTTCCTCGCGCCAGCGGCCGTCGGCGATGCGGGCCTCCGTGGCCGTGACGCCGGGCTCGCCCTGCAGGCTGAGTTGGTCCGCCAGCGCGATCTGGCCGGCCAGGTCCACCCAGGCCGTATAGGCGACCAGATCGCCCCGGAAACGCGTCAGGATCTCCTGGAGCCGGCCGAAATCCGGGCCGGGCAGTTGGCCCCCCGGCCCGGCAGCTTCCAACTGGTCAAGCAAGGTCGTCAGGTTGAGCGTGTCCGGCAAGGAGACAGTGGGCGTCACAGTCGCGCCGGCGGCTTCCGAGAAGGAGTCCGCGAACCAGCGCGTGGAGGCCAGCACCGAATCTTTGAGCGTGCGCTCCACTTCCTGGCGCTCGATGGGGATGACGATCAGGCCCAGGCCGCCCACCAGGCCGGCCACCAGCAGTGTCATCAGGATCGTCAGCCGCGCGCGCAGGGAGACGCGGCCGGCCTGGAACTCCAGCGGTCGGAAATCGCCCTGCCCGACCCGCGCCGTCTGCGCGGCCAGGCCGCGCGCCGCGCGCGCCAGCGGCGTGATGACGCCATAGCCGAGCGCCAGGCCGACCAGGACGATGAAGCCGCCGGCGAGCCACAGCAGGCGCTGGAGGTTATCCAGGAATTGGCGCAGCGCGTCGAAGCGTAGGGTCAGGCGCACGTGGCCGAGCACCGCCCCGCCCTGGGCGCGCACCGGTGCCACGGCCGTCAACAGCGGCGTGCCGTCGTCGGCCGCCGTCTCGGACACATGCGTGAGCTCGCGCTCGTCCAGCGCCGGCAGGGTCGTGCCGATCTGCTCGGGCTTCAGGCCGAAGAGCACCACGTTGTCGGCGGTGGTCAGCGCGTATTGTTCGACCCCGTTCTCGCCGAAGCTATCCAGGAGCGATTGAAAGCGCAGCAGGCCGGCCGCGTCGAACGTTCCGCCGTCAAACGTCCCGCTGGAAAGGACGTTCAAGTCCAGGGTTTGCGCGTTGCGCGGCAGGGCGCTCTCCAGCGCGGCTGAATTCCAGTCCACCAGCGCGCTGAGCATGGTGCGGGTCTGGGTCCGCAGAAAATCGCCGGCGTGCTGGACGATGACGGGCACCAGCACGGCCAGCACCGCCGCCAGTAGCGCGGCCGTGCCGAGCACGAAGCGGGTCTGGAGCGAGCCGCGGCTCAGGAAACCAGCCACGCGCCGCGCCGTGAGCGGCGCCGCCTGCTCCGGCTGCAGGGTCTCGATGGCCGAGCCGCGCACCACGGCCTGGGCCGGGAAATAGGCGGCCAGCGCGCACAGGAGAGGCGCGGCGACGAGCCCCAGCAGGCCGCTATTGATGACCTTGGGCAGGGTGCGCCACACCGCCGCCCAGGGTTGGTAATTGTCCACGCCGGAGGCCGCGCCGCCATACACGGTGGCGAAGATGATGGTCAGGCCGGCGCTGGCGATCACCCCCACCAGGCCGCCCAGCAGGCCCATCAGCGCCGCCTCGCCCACGATCACGGCCCGCACTTGCGCGCGCGTGGCGCCCAGCGCGCGCAGTTGGCCGAACTCCCGCCGCCGCTCGGTGACGCTGAGCAGCATGGTGTTGATCACGCCCAGGCCGGCCGCCAGCACCGCCAGCAGCAGGAAGGCGTTGAAGAAGACGGGCACATTCTCGAAGACGTCCAACATCAAGCCCGTGTACTGGCTCATGGGCAGCACGTGCAGGCCGTGCCGGTCCGCCACCCTCTGCAAAGCGGCCTCAATCTGCGCGTGGTCCGCGCCCGGCTGGCTCTGGACGAGCAGGCTGAACGGATCGCCCTGGTCAAACTGGTCCCCGACCGCGCTGCTGATGATGCTGGCGCCCACAAAGGTCGAACCGATGCCGGCGATGGTGCACGTTACGGGGCCATATTGGCTATGGACGGTGATGGTCTGGCCCAGGCTGGCCTGGTTCCTGGCCGCGATGCCGGGCGTGACCAGCAGGCCGCAGCCGGCGCGCATGATCGGCAGGGCTGAGTCCCACGTCCCTTCCTTGAAGGTCATGAACAGCGAGCCCGATTTAGCCAGGAGGTCCGGGTCGAGCACAAACGAGAAGTACGTGTCGCCCATGAACGACAGCTCCGGGACGATCACGAACGTGAAGGGCATCAGGTCGGCGCGCTCCCCCAGCGCCATGCGCAGCTCCGCCTGGGCCTCCGGCGGCGTGCGCAAATCGTCCACGTTGGCGAAGCCGGCCAGGCCCTGCTCGATCGCCATCTTGGAGACGACCCAGCCGCCCGGCTGCCGCAGGGCCTCCAGTTTCGGCCCGAACTGCTCGAAGAGATAGAATTGGATGAAGCCGGTCAGCCCGCCGATCATGGTCAGGCTGAGGGCCAGGGTGGTCACGGTCAAGAGCACCCGGCCGCGCCCGCGCCGGACATTGTCGGCCACCAAACGACCGGCCGCGCCGCCCACGCGCGCCAGCGCGGGCCGCAGGCCAACGCCGAGGACGTCGACGGCGGCCGGCAGCAGCAGGGCCAGCCCCGCGATCCAGGCGGCGGCGAGTCCCGCAGTGGCGCCGATGTCCCAGGGCGGCTGGAGCCAGAGCGCGGGCGGCGAGGCCGCCAGCCAGACCAGCAAGCCGAGGCTGAGCGTCAGGCCGGCCGCGCTCAACCAACGCGGCGCGCGTTCGACGCCGGGCTGCTCTGGGCTCTTGAGCGCCATCAGCGGTGACAAACGGGTGGCGGCGCGGGCCGGCAGGAGCGCGGCCAACAGCGTAATCCCCAGGCCGAGCGTACTCGCCAGGAGGTAGCTCGCCGCCGAGGGCTCCGCCGGGCTGAAGACGTTGAGGACGGTGTTCGGGAGCGAGCGCATGAAAGCGATGATGCCCCGGCCGATGAGCGGCCCGAGCAGGACGCCCAGCAGGGTGCCGAGGCCGCCCACGATCAGGGCCTCGGTCAGCACCATCCGCAGCACCTGGCCGCGCGTCATCCCCAGCGAGCGCAGCGTCCCGATCTGCTGGCGGCGCTGGGTGATGGACATCCCAAAGGTGTTAAAAATCAGGAAGCCGGCCGCCAGCATGATGCCGGCCCCGATGCCCTTGAAGGCCGGGTCGAGTTGGCTCCATAGCCCCTCGCCGATGGCGCGCAGATCCTCGGTGCGCGTGACCACGCCGATGATGGATTGGCTGAGCATGTCGCCGGCAATGGTCATGCCTGTCCCGAGCGCGATGGCGATCAGGCTGAGATAGGTGCGGGTGCGCTGCTGGTCCAGGCTGCGGATGGCCAAGGTGAAGGATAGAGAGCGCGGCAGCGCCGCCCGGCGCGGATTAGCCGGCCGTTTGGCCGCCGGCGGCGCGAAGCCCGTCGCCCCCTCGGCGCGCATGGCCACGGCCGGGTCCACGTCCGCGGCGCGGCCGGCCGGCCAGAGCGCGGCCAGCATGGCGATGGCCGGGCCGATGAAGAATGAGGCCAGCGCCAATTCCCACGGGACCGGCAGGCCCTCCACCGGGCTCATGCCGGCGACCGCTTCCATAGCCGTGTTCATGCCCTGGCCGAACAGGACCGCCAGCCCCAGGCCGCCCAGCGCGCCCAGGCCCGCGCCGGCCAGGCCCAGCAGGCCGGCCTCCAGAACCACCAGGCCGCGCACCTCGCCGCGCCGCAGGCCCAGCGCGCGCAGCGTGCCGATCTCGCGCTGGCGCTCCAGCACGGACGCGAACAGCGTCACCACGATGCCCAGCGCGGCCACCAACCCGGAGAGCGACGTCAGCCCGCCGAAGAGCGCCTGGATCGGGCCGAGCATGGTTTCGACCGTGGCCGTCAGTTGTTCTGTGTCGAACGTCCCCAGTTCGGACCGGTGCCGCTCCCGCAGGGCGTCCACGCGCGCCTCCAGCGCCGCGCGCGCCACACCGGGCTTCGGCGAAAAAATGATCCCAAAGGGGTGCGAGCCAAAGTATTCGGCGGCGGCGGCCGGGCTGATGATGGGGAAGCCGCCGCCCACGGCCGCCACCGTGAACGTCACCGGGCCTTGAAGCGTGTTGATCTCCAGCGTATCGCCCGGGTGCTTGTCCAGTTTGCGGCCCGTCAACTCCGGCAGGAGGATGGCCGGCTCCTGTTCGGCGAAAATCCGCTCGGCTTCATCCCACGAGCCTTCGGCGATGGGGAAGGTGCGCTTGCCGCGGATCACGGACAGCGGCATGCCGAAGGCGTACTGGTCGCCGAAGCCGCTCTCCACGCCTACGCCCGGGATGGCGACGTTGGCGAAGTAATTGACGGCGGCCACATCTTCGAGCGAGCGGAGGTCGGCCTCCAGGTCCGGCGGCAGCGGCGGCAGGCTGGGCAGAGCGGCGGCCGCGCCTAGCGAGGTGCCGGGCGGGAACGGGCGGATGAGCACCACCTGCCCGCTGAACATGGACAGGTTGAACGAGAGCAGGAACTGGCCCATGAACAGCGTCAGCCCGGTCAGGGCGATGACGAGCATGAAGCTGGTGGTGAGCGTGGCGGCGGTGACGACGGCGCGCGATCCCTGCCGGCGCAAACTGGCGGCGGCCAGCCGGCCGGCCAGCCATTGGCCGCGCTCCAAGAGCGTGATCAGGCCATCCAGCCAGAGCGGCAGGAACGCCACGACGGCGGCGCCGAAAGTCAGGGCTGGCGCGAAGATCGGGCCGTAGCTGGGCGAGAGCGCCGTGCGCGCGAACTCGACGCCCCAGGCATACAGGCCGGCGGTGGCCGCCAGCAGCACCATCACCAGGCCGGCCAGCCAGGCGCGCCGGTCGCGGTGCTTGGTGTCACTGGCGAGCGGCGGCTTGAAGGCCTCCAGCGCGCTGACCTGGGCCGCCTCGCGCGCCAGGCCAAAGGTGACGGCCACCGTCACCAGCACGCCGGCGCCGGCCGCCAGCGGCCAGGCGTCCCACGGGATGATGGCCGCCGCCACGCCGCCGTCGCCGTTGATGGCGCGAACGATGGCGACCATGCCGGCCCCGAAGCCCAGGCCGAGCAACAGGCCGAGCGCCGAGCCGAACACGCCCACCAGGCCGGCCTCCAGCAACGCCTGGGTCAGCACTTGCCGGCGCGTCATGCCCAGCGTGCGCAGTTGGCCGATCTCGCGCCGGCGCTCGGCCAAGGTGATGGCGAAGGCGTTGAAGACCAGGAAGGCGCCGGCCAGCAGGACCGCGAAGCCGGCCACCGGCAGGGCCAGGTTGACGATGCTGTAGATCGAATTCAGGCTGTTGCTGCCCGCCGCGCTGGTGACAATGTATTGATCCCCGAGCGCGGTCTGCAAAGCGGTTTGGGCCGTCTCCGGGTTCTGATCGGGCCGCAGGCGGATTAGCACGGCGGTGGCCGTATCCGGCGCGTCGAAGGCGGCGCTGAGGGTCGTGATCGGCAGCCAGGCGGTGGCGGTGGCCGCCGGCGCGTCGCGCCGCGGCTTCAGCAGGCCGACGATGGTATAGGTCTGAGTCTTGGCGCTGGTAGTGAGCTTGATCTGACCGCCGACGGCGTGGCCGCGCAGGGCGGCCCAATCCGAGGGCAGCAGGACGGCGGCGGTGTCGCCGGCCTGCAGGAAACGGCCGGCCGCCAGGTCGTAGGGCGTGAGCGTGTGGGCGGGATCGACGCCTAAGAGCGCGAGCCCGGTGCCTTCCAGGGCGGGGCCGCCCATGGTGAAGGTCGCATCGCCGCTCGGCCGGCCCTCCAGGCCGCGGAAAAGCGGCGCGGCCAGTTCAATCTCCGACCGCGCGGACAAGATCCCTAATAGCGTGAGGGGGATTTGGGCGCTGGCCGCGCTGGTGATCTCGAGGTCGGCGCCGGCCAGCCGCCCTTCGCGCGCCAGACGCGCGCTCTCGGTGAGGGTGGCCCCGGCCAGCCGCATGGCGAAGATCAGACCGACGCCCAGGGCGATAGCCACCGTGGTGAAGGCGGTCCGCGCCGTGCGCGCGCGGAGGTTGCGGATTGCCAGCCGGAACAACGGAAATCGAGCCTTCCTTGCCGCAAGCTGCGCGCCCACCGGCGCGCCTGGTATCGCCGCCGAGCGTCCCGTCTGCCGGGATCTGATTGGTAAGTGTCAAGGACGGTTGCTTGCCACCGCGTGTTGCGCGGCGCTCACAGTTTACATCGATACAATGCCGTTGGCCCATCTTGATACACGACCGGTTGGAGATACTCCCAACCTAAGCGTTCCAGGATCCCTGCCGCCGCGACCGTTGTGGCAAATACCAGGTCATACCCTTGCGCGCGGGCCACTTGCATGCCGGCGCGAATGAGTTCCGTAGCGATGCCATGGTTGCGATGCGATTTCGCGACATATAAGCCGCCCAATTCTGGCTGGAACTCGCGCAGCATCTCGGTACCGTTTTCGCGTAGGACCATCGTGCCGGCCAGCTCGCTGGACTCGAAGGCCACGAGCCGAATGGGGAGACGGTCGCGGGAAGCAGCCTCAAGGAAATCCTGCTCCAGCTCCTCTTGTGACATGGCGGCAAAGTAATCCGGCCATTGAGCGCGGAACCATTCCGCCAAGGCAGGGACAGTATCGAGATGATCCGCGAGGAACCGAATCGTTATCATGTTAATAGAGTAATAGTTTGCCGATAGAAATTAGTGTAATCGAAAAGCAAAAATGGGACAAATATTATCAAGAATTAGGACTGAAGCCCACCATTGTTTCAGCCAGGTCGTGACCGGTCCGATCAACGGCCGCGGCGCGCGGCCCCTGGTACTTGATGCACGTTGACGGACGCCGGAGGGTGGCTTATCATTCGGCCACCCAATATGTAGTCCAACGCCATATCAGAGCCTGCCATGCCCGACCCATCGCCTGAACTGCCGCTGACCGAAACCACCCTGCTCATCCTGCTCAGCCTGTCGCCGGGAGCCCGGCACGGCTACGCCATCATGAAGGATGTCCTGGCGCTGAGTGATGAGCGCGTCAGCCTGAGCACGGGCACGCTGTACGGCGCCCTCAAACGGTTGTTAGAGCTGGGCTGGATTGATCGGCAGGATGACCCGGCCGCCGGCGAAACGGCGCGGGAGCGCAAGCTCTACGCGTTGACGGACCAGGGCCGTCACGTGTTGGACGCGGAAGTTGCGCGCCTGCGGCAGCTCGTCAAGGTCGCGCGCGCCCGGATGGTCGCGGCGCGCGGTTGATCAGGCCGGAGCCGAGGCGGCCCCTGACGCTAGGTGAAGGAGGCTGAACATGCAGTGGATCACTCAGCGCTCGCGCGCCGGGGGGCTGTGCCTGTTGGCGTTACTGGGTCTGGCCAGCCTCGGCCCCTGGGCCTTCGAGCGGATCAACGTGCCGGCCCAGTACACGTGCTCGGCGCCCTACGTGCGCCTGGTCGGGGACTATTGCGGCCAGCCGGTGTCCGGGCTGTTGATCCTGGTGACGGTGGCGGGCGCCCTGCCCACCTTAAGTGTGGGGACCCTCACCGGCCAGCTCAGCCTCGCGGACCGGGGCCGCGAACTCGGCGCCGGCCTGCAGATGCTGCTGACTTTCTTGCCCCTCGCCAGCGCGCTGGTCTGGATCTGGTCGGGGTCCCCCGGGCGCCCGCGGTTGTTCCACTACGCGGCCTGGGGCCTGGCCCTGGCCGCCGTGCTGGGGCTGTTGCCTTACGCGCTGGCGCTGCCGCCGCGCCTGTTGTGGGGCCTGTGGCTTCACATCGGCCTGGTGCTGAGCGTGTCCGGCGGAGCGGTCGCGCTGGTCGCGCTCCGGCGCTGGCCCAGCCTGGCCGCTTAATCAACCGCGCAGCGGCCCGGCCGTTTGGCCGCTCGGCGGAGGTCTGCGCGCTGCTCCAACCCGCGCCGGCTGAGCACCAGCGCTTCTTCACGGATGGCTTACTGACACGCGCCGCCGCCGCTACTACAGTGGGGCATCTATTCATCACGTTCGGCGGGGAGCGTTGAGTTGACTATGAGCTAGGTGGCATGCCTCCATCCGTTCACTCCCCCAGGGGGGCGAGTGGCAGCCGTCGCCGCTTGTTGGAGACGCTGACACTGAGCACCATGGCCGCCGCGGGGGTGGAAGGACTGGCCACCGGGTCGGGCGGTGACGCCGGACCGGAGACGTTGTGGGTCTATGCTGCCTGCGGCGCCACGCTCCTCCTCGGCGCCGTGGTCTTGGGCCTCAGCCGGCGTGGCCAGCCGCGGCTGGCCAGCGGGCTGTTCCTGACCGGCCTCACGCTGATTATCCTCCTGAGTGATACACCGCAAGAACTGATCCACGGCCGCACATTCTTCGCCTTGGCCCTGCCGATCCTCATGGCCAGCGCGCTGTTGGAGCCGCGCGCCAGCTTCTGGGCGGCCGGCCTGATCGGCCTGAGCCTGGTCTGCCTGGCCTGGCGGGACCGCGTCGAATTCATCATCGGCCCGCTCGGCAGCCTGGCCCTGGTCGCCGCGGTCGCGTGGGCCACAACGCGCAGCGAGCGCCAGGCCGTCCGCCAGATCCAAGAAGCCAACGTCGCCTTGAACGCCAGCCAGCAGCAGCTGCGCGAGAGCGAGGCGCGCCTGGCTCTGGCCATCGAGGGCTCGCACGGCGGCCTGTGGCACATGCAACTGGACCCCGAACGGCCCGGCGAGCTGGCTAAGGTGCTCTACCTGGCGCCGCGCATCAAGGCCTTCCTGGGCTTTCGCGACGATGAGCTCCCGAACTCAGTGGACGCCTGGACCGAACGCCTCGAGCCCCAGGAGAGCGTCCGCGTTCTGCGGGCCGCCCAGGAGCATCTGACGCAGGCTGACGATATCTTCGAGACCACCTATCGCGCCCGCCACAAGGATGGCAGTTGGCGCTGGCTCTCCGGCCGTGGGCGTCTGGCGCGAGATGCCCAGGGCCGGCCCGTGGATTGGGCCGGCATCTTGTGGGACATCACCGAGCAGAAAGAGGCCGAGTCGGCTCTGGCCGAGAGCGAGGCCCGCTACCGCAGCCTGTTCACCAACCATCACGCGCCCATGCTGCTGGTGGACGCGGACACCGGCCACATCCTGGACGCCAATCCGGCGGCGGCCGCTTATTACGGCTGGGGCTCCGCCTCGTTGCAGACCCGCCGACTCGCCGATCTGGAGGCCGGGCCGGCCGAGCCCGCGCCGACAGCGTCGGCTGATCTCCCCCGCTCCAATCTGTGCCAACATCGCCTGGCCAGCGGCGAAGTCCGCGCGGTGGAGGTCCACCGCAGCGCTGTCACCGTGCAGGGCCGCGCGCTGTCCTACCTCATCGTGCACGACGTCACCGAACGTGAACGCGCCGCCGAGGCGCAGCGCTTGGAAGACAAGCGGCTCAATCTGTTGTTCACGCTCAGTCAGCGCGCCTATGACCTGGACGAACGCGCCGCCGTCCAACTGGCCCTGGAACAAGCTGTGCAGCTCACGGCCAGCCGCATTGGGTACCTGCACTTCGTCAACGAAGACCAGGCCAGTCTGCGGCTCTTCACCTGGTCAGCGGCAACTTTGGCGCAGTGCTCGGCTGCCGGCGAGCGCCATTACCCGCTGGAACAGGCGGGCGTTTGGGCGGACGCCATCCGCCACAAGAGTCCGGTGGTGCACAATGACTACCCCGGTCTGGCCGAGAAGCGCGGCTTGCCGGACGGACATGCGCCGGTGACCCGCCATCTGGCCGTCCCGGTCTTAGACCATGCCGGCCAAGCCGTGCTGGTGCTGGGGGTCGGCAACAAAGAGCACGCCTATGATGAGTCCGACATCCGCCACGCGCGCCTGATCGCGGACAGCGTCTGGAAAATCGTGCAGCACAAACGCGCCGAGGCCTCCCTGCGGCGCCTCAATCGCCTGTATTCAGTGCTCAGCCGCGCCAACGAAGCCATGGTGCGCCTGTCTGAGCCGCCGCAGCTCTTCGCAGAGACCTGCCGCATCCTGGTTGAGACGGGCGGGTTGGATATGGCCTGGATCACGCAAGTGGCCCCGGACACCGGCCAAATCAGCCTGGTCGCCCAGTGCGGTATCCCGCCCGCCGCCCTGCCGCGGATCGTCAACTCGTTCGCGGCCTCGGACGACGACGAGCGCTGGGTGACGCAACACGCCCTGCGCCAGGGCCGCCCCAGCCTCAATAACCACTTCGTCGTCGAGTCCGAGCGTCAGGCCGGGGTGGTTCGTCACCATGCGGCGGCGGCCTTTCCCATCGCCAGCGGCGGCCGGCTGGTGGGCACCATCAGCCTGTATGCCGACACCGCCGAGTTCTTCGATGCCGACACCAGCCAGATGCTGGAGCGCCTGGCCGACGACCTGGGCTTCGCCCTGCACGCCGCCGCGCAGGACGAACAGCGCCGCCAGGTCGAGCACGCGCTGCGCCGCTTGCAGGACCTGGAAGTGCTGCACCAGATCGCGCGCGACGTCACCTCGACGCTGGACCTCGGCCGCGTGTTGAGCCTGATCACCGACTCGGTCAAAGCCGCCTTGGAGGTGGAGGCGGCTTCGGTGATCCTGGTGGACTCCGCCAGCGGCGATCTGGTCTTCATGGCGGCCTCGGGCCGCTCCGCGGAGGCCGTGCGCCAGGTGCGGATCCCGCGCGGCCAGGGGATCGCCAGTTGGGTGATCGAGACCGGCCAGGCCGCGCTCGTGCCGGATACCGCCGCCGATCCGCGCTTCTACACCGGCACGGACCGGGCCACGGGTTTCGCGACGCGCTCGATCCTGGCCGCGCCGCTCACGGTCAAGACGCGCACGCTCGGCGTCCTGGAAGCCATCAACAAGCGCACCGGCCGCTTCACCGAGGCCGAAGCGCAGCTGCTCTTGCTGGTGGCGACGTGGGCGGCCGCTGCGATCGAAAACGCCCGCCTGTACACCGAGTTGGACCGCCACGCGCGTGAGCTGGCCGTCCGCAACGAGATCAGCCAACAGCTCTCGGCGGCGCGGACGCTGCCGGAGCTACTGACCGGCGTGGCCGAGCGCTTCGCCGAGATGGGCCGCGGGACAGTGTGCCTGGTGGCGCTGCGCGACGCACCGGACCGGGCCCAGACGGAGGCCAGCGCCAGTTTCCCGGCGCGCCTGCCCGCCGGATTGCTGCAGGCCGTGGCGGGCTCGGCCGCCTTCGCCGGCCTGCTGGGCGGGGCTGAACCGAGCTTGTACGAAGACGTGAGCACGGCTGACGATTGGCCGCCGGCGCTGACGGCCGGTCTGGAGGTGCGCGCGCTCCTCTGCCTGCCGCTGGCGGCCGAGGGCACGTCTCTCGGCAGCGTGCTGATCGGCCATCCTCAAGCCGCTCACTTCACCGCAGCCGACGTCGACCACACATTGCCGCTGGCCCAGCAGTTGGCGCTGGCCCTGAACAAGGCCCGCATGGCCGAACACCTGGCCGAGTTGGTCGGCGAGAGGACCGCGCAGCTGCAGCAGAAACAAGCCCGCTTGGAGATGATCCACGCGGCCGGTGAAGCCATGATCGCCACCCTGGATCCGGCGACCCTGCTGGCCGCGGCCGCCGGCCAGTTGCGCCAGGCCTTCGGCTTTGACCAGGTGGATATTTGGCTGGCGGCAGACGGCCAACTGCGCTGGCAGGCGACAGCCGGCGGTCAGGTGGACCCGGCCTCCGACGCCGACGCAGTGTTGACGCGCTGCCTGGAGCGGCGCGAGGCGCGCGTCCTCCGAGCGTCAGCCGAGGCCGCAGCGCCCGCCCTGGGCCTGGTGGTGCCGCTCCTCGGCAAAAGCGGCGCCCTGGGCGTGATCCGAGTCCGCTGCCGGGCGCCGGCCCGGCTGACGGACGAAGATCTCACCTCGGTGCAGACGGTGGCGGCGCGGCTGGCGCTGGCCCTGATCAACGCCCGCCTGTTTGAGCAGGTCGCGCGCGGCAAAAGCGAATGGGAGACCACGTTCGACGCGCTCGCCGAAGGTGTGGCCCTCTACGATGAGCGCTGGCAGCTGCGCCGCGTCAATCGGGCGTTGGCGACCTTGCTGGCGTTGACCCCGGCGGAACTGATCGGCCGCGCCGTGCCGGAGGCGTTGGCTTGCCCGGAGCCGGAGGCCGGCCCGCTGCGGTCGGCGCTGGCCGCGCGGCAGAAATCCGAAGCCGAAGTGACGGTGGGCCAGCGGCCGCGCCGCTTGCACGTCACCGTGTACCCCTTGCCCGAGCCGGCCGACGGCGGCGGCGTGCTGGTGGCGCGCGATGTGACCGAAGAGCGCCAGTGGCAGGACCGGCTCATCCAGACCGAGAAGCTCGCATCGCTGGGCCAGCTGGCCGCCGGTGTCGCCCACGAGATCAACAATCCCCTGGGCTACGTCCACAGCAACCTGGCGACCCTGGATCGCTACGCCCACGACCTGGGCCGGGTGATCCCGCGTTACCGCGCGGCATTGAGGGAGGCCGCTGGCGCCGAGGCGCTGGGCGCCATCGAGGCCGGCACGCCCATCGATTATCTGCTCCAGGACGCGGCCCAGGCCCTGGCCGAGACTCAGGAAGGCGTCGAGCGCGTGCAGGGCATCGTCGCCAGCTTGAAGAGTTTCGCGCGGGCCGATCAGACCCCGGAGTTGAAATACGTTGACTTGCACGTCGGCCTGGAAGCGGCCTTGAAGATTACGTGGAACGAGATCAAGTACAAAGCCACGGTCGAACGCGATTTTGGAACGTTGCCGTTGGTGCGCTGCCACCCGGCCCGGCTCGGTCAGGTCTTCGTCAACGTCTTCGTCAACGCCGCCCAGGCCATCTCCGGCCACGGTCGCATCACTCTCCGCACGCGGGCCCAGGCCAACTGGGTCAGCCTGACGGTCCAGGACAACGGCGCCGGGATCCCGGCCGAGAACCTGGCCCACATCTTCGACCCCTTCTTCACCACCAAAGAAGTCGGCCAGGGCACTGGCCTGGGGCTGAGCGTTGCGTACGGCATCGTCCAGGAACACGGCGGGCGCTTCGAGGTGGAGAGCCAGCTCGGCCGCGGCACCACATTTACGATCTGGCTGCCCGTCCACGGGCCGGGGCCGGAGCCTTCCCGGGACAACCATGACCATGAGCACTGAGACGCCGCCCACCGCGCCGGCCGAGGCGCCCCCCACGCTGCTGCTCGTCGACGACGAGCCCAATGTCCTGAACGCACTGCAGCGCGCGCTCTACCCGGACGGCTACCGGCTGCTCACGGCCCGCAGCGGGCCGGAAGCGTTGAACTTGCTGGAGCGCGAGACCGTGGCCGTGATCGTGTCCGACCAACGCATGGCGCGCCTGTCGGGCGTGGAGCTATTGGAGGCGGCCAGCCGCCTTCAGCCGGAGACGGTACGCATCATGCTGACCGGCTACGCCGAGCCGCAGGCCATCATCGACGCGATCAATCGCGGACACGTCTATCGGTTTATCGCCAAGCCGTGGGACGACGCCGACTTGCGCCTGACGCTGCGCCGGGCCGTGGAGGCGCGCCAGCTTGGCCTTGAGAATCGCCGCCTGCTCGCCGCGGTGCAGGCCCAGAATGCGGAGCTGGAGCGCTGGGGCCGCACCCTCGAGACGCGCGTGGCCGAGCGCACGGCCGAAGCCGAGGCGCAGCGCGCGGCCGCGCAGGGCGCGCACGCCGCCTTGGAGACCAACTTCGCCGACACCATCCGGGTCTTCACGGCGCTGCTGGAATTGCGGGACAGCAGTGAGGCCGCCCACGGCCGCCGCGTCGCGGCCGTGGCGTGCGCCCTGGCGGAAAATCACGACCTGACCCCGGCCGAGGTCCGGGATATCGAGATCGCGGCCTGGCTGCACGATCTCGGCAAGTTCAGCATCCCGGACGCGGTGCTGGCCAAACCGGAGACGGCGCTCACGCCCGAAGAAGCCGCGATGGCCCGGCGGCACCCCGTCATCGGCCACGCGCTCCTGGCCGGCATCGAGCGGTTGGCGACCGTAGCCAGTTACATCTATCACCACCACGAGCGCTGGGACGGTCTCGGCTACCCAGACAAGCTCGCCGCGGACGCCATCCCGCTCGGCGCCCGGATCATCGCCGTAGCCAATGCTTTTGACCACGCCGTCTACAACCGTGCCGAAACGCTGCGGCGAACGCCGGTGAAGGCGCTGGAGGATCTGGCCCGCCGGGCCGAGTCGCACTTCGATCCTCAGGTGGTGTTGGCGCTGGCGCGCTACGTCAGCGTCCTGCGCCAGCGCCGCCCAGAGCGCGGCGAGATCAAGATCGCGCTTTCGTTGCTGCGCCCCGGCCTGGTCCTGGCCCGCGATCTCAGCACCGTGCGCGAGCGGCTGCTCGTGGCCCGCGATATCCCGCTGACCCAGTCACACGTCGAGCGGATCGCCAACTTCGCCCAGATCGAGGAGCTGCAGCCGATCTACATTTACCGCGATCAGGACCTGGCCGAGTAGATCCCGGCCTCAGCCGATCAGCAGCACCAGCAGGTCATTCACGTTGGTGCCGGTCGGGCCGGTCCGCACCAGTGCGCCGGCGGCCGCCAGCGCCGGATACGCGTCGTTGTCGGCGAGCGCAACGGCAGGATCGACGCCGGCCGCGCGCATCTGCCGCGCGGTATCCCCATCCACCAGGCCGCCGGCCGCGTCCGTCGGGCCGTCGGTGCCGTCAGTGGCCAACGCCAGGAGCAGCACGTCCGGCACGCCTTCCAGCGCCAGCGCCGCCGCCAGCCCCAACTCCTGGTTGCGGCCGCCCTGGCCGCGGCCGCGCACCGTCACCGTCGTCTCCCCGCCCCATACCAGGCACGCCGGCGCCGGCAGCGGATCGCCGTGGGCGCGCACGCTTCTGGCCAGCGCGGCGGCCACCCGCGCCACCTCGCGCGCTTCACCCTCCACGAACGTGCTCAGCAGCAGACTGGCGAAGCCCAACTGCTCGGCCTGGGCGACGGCCGCGCGCGCGGCCTGCCGATTGGAGCCGACCAGCACGTTCACGACCCCGGCCAGAGCCGGGTCGTCCGGCTTGGGCGTCTCTGCGCGCTCGCCAGCCAGCCCGGCCTTAAGATGCGCGGCGATGCCCGCCGGCAGCCCCTCGGCCAGGCCGTACTTCGTTAACACGGACCAGGCGTCTTGATACGTCGTCGGGTCCGGGGCCGTCGGCCCGGACGCGATCACGTCCAGCCGGTCGCCGACAACATCCGACAGGATCAAGGCCGCCAGGTGGGCCGGCCGCGCGCGCCGCGCCAGCCCGCCGCCCTTAAGTTCATCCAGGTGCTTGCGGACGGTGTTGATCTCGTGGATGGTGGCCCCGGCGCGCAGCAGCGCCTCGGTCAGCGCCTGCAAGGCGGCCAGGCTCACCCCGGCCGCCGGCGCCGGCAGCAACGCCGACGCCCCGCCAGACAGCAGCACCAGCACTCCGTCGCGCGGGGTCAGACCCCGCAACAGCGCCAGCACGCGCTCGGCGCCGCGCCGGCCGTTCTCGTCCGGCACCGGGTGGCCGGCCTCGATCACGTCCAGGCTGGGCGGCAGGGCCGCGCCGGCGGTGTGCCCGTACTTTGTCACCACCACGCCGCCAGTGAGGTAGTGGCCCAGTTGAGCGCTGGCGGCGCGCGCCATCGGCACGGCCGCTTTGCCCACCGCCACCAGCAGCACACGGTCCAGATCACTCAGGTCCCAGACGGCGGCCTCGCCGCAGCAGAGGGCCGCCCCGGCCTCCGAGAAGTGGGCGACGCGCAGTCCCGCGCGCACGGCGGCCTCCGGATCCACTGCCCGCATGGCCGCCGCTTGGATTTGCTTCATTGCCGCCGACAACGCCGCCATCACGCTCCTCCTGCCAACCGATTGTCTTCATTATGGGCCAGGCCGCGCGAACACGGCGGCTTGATTTTGGTGCTTGACAAGCCTCGGCCGCCCGGCGTAAGCTGTTTTGCGGGAACGTTCCCGCATCCCGTCTCATGTCCAATCGACCGACTATCATCGACGTCGCCGAGCGCGCCGGTGTCTCTAAATCGACGGTGTCGCGCGTGCTGCAGGGCGCCGGCGAGCGGGTCAGCGCCGAGACCCAGGCCCTGGTCTGGCAGGCCATCCGTGAGCTGGGCTACGAGCGCAACGCCGTGGCCAGCAGCCTGCGCACGGAGCGGACCTTCATGGTGATGCTCGTGACGCCGGACATCACCAACCCGTTCTGGCCGGAGGTGGCGCGCGGCCTGCAGGACACGGTTGAGCCCGCCCACTATTCGGTGGTGCTGGCCAACAGTGATTGGGATGTGGAGCGCGAGAAGCACTTCCTACAGACCCTGCGGCGCAACCGCTTCGACGCCCTGGTCATCAACCCGACGGCCGTCAGCAACGCCGACCTGCTGGCCCTGCATATCCCGACCGTGGTCCTGGGCGTCGGCAACAGTTTTCCAGACTTCGACGTGGTCGGGTCAGACAGCCGCCGTGGTGCGCTGGAGGCCTTCAATTACCTGTATGTTTTGGGGCATCGGCGCATCGGCTGCATCTGGGGCCAGCACCGCGCCGGCTGGGCCCAAAGCCGCCTGGACGGCTACCTGGATTTCCAGCGCCAGCACAGCCTGCCGCACGACGAGCGGCTGCTGGTGGAGGCGCCCTTCGACCGGGCCGGCGGCCACTGGGCCATGCGCCAGCTCCTGGCCCTGCCGGAACGGCCGACGGCCGTCTTCGCGGCCAACGACATCCTGGCGATTGGGGCGCTGGAGGCGGCCCGCGAGGCCGGGCTCAACTTACCCGGCGACCTGTCCATCATCGGCATGGACGACATCTACGCCGCGGCCATGACGACGCCGCCGCTGACCACGATGGCCAAGTCTAAATATGAGACCGGACGCTGGGCCGCGCAGTACGTGCTGGAGCGCCTGGCCGGCCAAGCGCCGGAGTCTGGTCGGCGGCGCGCCCTGCCCTGCCAACTGGTGGTGCGCGGGACGACAGCGCCGCCGGCGGCTTGAACGCAGCGGCGCGAACGCTAACGCCAATCTTGGCGTCGATTTTTTTGAGATCTTGCGGGAACGTTCCCGCACCAATCGACAGAGGCCGCTCAACGGAGAAACCTCGGCATGATCACGCGACAGGAGCTCATCCACGACCCCGTGCGGCGGCGGGCTAAGGCCACCGGCGCGCTCCTAGGCCTGGCAGTCGGCGACGCGCTCGGCGACCTGGGCCGCAACGACGCCTACCGCCTGCGCTACGGTCTGGCGCTGGACCTGAACGGCGACGCGCGCAGCACCGACGACACCGAGTTCGCGCTGCTCACGGCGCGCACCCTGCTGGACTGCCGTGGCCAACTGACAAGCGAGGCCGTGCTGCAGGCCTGGCGGCGCTACATCCTGGATCAGGGCGGGATGTTCGAGCGCGGCGGCAAGCCGCTCTATGGCGCGGTCGCCAACCTGCAGCGCGGTTTGCTGCCGCCTCTTTCCGGCCGCGACAATGTGATGAACGACGACGACGGCGCCGCTATGCGCATCGCCCCCATCGGCGTGTTATGCGCGGGCGAACCCGAGCGCGCCGCGGCGTTGGCGGCCCTGGACGCCGAGATCAGCCACGACCGGGACGGCCTGTGGGCGGCCCAGGCCGTCGCCGCCGCTGTCGCTGTTGCCATGGTAGACGGCACCCCGGAAGAAATTTTGGCCGCCGCGCGCGGCCCGGTGCCGGCCGACAGCTGGCTGGGCCGCGCCCTGGCCCGCACCGACGCCATCTGTGCCGAGTCCGGCAGTGTGGAGGCCGCCTGGATCCGCCTGCACGACGAGCTGTGGACGCCCGTGCACTCGGTGAGCCCGGAGGCCGTGCCGCAGGCGTTGGCGCTCTTCCGGCTGACGGGCGGTGACTTCCGGCGCGGGATGTTCTGGGCCTGTAATTTCGGCCGCGACGCCGACACGATCGGCGCCATCGTCGGCGCGCTGACCGGCGCCCGCCACGGTGTGGCCGTGATCCCGGAAAACTGGATCAGCCGCGTGCGCCGGCCGGCCGGCGTCTGCCTGCGCTTCGCCGCCAACGAGGACGTGGCGGCGCTGGCCGAACAGCTGGCCGAGCTCATCGGCTGACTGGCCCGATTCCGAGGAGGTGACTGGCGCCCACAATCCTGCCTGGCTCGCACTGATTGGCATCCCGACCTATCCCGCATACGCTTGAGGAGGAAAG
>CALFZO010000074.1 GCA_937952305.1 uncultured Anaerolineales bacterium | reverse complement strand
GCCGGCGTCTTGACGTAGGTGTGGACGCTGCTGAGGCCCGGGAAGTTCACGGTCAACGTAGCCGTGATGCCGTCGAGCGTGCAGGCGGCGCCCGTGCAGTTCACGTCGTAAATGTTCTGCTGCGCGCCCTTGACGACGGTCACCTTGTAGCTGGCTTTGAGCACGGCCAGGCTGGTCGTGTCGTTCTTGTAGGTGCGGTTGTCCACGTCGCCGCCCGCCGGCGTCTTGACGTAGGTGTGGACGCTGCTGAGGCCCGGGAAGTTCACGGTCAGCGTGGCGACGAGGCCGTCCACCGTGCAGGTGCTGCCGGTGCAGTTGACGGCGTCGACGATCTTCTGCTGCGCGCCCTTGACCACGACGACGTCGTAGGTGCCCCTGAGCACGGCCAGCGACGTCTCGTCGTTCTTATAGGTGCGGTTGTCGACGTCGCCGCCAGCCGCGGTGCCGGCCGCGCCGTCGCTCACCTTGACGTAGGTGTGGACGCTGGCGATGTCCGGGAACTTCACGGTCAGCGTGGCGACGATGTCGTCAACGGTGGCGTTGCCGCCGAGCGCGGCCACGTCGTCGACGATCAGGGTCCGGGCGCCCTTGACCACGACCACGTCGTACAGGCCGGTGGCCAGGTTGCTGAAGACGGCCTGGTCGTTCTTGTAGGTCTGGGCGGCCACCTGCTGCCCGGTCGCCGCGCCGGCCACTCCGTCGCTCTTCTTGACGTAGGTGTGGACGCTGGCGAGGCCCGGGAACTTGACGGTCAGCGTGGCCTTGTCCAACGTGCAGGTCTCGCCGGTGCAGTCCACGGCATCCCAGAGGTAGGTCTTCGCGCCCCTGACCACGACCACGTCGTAGAAGGCCTTGAGCACGGCCAGGGAGGTCTCGTTGGTCTGGTAGGTGCGCTCGTCCACGCCGCCGCCGGCCGCAGTGCCGGCCGCGCCGTCGTTCACTTTGACGTAGGTGTGGACGCCGCTCAGGCCCGGGAACTTGACGGTCAGCGTGGCGACGAGGCCGGTGAGCGTGCAATCGCCGAGGCTGCAATCCACATCGTAAGTATTGGATTGGGCACCCTTGACGACGGTCACCTTGTACAGCGCCCTGAGCACGGCCAGGCTGGCCGAGTTGTTCTTGTAGGTGCGCTCGTCCACGCCGCCGCCGCCGGTGGTCTTGACGTAGGTGTGGACGCCGGCGATGCCCGGAAAGTCCACGGTCAGCGTGGCGACGATGCCATCGAGCGTGCACGTGGCGCCGGTGCAGTCCACGTCGTAGGTGTTCTGCTGCGCGCCCTTGACGACGGTCACCTTGTACAGCGCCTTGAGCACGGCCAGGCTGGCTGAGTCGTTCTTGTAGGTGCGCTCATCCACGCCGCCGCCGGTCGTGGTCTTGACGTAGGTGTGGACGCCGGCGATGCCCGGGAAGTCCACGGTCAGCGTGGCGACCAGGTCCTCGACCACGGTGTTGCCGATGACGATCACGTCGTCGACCACCAGGGTCTTGGCGCCCTTGACCAGGGCCAGGTCATAGACGCCGTTGGGCAGGCTGGCGAAGACGGCCTGGTCATTTTTGTAAGTCTGCTCCGCCACCGCCGCCCCGCCGGCCGCGCCGGCCACCCCGTCGCTCTTCCTGACGTAGGTGTGGACGCTGGCGATGCCCGGGAACTTGACGGTGAGGCTGCCGGCTTCCAGCGCGCAGCCGCTCACGTTGACCGTCGTGGGCGGCAGGCTGCCCAGTTTGAACGTGTGCGCGCCCGCGAACATCTCCAGGGACGGTTGGGTGAACGTGTACCAGCCGCCATTGGCGCTGCCGTGGAGCACGCCGCCGCTGTAGGTGAGCGTGACCTTGGTGGTCTTGAACGTGACCAGCGGCTCAGCCTGCGCTGCGACCGCCGCCGTCTGCTGCGCGGAAGTCGTGTGGTTGAGCGAGGCGTAGAACGTCCGGTCGTAGCCCGCGAACAATTCCTTCGCGGCCACGCCGTCGGCGCCGGTGGTGCCGAAGGCATAGAAGCCGCCGTTAGCGCTGCCGTAGTAAACGGCGGCGCCTTCCAGTGCCGCGCCGGGGCAGGTCTCCACCTTGACCTTGACCGGCGTGGTCGTGAAGACCACATCGTCGTCGCCGTCAAAGGTCAGCACCTGCGTCAGGGCGGTGGAGGCCGCGTATGTGGCGTAGAAGTGGTAGGTCGTGCCGACCGTCAGGTCGGTGCGGCTGACCGTGCCGTCGGCGCCGGTGGTGCCGAAGGTGGACCAGCCCCCGTTCGGGCTGCCGACGGCGTACGTGATGGCCGCGCCCTCGATCGGGTTGCCCAGGCTATCCTGGACCTGGACCGTCAGCTCCGGCGGCGGGGCTGCGACCTCGAAGCGGACGGCGGGCACGTAGCCGGTCCAGTGGGTGTCCGGGCGGAAAACGCCGACGCCGCCGACGCCGCGGTCGGTATACCAGCCGGCGGTGCTGGTGTTCCAGAAGACGACGTCCGCGTTCACGTCGGTGCCGACGGTGGGGGCACTGGCGTCTGCGAGCCCGAAGTTGAGCGAGTTGTACGGGCCGTTGGCGCCGAGCGGGGCCGCGCCGTAGGTCTGGGTGTTGTAGGCCAGCCCGTAGATGATCTCATCCGGCAGGACGAGGTTCTGGCTGGCGAGGTCAAAGACGATGGTGAAGGCGTAGCCGTTGTAGCATTGCCCATCGCTCGCGCGCCAGGCGAAGCCCTCGCCGTAGCCCGTGTTTGGGCAAGTGGGATCGCCTTCCGGCCGCCACGGGATCAGGAAGTCATCGGTGACGGACGCGATCAGCGCGCCAACGGCTGGGGTCGCGCCGCTGTTGTTCACCTGGTACAGGTTGAGCGTGATGGGGTGCGTGAAGCCCTCGGCGGGCATGGCCGGGTATTCCGAGTGCCGCGCCCAAATGCTCAGGGCGGCCGTCACGCTCGTCAATTGGCGCTCGGTCCCGGTGAAAGCAATGTGGTCGCCAAGCTCGGTGGTTTGCGTGGCCTGATACCCAAGGCTGGGGAAATTCGGGGGCAGCGGGGCGGGGACGCTGTCATAGGCGGTGGTCCCCGTCGCCTGGGCGCTGGCTGTTAAGATGGACGCCAACGCCAGGCTCAGGATGGCAGCGGCGGCCAGGAGACGTTGCAGGTTTTTCATATCACTTCCCCTCTTTCAAGTGAATGCGTCAAGCGGTTGCGGCACGGCCGCGTGTTCTGCGTCAAGTCTTTGGTGGGGCCTCCTTTGGCTGGGCTTCCGCTCGCGGCTGGTTCCGGCCGCCATTGGTTGGAACGACGAGTCGGCTTCGATGGCTGGAACGCAAAACGCCGCCGAAGCGGTTGCCCCGACGTTGATCTCCTACCGGCCTGTCTTCATCGGCCGGGCCGTGCTGGAGCGGACTTCCCCATACAGTCCCCCTGGTGCCGACACCGGTGGCCCGGCGCCGCACGTTCCGCCAGTCTATGCAGTTGCGCGCGAAAGAAGAAGCTTGCCCGGCGGGCGGCGCCCCATGACCGCCGTCCAACACCGGTAAGCTCGTTGTAAGCGCAATTGGGCTGGCCGGGCAAGCTCTGAATGTCATGGCATAGGCGTTACTTAATACCGGAGGCCGACTCGGGTGAGTGGGTCTGGGCAGCGGCGGCTGTCCACTGCCGCCGGCAGGACGCAGTTGAAGCAGCGCCGGGTCATGCGGCGCTGACGCCAGGGCTTCGGGTTGTGTGGCCGGCTGCCTGCCTCCCTTCCGGCGCAGGACGGCGCGCCGAATCTGGCAGCGGTTCAAAATGCGGTTATTGGGACGAAGATTCCGGGCGGGGCGATCCCCCACTCGTCACCGTAGCACAGTCCGGCGGGTGGAGCGGTTGCGGAAGGTCACCGAAGGTTGCCGGGCGGGGCGTTCACGCCCGCCACAGGTAGCCCTGGCGGCGGATCGTGATGAGGTGGCGCGGGCGGCGCGGGTCCGGCTCCAACTTGCCGCGCAGGCGCGAGATGTGGGTCTTGATCAGGGCGGCGGCCTCGCTCGGGCCGAGATCGTACTCCAGCGCCGCCTGGGCCAGCTCGCGCGCGCTGACGGGCCGGTTCTCGGCCTTGGCCAGCGTCCACAACAGATAGAACTCGGTGGTGGTCAGGTCGAGCTCGCGCCCGTGATAGGTGGCCTGGTGGCGGCCCAGGTCCATGCGTAGCGGGCCGCGGCTCAGCGTCGCCGCCGACTCGGCGTAGCCGTCGCCTTCGTTCAGCGTCTGGATGGCCGCCTGCATGCCGGCCGCCATCCGGTCCCGCAGACGCTGCTCGTGCATGAACTCGATCTGTTCGGCCACTAGCCGCTTGAGTTCCTCCGGCCGGGCCGGTTTCACCAGGTACTTGCGCACCTGCAGGTCGATGGACTTGACGGCGCTGGGCAGGTCCGGCAGCCCGGTCAGGATGACGAGCGCGGAGTAGGGCGAGAAGCGGCGCACGGCCTCGGCCACCCGCAGGCCGTCTTCGTCGCCGACGCGCAGGTCCAGCAGCGCCAGGTCGAAGAACTGCGCCTGGGCCAGCGGCAGCGCCGCGCTGACCGACTCGCAGCTGATGACTCGATAGCCCGCTCCGCGGAGGATATCGGTCAGGAGCCGGCGATGATCGGGGTCGTCCTCGACGATCAGGATACTGGCAGAGGCCTCAGACTGCATGGCTGTCTCAATCCCCCACAGCGGGCCGGCGCACTCACAGCGTTCAATGCGATTCTAGCGCCTCTCAGCAAGCGCGTCGAGCGTCGGCGCGCCGCTGTGGCCGGCCGAAATTGTGTTGGGAATTGCGTTTATCTCGTCTATAATCGCCAGCATGTCGCTCTCGCTCGCGCTTGTTTTTCACTTCAATCAGCATACCAATCAGTTCAGCGAGGTCGCCAGCCGCGCCTGCTATCGCGGCTTGCTGAGCGTGCTGCGCGCGCACCCGGGCTTGCGCTTCAACCTGCATTTCTCCGGGACGCTGTTGCGCGCGCTCAACTGGGTCGACCCGACCGTGCTGGACCTGGTGCGGGCCGGCCTGGCCGACGGGCAGTTCGAACTGCTCGGCAGCACGTATGCGCAAAACGTGCCGTACGCCTGCGACGATTGGGACAACGCGCAGCAGATCGGCCTGCACCGCGCCGTCCTGCACGACCTGTTCGGGGCAGCGCCGACGGTGTTCTGGAACTCGGAACGCTGCTGGCGGCAGTCGCTGGTGCCTGTCATCGCCGCCGGCGGCTACACGGTGGTGCCGGTGGAGGATCACATCCTGCGCGCCGCCGGCCTGCCGGACCCGGTGCCCGCGCGCACCACGCACGCCGGCAGCGCCATCACGGCCGTCTGGGATGACCCGGTCCTGCGCGAGCGCCTCAACTACGCCGCCTGGTTTGGACGGCGCGCGCAGTTCTTCAATTACCTGGAACAGTGCGCGGCCCGGCCCGGCTCGGCCGACTTCCTGCTGGCCTATGCCGAGGACGCCGAGGCGATGGGCTTGTGGCCCTGGGAGGCCGGCTACCTGCCGCAGGCCACCTGGGCGAACCTGGACAAGCTCCTGACCGAGATCGAAACCCGCGCCGCCGTCAGCCTCGTCCACCTCTCATCGGCCCGGCCGCGCCGCGACCTGGAGTACCTGCCGGACGGCGCCGCCCGCTGGATGGACCGCGCCCTGCGCCGGCCCGACGCGCCCTATCATGAAGACGGCTACGAGCACTGGTTCGATTTTCTCCATCGCTCCCCCAAGATCCAGCACTTCCGCAAGCTGTACAGCGTCGTCCGCACCAACCTGCTCCAGGTGGGCGAGGCCCGCCAGGATTCCGGCTATCTGGCCGCGCCGCCCGCCGCCGACGAACCCGCCCACGCCGCCGCGCGGCAGTTCTACCGCCAGGCCATTGAGACCTTCTGCAGCCACCAGTACGAGTTCGGGTGCATCGGCGTAGGCGCCCGCGGCTACTGGGGCTGGGAGAACGTGCGGGCCGCCTTCCTCTACGCGCGCCTGGCCGAGATCGCCGAAGCCCCGGAGCCGCGCCGCTGGATCGAGGACCTGAACGGCGACGGCTCGGACGAGCAGATCTTGTGCGACGGCCGCCAAGTGGCCGTCTTCACCGCCTTCGGCGGCCGGCTGCTGGGCTGGTTTGATCTGACCACCGCCTGCCAGTGGGTGGGTAATCCGCTGGCCGTCCCGCCGGCGACTTACGTCAGCGGCGCCTCCGAACATCCGCGCCTCACGCCGCTGCGCCGGCGCTGGCTGCCCGACACCTTCGACGCCGACCTGCGGCCCTGGCGCGAGCAGAAGACCAAGGAGCTGGCGCCCACCCGGCTGGGCCGCCATCTGGCGCCCGAGCTGTTTGCGCGCGAGACCGACGAATTGACCGTCTACCTCCAGCCGGCCGCGCCCAACGGCACGGTGCTGCCGCTCCCGGCCCAGATCGGCGCCTTGAACGACTGGGTGAGCGTCGACGACGGCCCGGAACTGCCCGCCGACGGTTTCCTGGACTACCGCTTCGAGCCAGACGGCTCGATCAGTTACCTGAACGCGCTGCTGCCGGACCTGCGCATCGACAAGCGTCTGCGCCTGGCCTCGGAGGGCGTCGTGGCGGACTACACGTTCCAGAATCTGGCCGACCGGCCGCGCCGCCTGCAGTGGCGGCTGTCCAGCGAACTGGCGCCGGATTATAGCGCTCTGCTCAGCGGCGGGCGCTCGGCGCTGGAGGTCTTCCAGGACGCGGACGGAGGCTTGGGCGTGCGCAACACCCGCACAGCGGCCAGCCTGGTCTACCGCCCGTCGCGGGCCTGGGCCGGGCACAGCCACAGTCCGGTGCTGCTGGGGCTGGATTTGGCGCTGCGCTTTGAGCTGGACCTGGCCGCCGGGGCCACGGAGGCCGTCAGCCTGACGCTGGCCGCGGTTCGCGACGAGTCCGGCCCGGCCTGATGCGGCCGGCCCTCGCCCTCTGAAAGACGGAAACAGACAGTCTCCGGTCCCGCTGGCGCTCGGCCAGCCTGACCGGGCCGGCGGGTCCTGGCTCATGCGGCGTTGATGCGCCGGTCCCTAAAAAGGACTATAATCGCAGCAGTCCACGGGCAAGGTCCGTCGCGTGAACTGGCTCGCATCCCCTCCGCCGTCAACGGCGGTTCAGCCTATTGTCATCAGGAGACCACCCGGCCTATGAAGACCCGCGTCGTCATCCTCGCCGGCGGTGAAGGTTCCCGCCTGGGTGTTCTGACCGCCAAGCGCGCCAAGCCGGCGGTCCCCTTCGGCGGCAAGTACCGCATCATCGACTTCGTCCTCTCCAACTGCGTCAACTCCAACCTGTTCGACATCATGATCCTGACGCAGTACCGGCCGCACTCGCTGATGGACCACATCGGGGTGGGCCGGCCGTGGGACCTGGACCGCAGCTTCACGGGCGGCGTGCGCATCTTCCAGCCCTACAAGGGCCGCGCCGACACCGACTGGTACGCCGGCACCGCCGATGCCATTCAGCAGAACTTCACCTTCCTCAAGGACGGCAAGCCGGACTATGCCCTGGTGCTGGGCGGCGATCACATCTACCAGATGAACTATGAGCGCCTGATCCGGTTCCATCAGGAGAACCAGGCCGACGTGACCATCGCCACCCTGCGCGTCTCGCTGGATGAGGCCACGCGCATGGGCATCCTGGCCACCGACCCCACCTACCGCGTCACCCAGTTTGTGGAGAAGCCCAAGAACCCGCCCGGCGACCTGGCCTCGATGGGCATCTACGTTTTCAACCTGGACGTGCTGGACCGGATGCTGTACGAGGACGCCCAGCGTCCGGACTCGGCCCACGACTTTGGCCGGGACATCATCCCGCGCATGGTCACCATGGGCATGCGCGTCTTCGCCTATCCCTTCACCGGCTACTGGGTGGACGTCGGGACGATCGACTCCTACTGGCGCTCGCACATGGACCTGATCCGCTTCCCGCCGGTCCTGGACCTGAACGACCGCGAGTGGATCATCCACACCCGCTCCGAAGAACGCCCGCCGGTGCTGGTCCAGTCGGGCGCCGTCGTCAAAGACAGCCTGATCACCGACGGCTCGATCATCGCGCCCGGCGCCATCGTCGAGCGCAGCGTCCTGTCGCCGGGCGTCTACGTCGGCCCCAAAGCCATCGTGCGCGAGTCGATTATCCTGACCGACACGTCCATCGAGGCCGGCGCCTGCGTGGAGCGCGTCATCGCCGACAAGCAGGTCACCGTCGGCCACAACGCGCGCGTCGGGCGCCTGGAGCCGGGCGCGCCGGACCTGGGCATCACCACCCTGGGCAAGAGCGCCCAGATCCCGGGCGGCGTCGTCGTCGGCCGCAACGTGATCATCGGCTCCAACATCGTGCCGGAAGACTTCCCGGGCAACGCCCTGGAAGACGGCCAGAAACTCGAGAAACCGCCCTTCGGAAAGAAACCCTGATGACGGCTCCGTCGCCCGCGACACCAACACCAACCTCGCCGCGCTCCGCCGGCCTCCTGTTCCATCCCACCTCGCTGCCCGGCCCCTTTGGCATCGGCGACCTCGGCCCGCAGGCCTATCAATGGGTGGATGCGCTGGCGTATGCCCAGCAGACCTGGTGGCAGATCCTGCCGCTGGGGCCGACCGGCTACGGCGATTCACCCTACCAGTGTTTTTCGGCCTTCGCCGGCAACCCGTACCTGGTGAGCCCCGAGCGGCTCCTGGAGGAGGGTCTGCTCCAGCGCGCCGACCTGGCCGCGGCCAGTTTCCCGGCCGAGCGCGTGGACTACGGCCCCGTGATCGAGTTCAAGATCCGGCTCCTGGCCCGCGCCTGGGAAGCCTTCAAGGCCGGCGCCGCGCCCGGACTGCGCGCGGAGTTTGAGGCCTTCTGCGCCGAGCAGGCCGCCTGGCTGGACGATTACGCCCTGTTCATGGCGCTCAAGGACGCCCACGGCGGCGTCAGCTGGCTGGAGTGGGACGGCCCGGCCCGGCGCCGCGAGGCGGCCGCGCTCGCCCGCGCCCGTACCGAGCGCGCCGACACCCTCAGCCAGCACCAGTTCCGCCAGTTCCTGTTCTTCCGCCAGTGGCGCGCCCTCAAGCAGTACGCCAACGCCAAAGGCGTGCGCCTGATCGGCGATGTGCCCATCTTTGTCTCGTCGGACTCGTCCGACGTGTGGGCCAGCCCCGAGCTCTTCCGCCTGGACGCCGAGCGCCGGCCGACCGTGGTGGCCGGCGTCCCGCCGGACTACTTCAGCAAGACCGGCCAGCTGTGGGGCAACCCGCAGTACGACTGGGCCGCGCTGCAGCGCAGCGGCTACGCCTGGTGGATTGCGCGCCTGCGCGCCACCCTGGCCCAGGTCGACCTGATCCGTATCGACCACTTCCGCGGTTTCGAGGCCTTCTGGGAGATCCCGGCCGGCCAGCCGACGGCCGAGGTCGGCCAGTGGGTTAAGGGCCCGGAGGCCGACCTGTTCGTGGCCATGGAGGCGGCGCTCGGTTCGCCGCTGCCCCTGATCGCCGAGGATCTGGGCATCATCACGCCCGAGGTCGACGCGCTGCGCGAGCGCTTTGAACTGCCGGGGATGCGCGTGCTGCAGTTCGCGTTTGGCGGCGCCACTGAGGACCGCTTCCTGCCGCACAATTACGAGCGCAACACCGTGGTCTACACCGGCACCCACGACAACGACACCACGCGCGGCTGGTACGCCCAGATCTCCGAGCACGAGCGCGACTTCGTCCGGCGCTACCTGGGCCGCGACGGCAGCGATATCGCCTGGGACCTGATCCGGCTGGCGTGGGCGTCGGTGGCCGACTATGCCGTGGCGCCGCTGCAGGATGTGTTGGACCTGGGCACGGCCGCGCGCATGAACCTGCCGGGCAGCGCCTCCGGCAACTGGACGTGGCGCCTCCGGGAGGGCCAGTTAAAGCGCGCCACACTGGATCGGCTGGGCGAGCTGACCGAGTTGTACAGCCGCTAACTCCGCTTCGTCATCTCCCGCCGCCGGCGTGGACGCCGCTGCGGTCAGAGGCAGGCGGGTACAGACCGAGGTGACCGTATGACGGATCATTTCTTTTGCGTCCACTGCAACTTCTACCAATCGCCGCGGGGTAATCCGTTTCAGAACGACACGTTGGGGGTGGAGCCAGGCGCCGAGCCGTACAAGAACTTTAACGAAAAGGCGACGGCACTGTGCTATGCCCCCAACGCCGAGCTCGGCAACTTCGAGCGCATCTCGTTCAACGTCGGTAATGCCCTGATGCGCTGGCTGGACCTGAACGCGCCCGACACCTACCGGCGCATCATCCAATCCAGCCAACGCCACCGCGAGCGCTGGGGCGTGGGCAACGCCTTGACCCAGCCGACTCACCACGCCCTCCTGCCGCTGTGCCAGCCGCGTGACCAGGATCTCCTGGTGCGCTGGGCCCTGATCACGCACGAGCACCGCTTCGGCTATATGCCGGACGGGCTGTGGCTGCCGAACCTGGGCGTCACGCTGGACGTGCTGCAGGGGATCCACGACAACGGCATCAAGTTCACCGTGCTGGGCCAGGCCCAGGTGGACGGCGCCACCGCCGGCGCCGGGCCGTACTGGGTGCGCCTGCCCAAGGGCGGCCGTATCGCCGTCTACGTCCGCGACGACAATCTCTCCAACACCACCGCTTTTGCCATCCGCTCGCTGGGCGGGGCCGGGCGCTGGGCGCGCAACGTCCTCGTGCCGCTCAAAAAGAATTACGGCCGGCTGCTGCTGGTGGCGCTGGAGGGCGAGACCTTCGGCTACCACTATCCGGGCGAGGAGAATTTCCTGCACTGGCTGATGGAGCACGAGGCCACCGCCGCCGGCTACACGGTGACGACGCTGGCCCGCGACTTGCAGGAGCATCCGCCGGAATCCGAGATCACCGTGCGCGAGTACACGGCCTGGAACAGCACGCGCGAACTGGCCCGCTGGCGCGGGGCGCTGCGCGCCGCCTTCGACCACCTGGCCAAGCGCCTGGACGACCTCTACATCGGCTACACCCAGGGCACGGGCGCGGACCCGTGGCGTCTGCGCGAAGACTACATCCGCGTGCGCCTGGGCCAGATCAACGAGGCGCAGCTCATGCAGCGCGCCGGCCCCAAACGCGTCACCATCCAGCAGGCCGAGGTGTTGCTGTCCCTGCTCGGCGCTCAGTTCCACCGCCAGCGCATGTACACCAGCAACGCCTTTTTCTATGAGGACCTTGACCGCGCCGAGGCGCGGCTGGCCATCGCCGACGCCGTGTGCGCCATCGACCTGGCCCGGCGCGGCACCCGGATCGACCTGACCGCCGACTTTCGCACGGAGCTGGAACAGGCCGTCTCCAACCAGAGCGGCCGCACCGGCGCGCAGATCCTGGACGACGTCCTGACCTGGGCGCTGTCTAACCAGGAGCCGGCGCCGCCGCTGCCGCCGGCCACGGCCCAGGCTCAGACGGCGTGAGCGCGGCGGCCGAGGCGCGGTCCCTGCGGCTGGACCGCTATCACTCTGGTCTGCGCCTGACGGTGCTGCTGGGCTGGGCGGCCGGCGGCCTGTTGATCTATATCGGCGGGCTGGCGTTGTGGTGGCTGGCTTTCGCCGATACGCAGGCCTGGTTCTGGCTGCCGTGGACGCTGGGCGCGCTGTTCCTGTCCCAGTTCGCCGGCCGCTGGCTGGAAGAGCAGCTCCTGCGCCGCTGGCCGAGCGGGCGCACCCTGGAGGTGGCCGGCGCCCGCCTGACGCTGCGCGAGCGCACCGGCGCCCAGACGTTTGACCTGACGCAGACCGCCAATTTCCGGCGCTGGCGCTTCCGCATCCAGGGCCGGCGCAGCGGGCGGGTGCCCGTCGGCCATTACTGCTGCGCGCTCCAGTTGATGCAGACGACCGACGAGGCCGCCGGCGCGGTCGTGGCGAGCCTGTACACGTTCGTGCCGCCGTCGACGGCGGAAGCCTGGCAGGCCCGCTGGCTGTTCTACGAACTGCGCCGCCCCAAAGAAACTGAGCCCCGCGCCGTCGGCGCCGCCGGCGGCCGTGACGCCGCCTTCCTGGCGGCCGAGCAGACCCGCTGGACGTTGGGCGCCGAGCTGGAACCCGCCGACTTCGAGTGGCTGCTCCAGCAGCTCGGCGCCCAGCTGCCGAACTTCAGCGCAACCCCGATCTCCTGAGCAAACCCGCGATGCGGCTGGCCATCCTGTCTGACACGCACGATCATCTCTGGGTCCTGCGCGACGCCCTGCCGCAGATCGCGTCGGCCGACGCCGCGCTGCACTGCGGCGACCTGTGCTCGCCCTTTATCGTCCGCCACCTGGCCGAGGGCATGGCCGGCAAGCCCGTTCACATCGTCTGGGGCAACAACGAAGGCGACGTGCGCCTGATCACGCAGATCGCCCAAGCGCAGGGCAACGTCTTCCTGCACGGCGCTCTGGCCGAGCTGACTCTTGATGGCGTGCGGGTGGCGCTGAACCACTACCCCGAGATCGCGCGTGGGCTGGCCGCCTCCGGCCGGTATGACCTGGTGTGCTACGGGCATGATCATCAGGCGCATGAGGAAATGGTGGGCGGCTGCCTGTTGCTGAACCCAGGCGAGATGATGGGTCTCAACGGGCCGCGCACGTTCGCTTTCTACGACACCGGTACGCGCCACGCGGAGTTTGTGCGCTTGGGGTAATCCGGACCTGGCCCGCCCGACAACAAAACGGCCTGGGATTTCCCAGGCCGTTGCTTTTGGTGCCCCTGC
>CALFZO010000073.1 GCA_937952305.1 uncultured Anaerolineales bacterium | reverse complement strand
GGCTGGGCGCGCTCAGCGCTCGTGCCTTGGATACAACCAGAACGCGAACAGCCGCGTGGCCCACGGCATCGCCGCGTAGGTCACGACCGGCACCAGCACCCCCACCACTACCAGTGCCCGCAGCGCGATGGGCCAGCCGCCGATCACGGGCCAGAGCGCCAGGTTCGCCAGGACGTTCAGCGGCCACAGCACCAGGAACGTGACCAGCGCCATCTTCCAGCGCGGCGGCACCCGCGTTGTGCCGGCCGGCGGCGTGAACCAGAACTCCAGCCCGCTGACGCGCTGAATCTCAGCCTCGCCCTCGGTCAGCGCCCGCACCCGCGCCACCCAATCGGCGCGCGCCTCCGAAGCCTCCCACGCCTCCGCCTGAGCGTAATCCTCAAACCGGAAAATGATCACGTAGTCGCGCCCGTCCGGCCCGGCCGGCCGGATGATCGCGGCGCCCAGATGGCCTGGGAACTGCAAGGCCGCCCGCGTGATCCCGGACACCCAGGCCTCGAACTCGGCCTCGCGGCCGGGCCGCACGCGGCGTTTGAAGAGGACGGTGACCGGCCCCGCAGAGCCGGCGCTTGGGGCGGGGGGCATGCGCTACTCCAGACCCGTCAGCTGCGCGCTGACCCGCCACAACTCGGCCTGCTGGTCAGCGTCCCGCGAAGCGCGCGACGACGTTTGCTCGCGCTGGTCCTCGAAATAGCGGCCGGTCACGGCGGCGAGCTCTGGCGCGCTGGCGGCGTGCACCAGCGCGGCGGCGCCGGCCGCCAGGCCCTGGCCGCCGCCGCCCCAGCCGGCCCGCAGCAGCTTGGTGCCGATCACGCCCGGATGCAGGCAGTTGGCGGTCACGCCGGTGCCGGTTAGTTGCTCGGCCAGGGCGTAGGTGAAGAGCACGTTGGCCAGTTTGGAGTTGGCGTAGGCCGCGTAGCCGTCGAAGCTGCGCGCGGCGTTCAGGTCGTCCCAGGCCAGGCGGCCGCTGTGATGCACGCGGGAGGCGACGACGACGACGCGCGCCGGGGCGCTGCGGTGGAGCAGGTCGCGGAGCAGGTTGATCAGCAGGAAGTGCGCCAGGTGGTTGACCGCGAACGTCATTTCGTGGCCGTCGGCGCTCAGGCGGCGCTCCGGCATGAAGACGCCGGCGTTGGCGACGAGCACATCCAGCCGGTCGGTCCGCGCCTGCACCTCGGCGGCCAGGGCGCGCACCTGCGCCAGTTCGGCCAGGTCGGCGTTGAAGTATTCGGCGGTGCCGCCGGCGGCGCGGATCTCGTCTAGCACCGCCTGGCCGCGCGCCGGGTCGCGTCCATGCACCAGGACTTGCGCGCCGCGCCGCGCCAGTTCCAGGGCGGCCCGCCGGCCGATGCCGTCGGTGGCGCCCGTGATGAGGCTGGTCGGGGTAGACATGCGCGGAGTGTATCACGGGCGTTGTCCCGTGATCCGCCGAGCGGCGGCCCGCGCAGGAGAGGCAAAGTGGTTCATCCGGCCAGTCCGCCGCTATTCGTCATGCCGGCGTATGCCGGCATCCAGCCCAGGTAGCGCCATTTCTGGGTCCCGGCCTTCGCCGGGACGACAGCAACCCATTTGGCGGATGAACCACTTAGTGCCCCGTCCACGTGAAAGTGATCGACCGGATAGGCGGGACCAAGTGGCGCTCAGGCGGCACCGATCCATCCTATGCATGTGGACGGGGTACTACAGCACGCGGCGGCGTTGTTCGCGGAGCGCGGTCGGCAGCAGCGCTGCCTCCGCCGCCTGGCCGATCAGGCGCGTGAACACCGCCGGCCGCACGTCACGCGGCGCGCGCAGCGCGAGATAGCGCGCCCACACCAGCTTCTCGTCGGCGCCCAGGAAGCCGCCCGGTGGTTCGTCCACCAGCACGCCGTAGGTGAAGCCGAAGGTCAGGCTGGCGGGGTGTGGGATGAGGAAGCCGAAGAAGACCGGCTGGCGCCGGCCGGGTACGTATAGGTTGATCGCGCGCCAGCCGAGCTTGACCTGCTCGGTGGCGTCCGGCCGGGTGCGCGCCACCAGCCGCCGCACTTGCCCGGCCAGGCCCTGGATCGGCGGCGGAAAGCGCGCCAGGTAGTGCTCCGGGGAGGGCGCAATGCGGGTCATGGCCGCCGGGGATGGTAGGCCATGTTCATGTACACGTCGCCGCGCTCCAACTCGGCCAGCATCTGCGTCAGCCGCTTGGCCTGGGTCTCCGCCCGTTTGGCGCGCGTGATCCAGCCCAGATAGTCGTTGCGCTGGTAAGCGGGCCGGCGGCGGTAGGCGTCCAGCAATCCGCGCTCTAGCAGCGCGGCGCGCACGAAGGCGGGCATGGGCTGACGCGGGCGTTTGAGGCCGGTGGCGGTCATGCTGGGCCTTTCGGTTCGCGGGCGCTGGCTTGCAGCGAGCGGGCCAGCCGGCGCAGGGCGGCGCGCAGTTCGGGCGGCTGGCGGACGGTGAAGGCGATCGGCAGCAGCGCCAGGTGGTGGGCCAGCCAGTCCACGTTATCGGTGCTGCCGCGCAGCCACACGCCGTCCGGGTCGGCCTCCAGCCGGCCGAAGGAGGCCGGGATGAAATTCCGGGCGGTGGCCAGGTCGGTTTGGATCAGCACTTCAAAGGCGAAGTTGCGCGGCAGGCTGGCGATCGCCTGCATCACGAAGGCGACGGCGTCGAAATTCGGCGGGCGCGTGAAGCGCGCGGCGGTGGCCTCCACCTGCTGCACCCGGTCCACCCGGAAGGAGCGCCGGTCCTGGCGCAGGTGGCAGTACCCCACCACGTACCACTCGTTCTGTACGCGCGCCAGGCCGTAGGGGTCGAAGTCGCGCTCGGTCTCTTCGTCTTTGAACGAGCGGTAGCGCAGGTGCACGGTGCGCTGCTGCTGGGCCGCGCTGCTCAACTGCGCGATCAGTTCGCTGGCCGAGGTCGCGGCCGTCGTCCTGGCCTCCAGCGCGATCGTTTCGGTCAGCGCGCGCACCCGCTCTTTCAGCGCGTGCGGCATCACCTGCTCCAGCTTGGCGCGCGCGCTCTCCACCGCGTGCGGCGATTCAGCCAGACCCAGGTGCCGCGCGGCCAGCAGCCCGATCGCCAGCGCTGCGCCCTCCTCGTTGGTGAACATCAGCGGCGGCAGCTTGAAGCCCGCGCTGAGGGCGTAGGCCCCGTGCCGCCCGCGCTCCGCCACGATCGGGATGCCGAGATCCTGCAGCATGGTGATATAGCGCCGCAGGGTGCGGGTATCCACCTCCAGGCGCGCGGCGAGCTCCGGCCCGGTCAGGCGGCCGTGCGCCTGGAGCAGTTCCAGCACTGCCAGCACGCGGGTGGTGGGGTGATACATGCCGCTCAAGGGTGCCTCCGGCAAATCCGCCTGCTCTTGGAGACGGCGGCCTTCCCGCTAGCCAGGAGTGCCAACTGGCCCGCAGAATACCTCGTCCGGGTCACCGCCACCTCGGCCCCCCCACTTCGCTTTGCTGCGGGGTCCAGGCTTGATTTGGCCCGCCTGACGTCAACCGAATTGTTGCTGGCAACGCTCGGAGTCTAGTCCGGATCGAGCTTACTTTTCAGCATCGAGATTGATGTCAAGATAGGTGCTAAATCGCTCCGCCATTGAACTGTTTCGCACAACTGCTCCGTGGATAACTATTCTTACAGTCAAAGGATAAGTTTCGTCTTGCGGCAGGACAGGATCCACAAATGCAGTCTCAGGTAAGGCCGACGATGTCATCGTGATATCACTTGAGGGGCTGTATGTGGCGCGGTTTTGAAGCTCGGTCCATTGAGCACTGTTTGATGACCAGAGATAGGTTTTGATGCCCCAGTCGTATGGAAACACCAGAGTCTCCGGCGATACGTTCTCGACCTGCAAGAAGACTCCCCGGAAATTCTGTATGCCATCATCCTTGACATGAAGTTTCACGTAAGTGTCGTTTTGATGAAATGGAACCATGGTCGCGAAAGCCAGATCTCTTGGCTGTATTGAAATCGGCGTGGGTGGTGCGACCTGATCCGAGCAGGCTGCCAGCAAGCCAAGAATGACTAAGGCCAGAAAGGCAATTATCCGGTCTTTGCAGGCTATGTTCTTGGCTCTCATCTCAATTGCTCTACAGCGATTTCCTGTTTGAATTGGGCCGGTCATTCCGGCGAACCATGACCCCCGCAGCGAGGTGAGGAGCCGAATCTAGGCGATTTTGGCCAGGTCTGGAATCCGGCTGGAGTTTACCCCGGCGAAAGCCGGGGCCGGAGTGACTCCAGCAGGAGTGGAAAGTGCGACAACGGTGGCAAACGAGCCGATTTCGTCGATGCGTGTCAACCAAGTTCGGCCACACCCAAATCAAAACGGAATTCGCTATACCGAATGAGCACCCAGCCCGCGCGTTGTCGGAGGATACATGCCGCTCAACGGGCCGGCGGCCGGCCGCGTTTGGGCGTGGGCTTCCGGCCAGCGGCCTCAGGCCGGTACGGTGCCTTGTTGTCGATGTCGCCGACGTAGACCGGCAGCCGGCGATGTCCCAGCATCTGCCGGATGGCCAGGTTCTCGCCCAGGTGATACCAGTAGTGGTAGATCACGCGCTGCAGCCGGTTGCCGTGGCGGTAGGCGCTGGGTTTGCCCTGGCTGACGACGTTGGCCAAGAGCGTGTCCGGCGTCAGCGTCTCCAGCCACGGGTCGGCCGCCCGGGTGATGGCGCGCCAGGCCGCCACCATCTCCTTCAGCGACGGCGTGCTGGCCGGCGCGCCGTAGGCGAAGTCCCGGTCGATCTCCGGGAAGAGCAGCCGCCCCTGGCCCAGCTGCAGGAAGTAGCGCTGCTCCTGCCAGGCCAGGTGCGCCACGTTCCAGCTGAGGCAGTTCATGGGCAGGAAACGCTGGCGCGCTTCCGCCTCGCTGACGTTCTTGACGCCGCGCAGGAACTCGCTGCGCGTGAAGCGCAGCTGGTCGATCAGCGGGTGGGTCATGGCCGGTGCTCCCGTCTCAGCGCAGCAGGCCCAGCGTCAGCCGGATCTCGCCCAGGTGGTAGGCGGTGTGCGCGACGGCGGCCAGCGCTCCGGCGATGGGCTGCTCGTTCGGCCACTCAGGCGTGTCGGCGATGAGCTGCTTGAGGCGATCGTAGCTGGCGCGCAGCTCGGCCTTGAGCGTCTCCCACTCGGCCGGCGTCACCGCCCGCGTCTCACGCCAGATTTTGTCCCAGTCCTGGCGCTCAAATTGCTGCGTGCGCGCGCTGTGCACCAGCACGTCGAGATAGAACGCCGTGTGCTTCACCTGCGCCGCCAGTGTGGCGCCCTTGCCGCCGGCCGGCAGCGAGGCTTCGGCGGCCGTCACCGTCGCCAGTGTCTCGAACAGCGACGTGCCTCTGTCGAGAAAGAGGCCGTGGACCTGGTCGAAGGCTTCATCCAGCAGCAGGGACAAGGCCTGGGTAAAATGTTGGGCTTGGATCGTGGACATGGATTCTCCTGGGGTGGGGCGCCCGTCGCGCGCCTGAGACTATGCCGAGTATAGCGGTGAATGCGGGCAGGGGCCGCCCTGATTTCGGCTTGCGGTAAACTTCCCCCTGGCTGCCGGAGGGCGCCATGCCGGAACTCCCCGAACTCGAAGTCGTCTGTGAGGTCCTCCAACGCCGCGTCGTCGGGCAGACGATCACGGCCGCGCAGGTGCTGCCGCCGGGCGGCCCGATCGTGGTGCGCGACCTGACGGCGCTGGGTTTCACCACGGTCCTGGCGGGCGCGTCCATCGCCGCCGTCGCCCGGCGCGGCAAGTTTCTGCTGTTCACGCTGGCGGCCGAGCCGGTGCTCTATCTCGTCCTCAACCCCAAGCTGGCCGGACGCCTGCAGTTGGCGCAGCCCGGCGCTAAACGCCTGGCCAAGACGCACGTCGTCCTGGCGTTCTCCGGCGGCGGCGAGCTGCGCTACGTGGACCAGAAGCAGATGGGCCAGGTCTACCTCACGCGCGATCTGGCCCAGGTCCCGGACTTCGCCGGGATGGGGCCGGAGGCCCTGGCCGTCAGCCGCGACGAGTTCCGCGCCCGCCTGCGCGCCTTTCGCGGCGAGATCAAGGGCGTGCTCACGCGCAGTGACTGCGTGGCCGGCATCGGCAACGCCTACGCCGACGAGATCCTGTGGGCCGCGCGCCTGCATCCCTACCGCAAGCGCACCCAGTTGACGGCCGAGGAGACCGACCGGCTGTACGAGGCGCTGCGCGCGGTGCTGCTGGACGCGATCGACCAGATGCGCGCCAAGATGGGCGAGGCCATCCACCTTGAGCCGCGCGACTTCCTGGCCGTGCACTTGAAGACCGGCCAGCCGTGCCCGCGTTGCGGCGGCCCGATCGCGCTGGTGAGCGCCAACCAGCGCATCACAAACTTCTGCCGGGCCTGCCAGCCGGGCGGCCTGATCAAAGGCATGTGACCGAAAGCACAATGTTGCGTTCGGCTTCGGGCAACTTATAATCGAAACAGCCCGTCTCCCATTGGTAAAACTAGCCCGGTAATCACAGCCGTTTGGTTCGCCCGGTGGAAGGCTCGGGCGGCCGGCCTCGGCCGTCCCTCATCCGCCGTCTTCATTCCTTCAGGAGGCTTCCATGCAAGGCTTGATGATGGATTACCAGCTTACCCTCACTCCGATGCTGGAGCGGGCGCGCCGCCTGTTCGCCAAGAAAGAGATCGTCACCAAGGCCGGCCCAAGCCTGGAGCGCTACACCTACGGCCAGATGGCCGAGCGCGTGGCGCGGCTGTCCAATGCCCTGGCGAAGCTGGGTGTGCGGCGCGGCGACCGTGTGGCGACCTTCGCCTGGAACAACGCCCGCCACCTGGAGTTGTACTTCGCCGTGCCGTGCATGGGCGCGGTCCTCCATCCCGTCAACCTGCGCCTGCCCGGCGACCAGATCGTCTACATTGCCAACCACGCCGAGGACCAGGTCCTCTTCGTCGATCCGACGCTGCTGCCGGCGGTGGAAAAGCTCGCGCCGCACCTCAAGACCGTCAAGCATTTCGTGGTGATGGGCGACAAGGTGCCCGAGACCACGCTCAAACCCGTCTACGCGTATGAGGAACTGCTGCGGGACGCCGGACCGGACTATGCCTGGCCGCGCCTGGACGAGAACGACGCGGCCGCCATGTGCTACACCTCCGGCACCACCGGCAACCCCAAGGGCGTGGCCTACTCGCACCGCGCCATCTACCTGCACGCCTTCGGCCTGGCCATGGCCGACTCGTTCGGCATGTCTGAGCGCGATATCTTCCTGCCGGTGGTGCCGATGTTCCACGTGCTGGCCTGGGGCACGCCGTTCGTGGCCACCATGCTCGGCGCCACGCAGGTGTATCCCGGCCCGCACTTGCAGCCGCGTGACCTGGCCGAGCTGATCCAGGCCGAGAAGGTGACGCTGACCGCGGGCGTGCCGACGCTGTGGCTGGGGATGCTGGCCCTGCTGGAGAAGGAGCGCTATGACCTCTCCAGCCTGCGGACGATGATCGTCGGCGGGGCGGCGGCGCCCCAGTCGCTGATTGAGGCCTACGAAAAGAAGCACAACGTCCCGGTCATCCACGCCTGGGGCATGACCGAGATGACGCCGCTCGGCACCATCAGCCGGCTGAAGAGCTACCAGCAGGGCCTGTCTGAGGCCGAGCGCTTCGCCATCCGCGCCAAGCAGGGCACGCCGGCCATGGGCGTGGAGTTGCGCGCCGTGGACGAGCACGGCCAGGAGATCCCGTGGGACGGCAAGGCCTACGGCGAGCTGCAGGTCCGCGGCCCGTGGATCATCCGCGAATACTACAACGACGAACGCTCGCCGTTCTCGTTCATGGACGGCTGGTTCCGCACCGGCGACGTGGTCACCATCGACCCCGAGGGCTTCATCCAGATCGTGGACCGTACCAAGGACCTGGTGAAGAGCGGCGGCGAGTGGATCTCCACCCAGGAACTGGAGAACGCCATCATGGGCCATCCCAAAGTGGCCGAGGCCGCCGTTATCGCGGTGGCGCACCCCAAGTGGCAGGAGCGCCCGCTGGCCTGCGTCGTCCCGAAGCCGGACTACAAGGACGCGCTGACCAAGGAAGAGCTGTACGAGTTCCTGCGCCCGCGCTTCGACAAGATGTACCTGCCGGATGACATCATCTTCATCGACGCGGTGCCCAAGACCAGCGTGGGTAAGTTCGACAAGAAGGTGCTGCGCGCCCAATACAAGGATTACACCCTGCCCGAGCGCGTCTGAGCGGCCGCCCCGCTTCGCCGCGCCGCCCGGCCTCACCCGCCGGGCGGCCTTTTTTTTCGGCCGGTTTTGCGGTTACAATGAGCGCGCACTATGCCCGCCAACGTTTCTCCAATCCTGTGCCCGCACTGCGGCTCCGCGGCCACGCTCCCGTTGCCCGGCCTGGCCGATAAGGTCGGCTCGGTCTTCGGGCTGGCGTTCGGCCATGTCCGGCGCGACCTCTCTTTCGCGAACCCGGACCTGGTGCGCCAGTTCCAGGCCGGCGCCATCAGCGCGGTCTGCACGGCCTGCCGGCGCCAGTTCCGCCAGCGCACCCGCGCGGCGGAGGCGGCCTCCGGCCCCGGACCGGAGACCGGGTCCGACCGCGGCGTCGTCGAGCGCCTGCGTGAGCTGGAACACCTGCGCGCCGAGCACCTGATCAGCGAGAGCGAGTACCAGGCGAAGCGCGCCGAGATCCTGCGCGCCCTGTGAGCGCGGCCATGCTGACTTTCCTGAAGTCGCTGGCGTTCCTCATCCTGGTGCCCGGCACGGTCGTCCTCTACGTGCCGCTTCAATTGAGCTCGGGCGGGCCGGCCAATGCCGCGAGCTTCGGCGCGCTGCCGCTGTGGCTGGCCGGCGCCGCCGCCGTGGTCTGGTGTGTCTGGGACTTCACCTTCACGGGCCGCGGCACGCCCCTGCCGCTGGACCCGCCGCGCGCCCTGGTCGGCCGCGGGCTGTACCGCTACACGCGCAACCCGATGTACCTGGGGGCCGTACTGATTCTGGCCGGGCACGTGGTCTGGTTCCAGACACTCGGCCAGGTGGGGTACGCCGCCGCCGTCTGGCTGGCCTTCCACGGGTTCGTGGTGTTCTACGAGGAGCCGCACCTGCGGCGGACTTTCGGCGACGCGTACCAGCGCTACTGCCAGGCCGTCCCGCGCTGGTTGCCGCGTTGGCGTCCGCGCGCCGCCGGCCCCAATCAGCCGACGCAACCACTATGACCGCCATCGACGACCTGCTCAAAGAGTTCCCCGAAGACACGCGCCAGTACCTGAAGAAGGCCTGGGACGCCCTGCCCGAGCCCATGCAGAAGGAGCTCGGCACGTCCGTCAAGTATCTGCCCGGCGACCTGGCGCGCTGGCGGGTGCTGCTGGACCTGGCCCTGCCTCAGTTCAAGATCGCGTTCGCGGACAAGCACTTCATCGCCATCGTCGGCCCCGCCAACGTCGGCAAGTCCACGCTTTACAACCAGCTCATCCGGCGCAAGGACGACCGCGCCGAGGTCAGCCCGGTGCCCGGCACCACGCGCGTCAACCAGGAGGCTGACGCCGGCCTGTTCCGGCTGGTGGACACGCCCGGCGCGGACGCCGTCGGCGAGGTCGGCGACCGGGAGAAGCAGCACGCCCTCACGGCTGCGCGGGCCGCGGATTTCCTGGTCATCGTCTTCGATGCCTTGCAGGGCATCAAACGCACCGAACAGGAGCTGTTCGACGAGTTGAACGCGCTCGGTAAGCCGGCGGTGGTGGTGCTGAACAAGATGGACCTGCTCAGCCGCAAGGACGTGGAGCCGGTGCTGGAGCGCACGGCCGCCAACCTGCGCCTGCAGCGCACCCAGATCGTGCCGGTCTCGGCTAAGTCCGGCCAGAACCTGGACGACCTGTTGATCGCCGTCGCCAAGGCCGAGCCCGGCCTGCTGGGCGCGTTGGGCCGCGCTCTGCCGGCTTACCGCTGGCGCCTGGCCTGGACCGCGATCACGGGGGCGGCCACCACTGCCGCCGCGATCGCCCTGACGCCCCTGCCGGTGCTGGACGTGATCCCGCTGCTGGCCGTCCAGACGTCGCTGGTGCTTGGCATCGCGCGCATCTACGACTACGACCTGACGCCGGCGCGGGCGCGCGAGCTGGCTGTAACGTTCGGGCTGGGCTTCCTGGGGCGCACGCTCTTCCAGGAGTTGAGCAAACTTGGCGGGCCGCCCGGCTGGCTGCTGGCGGCCGGCATCGCCTCGTCCACCACCGTGGTGATGGGCTACGCCGCCATCATCTGGTTTGAGCGCGGCGAGAAGCTGTCCGGCGCCTCGCTCAAGAAGATCACCCAGGACCTGACGACGTACCTGATCAACGGGCTGCGCGGCCTGGGCCAGAAGCGGCCGGACAAGGCCAGCCTGGAACAGCGCCTGCGCGAGACGCTGGAGCAGTCGCCGCTGGCGCAGAGCCGGGAGGGCCTGGACCAGGACGCGGCCGCGCCCGCCCAGAAGGACACGCCCCCGCCAAAGGATGCCCCATGACGGGCGGCGTGTTCGCCCGGCCGAAGCCCGTCATCGGCATGATCCATGTGGCGGCCCTGCCGGGCACGCCGGCGGCGGCGCTGAGCGTGCGCGCCATCGTGGATGCGGCCGTGGCCGAGGCGCGGCTGTACCGCGCCGCCGGCGTGGACGCCCTCGGCCTCGAGAACATGCATGACACCCCCTACCTGCGCGGCGCCGTCGGCCCCGAGATCGTGGCGGCCATGGCGCTGGTGGCCCAGGCCGCGAAAGCCGAGTTCGGCGGGCCGGTGGGGCTGCAGATCCTGGCCGGCGCCAACCGCGAGGCGGTGGCGGTGGCGCACGCGGCCGCGCTGGATTTTGTGCGGGTGGAGGGGTTCGCGTTCGCGCACGTGGCCGACGAGGGCTTCATCCAATCGTCGGCGGCGGAGCTGCTGCGCTACCGCCGGGCGCTGGGCGCCGAGCGGGTGCAGGTCTGGGCCGACATCAAGAAGAAGCATTCGGCCCACGCCATCACCGCCGACGTGAGCCTGGGCGCCACCGCCGAGGCGGCCGAGTTCATGCGCGCCGACGCCGTCATCGTCAGCGGCTCGGTCACCGGTGATCCGCCGCAGGTGGCCGACGCGCGCGCAGCCAAGGCCCATTGCCGGTTGCCGGTGCTGCTGGGGTCCGGCGTCACGGCTGAGAACCTGGCGGACTTTTACCCGGAGGCCGACGGCTTCATCGTCGGTTCGTACTTCAAGCGGGACGGATACTGGGGGAACGGCGTGGACGCCCGCCGCGTGGCGGCGTTCGTCGAGCGGCTCACTCAACTCAGGCAGGGGCTATGACGCGGACGACCAAGACTCAGATCATGCGCGTGCTCGCGCTCGGGCTGATCGCGCTGGGGCTGCTGGTGCTGCTCAATCTCGTGCCGGTCACACTGCTGGTGGCCGCCGCGATCCTGACCGGCGTGCTCATGCTGTTGGGCTGGTAGCGCCCTCGGCGCCGCGCGCCACCGGCCGGGCCGGGTCGCTGCACCACTCGCTCCACGAGCCGGGGTAGATGCGGGCACCCGGCAGCCCGGCTATTTCCAGCGCCAGCACGTTGTGGGCCGCCGCCACCCCCGAGCCGCAATAGGTGACCACCTGGGTCGCCGAGACTTCCCCCAACAAAGCCTGGAACCGGGCGCGCAGCGCCGCCGGGGCCAGGAACGTCCCCTCCGGCGAGACGTTGCCCACGTTGTAGACATTGACGGCGCCGGGGATGTGCCCGGCCACCGGGTCGATCGGCTCGGTCTCGCCGCGATAGCGCTCCGGCGCGCGCGCGTCAAGCACGCGGTAAGCCGGGTCCTGCCGCAGCTGCTCCACAGCTTCCGCCGACACCCACATCTCCGGCCGCGGTGTCCCCTGAAAGGTCCGCGGCGCGCGGGCCGTCGCGTCCGGCGTCGTCGGCCGGCCCTCGGCCGTCCACTTGGCGAAGCCGCCGTCCAGCACGGCCACGGCCGCATGCCCCAGGTAGCGCAGCAGCCACCACAGCCGGCTGGCCCACATCCCATTGGCCTGATCGTAGGCCACCACCTGCACGCCGGGGCTGATCCCCCATTGGCCCAGGCGCGCGCTCAAGGCGTCCGCGTCCGGCAGCGGATGGCGCCCGTTGCGGCCCGTCTTCGGCCCGGAGAGGTCGCGGTCCAGGTGGGCGTAGACTGCGCCGGGGACATGCTCGACGGTGTAGGCCTGCTCACCCCAGGCCGGGTTCGTCAGATCATGGCGGCAATCGAGGATCGCCCAGTCGGGGTCAAACAGGTGGGCATCTACGGCGTGGGTTGAGACAAGGGTGGTGTACACGGATGGCCTCCGTCTGATTGAGCCGGGATGCTTTTCGGGCCGCCGGGCGCTTCAGCCGCAGCGCCTAACGGCCCAGGCTGGGCTGCGGCCGCGCCGCCGCGGACAATGCAAATGGCCTTGCTGCACGAGAGCAAGGCCATCGACGCTGTCACTCAGGATGGACCGTTCGCACAAGCCGCCGCCTTCAGCCGGTCCGGGTTAGTCAGCGGAGAGGGTGGGATTCGAACCCACGGTGGCCCAAAGGGCCACAACGGTTTTCGAGACCGCCCCATTCGTCCACTCTGGCACCTCTCCGGGGACGATTATATCAGACGGACGACGCGGGACGGAAGGGAGGCGGGTCTTTCCTGACCGGCCTGCGTCTTTCGGCTCCGGTCCGGCGTCAGATCTCCACCGTCTCGTGCAGGGCGGGGGCGTGGACGCCCGGCAGCCCTTCGGCCGTGAGCGCTTCCCGCAGCGCCGCCGACGACTCCGGCTCGCCGTGGACCAGGAAGATGTTTTTGACACGCGGCTTCAGGGCCGCGGCCCAGCGGATGAGCAGGTCGCGCCCGGCGTGGCCGGACAGGCCGTTGATGGTGGCGACCTGGGCGCGCCGCGCGTGCCACTCGCCGAAGATCTTGACCTCGGTCTCCTGGTCCGCCAGGCGCCGGCCGAGCGTGTAAGGGGCCTGCCAGGACACGATCAGGATGGTGTTGCGCGCGTCGCCGAGGTTGTTGCGCAGGTGGTGCAGGATGCGGCCGTTCTCGCACATGCCGGAGGCGCTGATGATGACGAGCGGCCCCTTCCTGTCGTTGATGGCCTTGCTGTCGTCCACCGAGCGCGTGTAGGTCAGCGATTTGAAGCCGAACGTGTCGCCGTTGCGCTCCAGCAGCGCGCGCGTCTCGTCGTCGAACAGCTCGGCGTGCCGCCGGAAGACCTGCGAGGCGTCGATGGCCAGCGGGCTGTCCACGAAGACCGGGATGGCCGGGATCAGGCCCTCGCCGATCATGCGGCTGAGCTCGTAGACGATCTCCTGTGACCGGCCGACGGCGAAGGCCGGCACGATGATCTTGCCGCCGCGCGCCACCGTCTCCCGGACGAGGCTGCGGAACTCCACCACGGCCTCTTCGGGCGGGCGGTGGGTCTTGGTGCCGTAGGTCGACTCCATGATGGCGTAGTCAACGTCTGACAGGAAAACGGGGTCGCGCAGGATCGGCAGGCCGATCCGGCCGATGTCGCCGGAGAAGGCCAGCCGGAAGCGGCGGTTCTTCTCTTCAATGTCCAGGACGACCATGGCCGAGCCCAGGATGTGGCCGGCTTCGCGGAAGGTGGCCACCACCCCCGGCAGCACCTCGAAGGGCTTATCCAGCGGGCGGGCCTGGAAGAGCTCCAGCGCGGCGGCGGCGTCCTCTTCGGTGTAGAGCGCTTCGGCCTCGGCCGGCTCGCCGCGTTCGCGCGCCCGCTTGTTGGCGAACGCCACGTCCGATTCCTGGATGCGCGCCGAGTCGCGCAGCATGTGCTCGCACAGATCACGCGTGGCCGGCGTGGCGTAGATCGGGCCGCGGTAGCCGGCCTTAGCCAGCGACGGCAGGTTGCCGGAATGGTCGATGTGCGCGTGGGACAGGATTACGGCGTCCAGGCGGCGCGCGTCGAAGGGCAGCTCGCGGTTGCGCTGCCAGGCTTCGGCGCGCTTGCCCTGATACAGGCCGCAATCCAGCAGCAGCCGGCGGCCGTTGACGGTGAGGAGATGTTGGGAGCCGGTGACCGTCTGCGCCGCGCCGTGAAAGGTGATGTTCATGGAAGCTCCCTCCAGGGGGCCGCCGGCTGGTCCGGTCGTCAGCGGCCGTTCAAAAGCTGCAGCAGTTCCGGGCCGTACTGCGCGCGCCGCCAGGGTCCGAGGTGCTCCAGTTGCTGGAGCTCCTCGGGTTGGCGCGGGGCGCGCCGCGCCAGCTCCCAGAGTGCGTCCCGGGGCAGGATCACGTCTGACTCCACCCCGCGCGCCTGGGCCTTCTGCTTACGCCAGACCCGCAGGCGGTCGAAGCGTTCGCGCACGTCGTCCGGCTCCAACACCGGGCGCGGCGGCCGCGTGGGCGGCGTCGCCAGGCCGCGCCGAATGGCCGCCAGCACGCCGACGCCGTGCCGCCGGATCTGGCCCTCGGTCATGCCCACCAGGCCGGGCAGGTCGGCCGGGTCTTGCGGGGCCGCCAGCGCCAGCGCCAGCAGGGTCGCGTCGCCCATGACTTTGAAGGGCGGCACATCGGCGCGCTGGGCCTGTTGTTCGCGATAGGCGTGCAGTTCGCGCAAAAGGCTGGCCTGCTGCGGGGTCAGGTCGCGCGCCCCGGTGACGCGCCAGAAGGCGTCCGGGTCCGGCGCGCTGGCCGGCACGCGCAGGCGGGCCAGCCGGTCACACTCTTCCTGGGCCTCGGCGCCGCGGCCGGCCGCGGCTAGTTCGCGCGCCAGCAGGTCGCGCAGCGCGAACAGGTAGTGCGTGTCCAGCCGGGCGTAGGCCAGCAGTTCGTCCGTCAGCGGGCGGCGGCCCCAGTTGGCGCGCTGGTGCTTCTTGTTGATCTTGATCCCGAAGTGGGTTTCCAGCAGCGGCGCCAGCCCGGCCTGCGGCCAGCCGAGCGTGCGCGCGGCCACCATCGTGTCGAACAGGTTGGCGAAGTCGAAGCCAAAATCGCGGCGCAGCCCGAGCAGATCGTACTCGGCGGCATGGAAGATCTTCTGCTGGGCGGGGTTGGCAAAGAGCGGGCCGAGCGGGCGCAGGTCGGTCAGGCGCAGCGGATCGACGATGACGTCCTCGCGCGGGGTCGAGAACTGGATCAGGCAGACGCGCTCGCGGTAGACGAACAGGCTGTTCGACTCGGTGTCGACGGCCAGCGCCGGCTCGGGGCTCAGCGCGTCGGCCAGTTGGGCTAATTCGGCGTCGGTCTCCACCAGACGCGGCGCGGTCAGGAGGCGTTCCTCCGGAGTGGGGTCAGGCGTCATGTCTGCCCATTATCCGCGAGACCGGGCCGGACTCCAAGAGACCACGCGCGCGTGTGAAGTTTGACTCAAGGTGATGATTATGATAAATTTCGCAAGCCGACTCGGTGGGGATTTGCATAGTTTCCAGGCACGGCCGCTGTGGGCCGTGACACCCGCCCCTATGATAGAATCCTGCCCGTAAGCGCCCGGAATTCGAGAATTTAGGAGGCGTCAATCGATATGGCTGCTGAGGCCACCAGCACAACAGCTGTGTCTCCGATGACACGGCGGGAATTCTTGTATTACATTTGGGCCGCTTCTATGGTCTTGGCTGCTGGCCAGACGGGGGCGGCTTTGTTGTGGTTCGCGTATCCGCGCTTCAAAGCCGGGACTTTCGGCGGCGTTTTCGAGATCGATGTCAGCGAGGTGCCGCCGGTGGACGCCGCGCCCAAACCGTTCTCGGGCGGCCGCTTCTGGCTGGTGAACATCGGCGACACGATCATCAACGATCCGCGCCAACCGGCCACCTGGCGGCCCGGCCGCGGTGTGCGCGCCCTGTACATGATCTGCGTCCACCTGGGCTGTCTGTACGCGTGGGTGCCCACCAATGACCGGTTTGAGTGCCCGTGCCACGGCTCGAAGTACCTGTCCAGCGGCACGGCGGTGGCCGGCCCGGCCACGCGCAACCTAGACGTCTTCAGCGTGCAGGCCGTGGACGCGGATGGCAAGGTCCTGGATGAAGTCAACCGGCAGACCGAGTTCGTCAACGGCGAGCCTCGGCCGCTGAATGTCGACGGGGCCTCCAAGATCCGTATCAACACCGGCGAGCGCATCAACGGCGCCAGCAACCCCACCCCGCGGCCGGCGAACGCCTGAGGCGTCAGCCCGAGGCTAGGCGTAGGAGCACACAATGGGTTGGCGAGTCATTCTGGGAACAGTCAGTGTCGTCTTTACGATGGTGGTGCTCGGCTTTGTGGCCGTCACCGAGCAGGACCGGATGGTCGATTTTCAACAGGCCTATTACACCCGCCAGATTGAAGCGGGCGCCAGCCTGTTTGAAGCGAACTGCGTGTCCTGTCATGGCGCCCAGGGGCAGGGCGGCGCCGGGCCGGCGCTGAACGCCCTCGACCTGTTCAATGGCGAGCGCCTGAGCGCGATCGGCTGGTCGGGCACGGCCGAGGCCTACATCCGCGGCGCCATCAACGCCGGCCGCCCGCGCGCCTCGGTCGACTTCCAGAGCTACCCGCAGCGCATGCCGGCCTGGGGCCAACAGTATGGCGGTCCGCTGCGCCAGGACCAGGTGGAGTCGCTGGTCGCCTACATCCTGAACTGGAGCGAGGCCTTCAAGGACGCCAGCGGCCGCATCCCGACCGCGACGGCGACGCCCAACCCCAACGCGGTGGGCACGGACCTGGCGGTTGAACTGCCGGCCGGCGACGCCGTGCGCGGCGAAGCCGTGACCAAGGCCAAGGGCTGCACGGCCTGCCATGTCGCGGCCGCTCCGGGCGCCACGCTGGTCGGTCCGGCCTGGCTCGCGGACCAAGGCCCGGACGGCAAGGGCATTGGCACGCATGCCGGCGAACGCCTGACGGACGCCACGTATGCCGGCGCGGCCACCAGCCCGGAGTTGTACCTGCTGGAGGCGATCGTCCAGCCCAGCGCCTTCATCGTGCCGGGCGGCACGACCTATGCCACCAACGGCAATTCCACGATGCCGGCCAACTACGGCGTGCTGCTGGAAAAGCAGGATGTGGCCGATATCATCGCCTACCTGCTGACCCTGAAGTAAACGCCGGCGTTTCTAGAGTAAACGCAGAAGCCGCCGTGGAGTTCGCTCCCGGCGGCTTTTGTTTTGGCAGAGCGCGGTTGAGGCGGGGAATGCAGGCGGGGCGGCCCCGCCTTGCTCCCGTGGTCGGCGCGGCGCTTCAGGGCACCTGCCAGTCTTGGCCCAGGATGACGCGCACATCCACGGGGCTGTTGGGGTCGGCTCCGTTGACGACGTTGACCACATTGAACGTCTTGGCCAGCCAGCGGGTCGTGTAGGGTTTGCCGGTGTAGTCCACGATGACGGTGGCGGGGTAGTCCGAGCGGTCGGCCGTGTCGAAATTCACCACGGTCACGCCCTGGGTTTGCAGCCATTCGGACGTGCTCCGCGCCAGGCCCTCGACGCCGGCGCCGTTCAGCACTTCCACCTGGGCGGCCTCGGCCTGCAATTGGGCCGGGTCGTCGGCGACCTGCGGCGCGAGCGGCGCCGCCGCCGTGAAGAGCTGGTCGCGCAGCTCGCGGATCTTGTCACGCAGCGGCACCAGCACCTGCCGGCCTTCCGGCGTGGTGTACTCCAGCACGTACTGGTAGTCGATCACGGCCTGGGTGACGTTGGCGCGCGGGATGTCCGGCGCCAGCAGCGCCAGCGACACGATCTGGTCCAGCGTCAGGTCGGTCTGAATGCTCTGGTTGAGCGCCTGGTACAGCGTCGGCGCCTTCAGGATGAGCTCCGGCAGCATCTTCAGGTCCACGATCTTGTCGCGTACGGCCATAACCACCTGCTGCTGGCGGCCGGCGCGGTCCACGTCCGACGACTCGTGCCGGGTGCGCGCATAGCGCAGGGCGTCGTGGCCGTTCAGGTGCTGGCGGCCGGCCGGCAGGTAGAACGGCTCGTAGCCGTAGGCGCCGTCCGGGTAGAGCGGGTCGTTGATCTCAGTCGGGTTGTCGACCTCGATGCCGCCGATGGCGTCGACCAGTGTCTCGAAAGCGGTGAAATCCAGCCGGACGTAGTAATTGATGGTGACGCCCAGGTTGTGCTCGACGGTCTTGCTGGCCAGGGCCGGCCCGCCGCCCGGATACTGGTAGGCGTCGCCCTTGAAGTTGGCGGTGTTGATGGTGTCGTTGTCGAAACCCGGGATCTCCACCCACAGGTCGCGCGGGACCGATAAGATCACGGCCGTCTTGGCGACCGGGTCCACGGACACGATCATCATCGAGTCGGTGCGGTGCGCGAGGTCGGTGTCGCCGACGCGCCGGTCAATGCCCAGCACCAGCACAGTGATGCGGTCCGTGCCGGTCCAGCGCTGCGGGATGAGGGAGCTGGGTTCGGCCGCGGCCCCGCCGCTGGTTCCGCCGTCGGTCTGGACGGCGCCGGTGCCAGACAGGTCTGGGCCGCCGGTCTGGCCGGCCCCCGTGATCTGCCAGCCGGCCACGAAATCCCGGACGCTCGTGAACACCAGATACCCCGCCAAGGCCGTGGCCATGACGAACAGGGCGATCAGGGCGCCGAGGCCCCAACTGGGGATGAGCGGCTCGCGCCGGCGCCGGTTGAGCCGGTTGGGGACACGCGGTGGTTGAGTCATAGGCCTGCCAATGCGCTATAGGACCGAGCGCCCGGGGTGACAAAACGATTATAGCAAACGGGCTCCCGCCCCGTCGTTGACCGGCTGGGCGGCGGCCTCAGGCGGCCAGGGCTGTCCACTCGTCCAGCCGCGCCGCGATTTCGGCTTCCAGCCGCGTGTACTCGGCCCCGAGCTGGCCGGCGCGCGCCGCGTCCAGGCCGGGTGTCTCCAGTTCGCGGCCGACGACGGCCTTGCGCTGCTCCAAGGTCTCGATCAGGGCCTCCAGCTCGGCCACCTGGGCCGCCCGCTTCTGGGCCTGATTCTTGGAGGTCCGCTTGCCGCCAGCCGCCTCGGCCGCGCTGTCTGCGCCGCGCTCTCTGGCCCGGCCGGCCGGCTCCTTGGCCCGCGGCTCCGGCGCGCGCTCCGCCTGCGCCTGCCGCCAGGCCGCATACTCGCTCCAACTGCCCTTAAAGACTTCCAGTTGGCCGCCCTCCACCAACCAGACCTGTGTCGCCAGGTCGTCGATCAGGTAGCGGTCATGCGAGACCAGCAGGATCGTGCCCGCGAAGTCGTCCAGCACGGTCTCCAGCACCTCCTGGGACGGGATGTCCAGGTGGTTGGTGGGCTCGTCCAGCAGGAGCAGGTTGGCGCCGGTCAGCGCCAGCTTGGCCAGGGCCAGCCGGCCGCGCTCGCCGCCCGAGAGCATGGCGACCGTCTTGAAGACGTCGTCGCCGCTGAACAGGAACTTGCCCAGGTAATCGCGCGCCCGGCCGGGCGCCATCTCGGAGCCGCTCAGCACCTCGGCCAGCACTGTCCGGGCCGGGTCCAGGCCCTCATGGGCCTGCGCAAAGTAGCCGAGCTTCAGGCTGCTCCCGAGCTTGGCCGTGCCGGCCAGCGGCGGCACCTGGCCGAGCAGGGTCTTGAGCAGCGTGCTCTTGCCGGCGCCGTTGGGGCCGACGATGGCCGCGCACTCGCCGCGCCAGAGCAGCAGGTCCGGCACCCGGATCAGCACGCGCCCGTCGTCGGCGTAACCCACGCCCAGGCCGTGCGTTTCCAGGACGCGGTCGCCGGAGCGCAGGCTGGCCTCCATGCGCAGCCGGATGGTCTCCAGCTCGGCCGGGCGCTGGATCACCTCGCCCGGCGTCTTGATCACGCGCTCCAGCCGGCGCAGGCGGCCCTTGGCCTGGCGCGTGTTCTGGCCGGCCAGGTTGCGCCGGATGTAGTCCAGCTCCTTCGAAATGACGGCCTGCTGGGCCTCGTACTCGGCCTGCTGCCGCGCGCGGCGCTCGTCGCGCTGCAGCAGGTAAGCTGAGTAATTGCCGCGGTACTCGGCCAGGGCCGTGGCCGCCTGGCCCGGGGCCGGTTCCAGCGCCCAGATGTGCTGGGCCACGCGGTCCATGAAGTAACGGTCGTGTGACACGATCAAGACGGCGCCCGACCAGTCATTGATCCAACTCTCCAGCCATTCGACGGCGGCGATGTCCAGGTGGTTGGTGGGCTCGTCCAGGATCAGCAGGTCCGGGCTCTCCAGCAGCAGCCTCCCGAGCAGGGCGCGCGTCTTCTGCCCGCCGGAGAGGATCCGCAGCGGTTTGGCGTAATCGTTCGGTGCAAAATTCAGGCCGCCCAGCACCGACCGGATCTTGTGCTCGTAGGCGTAACCGCCGTCGAGCTCAAACTGGTGCTGCAGGGCGCCGTAGCGCTCCATGACCCGGTCGTGCTGGGCCGGATCGGCCATGCGCGCCTCCAGCCGGGCCAGTTCGGCCTCGCGCGCGCGCAAATCGGCGAAGGCCGCGAGCATCTCGTCCCACAGGGTGTGGGCGGCGACGCCGGACTCAAAGGTCGCCTCCTGGGGCAGGTAACCCCACCGCAGGCCGCGCGCCCGTTGCACCGTCCCGCGCGTCGGCTCGTCCAGCCCGGCCAGCACACGCAGCAGCGTGGTCTTGCCGGCGCCGTTGGGGCCGACCAGGGCCACGCGCGCGCCGTGCGGGACGCTGACATCAACCCCCGCGAAGATGTCGTCTGCGCCGAAGGATTTGGCTAGTTGGGTGCCGACAAGTAAGGACATAAATACAAGACCGGCGCGGCTCCGGCTTACCGAACAGGCCTAAGTCGGATTCCGGCCGGCGGACAGCGATCGAGGTCGATTATACCAATGCGGCCCCCCTGCCTTTGGGCTATAATCGCCGGCGTGCAAGACGATCCTTCTGAACAGATCAGCCTGACGCTCTCCGCGTCGGCCCTGGCCTTGCTGGGCTGGGGCGGGTTGGTCGGTCTGATCTTCAACGTGGACCCGCGCGTCGGCCCGCTGCCGCTGTGGGGGTTCTTCGTCCTGTGGCTGATGGCGCTCACGGGCACGGCGGTGCCGTTCGTGAGCTACCTCAACCGCCGCTTCTCGCCGGAGGCTGTGGCCGCCGGTGTCGTGCTGCGCGAAGCTTTGTGGGTGGGCGTTTTCGGCGCCACCTGCGCCTGGCTGCAGCGCAGCAGCCTCCTCAACTCGGCCACCGTCGTGCTCGTGCTCGTCGCGCTGGTCGGCATGGAGTGGTTCTGGCGCCTGCGCGAGCGCGCCCGATGGTCCCCCGGGGAAGCCCCCGATGAGTCTGCGTGACCTGCCGTCCGTTGACAAGCTGTTGACCCTGGCCGAAGACCTGATCGCCGATTACGGCCGGCCGTTGGCGACCGCGGCCCTGCGCGAAAGCGTGGACCAGGCGCGCGCGCGCCTGCTGGCCGGTGACGCGGCGGCCCCGGCGCCGGAGGCGCTGCTGGCGGAGGCCCGCGCCAGCCTGGCCGCGCTCGTGGCGCCCACGCTGCGCCCGGTTATCAACGCCTCGGGCGTCATCCTGCACACCAACCTGGGGCGCGCGCCCCTCTCGCGGGCGGCCCGCGCGGCCATGGACGCGGCCGCGGCCGGCTACACCACCCTGGAGTACGACCTGGCGAAGGGCGAGCGCGGCACGCGCAGCGTGCACGCCGAGCGCCTGCTGCTGCGCCTGACCGGCGCCGAGGCGGCGCTGGTGGTCAACAACTGCGCCGCGGCCCTGCTGCTGATCCTGTCGGCGCTGGCCAGGAACCGCGGCGTAGTGGTGTCGCGCGGGCAGCTGGTGGAAATCGGCGGCGGCTTCCGCGTGCCGGAGGTGATGAAGCAATCCGGCTGCCGGCTGGTGGAGGTCGGCACCACCAACCGCACCCACCTGCGCGATTTCGAGGCGGCTGTGGACGAGCGCACAGCCCTGGTGCTGCGCGCGCATCATTCCAACTTCAAGATCATCGGCTTCACCACGGAGCCGACGCTGGCCGAACTGTGCACGCTCGGCCGGCCGGTGGTGGACGACCTGGGCTCCGGGGCGCTGCTGGATACGGCCGCCTACGGCCTGGCGCACGAGCCGATGGTGACGGAGTCGATCGCGGCCGGCGCGGCCGTGGTCGCTTTCTCCGGCGATAAACTTTTAGGGGGGCCGCAGGCCGGGATCATCGTCGGCCGGGCCGACCTGCTGGCCCGGATCAAGAAACATCCCCTGGCGCGCGCGCTCCGCGCCGACAAGCTCACCCTGGCGGCGCTGGCGGCCACCCTCGGGCACTACCTGAAGGACGAAGCCACCCGCGAGATCCCGCTCTGGCGCATGCTGGCGCTGCCGGTGGCGGAGGCGGAGCGGCGGGCGCGGGCCTGGCAGGCCGCGCTCGGCTGGGGCGAGGTGGTGGCGGCCGAGTCGACGGTGGGCGGCGGCAGCCTGCCCGGCGAGACGCTGCCGACGCGCGCGCTGGCGCTGCCCGTGAAGTCGCCCAATGCCGTGGCCGCGCGCCTGCGCGCCCAGCCCACGCCCATCATCGCCCGGGTCGCGGACGGCCAGGTGCTGCTGGACCCGCGCACCGTGGCCGACGACGAGACGCCGGCCCTGTTAGACGGCGTGCGCGCGGCCGCTCAGCGCGCCCCTTGAGAAACCGCATGAACGACAGTTTTCCCCCTGAGGCCGATCACAAGACGCTGCGCGATTACCTGCGCCGCATCGAAGACAGCCTGGCGCTGGTGGAACGGCGGCTCAAGCGCTTTGAAGAGGAGTTCGGCCTGGACTCGGAGGTCTTCTACGCCAAGCTGCAGAACGCCGAACTGGACGAGCGCGTGGAGTATGCCGAATGGGCCGGTGAGCATGAAATGCGGCTGCGCCTGATCCAGCAGCGCGATGAGTTGAAGCGGCGCCTGAGCTGACGCCGCCCGCCGGGAAGGAGCCTATGAAATCCGACCTTGACGCATTGATGGCGGAGCGCGGTTATGCCGCCCTCTTGGTGACCGGCGCGACGGCCGGCAACCCGCCCATGTATTACCTGGCCAACGGCGTGCATGTCGGCGAGCGCAGCCTGCTGGTGAAGCCGCGCGGCCAGGCCCCGGTGCTGGTCGTCTCCGGCATGGAGCGCGACGAGGCCGCCAAGTCCGGCCTGCGCGTGCTCGACCTGGCCCAATTCCCGCTGGGCGGGCTGCTGAAAGAAGAGCAGGGCGACGTCCTGCGCGCCACGGCGCGCCAGTACGGCCAGATCCTGGCCCACCTGGGCGTCCAGGGGGCGGTGGCCGTCTACGGCCACGTGGACCAGGGCGCGGCCCATGCGCTGCTGGAGGCGGTCGAGGAGCTCAACCCCGGCCTGCGCATCGTCGGCGAGTATCACAACTCGCTGCTGCAGCTGGCCACGGCCACCAAGGACGCGGCCGAGGTCAAACGCATCCGCGCCGTCGGCAAGCAGACCGTGGCCGTGGTCGGTGAGACGGCCGAGTTCCTGACGTCGCAGCGCGCGCAGAACGGCTACCTGCTGAAGAAAGACGGCCAGCGCCTGAACATCGGCGACGTCAAGGCCTTCATCAACCGCCAGCTCCTGGAGCACGGTGTGGTGGACGCCGAGGCCGGCACGATCTTCGCCCAGGGCCGCGACGCCGGCGTGCCGCACTCGCGCGGCGAGGCGCGCCAGCCGGTGAGGCTCGGCCGCAGCCTGGTCTTCGACATCTTCCCGGCCGAGGCCGGCGGCGGCTACTTCTTTGATTTCACCCGCACCTGGTGCCTGGGCTACGCGCCCGACCATGTCTACGCCGCCTACGAGCAGGTGCGCGAGATCTACCGGCAGACGCTCAAAGCCCTGAAGCCGGGCGCGCCCTGCCGGGACTATCAGACCCTGGTGTGCGATTACTTCGAGGCGCGCGGCCACGCCACGATCCGCACCAACGCCGCCACGACCGACGGCTACGTGCACTCGCTCGGCCACGGCGTTGGCCTGTATATTCATGAAGCGCCCAGCCTGTCCGACCGGGCCGGCAACACGGCCGTGCTCGCGCCCGGCCATGTGGTGACGGTGGAGCCGGGCCTGTATTATCCCGATCACCCGCAAGGCGGCTTCGGCGTCCGCCTCGAGGACACCGTCTGGCTCAACCCGCAGACCCTGAAGTTCGAAATCCTGGCGAAGTACCCGTACGACCTGGTTCTGCCGGTGAAGGGCACCCGGCCGGCCAGGCGCTGAACCGGAGGCCACCCCCGCCATGCCGCGCCTGCTGGCGATCGAAACCTCGTGCGATGAAACGGCCGCGGCTGTCGTGGCCGATGGCCGGGTGATCCTGTCCAACATCATTGCTTCCCAGGCGGCCCACCACGCCCAGTATGGCGGCGTCTTCCCGGAAGTGGCCTCGCGCATGCATATCGAGGCCATCGCCGGCGTCCTCCAGCACGCCCTCACCGACGCGCACCTCGGCCTGAGCGACATCGACGCCATCGCCGTCACGCGCGGCCCCGGCCTGCCCGGCTCGCTGGTGGTGGGCCTCAACGTGGCCAAGGGCCTGGCGCTCGGGCGCGGCCTGCCGCTCATCGGCGTCAACCACCTGGAAGGGCACGTCTACTCCTTGTGGCTGGCGGCCGGCACACTGCAAGACCCCTCCGCCAATCCGGAAATCGAGTTCCCGGTGCTGGTCCTGATCGTCTCGGGCGGGCACACGGAGCTGATCCTGATGCGCGGCCACGGCCAGTACGAGCGGCTGGGCGGCACGCTGGACGACGCGGCCGGCGAAGCCTTCGACAAGGTCGGGCGCCTGCTCGGCCTGCCGTATCCGGGCGGGCCGGCCGTCGAGCAGGCGGCCCGGAACGGCGACCCGACGGCCTACCGCTTCTCGCGGGCCTGGCTGGAGGGGACCTGGGATTTCTCGTTTAGCGGCGTCAAGACGGCCGTGCTCTACGAGGTCCGCAAGCAGAAGCCCGGCCAGCCGATGCGCGGCCCGGAGACGCAGCCCAGCCCGGCCGAGGTGCCGAACCTGGCGGCCAGCTTCCAGGCCGCGGTGGTGGACGTGCTGGTGGGCAAGACGATCGCGGCGGCCCAGGCGCATCACGCCACCGCCATTTGCGTGGCCGGCGGGGTCAGCGCCAACGGGGCGCTGCGCGCCGAGTTGGCCCGGCGCGCACCGGTGCCGGTGCGCGTGCCGCCGCTCAACCTGTGCACGGACAACGCCGCCATGATCGCGGCCGCCGCTAATTTCCGTTACCTGGCCGGTCAGCGCGACGCCCTGGACATGGACGTACTCCCGAACTGGAGGCTGGTCTGATGACCGATACCATCCGGCCCGGCGCCCCGCGCGACTACATCCAGGCGCGCCTGCCCGACGGGCGCATCTTTGAGGCGCCGCCCGGCACGCTCTTGAACGACCTGTTGCGCCACGCCCTCGCCAATGGCGATTTGCCGGCGCTGGCCGCGGTCGTGCGCGGCAAGCTGATGGAACTGAACCGGCCGCTGACCTCGGACGCCGACGTGCGCCCGATCACGCTGGCCGACATCGACGGCATGCGCATCTACCGGCGCTCGCTGGTCTTCCTGCTGGTGGTGGCGACGGCCGAGGTCTTTCCGGGCGCCGAGATCGCCGTCGAACACTCGGCCTCCAGCGGCGGCTACTACTGTGAGGTGCTCGGCCGGGCGCCGTTCTCGCAGACGGAGCTGGACCAGATCGAGGGGCGTATGCGGGCGCTGGTGGCGCGCGACGAGCCGTTCGAACGCGTCGCGATGAGCGTGGGCCAGGCGTACCGGGTGTTCCGTGAGCGCGGCCAGGAAGATACGGCGCGGCTGATGGCGCACCGGCTGGAGGAGAAGATCGCGCTGTACCGGCTGCGCGGCCGGCTGGATTACGTGCACGGTTACTTGGTGCCGTCTACGGGCTGCCTGAAGCTGTTTGCCCTGCACGCCGCGCGGACCGGCTTCGTGCTGCATATGCCGCACCCCGAGCGGCCGGACCGGCTGCCGCCGCTCAGCCCGTATCCGCGTCTGTTTGAGGTTTTTGAGGAAGCCGGAAATTGGCTGGAGCGGCTGGGGTTGCGCAGCGTCGGCGCGCTAGACGACGACATCGCCGCCGGCCGCCTGCCCGAGATCTCGCTGGTCTCGGAAGCGCTGCATGAGGCCCGCCTGGCGCACATCGCCGCCGACATCGCGGCCCGCCGCACGCAGGTGCGCGTGGTGCTGATCGCCGGGCCGTCGGCGTCCGGCAAGACCACGTTTGCCAAGCGCCTGGCCGTGCAGCTGCTGGCCAACGGCCTGCGGCCGTTCCCGCTCAGCATCGACGACTATTTTCTGGACCGTGACCGCACGCCGCGGGATGCGCACGGCCAGTATGACTTTGAGAGTCTGTCCGCCGTGGACGTGGCGTTGTTCAATGAGCATCTGCTGGATTTGATGAACGCGCGCACGGTGGCGCTGCCGCGCTACAATTTCCGCGCCGGCCGGCGCGAGCATGGCAGCGAGGTCACCCTAGGCCCGGACCAGATCCTGCTGGTGGAGGGCATCCACGGCCTCAATCCGGCGCTCGTCCCCAGCCTGCCGCAGGCCCGCGTCTACCGGATCTACATCTCGGCGTTGACCCAGCTCAACCTGGATCGGCACAACCGGGTGAGCACCACCGACACGCGCCTGATCCGGCGTATCGTCCGCGACGCGGCCGCCCGCGGCTACACGGCCTCAGACACCCTGCAGCGCTGGCCGTCGGTGACGGCCGGCGAGCGCCTGCACATCTTTCCCTTCCAGGAACACGGCGACGCGATTTTTAATTCGGCCCTGGCCCACGAGCTGTCGGTCCTGCGCCCCCTGGCCGAACCGCTGCTGCTGCAGGTCCGGCCAGACTCGCCCGCTTACCTGGAGGCCAACCGGCTGCTGTCGTTCCTGAAGTGGTTTCGCCCGGCGGCGCCGGATGTGGTGCCCAGCAATAGCATCCTGCGCGAGTTCATCAGCCCGCCCACTATTCTGGACCAACTCGATCTGGTTAAGTTTACGGCGCGTCCGTAAGCGGCCGCACAATTCACAATTGTCGCGCGGCGCGTATTTATGGCAATGGCCAGGCTTTGTGTGAGTCCGGTAGGTGGCTGGCCGAACAGGTGACAATCTTCCTCGTCATCGTATGGTGCGCGGTGGTTGACTCTCCTGATGACTCCCCCTATACTGCCCCCATCCTGAAGCGGAGGTTATGCGGCCTATGAGCCGGGACGCTTTTTCGCAACTGGATAAGGACGTAACCTGAGCACGCAAGGCAACTACGCCTGCGTGCTTTTTTGTTCATCTCCCTCTAAGCTGGCCGAAAGGAGTCCCCAATGGATTACGGCATGATCGGCAAGATCGAGAAGGCCAAGCGCTACGCCCAGGAGCGTGAGCGATTCCGCTTTGAGAAGTTCGACGTCACCTTTGGTGGCGATAACAATACCCACCGCGTTACTTTTGACCACGGTGTTTTTCACTGCGACTGTGAGTTTTTCGTCTTGCGCGCGCGCTGCAGCCACACCATGGCTCTGGAACAACTGTTGGACAAGATGCTGCCGGCCGCCGAGAATGCGTCGGCCTAGACCCAGCTGAATCAGACCACCGCACGGGCGAGGCGTCGGCCTCGCCCGTTTTGCTTAAAGGCGGATGGTATAATCCGCTGGCCTGACCAGCGGCGGGGCCCTCCCCGCCGTTTGCGTGTCCGGGCGGCGCGGGCCGACGCCGGCAGCCGTCCTCCGAAGGAGTCTCCGTTGAAACGCTGGCAGTTTTGGCTGGGGGTCTTGATCAGCCTGGTCTTCTTGTGGCTGGCGCTGGGCGGTCTCAAACTTGAGCAGGTCTGGGACAAGCTGAAGGCCGCCAATCTGTGGTGGCTGTTGCCGGGCATCGCCGTATATTTTGTCGGGGTGTGGGCGCGGGCCTGGCGCTGGCACTACCTGCTCAAACCGCTCAAGGCCATCTCCACCAACGCGATGTTCCCGATCGTGACCATCGGCTACATGGGCAACAACATCTACCCGGCGCGGGCCGGCGAGGTCTTGCGGGCCTTTGTGCTCCGCCGCAAGCATGGCGTGCCCGTCAGCGCCAGCCTGGCCACCATCGTCATCGAGCGCATCTTCGACGGCGTGGTGATGCTGATGTTCGTGGTCTTCAACCTGAACGGGTTGGCGGCCCTCTCGCATGACTCAGGCTTCGTCGGCAGCATCCGCTCCGTCGCCCTGCTTGGCACGCTGGCCTTCGCCGCCGCGCTGGTCGTCTTCCTGCTGGCGGCCATGTTCCCGCACCAATCGCTGTCCCTGTTCCACCGCTTCGTCGAGCCGGTCATCCCGGCCCGCTTCCGCCAGCGCGTGGCCGCCCTGTTGACCAGTTTCTGGACCGGCCTGGAGGCGCTGCGTTCGCCGGCCAGTATCTTCATGGTCTTCGCGACGTCGGTGGTCATCTGGCTGCTGGAGACGGCCAAGTACTGGCTGGTGATGTTCGCCTTTGACTTCACCGGCTACAGCGGCGGCTTTTTCGGGCTGATGCTGATGAACGGCATCGTCAACCTGGCGACGACGATCCCGTCGGCGCCCGGCTACGTGGGCACGTTCGACGCGCCCGGCATCGCCGTGCTGACGGCCTATGGCCTGAACGGCGAAATTGCGGCGGCCTACACCCTGGTGCTGCACGCCGCGCTCTGGCTGCCGATCACGGCGCTGGGCGCGTTCTTCATGGCGCGCGAGGGCCTGCGCTGGGACAAGGTCCAGCACGAATACCAGGAACTGCAGCAGGCGGAGGCGGCCCGATGAGCGCCGCCGCGCCGCACGGGCGCATCGCCATCATCGGCGCCGGCCCGGCTGGGCTGGCCGCGGCCTATGACCTGACGCGCGCCGGCCATCCGGTGGTCGTCTACGAAGCCGCGCCCGAAGTCGGCGGGCTGGCCTCCGGCTTCAAGGCCGAGCACTGGGAGTGGAGCCTGGAGAAGTTCTACCATCACTGGTTCGCGTCTGACAGCGCCATCCTGGGCCTGATCGACGAGTTGGGCTGGCGCGACCAGGTGCTCTTCCCGCGGCCGTACACCGTGATCTATCACGACGGCCAGTTTCATCCCTTTGACGACATCTTCTCGAACATGCCGCGGTTCCTGCTGCGGCACTTCCCGCTGATCGACGTCATCCGGTTTGGCCTGGCCGGCGCGTACCTGCGCTTCTCGCCCTACTGGCAGCCGCTGGAGTCGGTCACCGCGGCCGACTGGACCCGGCGCTGGTTCGGGGAGCGCGTGTACAACCTGTTCTGGCGGCCGATGCTGGTGGGTAAGTTCGGCGAGGCCAACCTGCCGATCGTGAACATGGCCTGGCTGTGGGCGCGCCTGCATTCGCGCACCACCCGCCTCGGGACGTTTGCGGGCGGGTTCCAGGCCTTCCTGGACAAGCTGGCCGACGTGGTCCGCGCTCAAGGCGCTGAGATCCGGCTCAACACGCCCGTGACGCAGATCAAGGCGCTGCCGGATCGGCGGCTGGGGCTGGCCACTGAGCGCGGCGGTGAAGCGTTCGACGCCGTCATCTCGACCTCGTCGCCGGCGCTGATGGCGCGCCTCGCGCCCGACCTGCCGGAAGCCTATGCCGCTCAATTGCGGGCGCTCAAGAGCATGGGTGCGGTCGTCATGGTGCTGGCGCTCAAGCAGCGCCTGACCAACTACTACTGGCACAACCTGCCCAAAGAAGCCGGCTTCCCGTTCCTGGCGCTGGTGGAGCACACCAACTACCTCGACCGGAAACACTACGGCGGCGACCACATCGTCTACTGCGGCGATTACCTGGAGCCGGACCACGAGTATTTCCGCCTCAGCCCGGAAGAGTTGCTGGAACGCTATCTGCCCGGCATTCAGCGCTTCAACCCCGCCTTCGACCGCAGTTGGGTGAAGGCGACCTGGGTGTGGAAGGCAGCTTACGCCCAGCCAGTGCCGCCGCTCAACCACTCGCGCAATATCCCGCCGCTGCGCACGCCCGTGCCCGGCCTGTACTTTGCCTCGATGAGCCAGGTGTACCCGTGGGATCGGGGCACCAACTTCGCCGTCGAGATCGGCCGGCGGGCGGCCGGCCTGGTCCGGGAAGACCTGACCCATCCCTGACCGCCCGCCAAACGGCCCCGAACGCAAAAAGACCCCGGCTCTTCAGTCGGGGTCTTTCTTTAGGCTGAGGGCCTCAGGCTTTGGGGCGGCGGCGGAGCAGCCAGGCGCCGCTCACCAGCACCAGCGCGGACAAGCCGCCCAGGATGGCCAGGCTGGAGGGCCCGGAGCCAGTGATCGGGATGCCGAAGAAGCCGGTGGGCGCCGGGTAGCCGCCCGGATTGGGGGCCGGATAATCACCGGGGTTCGGAGGCGGGTAGCCGCCTGATCCTGGCGGCGGATTGCTGCCGGGGTTCGGACCTGGGTAGCCACCGGGGTCCGGCGGCGGATAGCCGCCCGGATTCGGCGCCGGATAGTTGCCGGCCGGCTCGGTCGGCGCCGGCGGTTCCGACGGCCCGGGCTGGTCGGCCGGGGTTGCTTCTGGGTTGGGCGCCGCCGTCTCAGTTGCGGCCGGCGTGGCGACGGCCGGCGCGGTCATTGACGGCTGGTCGGCCGGCCGCGTGGCCTTGGCCGTCTCGGTCGGCGGCCGGATGGGTGTCGCTGTGGCGGTGGGCAGGCCGGTGGCCGTCGCCGGCTGGACCTCAGTGGTCGCGGTCGGGTCGAGGGAGATCGGCGTGGCCGAGGCACTGGCCGGCGGCGCCGGCTCAGTCGTGGAGGGATCAGTTTCAGGCGGTTGGATTGGCGCGGCCGTGGTCTCCGACGGCGCCGCGCCGGGCGGCGGGTAACTGGCCGAGCCGGTGTCGCCGGATTGCTCCCCCAGCTGACCGGGCTCACAGGCCGTGATGATCAGGCTGGCCAGGCCCACCAGACCCAGCCGTGCCACGCGCGAGCGCACCGACAAACGCATAGCCACCTCCACGGTGGCGATCGCCACCGTCGGCCAGCGTAGCATGCGCCGCGAGGCGGCATGGTGAAATGTTAGTGAATCACCGGGGCGAAACGGTTGGAGGCCGGGCCGTCGATGTCGGGCGGGGGCCGGGGACGCCAATCGGCGGCATAGAAGCGCAGATAGTCGCGGACGTGTTGAGACCAGTACTTCTCGCTGTGGCCGCCCGGCTGGAGGACGAAGACATGATCCAGCTTGAACCAGGTGAAGACCTGGTCCAGCCAGACCGGGCTGCGCAGAGTGGCGTCGTCTTCGCCGCTGTCGATGTAGATGGCGGGTTGGGGCTGGTCGCGCAGCTGGCGCGTCCACTCCAGAATAGCGACCTCGTCATCGTAAAAGACGGCGGGGCTGTGCAGGCCGATGCGCCCGAACAGCGCCGGGTAACGCAGGCCGAAGTGGACGGCCCAGCCGCCGCCTCGCGACAGGCCGCCGATGGCGCGCGCGACGCGCTCGGCGCGCGTGCGGAACTGGCTGTCGATGTAAGGGATCAATTCGTCCACCAAGGCCGGGTCCAGCCGGGCGTCGCGCCGGTCGCGCGGCATGACGATGATCAGCGGCGCAATCTCGCCGGCGGCGATCAACTCGTCCGCGGCCGCCGGCGCGCCCAGCCGCTCCCACTGGTCGTCGGTGAAGCCGAGGCCGTGCAGCAGGTAGACGACCGGATAACGCTCGTCTGAGGCGGCGTAGCACGGCGGCAGGTAGACGCGGCCCTCGAGGGCGTAGCCCAAGCGCCGCGACGGCACGCTGATCGCCTGGAGGGTGCCCTGGGTGTCCGCACACGCGGTCGGCCGCGGGGTGGGCGTGGGCGGGATCGGGCTGGGCGTGGCCGACGGAGTCGGCGAGACGGTGGCGGTAGCCGTGGCCGTGGCGGTGCGGCTGGGTGAGGGCGTGACCTCGCCTGCGGCGAAGGCCACCTCCGCCGGCCCAGGTGTGCGGGCCGGGGCGGCCGGGGCCGCGCACGCCGTCAGGCTGAGCGCCAGACTAAGGAGCGCCAGTACATGGACACGCATAAGACAGAGAAAACCCGCCGTTTGGGGGAAAGCCCCGCCCGACGGGAGCGCCTGTTGCCGAAAGTGTAGGCCCGCCGCCGCATTTGGTCAATCCCGGTCGGGTTTTGGGACAAGGCCGGATTGCGGGTAGAATATGCGCCATTCTCAGAGGGAAGCCGCCGGCCATGACATCGTCTCGCAGTATCCTGGATCGGGAGATCGCTGAAATCCGCGACAACCTGCTGCGGCTCGGTTATCTGGTGGACGTGGCCATCGAGCGCGCGCTGCAGGCGCTCACCCAGAACGACGTCGAGTTGGCCCAGCGGGTGATCAACGACGACGAGGCCATCAACACCCTGCGCTTTGATATCGAGGACGCCTGTCTGCGCCTGATCGCCACCCAGCAGCCGGCGGCCAGTGATCTGCGCACCGCCATGGCCGCCGTCAGCATCGCCACCGACATCGAGCGCATGGCCGACCACGCCAGCGGCATCGCCAAAACTGTGCTGCGCATGGGGCCGGCCGCGCCGCCGCGTCCGCCGGCCGATCTCAACCCGATGGCGCACGCGGCGCGGCGCATGCTGCGCGCCACTTTGGACGCGTTCGTGAACCGCGATGCCGAGGCCGCCCGCCGGATTGCGGCCGAGGACGATGAGGTCGACCACATGTACAAGGTGTTGTTCGACGACCTCATCCAGAAGATGGCGGGTGACGCCAGCGCCATCACGCCGTGCACGTACCTGTTGTGGTGCGGGCACAACCTCGAGCGCATCGGCGACCGCGCCACCAACATCGCCGAGCGCATCATCTTCATGACGACCGGCACGCTCAAAGAGCTCAACCTGTAAAACGCGCAGATCCCGGCTCAGCCGGGATCTGCGTTATCTGGCCTTGACGCCGCGCGCGGGCGGCCGGCGGACCGGGCGTCTCCTGGGGCGGCCCCGCGCCGGCGATCAGGGGAACAGGGCGCGGTTGGCCTGGATCCACTCCCACAGCCGCCGCAGGCCCTCCCCGGGTGCCACCTGCGGCTCCCAGCCAAACTCGGCCTTAGCCTTGCGGATGTCGCTCAAATAAATGCGCTGGTCGCCAGGGCGCCAATCCCCGAACGCCACGTCCAGCGGATAGCCGGCCAGGCCTTCCAGCAGCGGCCGGGTCTCGGTCCAGACGGACAAGCTGCGCTCCGGCCCGCCGCCGAGGTTGTAGACCTGGCCGGCGGTCCGGTCGCGGTGTGCCAGCGCCAGCTCAAAAGCCCGCGCCAGGTCATCGATATACAACAGGTCACGCACCTGGCGGCCGTCGCCGTAGATGGTGAACGGCCGTCGGGCGGCGGCGCAGATGGCGAAGAAGGCCAGCCAGCCCTGGTCCTCCACGCCGAACTGACGCGGCCCGTAGATGGCGCTCTGCCGAAAGACCACGGTCGGCAGGCCGTAGATGCGGTGGTAATCACGCACGTACTGGTCGCCGGCGCCTTTGCTGCAGCCGTAGGGCGAATGGAAATCCAGCGGCCAGGTCTCGGGCACGCCGTGGGGCAGGTCGGCGAAGGCGTAGCGCTCGCCGCGCAGCTCAATGTGCGCGGCCTCCAGGCCGCCGTAGACCTTGTTGGTGGAGGTGTAAATGAAGACCGGGTTGGTGCCGGCGGCGCGGGCGGCTTCCAGCGCATTGAACGTGCCCAGGGCGTTGGCTTCGAAGTCGGCGCGCGGGTTGGTGACCGAGGTGGTGACGGCCACCTGGCCGGCCAAGTGGAAGAGCGCGTCCTGCCCGCGCGCGGCCTCGGCCAGGGCGGCCGCGTCGCGCACATCGCCGAGCGTCACGGTGAGGCGGTCCCCGAGCGTGGCGCGCAGCCAGGCCAGGTTGGCGTCCGCGCCGCGCCGCGAGAGATTGTCGTAAATCGTCACAGTGTGGCCGCGGCGGGCGAAGTGGGGGACCAGGTTGCAGCCGATAAAACCGGCCCCGCCGGTGATCAAGATGCGCATTGCAAGGTTCTCGTTTCGTTGAGTGAGCGGACCGGCGGTACGCCGCGCCGCTAGAATCGAACTGTCATGAGCAGGGCGTCTTCGCCGTCGCGGTAATAACGCGGCCGGCGGCCGACCTCTTCAAAGCCGTGTTTGCGATAGAGCCGCTGGGCCGTGAAATTGTTCACGCGCACCTCCAGCGTCGCCATGACCGCGCTGTGCTCGCGCGCGTAGCGCAGCAGTTCCAGCAGCAGCTTCTCGCCCAAGCCGCGCCCGCGCCACTGCGGGTGGACGGCCAGCGTGTTGATGTGGCCTTCGTCCACCACGAGCCAGAGCCCGGCGTAGCCCACCACCTGGCGCCGCTCCGGCTGGCGCAGCCAGCGTGCCAGCCAGTGCCGCACCGGCGCGGCGCCGTGCGGGTCCAGGGCCACAATGAAGTAGGCGTTGGTGTTCTCCAGCAGTTCGTAACGGTAGGAGGCCTCGCTCCAGGGCTGCGGGAAGGACAACCGGTCGATCGTCATCACCTGGGGGAGGTCGGCCAGTTCCATCGCGGCCAGCCGGGCGGCGTGGTTCATGCCGCCATCCCGTCCGGCTGTCCGGCATACAGGGGCGCCAGCGTCACCGGGTCGTCGAGGCGGTGCTGGTGCAGCCGCTCCCAGCCGATCTCGGCCAGGTAGCCGGCGCGGCGCAGGGCGTGCGCGGGCGAGTCGTAGGTGGCGCGGCCTTTGAGCGCGCGCAGCCACTCGGGCGGGGCCGCCTCCCATTCACCGCACAGGTGGACCGCCCCGCTCAGGTCGGCGGCCAGCGCCGCCCACTCGCGCACCTGGGCCGGGCCGTCGGCCGTCCAGGCCTGGCCATCCCAGTGATGCGGGGCGGCGATGACGCGCCCGCGGCCGGCCTGGAGCAAGGCCAGGATGCGCCCGGCGCGCGGCGGCTGCGGGCGCAGGATGATCTCAAACGTGGGCACGCCGATGAGGGGCAGGCTGTGGGCGAAGGCCAGGCCTTTGGCCAGGCCCAGGCCGATGCGCAGGCCGGTGTATGAGCCCGGCCCCAGCGCCACGGCCACTCCGGCCAGCGCCTCCGGCGTCAGACCGGCTCGGCGCAGCATGAGCGCCGTCTGCGGGGCCAGCTCCACGGTGTGGTAATCGGACGTGCGCCAGGTGTGCTCGGCCAGCACCCGCTGGCCGTCGGACAGCGCCAGCGAAATCTGGCGCGTGGCAGTGTCGATGGCTAACAACATGGATAATCTTCACCCGCTGCGGCGTGGACCCGCCGCCGGCCGTCAGCCAAAAGCGGCCCGGCGAAACTCCTTCAGCAGCGTCTCATAGCGCGCCCCGAGCGCCTCCATCCGGAAACCGCGTTTCTCGGCGTCGACCCAGCGCAGGCTCAACTGGAGCCGCTCGGGCGGCAGCACCTCGCGGATATGCTCGGGCCATTCGATCAGCATCACGCCCTGGCCGCCCAGCAAATCATCGAAGCCGAACGCCACGGCCTCGGCGCCGGAGCGCAGGCGATAGCAATCCAGGTGCCACAGTCGCTGCCCGTCGGCGCGCCGGTACTCGTTGACGAGCACGAAGGTGGGGCTGGTGACCGCCTCCAGCGCCCCCCAGCCGCGGCCGAGGCCGGACGCGAACGTGGTCTTGCCGCTGCCCAGCTCGCCACTCAAGCACAGCACGTCGCCGGCCGCCAGCCGTTCGCCGAGCCGCACGCCCAGGCGCACAGTCTGCTCCGGCGCGTGGCTGATGAAATCGAGCGACCTTTCGTCCAGGATGGGCACAGCTTCCCCGAGGGTTGGCCGGGCGCGGCGGCGGCGCCGGGCCCAACGCGCAGGGATTATACGTCTCGGAATCCGGCATCACAAGTGGCGTTTATGTATGGCGGATTGTATGTTATGATTTCCACAACCTCGTATGCGCGTCTTAGTGATCTCCGATGTTCACGCCAATCTAGTGGCCTTGGAAGCAGTGCTCGCCGAGGCCGCCAATGAACCCTATGACGCCGTCTGGTGTCTGGGCGACCTGGTGGGCTATGGGCCGCACCCGAATGAGTGCGTCGAGCGCGTGCGCGCCCTGGATCCGCTGGTGTGCCTGGTGGGCAACCACGACAAGGCGGTTTTAGGCGAACTCGATATCAACTCGTTCAACATCGACGCCCGGACCGCGATCCTGTGGACGCGGGAGGCCTTGGCGCTGGAGAACCGCCAATACCTGCAGTCGTTGGAGCCGCTGAAGAAGATCGGTGACTTCACCCTGGTGCACGCCTCGCCGCGCCAGCCGGTCTGGGAATACGTCCTCAACCGGTACATCGCCCGGGAGAATTTCCCCTGCTTTGACACGCCGTTCTGCCTGGTGGGCCACACGCATGTGCCCGTGGTCTACAACGAGGCGGCCGGCCCGGACGGCGAATGCGGTGAGATCGCGCCGGATTACGAACGCCCGCTGCCGCTCAACGGCCAGCGCCTGATCATCAACCCCGGCAGCGTCGGCCAGCCGCGCGACAGCATCCCGGACGCGGCCTACGCTTTCCTGGATACCGCGACCCGCGTCTGGGAGTACCGGCGCACCGCCTACGACATCGCCGCCACCCAGCGCGAGATGCGCACGGCCCGCTTCCCCGAGCGCCTGATCGTCCGCATCGCCTACGGCTGGTAGGCCTCTCCGCCGGCCCGCCTCCCGGCCGCACCGCGGGAACTTCCCCACTCCCGCCGGCGTCAGAAGGATGACGCCGTACCGTCCACTCGGAGGAGGGAACTCACATGTTGAAGAAACTCGGACTCATTGCCGTCGTCGCCGCCCTGGGCCTGGCTGCCTGCGCGGCCAACGTCCCGTTCTCGGACAACCTGTCGTCCAAGACCGAGGCCGACGGCTTTGCCGCTTACGCGCCGATGGAGCCGGAGATAGCGGCGGACGAACGCCAGGCCCTGACGACGGCCAGCGGGGGCGCCGCGCCCGGCGCGTTCCCGGTCGCGGACATCGCCGCCCAGAGCGTCGACCGCCTGGTGATCAAGAACGCCAACCTGACGCTGACGGTGACAGACCCGACCGCCGCCAACAACGCCATCACGGCGCTGGCCGAAGGCCTGGGCGGTTTCGTGGTCAGCTCCAACATCTACCAGACCTCCACCGACGCCGCCGGCAACAAGATCATGCAAGCTAACGTGGCCATCCGCGTCCCGGCCGAGCGCCTGAACGAGGCCCTGGCGCAGATCAAGGCCCTGGCGGTCACCGGCGAGGCCGACAGTGAGAACATCTCCGGCGAAGACGTGACGGCCCAGTACACGGACCTGGAAAGCCAACTCCGCAACCTGGAAGCGGCCGAGGCCCAGCTGCAGACGATCATGGAAGGCGCCAAGCGCACCGAGGACGTGCTCAGCGTCTACAACCAACTGGTGTCGGTGCGCGGCGAGATCGAGCAGGTGCGGGGCCAGATGAAGTATTACAGCGAGGCCGCGGCCATGTCGCTGGTGAACATCAGCCTGCTGCCGGACGCGCTCAGCCAGCCGATTGAAGTGGGCGGCTGGAAGGCCGAAGGCGTGGCTAAAGAAGCCGTGGAAGCGCTGGTGCGCGCCTTCCAGGGCCTGGCCTCCGCCGGGATCTGGCTGGGCATCTACGTGCTGCCGCTGGGCCTGGTGTTCGGTATCCCGCTGTGGCTGGTCGGGCGCGCGGTGGTGCGCCGCCTGCGCAAGCCCAAGTCGGCGGCGGCTTAAGTCTGTCCCCCGCAGGGGGAGTCCCCTTGAGCTGGTGCGCGGTCCGGTGGTCTTCACCGGGCCGCGCACCGCTTTAATCACCCGGCGGCCTGGCCAATGGCGGCCCGCACCTGGCGGGCGAGCGCGCCAAACGCCGGGCTGTGCTCCATTTCAATGTGGCGCGGGCGCGGCAGGGGGATGTCCAGGATGAGCTGCAGACGGGCCGGCCGCGGGGTGAGGACCACCACCCGATCCGCCAACAGGATCGCTTCGGCGATGGCGTGGGTGACCATCACCACCGTGATCTGGCGCGCATCCCAGAGGCGCAGCAGCTCGGCGCTCATGCGCTCGCGGGTCAGCGCGTCCAGGGCCCCGAACGGCTCGTCCAGCAGCAGGATCTCCGGGGCCTGGATCAGGGCGCGCGCGATGGCGACGCGCTGCTCCATACCGCCGGAGAGGTCCCGCGGCAGACTGTGCTCGAAACCGGCCAGGCCCACCAACTCGATCAGGGCCTGGGCGCGTCCTTGGGCCTCCGCCGGAGCCACGCCCTGCAGCTCCAGGGGCAGGGTGATGTTGGCCAGGACCGTGCGCCACGGCATCAGGTTGGCCTTCTGAAAGACCAGGCCGATATCCGGGTGCGGGCCGGTCAGCGGCTGGCCGGCCCGCAGCACCCGCCCTGCGCTGGGCAGCAGCAACCCGGCCAGCAGCTTGAGCAGCGTGCTTTTGCCGCAGCCGGACGGCCCCACCAGGCACACGAACTCGCGCTGGCCAATGGTCAGCGCGATGTCGTCCAGCACGGGGAGCACGCTGTCGCCGCTGAGGTAGGCGTGGCTGAGACCCTCGACAGTCAGGAGCGGGGCTGGCATGCGCGCCTACGGCACGAACGCGTTCGTGTACGCCTGGTCCAAGGCCAGCGGGGCCGTCAACAGCCCGGCGTCCAGCAGCGTGGTCTGCATGGTCTCCCAGGCCTGGGCGTTTGTCAGGCCGAGGCGCTCGGCGCGCCACAGGTCCAGAGTGGCGTCCAGCACCTGGCGCTCGACGGCGGCCTCGGCCAGGCCGTCGACGAATTTCTCGGTGATGGTGTACGCGCCCGCCGGGTCGGCCAGCGCGGTCTCCACGCCGCGCGTCATCGCGCGCACGAAGCGCCGCACCAGGTCCGGGTTCTGGGCGAGGGTGGTCTCGTTGGTGAGCAAGCCGTTGGCGGCCAGGTCAGCGTAGTCGCTGACCGGGATCACGTTCAGGGCCTCCCCCTGGGCGGCCAGCCGGATCGGCTCATTGTTGGTGTAGACCACCACCGCGTCGACGCGATCGGCCGCCAAGGCCTCCACCTGGTTGAAGCCGATGGCTTCGATGGTGACGTCGGCTGGGGTGAGGCCGGCCGCGGCCATCAGCGCCCGCAGGCCGATGAAGTTGGCGCCGTCGAGCGTGGGCACGCCGATGCGCCGGCCGCGCAGGTCGGCCGGGGCCGTGATCCCGGCCGCGGCCTTGGAGACCACGGCCACCGGGAACTTCTGGAACCAGGCCATCACGTAGACCACGGGCAGCCCCTGGGCGCGGGCCAGCAGCACCTGTTCGCCGGAGACAACCGCGAAGGGCAGTTGGTTGACGCCGACGAGTTGGACGCCGTTGGTCTCAAAGGAATAGTCGAACTCGACCTCCAGACCTTCGTCGGCGAAGTAACCCTGATCCACGGCCACGTACAGGCTGGCGAACTGCACGCTCGGGATGTAACCCAGCGGCAGGCGGATCTTCTGCAGCGCGGCCGGCGTGGGCGTCACGGAGGCGGCCGGCGCGCAGGCGGCCAGCAGCCAGGCGAGGAGCAGCAGGCCGCTGACGAGCGCCGGCCCCAGCGGGCGGGGCCGGGCCGGGCGGTTCAGGCGAGGGGCGGGGTCCGCGGCGCGCGGACTGTGGGTGATGCGGGACATAGGTGCAGCGAACTCCAATCCAAAGACTGAACGTTTCAGCGCTTCCACTGAAGCAGAAGTTTTTCCAGCAGGGCGACCACGCCGTACAGACTCAGCGCCAGCGCCACCAGGGCGCCTACCGCCACGAAGACCAGGGCGGTGTCGTATTGGCCGCGGCCCAGGTTGACGAGGAAGCCCAGCCCGCGATCCGAGCCCACGAATTCGCCGACCACGGCGCCGATGACGGCCAGTGTCGCGCCGATCTTTAGGCCGCCGAGCAGGACGGGCAGGGCGGCCGGCACCTCCAGCTTTGTGAAGGTCTGCCAGCGGGTGGCGTTCAGGGCGCGCATCAGGTCACGCAGCTCCGGCTCCACCGAACGCAGCCCGACCACGGTGTTGATCAGGATCGGGAAGAACACGATCAGGGCGCAGACGATGACCTTGGACAGCGGACCAGGCCCCAGCCAGATCACCAACAGCGGCGCGATGGCGACCACCGGCACGGACTGGGAGGCCACGATGTAGGGTGTCAACGCCCGCTCCAGCGCCGGCGATTTGGCGATGATGTAGCCGAGCACGGCCGCCACAATCAGCCCGCTCCCCAGCCCGGCCAGCACCTCAAACAAAGTCACCAGCGCGTGCCGCCCCAACGTGCCGTCGGCCAGCACGAGCAGCAGCCGTTCGCCCACCCGGGTAGGCGGCGGCAGGATGAAGGCCGGCAACCCGCTCAGGCGGGCGACGGCCTCCCAGATCAGCAACGCCCCAACCAGCGAGGCCGGGCCGGCCAGCCGGCGCCAGCGGGCGGCCCGGCGGCGCCCCCGTTGAACGGGCACGCTGAAGGCGACGGGCAGGGAGCTCTTGGTCACAGCCATAAAAAAACCCCGTGAGCGACGATGGCTCTCCGGGGCGCTGGTTCAGGCGGGCGCGAACAAGCTTTGCCCAGGCTCGCGCGAGCCCGGACAAACAACAGCCCCGTTGACGTCTCACCAGACGGCCAACGGGGGCGACCGCGACTGCGCGCTGGCGCAATCGCCGTGGGCTGATGCTGTGCATCAACCACGCCTTCTTTCAATCCCGACTGTACGGTCGGCTCCGGACTTGCACCGGTATCATGCCGCCAGCCAGTGGCTGGCCGCTCGCGGGCTTGCCGCACCCGGTTGGGTGGGCTTACCGCCGATCGGGAATTGAGCCTGTTGCCGCGGAGTGCGCGGCGGCTCTCACCCTGCCCCGAAGGTTATCGTATAGAATTGCGGTTATTATAGCGCCCCGCTGTCTGGCAAGTCAATTGACAACCGAGCCTTGGCCGGCCACCGCGGACAGCCTCGGCTGAAAGATGATTGTGTGTGAGCAAAGAACAGCTGCTTGAACGCTTGCGTCAACGCACGGCGACCGTGGCCGTGGTTGGGCTGGGATACGTTGGACTGCCGCTGGCCGTGGAGTTCGCCCGGGCCGGCCTGCGCGTCATCGGCCTGGACGTGGACACGCGCAAGGTGGAGGCGCTGCGCGCCGGACAGAGCTACATCCAGGACGTGCCGACCGAGGTCGTGGCGGACCTGGTGGCGCGCGGCCGGCTGGCGGCCACCACCGACTACGCCGAACTGCGCCACGCCGACGCGGTCAGCATCTGCGTGCCCACGCCCCTGCGCAAGACCCGCGACCCGGATATGTCGTTTGTGGTCAGCGCCGCCGAGGCTATCGTCCAGGTCTGCCATCCCGGCTTTCTGATCGTGCTGGAAAGCACCACCTATCCCGGCACCACCGAAGAGGTATTCGAGCCCAAGCTCACCGAGCGCGGCTTCCGTATCGGCGAGGATGTCTTCCTGGCCTTCTCGCCCGAGCGCATCGATCCGGCCAATCCGCGTTTCGGCGTGCGCAACACGCCCAAGGTAGTGGGCGGCACGACGCCGGCCTGCACCGAGGCGGCGGCCGCTCTTTACGGGCTGGCGGTGGATCACGTCGTCCCGGTCTCGTCGCCGCGCGCCGCGGAAATGGTGAAGCTCCTGGAGAACACCTTCCGGGCCGTCAACATCGGCCTGGTGAATGAGGTGGCGCTGATGTGCGCGCGGCTCGGCGTGGACGCCTGGGAGGTCATCGACGCCGCCGCCACCAAGCCGTACGGCTTCATGCGCTTCACGCCCGGGCCGGGCATCGGCGGGCACTGCATCCCCATCGATCCGCTCTACCTGTCCTGGAAGCTGAAGACGCTCAACTACACGGCGCGCTTCATCGAGTTGGCCGACAGCATCAACTCGCAGATGCCGCACCACGTAGTCACGCTGGTGGCCGACGCCCTCAACGAAGATGGCCGGGCGCTGCGCGGCGCGCGCGTGCTTGTGCTCGGCGCGGCCTACAAGCGCGACGTGGACGACGTGCGCGAGTCGCCGGCGCTGGATGTGATGATCGAGCTGCGCAAACGCCACGCCGAGGTCAGCTACCACGACCCGTACGTGGCGGCGCTGCGCCTGGATGAGACCGAGCTGCGCTCCCAGCCCTTGACGGCCGAGCTCTTGGCGGCCGCGGACTGCGCCGTGATCGTCACCGATCACACTAATTTCGACTGGGATTTCATCGGCGCTCACGCGCGTGTGCTCGTGGACACCCGCAACGCCCTCAAGGGGCGGCAGCCGCGCGCGCGCGTCGTCCGGCTGTAAATGACGGCCCGACCTGGCGCGGCCCGCGCGCCGGCCGCGCCTCGCCCCGGGTTGAGGCCGGCAGTCTGGAACACGCTCCTGGCCGGCGTCGTTCTGGCGGCCTTCCTGCCGGCGCTCAACTACGGCCTGATCTGGGATGACCCGAAGTGGTATCAGCAGGGCGCCGGCCTGACCGCCGCGCAGCTCTTCACGGCCCTGCCGTCCTACCAGTTCTATCGACCCCTGACGCTCCTCTACAATCATCTGCTGGTGACGCCGGACGGCGTGGTGGCGGCGCGGCTGGCGCACGCGCTGCAGATCGCCGCGCACCTGGCCGCCGCCTGCCTGCTGACCCCGACACTGCGCGTGTTCGGCGTGGCGCGCTGGCCGGCCCGCCTGGCGGCGCTGCTCTTTGCCGTCAGCCCGGCCGCTTTCCAGGCCGTGGCCTGGCAGGCGCCCCAGGGGCCGTTCGTGGTCTTGTGCCTGTTGCTGGCGGCCGCAACGGCGGGCCGTTTCAGCCGGCGCCGGCACTGGCCGGCCTTGTTCGCGTCCGTGGCCGCCTACGGCGCGGCGCTCCTCCTGCAGGAGAGCGCCGTCCCCTTTGCGGCTTTGTTCGCGTGGCTGGCCGTCGACCAGGCGCGCGCCCAGGGGCTGGACGTCCGGCGCCCGGCCACCTGGCGGCGGCTGCCGCTCTGGCCGCTCCTGCATGCCGGGCTGGCCGTTGGTTATCTGCTGATCTGGCTGCGCCTGCCGCGCCTGGGCGGCGTCACCGGGACGGGCTTTGATCCGCGCGTCCTGGCGTATGGCCTGCAGGCCGCCGTCTTCCCGGCCGCGCGGCTGGCAGCGGGCTGGCTGTCCGGCTGGGAGTGGCCGGCCCTGCTCGGCCTGTACGCGGCCCTGACCGGTGCGCTGATCCTTGGGGCGGCGGCGAGTGGGGGGCCGCGCCTTCCATTGCTGGCCGGTCTGTGGGCGGCGGCCGGTTTCCTGCCGATCTGGGCCGGCCTCTCGTGGGACTACGTCCAGGTCGGCGAGCGCCTGCTCTACGTGGCCTCACCGGGCCTGGCCCTGTTCTGGGCCGGCTGGGGCGCGGCCAGCATGCGCGGCGGCGTTGGGCGGCGCGTGATGGGCGGGCTGGCCCTGGCGCTGGCGCTGGGCGCGGCCGGCCAACACCTATCCACGTTTCAGCACGCGTACGGCGTCGGGACGGCGCATCTGCGTCAGGCTGTTGCAGTGCTGGCGGCGCGTCCGGCCGGGCGCTACCTGTTCGTCAATTTCCCAGACCGCTTCGAAACGCGCCCAACACTTTACCCGCTCGGCTTCTGGGGGATCACGCTGGCGCCGCCGGTGCAGATGCTGGCCGATTACGCGCGGGCGCAATCCGGCCAGAGCGGCGCGGACGAGACCCGAGCGGCCTTCTTGACGGGGGCGGACGACCGCGCCGCCTGGCGTTACCGCGTGGACCTGCGCGGCGTGGACAGCGCGCCGGCCGCCTTGCTGGAGGCCGCGCAGAACGCCGATGCCGTCTTCGTCAGCGATTACCTGGCCGATGGCGGGCTGCGCCTGCGCGAGGTCGGCGCCATCCGGCCAGGGGGCGAGCCTCCGCCCGCGCGCGCCCTCTTCGGCGAGGCCGGCCAGTTGACGGCGGCCGAGCTGACGGTGGCGGCGCGCACACTGCACCTGCGCCTCACCTGGCATTGCCTGGCTGGCTTCCAGCAGCTGGACACGGTCTTCGTGCACGTGTGGCGCCTGGGTCCCGACGGCGCCGAGTTTGTGGGCGGCGCGGACGGCGACAGCCTGGGCGAACTCGTGCCGGTATGGGAGTGGCGGCCGGGGCTGGCGATCGTCGACCTGCGCGAGGTAGACCTGGCGACGCTGGAGCCGGGCCGCTACGAGGTCCGCGTCGGCTTCTACAACCGCGTCAGCGGCGCGCGCTACCCGGCCCACCGGCCGGAGGGCGGGCCGGCCCCGGACGATGCGGTGCCCATCGGCACCTTCGAACTGCCCTGAGCCCGGCCGAACCGTCCCTCTCCGTCTAACGAACGGCGCCTCAGGTTGGACGCCGGGCCTCAGACGCCGTCCGGCCCGGTATAATGGCTCCCGCCGATGACACAGTATCTCCCCATCCTCGTGGCTGCCACTGTGCTGGCCTTTTTGGCGACGCCGTTCACGCGTTGGCTGGCGCGCCGGTGGGGCATGGTGGACCAGCCCGGGCTGCGCAAGGCTCACCGTGCCCCAACGCCGCTGCTGGGCGGCCTGGCCATGTACGCGGGCATCACGCTGGCCTTCTTGTTCTTCGGGCGCAGCGATTGGTTGACGGAGGGTCTGGGCATCCTGGGCGGCGCCACGCTGCTCTTCCTGACCGGCCTGTGGGATGACCGCTACGGCATGCCGGCCTGGCTCAAAGGCGGGGCGGGCGTGCTGGCCGCCGTCTTCCTGACCACGTTCGGCGTGCGCGTGCAGTTGTTCGGCCAGGTGTGGCTGGACACGCTCATCACGATCGTGTGGGTGCTGGGCATTACCAACGCCGCCAACCTGCTGGACAACATGGATGGGTTGGCAGCCGGGCTGACGGCCGTGGCCGCGGCCTTCTTTTTCCTGATGGCGGCGCTGGAAGGGCAGGGCCTGGTGGCCAGCCTGGCCGGCGCCTTGCTGGGGGCGGCGCTCGGCTTCCTGTTCTACAACCTGGCCCCGGCCGTGAGCTTCATGGGCGACGCCGGCTCGCTGACGATCGGCTTCCTGCTGGCGGCGTTGGGCATCAAGATCCGGTTCCTGCAGCACCCGCTCGGCTCCACCTGGATGGTGCCGATCGTGGTGCTGGGCCTGTTCATCTTTGACACGACGCTGGTGACGCTCTCGCGGCTGCGGCGCGGGCGCTCGCCGTTCCAGGGCGGCTCCGATCACACCTCCCACCGGCTGGTGCAAATGGGGCTGAGCCAGCCGCGCGCCGTGCTGACTCTGTATGTGGCCGCGGTCTCGCTGGGCGCGCTGGCTCTGACGCTGACGCGCCTGGAGCCGCTGGCCGCCAACCTCATCTTCGCCGGTCTGCTGGCCGCCGGCCTGGCCGTGCTGATCGTGTTTGAGCGCGTGGAACCGCGGTTGAGCGGCGACCCGCTGATCGTGCTGGCGCCCGGCGACGGGGGCTTGCTGGCCGCGCTGCACGCCACCGCCGGCGTCAGCCGCAGCCGCGTGGTGCTGCTCACGCCGCGCCAGGTCGGGGCCGCAATCCAGCCGGCCCGCGCGGACGTGCTCGAGGCGCTGGCGGCCCTGGCCGAGGATCCGGACGCGGTGCGGACCCTGTTGGCGCGCGGCCTGTCCGAGGCCTGGTGGCGGGATCTGCCGGCTGTGCACCGGGCGCTGCGCCTGCACGGCGCGGTGCTGGCGGTGGGCGCGTTGGCCGGTGACGGGATGGAGACCGAAGCGCTGGCCGCGCTGCGCAAGGCCCGGCTGGTGGTGTGCGGGCCGGGCGAGGCCGGGGCGCTGCAGGCGCTGTTGGCGACGCCGCGCGTGGGCGAAGCCGTGCGGGCGGCCGGCCAGGTGGTGTGGGCGGGCGCGGCGCCAGCCTTGGCCGGCGAGGCGGTGTCGGCCGCGCCCGCGGAAGCCCTGCACTCTGAATTGCAGCGCCGCCTGCTGCACCAAGCAGCCGGGACCGCCAAGACGCGCGTCTGATTGAGCCGGCGGCCGCGCCGAGGCCGGCCGCCGGGGATAAAGACAACGAGGGTCTATGAGTCATCTGGATGAGTTAGAGTCGATCAGCGTCCACATCCTGCGCGAGGCGTACGCTAATTTCAAGCATCTGGGCATGCTCTGGTCGATCGGCAAAGACAGCACCGTGCTGCTGTGGTTGGCGCGCAAGGCGTTTTTCGGCCATGTGCCCATTCCGCTGGTGCACATCGACACGACCTATAAGATCCCGGAGATGATTACCTACCGCGACCGGCTGACGCGTGAGTGGCGCCTGACCATGCTCGTGGGCACCAACCGCGCCGCGGTGGAGGCCGGCACGACCTATCCGCTCGGCGCCGTGGACCGGCTGACGTGCTGCCGCCTGCTCAAGACCCAGGCGCTCAAAGACACGCTCGGCGGCCAGAGCGAGCGCCTGCGCTTCAACCATGCCAGCGACCGCTACGAACCGGACCCAAGCACCGAGCCGTTCACGGGCATCATCGTCGGCGCGCGCGCGGACGAGGAGGGCTCGCGCTCCAAGGAGCGCTATTTCTCGGCCCGCGACCAGCACAGCGAGTGGAACGTGGCCGACCAGCCGCCCGAGTTCTGGAGCCAGTACAAGACCGACTTCGCGCCGGGCACGCACGTGCGCATCCATCCGCTGCTGGACTGGACCGAGCTGAACATCTGGGAGTACATCGAGCGCGAGCACATCCCGACCGTCTCGCTGTACTACAACCGGGGCGACGGCAAGCGCTACCGCTCACTGGGCTGCTACCCGTGCACGCTGCCGGTGGAATCTGAGGCGCGCAACCCGGCCGAGATCATCCGGGAGCTCAAGACCGGCAAGTTTGCCAACATCGCCGAACGCTCCGGCCGGGCCCAGGACAAAGAGGACGGCGGCGGGCTGGAGACGCTCCGCCGCGAGGGATACATGTGATGACGATGCCACTCGCGACTTCCCCGGCCGTGTCCGCCGACGGCGCGGCCGAGACCTTCATGCCCATCGTCATCGTCGGGCATGTGGACCACGGCAAGAGCACGGTCATCGGCCGGCTGCTGGCCGACACCAACTCGCTGCCGCAAGGCAAGCTGGAGCAGGTGCGCGCGGCCTGCGAGCGTGACAGCCGGCCGTTCGAGTACGCGTTCCTGATCGACGCCCTGCGCGACGAGCGCGCCCAGAACATCACCATCGACGCGGCCCGCGTCTTCTTCCGGTCGGAGCGGCGGCGCTACATCATCATCGACGCCCCCGGCCACATCGAGTTCGTCAAGAACATGGTCACCGGCGCCTCGCGCGCCGAGGCCGCGCTGCTGGTCATCGACGCCGAGGAAGGCGTGCGCGAGAATTCGCGCCGGCACGGCTACCTGCTGTGGATGCTCGGCATCAAAAAGGTCATCGTCCTGGTCAACAAGATGGACCTGGTGGGCTACCGCCAGTCCGCCTTTGACGCCGTCTGCCGGGACTACCAGGCCTTCCTGGACGAGATCGGCCTCAAGCCGGTCGGCTACCTCCCGGTCAGCGGGCGGCAGGGTGACAACATCGCCGCGGCCAGCGGCGAGATGCCGTGGTATACAGGCCCGCATGTCCTGGCGGCCCTGGACGCGCTGGAGAAGGAGCCGCCGGCCACGGATCGGCCCTTCCGGATGCCCGTGCAAGACATCTACCGCTTCACGGCCTTCGGAGACGCGCGCCGCATCGTGGCCGGCCGGATCACCAGCGGCAGCCTGCAGGCTGGCGACGCCCTGGTCTTTTATCCGTCCGGCAAGCGCAGCGCCGTCAAGACGCTGGAAGCCTTCAATGGCGCGCCGAGGGCCTGGGCCGGGCGTTCGGCCGGCTTCACGCTGGAGGAGCAAATCTACGTCCAGCGCGGCGAAATCGCGGCGCGCGTCGGCGAACCGGCGCCGCGCGTCACCTCGCGGCTGCGCGCCAGCGTGCTCTGGCTCGGGCGCCAGCCGCTGCGCGCCCGGCAGGAGTTCTGGCTGAAGCTGGGCACCGCCAAGGTCAAGGCCGAGATCGAGGCCATCACGCGCGTCGTCGACGCCAGCCAGGGCGCCGCCGGCCAGAGCGCGGCCATGGCCGCGGCGCCGGCCATGCGCCTCAACCGACACGATGTGGCCGAATGCGTGCTGGTGCTCAAGCGCGCCATCGCCTTTGACCCGGCCAGCGAGTTCACGGACACCGGTCGTTTCGTGATCGTAGTGGATCACGAGATCGGCGGCGGCGGCATCGTGCTAGAGGCCCTGGACGACGCCCGCGGCTGGGTGCGCGAGGCCGTGGTCCTGCGCAACCTGAAGTGGGAGAAGAGCGCCATCGCGGCTGAGACGCGCGCCGAGCGCTACAACCAGCGCGCCAGCCTGGTGCTGATCACGGGGTCAGCCGGCGCCGGCCGCAAGGCCGTGGCGCGCGCGCTGGAGGCGCGCCTCTTCGACAGCGGCAAGATCGTCTACTACCTGGCCATCGGCAGCGTGCTGTACGGCGTGGACGCCGACCTGCAGGACAAAGACCGGGCCACCCACCGGGCCGAGCATATCCGGCGGCTGGCCGAGGTGGCGCACATCCTGTTGGACGCCGGCGTGATCCTGATCGTCACTGCCCGCGAGCTCACCCTGGCGGACCTAGAGATCGTCAAGACGGCCGTGGACCCGGGCCAGCTGGAGACCATCTGGGTCGGCGACGCCGTCACCACCGACCTGCCGTTCGACCTGCACCTGCCCGGCGGCGAGCAGGCCGAGGCGGCGGCGCTGCAGATCAAACGCCGGCTGCAGGACCGAGGCGTCATCTTTAGCCCGTGACTGGGCGGCGCGGTGTGGGTGCGGCGGGTCAGCCCCGCCCGCCTTGACGCGCCCTAGTGCGTCCGTTATCATCCGACGACCGCGTGCGGTATTTCACAAAACGTGTGTTCTACAAACGCCTCGGATTGCCAGGGGGAGGGCGTCTCAAGTGCTAATCGGCCGCCGGCCATCCGGCCGGGCCAGGGGCCGGGCCGGCGCCTGCCTTAATCGAGCGCCGTTCAAAAGAGGGTAGTTTCCGATGCGAGTTGCCGTCATTGGGGCCGGCGCCATGGGTCGCAACCATGCCCGTGTCCTTTCAGAAATCGCCGGCGTGCGGCTGGTAGGGGTGGCCGATGCTATGGCCGAGGTAGCCGCAGCGGTCGCAGGTCGGTATGGCACCCAGGCCTATGCGGATTACCGTGCCCTGTTGGATCAGGCGCAGCCGGACGCCGTCGTCGTCGCGGTCCCGACGCAGCACCACGCCGAGGTGGCCGAGGAGGCGCTGGGCCGGCGGATCCCGGTCTTAATCGAAAAACCGATCGCCCAAACCGTGGACGAGGGGCGCCGCCTGATCGCCGCGGCCGAGGCGGCTGATCGGCTGCTGATCGTCGGCCACATCGAGCGCTTCAACCCGGCGGTGATGGCGCTCAAAGAGCGTCTACAGGCCGGCGAACTGGGCCGTCTGTTCCAGATCGACGCGCGCCGGCAGGGGCCGTTTCCGGCCCGCATCCGCGATGTCGGCGTCGTTATCGACCTGGCCGTGCACGACCTCGACATCATGCGCTACATCACGCAGTCCGAAGTGACGCGCGTGTACGCCGAGACTGAACGCCGCCTGCACACCTCGCACGAGGATCTCCTGACAGGGCTGGTGCGGCTCAGCGACGGCGCCATCGGCACCTTGACCATCAACTGGCTGACGCCGACGAAGATCCGTGAGCTGTATGTGACCGGCGAGCGCGGGATGTTCCGCGTGGATTACCTCACCCAGGACCTGTATTTCTATGAGAACGCCGGCGCGCCGAGCGGCCAGTGGGAGACCCTGCAGGTGCTGCGCGGCGTGAGCGAAGGCCGGATGATCCGCCACGTCGTGGCCAAGAAAGAACCGTTGCGCGCTGAACTGGAGGCCTTCCTGGCCGCGGTGCGCGGCGAGGCCGAGCCACCGGTGAGCGGCCGGGATGGGCTGCGCGCCCTGGAGCTGGCGCAGGCGATTGTGCGCTCTGGCGAAACCCACCTGCCCGTCGGTGTCGCAGCTTAAAGCAAGCAAAGGTTGCAAGCATGAGCCTGGAAGAATTGGGACAGAAAATCGACCGGCACGAAGCTGTCGTCGGCGTCATCGGCCTGGGCTATGTCGGCCTGCCGGTGGCGTGCGCGTTCGCGGACGCCGGCTTCCGGGTCATTGGCGTCGATCTGAAAGCCGACCGGATCGAGCACCTCAACGCCGGGCGCTCGCCCATCGACGGC
>CALFZO010000072.1 GCA_937952305.1 uncultured Anaerolineales bacterium | reverse complement strand
ACCCAGGCCAGCGCGTTGCCGAGCTGCGTCGCGCCAGTGCTTGCGAAGTAGGCCTTGAAGGGGACGCCGCCAACGCCCTGGAAGTCGAAGTGAAACCAATTCTGTTCGGCGGCCGTGAGCGAAACCGTGCCGTAGTAGACGCCATCGTTCACGCCGGATCCTGGCGTGACCTGTAGGCCGTAGGCGCCGCGCGTCTGCCAGGCGGCTGTCCTGGCCAGCGTCGTTGACCCGCCGACGGCCGTGTAGCCGGTGGCGTTGGTCTCAAGCGATGGGTTGATGACCTTGTTCGTGCGCCCGGCCGGAATGACGACGGAAAGGAATCCCTTGGTGGGATTAAGTTCATAGCCGCTGACGATGTCCGGCCAGCGCCGGCGCGTGATCAAGCCCGGCATATCACCGCCTTGTCAGCCACTTGTGGAGCGCCAGCACGGCCCCGGCCAGCGCCAGCCAATCCGCCCACCAGTATCCAGTCACGCCCGGCGCCGGCAGGATCAGCGCGCCCGGCAGTGACAGCCAGAACGACGCGCACAGGATGCAATTCAGGCCGCGCCCGATCCATGTCTTCTGCGCCGGGTCAATGCGCCGGCGCAGGTGGTCGAAGACCGCGAACGGGCCTTCTTCGATAGTGACCATGTGCGCGGCCCTGTAGACGGCCAGGGTCAGGGTGACGAAGGCGATCACGTTCATGGCATCCCCGCCATCGCCCGCATGGTGTTGAAGTGGCTGACGACGCTCTGGTCAGATGCGCGCGTCGCCACCGACAGGTTGAAGTTGTTCACGTTCGAGTAGGAGTAGGAGTACGACCCGGCCGACTGCGCCGGGCGCAGCGCGCTATTGACCATCGCCAGCGAGGCGTCGCGCACCAGGTCGATCTTGCGCCAGATGCCGGCGGCCGCGCCTTCGGGAATGGGCTCGCCGAGCATGTCAGCGGCCTTGCGCGACGGCGAGTGCGCGTCCATCTCATCCTGGCCGGACGTGAGTGCGTTGCGGATCATGTCGCCCACGGCCTGGTACAGCCAGCCGGCGGCCCCGATCACGCCGTTGGCGATGCCCTTGACGATGTTCTCGCCGAGTTCTAGCCACTTGATCTCGGCGATAAACTCCTTGGCCTTCTCAAACCACGTTCCCACCGACGTCTGGATGGTCTTCACGAAGCCGGTGAAGTTGGTCTTGAGATCGTCAAACATCTTGGTAGCCCAGGCGGGCACGTCCACCGCGAAAAACTTGTAGATCAGCGCCCCGGTTGCACCCAGGATGAAGCCCCACGTCTGCTTGAAGTCTTCCAGTTTCACCCCGACCAGGTTCAGGGCGATCTGGAAGAAATTTTCCAGCGTGCGCTTGATCGTGTCCCACGCGCCGCTCCAATCACCGACCCGCGCCTGAAGGAATGCGGTGAACAGGCCTGTCACCAGAGTGAGCGCGCCGGCGACGACCGTCGTCACGATGCGGAACGCGAAGTTGACGACGCCCATGATGTCGTCGCCGTACTTGCGCCACAGTTCCGCGCCGGTGTTCAACAAGACGGCGACGTTGTCGAATAATCCAGTCAGGACCGGACCAAGTTGAACGACCAGGAACGTGATCATGGATGCCACGTATTGCTGAGCGCGCGGGCTGCTTTCCTCTAGCGCCTTGACGAAGTTGTCCCATCCCAGCTTTACGCGGTCGAAGGCCGCAAAGGCCGGCGCCAGCGTGGTTTGAATGCCAGACCATACGCCGCTGAAAGCGGATTGCACTGCGCCGAGTTTTGTCCGCAGTGGGCCGAAGACTTCATCCACCTTTTTCAGGATGCTTTGCTTGAAGGCCTCGGCCAGGTCTTCGCCGCCGGCCAGTTCTGGTGCGGCCAGGTTGAGACGGCCGCCACCCATCGGTGTGGGCGTCTTCCCGGCGCCCGCTTTCGCAGCGGCAGCGGCGGCCTTGGCGATTTCGTCGATGAGCTTGAGTTGCTCACCCAGCAGCTTGTTTTGCTCGCTCTGGATGCCCAGCACGGCCTTCTGGGCGTCGGCCTGCGCTTCGAGCCTGTCCTGATCGCTCTTGGCGGCGTCGAGCTTGATCTTGGCGGCATCGACCGCGCCCTTCTTCTCCGCGATGACGTTGCGCTTCGCCTGGTCGGCCCTGATCTTTTCGATCTTCAGCCGGGCGCGCTCTTTCTCAAGCGCCGTCGCGCCTGGGTCATTCGCGATCAGTTGGAGCTGCGATATCTGGACCTGATCGGCCAGGCGCTGCTCGGCTTCGGTGACGGCGTCAATGCGGTCGTCAGCGGCTTTGAGCGCGGCGTCGTAGGCCTGCTGGGCTTTGGTCAGTTCATCCTGCGCGGCCGCCACTCTGGCGTTCACACCTTCGAGCTGGAACAGCGTGCGCAGATACGCCTGCATCCTGGGGCTGACCATCCCGGCCGCGTCGAACACGCGCTGTAGCGATGCATCGCTGACGTCGCCAAAGCGCCGCATCTCTTCGATGGCGGCCGCGGCCGCCGACCGCGCGCCGAAGACGCGGTCGATCAAGGCCACCTGGCCGGCTTTGTCGTCCTTGGGCATGGAGTCCCGCAACGCCTTCTCAATGGCGCCTGACATCTCTGAGAAGACGCCGATATCGGCCTTGCCCCAGCCGGCCATGTACTCGCCCATTGCGTCCGCGCCCCAGGCCGGCAGGTCCGGCAGGATGCGCGGCGGCGAGCCCGGCGCCAGCCAATACGCGATCAGGGAGCCGATGTTGGCGAGCGCATCCAGCACCGCCGCCGCGCCATCCAGGATCCCGTTGGCGAATTGGACCGCGACGTTTTGGCCAAACCCAAACGCATCTGACACAAACGCCGCCACTTCGTCGTAGCCCGCCGACAGCATCTCGCCGATCGCGCGGGCCATGCCCTGCGCATCTGGTTCCATGAGACGGTTGAGCGTACCCTTTGCGTCCGACGTGAATTTCTCGATAGCTGGGCCAAGAACGTCGATGCCGATGACCGTCGATATGAAGTCCTTGATGTTGGACGTCACGCCTTCCAGGGTGCCGGACATGCGCTCCATCGCGCCGGGGAACTGGTTGTTGGCGACGTCGGCGAAGGCGGTGATGAAATCGTTAGCGGAGATGGCCCCCGATGACGCCATTTCGCGGGCCTGCTGCGCCGTGACCTGGAACTGCTTACCGAGCTGCGCCCACACCAATTGCAGCGGGACCGATGCGTCCGAGAGCTGTAGCAGGTCCTGGCCCGTGACCTTGCCCTTACTGGCCATCTGGTTCAGCGCGCGCGTGATGCGCTCGGCTTCGGTGCCGCCCAGACCCAGGCCGGAGGTCATATTGCCGACCGCGATTGAGAGCGCCTTGGCCTCGTCCACGCTCCGGCCCATGCCCAGGTTCATGGCCGTCATCGTGGAGAGTGTCTCCACGGTGAAGGGCGTGGTGACGGCCGTCTGGCGTATCCAGCTCAGCAGGTCTTTGCTGAGCGGGATCGCCTTATCCAGGGAGTCGGCCACGGTCAGGTTCGCGTCTGCGTTGCGCAGACTGCCCGCGATCAGGCCTTCCATTTGGATGCGCAGGCCCTGGAAGGTAGACGCGGCGCCGATTGCCTGGCGCGCCACGTAATCGATGGCCCCACCGGTGGCGCGCAGCGCGTCGGCCAGGCCAATGCCTGTGGCGACCTGAGCCACGCCGCGAAAGAAGTCGCCGACGCCGCCCATCGCCTTTGACGATGACGCCGCCGTTTTGACTGTCTCCCGATTGATCTTGTCCAGACCTTTCAGGTAGACGTTCAGGTTGTGGTTGAAGTCGCCCATTTGCAGGACGGCTTCGAGCCCGACTTTCTCTGCCATCTCGAGTCCTTGCCTGAAACAAACACGGCACACCGAACCCGATCAGGGCTTGGCGTGCCGTGGCACGATCGATGCTGTTGTGAGCCGCGCTCTACAGGCTCATTTCTTGGATGACTTCTTGCGCATCTCCTCGGATTGCTTTTGTGACTCCCACGCTTGCATCATGCCGACACTGGCGGTGTACGCGATCATGGTCGCCTTATCGACGTCCGGCTTGGCGTCAAACTCACTGGGGGTCAGGCCCCAGTCGTGCGCGGTTGCGACTTCCGAAAAGCGCGCACTGTGCCACCAACTACCCTGCTTGAGCTTCAGTTGGCGTAGCGGCGTCCGTTTTTTCCACGCCACCGCGAAAGGATTCGTGCGCGGCATCCACCAGCCGCGCATCCACTCCCGTCAGCCTGGCCGCCGTCTCGATGATTGCGGTGATGTCTTCGCCGGACCCAATCAATTCCGTCTCGGCGAAAAAGAGCTTGCGCTCCCATTCGTCGGCCGGCACGCGCATCCGCTTGGCCTTGGCCTTGGCCGTCCACGCCGGGTCGATCTCGAACTCCAGGCAGTCGATGATCACAGCCTTGAGCGTGCGCAACTTCAGCTCGCCGTCGAACTCGGCTTCGGCGGTCTGCCAGGCCTGCCAGGCGTCTTTGTCGGCGGCATATTCGGGGAGTGCGATGGATTGTTCGTCGTGTTCGTGAGTCTCTTCCGCCCCGGCGGCTGTCTTGATTGCGTAGGTCGGCTTCGCGGCCAGCGGGTGCCCGCTCTCTTCCCACTCCGCCTTGAGCGCAGCCTGAAGGTGCTCGCGCATCATGGGCGGCATGGGCAGGATCGTGATCGCCCGGCCGCGAGTGGTGGTATAGGTCTGGACTTTGCGGCCGTCCGTCTTGAGCGTGATCGGCCCTGTCCCGTTCTTCTTGCTCATCACGCCTCCTGCAGGAGATGCTCGCCGTTGCGGGGTGCGCGGTATTCGGGCTTGAGCCGGAAGAAGAGCGTGTAGACGTCGCCGCCTTGGGTAACGTGGGCCAGGTCGTAATCCGTGCGTTTGCGGGTCTCGCGTTCGAGCTGGTCAAACCCGCAACGGATCACGCGCCACGTGGGCCGGGGGAGATGCAACTTGCCGATGACTTCATCCGGCATACTGCGCTCTGCTTTCGTGCTCCATCCGAAACCGCGGCGCGGGCCGGGCAGGGGAGCGGTGCCCGGCCCGCGCATCACATCAAAAGGGGCTGTGCCCCTTGTCCTTACGCCGTCTTCAGGATCACCGCCGTGCCGCCCTGAAGCTCGCCGACTGCGTAGGCGAGCTTGGCCTTGACCGCCGCCAGCGCGTTCAGGCCGGTGTTGGTCGACGTGGTCAGCGCCTCCCAGGTGTTGCCGCAATCGCGGGTGAAGAGCATCGTCCCCACCGGCGTGGCGTTGTTGACGATCATGAAGCCCACGACGTCGTTCACGAACATGATGTCGCGGACCTGCCCGACTCCGTCGCCGGTCCAGCCCGTTACGCGCGTCCAGGTCACGCCGCCGTCCTTGGTGCGGTACAGCTTGCCGTCGGCATAGCCGATGAAGACGTTGTAGCGGTCGCGCACTTCCAGGCAGTTGATCGCGACCGCGCTCTGCCCGGACGGGCCGGTGACAGACGCCCAGGTCACGCCGCCGTCCAGGGTGCGGATGATGGCGTTCGACGCGCCGGCCGCGTACCCGACCAGCTTCGAACCCGGCGCGAAGCGGATCACGTTCAGATTGCTGGCGGTCAGCACGCCCGACTCCTGCGCCGTCCAAGAGCCGCCGCCGTTCTCGGACTTGTACACGTAGCCGCCACTGGTCACGGCCCAGATGTTGTACATGTCGTAGACGAAGATCGTCTTCTTGGCCAGGAAGTACTGCGCGTTGGTCGCGCCCACGTTGACCAGCGTCCAGGTCGCGCCCTGGTCGTCTGAGTAGGCGATCTCGGCCGGGTTTCCGGCATCGGTCGTGCCGCGGCCAACCATCCAGCGGATCGTGGCGCGATTGATGTAGAAGCCGACGATCGGCTGAGCGTCTTCGGCCGCCGCGAACGGATCCGCGCCGCCGGCGGCCCAGTTCTGGCCGCTGTCGGTCGTGAACTGAATATTGGCAGTCTGGCCGACGGCCCCATCCGAGGACGCCCCACCGTACTGGCCGGCCGCGATCGACACGCCGCCGCAATCAGCGCACTTAGCGGTGTCGATGAAGAAGACGTCATTCAGCGCCCGCGTTTCGGCGTTGGTCTGCCGGTCGGGCGTGAGCTTGAAGACGTCGATGATCGGCGGCAGCGCCGACAGGTCGAAGCTCTGTTCGGATTCGGCGTCTTCGTTGCGCTTCGCCAGGCCGGAGAGCGTGCGGTTGGTTTTGGCCGCGATCTGAAGCACGACCGCGCGCTCGTAGTTGGCCAGGACGTTGGCCAGACCACCGCACCGCAGGTTGACGTGCAAATAGAACGGGCAGCGCACGTCTTCCAGGAACTCGGCCGTCTTGCCCAGCCACAAGGTCAGCGACGTCGTCACCGGCGACGGCGCATCCTTGGTGTAGCCCTGCACGGCATAATCGCCGTTGACGTCGAAGCCCTGGATCAGGTTGATGTCGCCGTCGTCGGCGGAGATGTCTTCGAGATCGACGCAGCCCAGATACTCGGGTGCGGCGGTCGGCTCACGCTGGATGAAGACGGCGCCGTCCTTGGCGGTAAACACTTTCTTGTCGGCCATAGGATCACTCCTTGTTGTAGTGGGCTTCGGCCCGCTCGATCAGCGCCGCCAAATCAAGCCCGTAAACCGATTGCAGCACGCCCAACGCCGCCGCCGGGCGCCGCCTGAGATCGTCCAGTGTCAGGATGCCGGCGCCATGCAGCGCGGCTTCGAGTTTGGCCGGGGTGGCCGCCAGAGTGCCGATGATGGCGGCCCACGGCGCGCCAGCCGGTGGCGCCGGCGTCTCGGCGTGCGTCTCGGCCATGACTTCCGGGGCGGCCTCGTCGGCCGCTTGTGCGTCCTGTTTCTTTGCCATCTCACTCACTTGATCGCGTGACCGCTGGCATCGGCGGCGCGATGCGCGGCGGCCGTCGCGCGGAAGCGAAAGACGGGCTTGAGCACCCTGGCCGCCGCCTTCGGGAAGCGGCGCGCCTTCGTGCCCGGATGCTTGACGGCCTGCGCGTAGGCCATGCCGCCGCCGGCGTAGCCGGGGCCGGCCACGAGTTGGCCGGGTGCAGTCTTGGCCTTCGAGAACTTCGAGAACGCCAGTACGCCGCGCCTGGCCTGCGTTGACCGCGTCACGCCGCCGACGATGCGGGCGCGGATCATGTGCGGCCGCGTGCCCTCGCTCGTCCAGCGGTAGCGGTCGTCATCGGTCTCGACAACGACCCTGAACCACGTGGCGCCGGCATCCACACGCCGCGTGAACGTGACCGGCTTCGACCATGTCAGCGTCGGCTGCTTGAGCGCGCGCTCCATGTCGTCGGCGAAGTCGGCCATGCCGCGCATCAGCTCGCGGCGCATAGCGGCGACCTTGGGCGGGCGGGCCAGCTTCGGCTTGAACTTGACCACGCTCAGCTCCCCGTCCGGGCCGCGCGGTTGGCGATGATGCGCGCCGCCGCGAAGTCGGTGCCGGCGCGCTCCAGGTCGCCAAAGGCCGGATAGTCCTTGCCCGTGCCGCCCTCACACAGGTCGATCTCGCCGGTGCGGATTTGCCGCAACTGCTCGGCCACCCATTCGCGGTTGGCCGCGCGTTCCTCGTCGCTGAGCTTCATCGAACACGTGCAGGTGTGGAAGCCGGCCGCGCTGATGATGTTCAGGTGCTTCAGGTGCTGCGCGCCCCACGCCGACAGCGCGCAGTCGCAGGCGCCGGCGGACGCCAGCGCGGCGTTGATTGGTGCGGATGCCACTTCGAGATAGTGCTCAATCTGCGCGATCTCAAAGGCATCTAGCGGTGTCACGCGATAGGTGTCGCCATTGCGCCAGTAGGTGCGCGTGCCGCCGCTGAGCGCGGCCACGATCTCGGTGTCGGTGACGTCCGTGATCGTGCCCTGTGATCCGTCGCTGACGTTGTAGACGACCATGCCGGCGCCGGCCCGCACGCCCTTGGAGCGAAAGCTGGCCTGGCTGTCGACCAGCTTGGGCGAGAGATTGCCGCCATCGTGCATGCGGGAGATCAGGCTCCCCATGCACCAGAACGTGGCGAACTCCCAACTGTCGGCCAGGCGCCCGCTACACGACATCGGCTTACGCGGCGACGACGGCCGCGCCCTGGTCGAGCGGCAGATAGAACACGGTCCACTTGACCTGGCCGGTGTTAGAGGCAGCGCAGTTCAGGTCGAGCGTGCCCGGCTTGAGAACGACCGGATCCTGAAGGCGCACAGCCTGGCCAGCGCCCAGCAGGGCGTCGGCTGGCGTGCCAGTGATGCCGTACAACGTCCCGACTTCGTCGGCGGCGATGTTCAGCACTGCACACAGGTCAAGGTCAGTGCCAACGCTCGGGTTGTGCACGAGCTTGGTATTGTTGGCCTGGTTTTGGATTACGGTCGTGACCTCGCCGAGAATCCAGGCCATGACCCTGCCGCCGCTGATCGTGAATAGCGCGGCCTGGGTCGTCTGCGGGAGATTGGCGGCCGCGCGGTCAACGCGGATGCCCAGATGAAGCGGGCCGGTGATGGCATCGCCGGGGATGCCGAGCACGCGGTCCTTGTAGGCGATGCCGTCGGTCTGCGGGTCCATCGTCGTTGGTTGCCTTTCTGGCGCGGTCGTCAGGCCGCGACGTGCTCAGGGCGCTGGAACATCGTCCGCGTCGACACGACCTTGGGGGCGGTGCCGTAGGCGGCCAGGAAGGCGCGCGCCTTCTGTTCCATCTCGAACGGGTAGGCCGCCGAGTCTTTCTTGCGCG
>CALFZO010000071.1 GCA_937952305.1 uncultured Anaerolineales bacterium | reverse complement strand
GCCTGCGGCAACGACGACGGAAACCAGGTCGGGCATGCCGGGTTCAGTTCTGGCGCTCGCCGGCGGGGAGCTGAGCGGGCTCAGCCGGGGAGGGCACCTCATGCCCGCTATGGTCATGCTTCAGCATGCCCCGCATCATGAGCAGATGCAGCCAAGGGCAAAGCAGGACCATGCCAAAATAGAACACGCTATTGACCGGGATCTTGAACAGGAAGACTACCGCAAGACCCACCAGCGGGATCAGACAACACGCCAGCATCGCGAGCAGATGTTTCTTCTCCATCTTCATCTTCATTTTTGCGTTATCTCCGGGGATCAGGGATAGAACTCCAGCAGTTCCTTCAGCGCCGACTCGGCCAGCGATGCTTCGGCGGCCAGCCAGACGACGCGCCAGCCGGACTGAAAGTAGAAGTGGCGCTGGCCCATGCCGAAGAGTTCATAGACGACGCGCCCCTCCGGCGTCGACCGGGTACCGGTGGGCGTGAAGGGCGAGCGTCCCTGGGCGATGCGCGCCTCCATCGCCCCGACCATCTGACTGGCCAGCGGGTCCAGGAAGGTGCCGGTAACCCACACCGTGGCCGCGCCACTACCGTAGCCGGCCACCGCCCCGGAGCTGAGCGCGAATTCCTGGCCGTGCAGGACCGTCACTTCCGTCAGGGCTTCCCGGCCGATACGGCTCCGAGTCAAGGCGAGGCCGGCCAGCATGTCCGGCACAGGTTCAGCGCCGGGATTGCCCACCACTTGGGTATAGAGGCCGAGAGCGGCGCTGCCGGCCAGGAGCAACCCCCCGATGACCAACAAAAGGAGCGGACCAATTCGACGCATATCCGAAAGTCTTCTGCATAACGCTACAACAAAGAGCATGGTCAGCCTAGCACTGTTTGGCCCGCAACCAGGAGCGCCGTTCGGCTTGTGACCAATGTCACTCGTCCAGCTATTGGTCAACAGGTCAGCCCAGAGCGGCGGGACCACCCGGGCCGGCATAGGCCAAATGGCGCTAGGCCGGCGGGCCAGACTGGACTAAGATCACAGGATGCCTGACCACTTCTGCCCAACCAAGATTCTCTGCTCATGATCGCGTCAACAGCTCATCCGTCATTTCCGCGCCCGGCCCGCGCTGCGCGCCCCCCGGCGCCGCCCGAGCGCGCAGCGCCGGGGCAGGTGTGGCTCAGCCGCCACTGGCTCTTGACCGTCAACGTTCTGCTGGCGCTGTATACCGGTCTGCCGTGGCTGGCGCCGGTCTTCATGCAGCTGGGCTGGACTGGGGCCGGCCGCCTCATCTATCTGATCTACTCGACCCAGTGCCATCAACTCCCGGAGCGCTCGTTCTTCCTGTTTGGCCCGCAGCTGATGTACTCGCTGAGTGAGATCCAGGCCGTCTGGCAGAACACCGCCAACCCCCTGATCCTGCGCCAATTCGTGGGCAATGCCGAGATAGGTTGGAAAGTCGCCTGGTCGGACCGGATGGTGTCGCTGTTCACCGGTCTGCTGGCGGCCGGCCTGCTGTATGCGGTCTTCCGCCGCCGGCTCAGGCCGCTGCCCTGGTGGGGGGTTGTCTTACTGGGCCTGCCGATGGTGCTGGACGGCGGCTCGCACTTGGTCAGCGACCTGGCCGGCCTGGGCCAGGGCTTCCGCGACTCGAACGCCTGGCTGGCCATCCTGACGGGCAATGTCTGGCCGGCGTCCTTCTATGCCGGCGACGCGCTCGGCTCGTTCAACTCCTGGATGCGGGCGGTGACCGGCGTCTTGTTCGCCCTGGGCGCCGTCTGGTTTGCCTACCCGTATCTGGACGACAGCTTTCGTCCGCCGCCCGACCGCCTGGTTGGGCAGGAGCTGATGAAATGAGCGACACCCCCCAAGCGATCCGGGTCTTGCTGGCCGACGATCACGCCGTGGTCCGGCAGGGGATCCGGCAATTTCTGGAAACCGGGAGCCGGATCGAGATCGTGGCCGAGGCCGCCGACGGCGGCGAAGCCTTGCGGCTCATCCGCGAGCAACGCCCTGACGTTGCTGTGCTCGATATTCAGATGCCCGTCCACTCTGGGATCGAGGTCACCCGCGCGCTGCGTTCGGAACGTTTTCCGGTTGGGGTGCTGATCCTGACAGCCTTCGACGACCCGCCCTATGTGCGGGCGGTGCTGGAAGCCGGCGCCAACGGCTACGTGCTCAAAACCGCCGAGGCCCAGGACATCATCGACGCGGTCCACGCCGTGCACGAAGGCCAGTCGGTCCTCGACCCGGCCGTGACCCGCCAGTTGATGAGCCAAATGGCGGCGGTGTCCGTCGAGCAGCGCGTGCAGGCGCTGACCGAGCGCGAGCTGGCGGTGCTGCGCCTGGCGGCGCGCGGACATACCAACAAAGCTATCGGCGCGGAATTGGAGATCAGCGACCGGACGGTCCAGGGCCATCTGGCCAAGATCTACGACAAGCTCGGCGCCTCCAGCCGCACTGAGGCCGTGATGCGGGCCGTGACCCTGGGTTGGATTCCGCCCGGGCTGAGCACGCCGACCGACGCCTGATCCTTGATCGCACCCATGCCTCAACCCAGTGAGCCGCGTGCGAACCATAAACTGCGTTCGGGCCTCAGCCTGACCCTGCAGCTGTTTGTCTTTGTCGTCCTGCCGCTGACCGCGCTGCTGATCGCCGTGGCGATTGGCAGCCTCTACCTGCACGTGCAGGCTATGCGCGACCTGGTCGGTGAACGGGACGAACGCGCCGCCCGGGCGGCGGCCACTGCCCTGGACGAGCAACTGGCGCATCGCGTCGCGGCCATCCAGGGCCTGGCCGTCCATGCGGCAGCGCTGAGCGCGCCCGAGCGCGCCCTGGCCGGTTACGAGTTTCTCCTGCCGGATTTTGAGGGCGGCCTGGCGGTGTTTGCGGCCGGCGGCCAGCTCCTGACGGCGCTGCCTGGTTCCACCACCTGGCCGGCCAGCCTGCCAATCGCCAGTGAGCCACAGTTCTCCCTATTCCCAGTCGATCCAACCAGCGGGGCCAGGCTCATGGTTGTGTCGGCGACCGCGTCTGGCCTGACGGCGGCCGGCGCATTTTCGCCGGCGGTCATGGCGCAGCAAACCCTGACCGATACGTTCATGTCCAATCCGCAGGCCTTCGCGGCCGTCCTGGATGGCGCCGGGCACGTGCTCTTTCAAGTGGGCCAACGGCCGGGCGCTGAGCCGGAACTCGCTCACCATCCGGGCGTGGCCGAGGCGCTGCGCGGCGAGAGCGGCCGGCTGTATCTCAACGCCGGCAGCGCCGAACACGTCGTAGCCTACGCACCTATTCCGTCCGTCGGCTGGGCGCTGTTGGTGGAAGAGCCCTGGGAGGCGGTGGACAACCCGATGCTCAGCCAGACCCAGGCGGCGCCCCTGATTCTGGTCCCGGTCCTGATCAGCGCCTTGCTGGCGCTCGGCTTCGGCGTCCGCCAGATCGTCCAGCCCCTGCGCGCGCTGGAGCGCCAGGCCCGCGACCTGAGCTGGGGCCGCTACGAGGCCATTGAGACGCCTGTGGGGGGCATTGCCGAGATTCAGCATCTGCAGGCTGAGCTGGCGCGCATGGCGGCCAAGGTCAAGGCCGCCCAACAAAACCTGCGCGGGTATCTCGGCGCGATTACGGCCGGCCAGGAGGACGAGCGCCGCCGGCTGGCGCGTGAGCTGCACGATGGCACGATCCAATCCCTGATCGCGCTGGATCAACGCGCCCAACTGGCGCAGCACGCCCTCAAAACGGAAGCTTCACCGGCGGTTGAGCAGCTCGGCGAGGTGCGCCAGATGACGGCCAAACTGATGGATGAAGTGCGGCGGGTCATTCGCGCCCTGCGCCCGATCTATCTGGAAGACCTTGGTTTATTGCCGGCGCTGGAGATGCTCGTCCAGGATACCCAAACGACGGCCGCTATCCCGGCAACGTTCTCTCTGGAAGGACAAGCGCGACGCTTGACCGCGGCGCAGGAGATCGCCCTGTATCGGATCGTGCAGGAGGCCCTGACAAATGCCGCCCGCTACGCTGGCGCGCATTCGATTCGCGTGCAGGTGGCCTTTCAGGCCGGCGCGTTGACGGTGCGGGTTCAAGACGACGGCCGGGGGTTCACGGCCCCGGAGCGGGTCAGCGACCTGGCGGCCTCCGGGCACTATGGCTTGATGGGCATGCAGGAACGCGCCGAGCTGATCGGCGCCCAACTAAGCATCCAGTCAATCCCGGGGGCGGGCACGACGATTGTGGTGCGCCTGCCGCTGGCCGGTCCGGGCGCGTAGGCCAAATGGCGCGGCCCCTGACAGGCGAAACGACGCTAGGCCAAGGGCTGATCTTTTCCTAAACTGAAATCCATGAACATGGGGAAGGCCCTATGACTTGTGAAATCCCGCTGGCCGCCGATGGCCGGACCGCGCCTGCCATCGTGATCGCCGCTCTGGAACACCATCGCTTGACCGTGGTCCGCAGCTTTGATCTGCGCTCGGCACTGATGGGCGACGTTGAGTGTGGCTGCCCGGATCATGGCACAGAAGCCTGTCAGTGCCAGTACGCGGTCTTGCTCGTCTACGGCCCGACCCAAACCGCCGGCCGCCCGCCCGCTACGGTGACGGTCCACGGCCGCGCCGCGGCCGCCTGGGTTACCGTTGTCCAGGACGCCAATGCGCCCTCGGATCCCGTCCTGGTGGAGCTGATCCTGGCGGCGCTGGCGGGCGTGGGGCGCTCAGCGGGCCTGGCGGAGGCCCGCCGGACGGGGTGACGAATGTCATCAGCCATTCGGCGCTTGGAAGCCGTCGCGACTTCCGCTACCATGGGTCGAGTGTTGATCCAATACTTGAGCCTGGAGCCAAGATGAGCCGACGAATTGCGAAAGGAAGGCGGCCGGACCGGCGATCCGGCCAGGAGCCATCCCCTTGGGCTGTGTTGCTGATCATGGGCGGGTTGCTGTTATTGGGGGTCGCCGCCTATTTCGTGTGGGGCAACGGCGCCGGCGGCTCATCCGCCACCATCGAGGTCAAGGGTGCGCCCCGGCTCAAGGTTGATCAGGAGAAGATTGATCTGGGCGACATCAAGCTGGGACAGACCGTGGAAGCCCGGTTCCGCCTGACCAATGTCGGTGACCAACCTCTGCGGCTTACCGAAAAGCCCTACATCGAAATCGTCGAGGGGTGTTGACCGCCTGAGCCGGCCATCGGTTCGATGGTCCTCCAGCCCGGCCAAAGCACGAGCCTGTCTATGTCTTTCATGATGCATGGTGACATGGGCGGCAAACACAACTTCCTCGTCCATATCCCCAACAATGACGCGGGCGGCTCGCCGCAGACCGTGTCGGTCCTATCCAACTGGGTGCCGTAACCGCAGCGGATCGGCTCAGTGCACTATAAAGGAACTTACTACCCTGGCCAAGCCAGGGTAGTGTCGTTTAACTCGAAAAAACTGGCTCCCATCAGCTTACGCGCCAGCTATCACCCGCATCGGGCCTGGACACCCGCCGAATGGCTTGTCCTGGTCACGCCGAACGGCGCTACCAACCCGACCGGGTCTGCGCTATGGTTGATGCCAGTGAATACGGGCTCAGCTGGGAGAGGCGGTATGCGTTGGCTTGACCGGCGTTTGATTGGGCCCGTTTTAGCGGGGCTGGTGGGGGCGGCCTTGCTGACGGGCGTGTATCTGGGCATAGTGGCTTTGGCCGAGTCGCCGGCCCATGCCCTCGATCTGTTCTGGGAGGACAAGGCGCTGGTGATCCCAATCCTGCTGGGCTTCGGTGTCCAGGTGGGCTTGTTCACCTATCTCAAGCAGAGCCTGCCAGCGGCCTCGCGCGCGGCGGGTGGCACCACGGCCGCCGGCGGAGGCATGTCCACTATCGCCATGGTCGCGTGCTGCGCCCATCACGTGACCGATGTGTTGCCGCTGCTCGGGCTCACGGCGGCGGCGACATTTCTGGCCAACTGGAAGGTCCCGTTCATGGTCGCCGGCTTGTCGACCAACCTGATCGGCATCGCGTTCATGATCCGCGAAATCCTCGGGGCGCGCCGGCGTTTTCCCGCGCGCCCCTCGGTTTCCGAGGTAGTCGCATGACACTCCCGCATCGTCTCCCCCGGCTGGTGGCCGGCCTGCTCGCCGCGTCAGTCCTGGCCGCCTGCGCGGCGCCGGCGGCGCCTAGCCTTAGCCCGACCGCCACGGCCGTTCCCGCCAGCATTCAACCGACGGCGGTCCCGAATCTGGCCGATGACCTTACCCGCACGGACGTCCAGGGCAGCGTCGAGTTCGCGGTGACACCCCTCAACCTGGAAGCCCCAGGCGCCAGCCTGGACTTCATGGTCGCGATGAACACTCACTCAGTGGACCTGGCCTGGGATCTGGCCGCCCAAGCCACTTTGACAACGGACGCCGGTCTGGAAGTCAGCGGCTCTAATTGGCCGGTCGGCAGCGGTCATCACTATGAGGGCACGCTCAGTTTTCCCAGCCAGACGGCGGACGGCCAGGCTTTGCTCGCCGGCGCCAAATCCTTGACTCTCACGATCCTGGACACCGATGTGCCTGAGCGCGTCTTCGTGTGGTCGCTCGGCCAATGACAGCGCGTGAGGTTGAGCGATCACGGACCATGACTGAGGACCGTCGCCCTTCGATGGATCCGGCCGCCACGGCGATAACCCAAGCGCGATACGAGCGGCTGGCGACGGTCTACGACCGGGTCGAAGGTGCGATGGAACGCCGCTACCAGCCCTGGCGCGAGCAGTTGTGGGCCCAGGTCCGTGGGCACCGGATCCTGGAGGTTGGCGTCGAGACCGGCAAGAATTTGCCCTATTGGCCGCCTGACCGGCACCTGACGGGCATGTTGGCGAAGGCCCGGCGCCAAGCACAAGAATTGGAACTGGAAGCCGATCTGCGGCTGGGGGACGTCCAGGCGTTGGATTTTCCAGACGCCAGCTTCGACTGCGCCGTCGCCACATTTGTGTTTTGTTCAATGCCCAATCCTGTGCGGGATCTGTGCGAGTTGGCCCGCGTGGTGCGGCCGGGCGGTCAGATACTCCGGTTGGAGCATATGCCCTCGCCGCACCGGGCGCTGGGGCCCTGATGGATGCTCTCAATCCTCTGATCGTTCCGCTGATGGGCGCGAACATTAATCGCCAGACTGTCGACAACGTTCGGACCTCCGGCCTGCACATCCATTGCGTTACGGACATGGCGCTGGGCGGGAATTTCAAGCGGATCAGCGCGTGTCCGGCGCCCGTCCCTTGATCTTTCTGTCAATTTAACTGCGCCTACGCCTCGGTTGTTGGAGCATAGGCCATTTGGCGCTATTGAAAACAAGACGTATTTGGTAGAGTTTCTTCGGAGATCCATTTTGAACAAGAGGTGCTTGATGACGAAGAAGCTATCCTTGCTGGCGTTGCTTGCTGCGGCCTTTCTTCTGGCGGCCTGCGCCGGCTCCACCGGCCCGCAAGAGATCCTGGTCAGCGCCAAAGCCATGCAGTATCAGCCGGCCACCTTTGAAGTCACGGCCGGCCAGTCGGTGCGGCTGACGTTCCGCAACGACGATGCGGTGGAGCACGATCTGAGCGTCATGGAGTTCCCGATGAGCCACATGGGGGCCACGCAGGAGCCGATGGCCGGGCACGACATGGGCGCGATGACGGTTGACCCGGAACTGCATATGGCAGCGGCCGTCGGCGGAAGCGGGGTGCTGGAGTTCACGCCCTCCAAGCCGGGCACCTACGAGTTCTTCTGCACCGTGGCCGGCCACAAAGAAGCCGGTATGGTCGGCACATTGACGGTGCGGGCGCCGTAATTTCGACGTTCCTATGACGATGATGGCGGGACCAGGCTTGGAAAGCCCAGGTCATGCAATCCGGGCTGCCGGTTCTAGCTGGCAGCCCGGATGCATCGATCGCGGACGAGAACTGTGGGTCAGCCTCTTACCGGCGATTATCAATGTGGATGTGGACCTCGCCGACCGGCGTCACCACGTGCTTGACACAGATCAAACCGTCGCCATTGCGATCCGGGTTCGGCGGGCCGACGTGCAGGTGCCCAGTGTGATGCTCGTCGTGATCGGGCATGTACTCGTGCAGTTCAAAACCACGCGGGCAGCCGTCGGATGAGGCGCCGGCGGCAGAGACAGGCGCGGCCAGGCTAAGCGCGAACACGGGCACGAGCGCGACCAGGATCAACTTCCGCATAGGCTTTTCTCCTTTGAGTAACCACGGCTCCAGAGGCTCAAATGTTACTGAGTTTATCAACTTACTGACCCCAGGGGAATACGCCAGATGGCGTGCGGTCGAGCGGCCGCACTATCGTGCCATAACACGATGACTGCTAAGGTTCTTATCCTGTCGCCATCCCCGTTGCGCAACGCCGCCTGGCGCGCGCTCCTGGCCGGCCAGCCTGAGGTCACGGTCATCGGCGCTGGCGTGAATATCGAGACGCTGGCGCCACTGGCGGCCGCCGGCACGCCGACCGCACTTCTGGCGGATGTGTCCGAGGGCCAAGCCGAACTGGCCCGCCAGTTGAAAGCCAGCCTCCCCCAGGCCGGCCTGCTGTTCCTGGTCCCGGCGTACAGCCTGGGCGAAATCCTGCCGCTGCTGCAGGCCGGCGCGCTCGGCTGCGTCGCGCACACCGCGAGCGTGCCGGACCTGGTCCGGGGCCTAATCGCGGTCAGCCGCGGTGAGCTCTTTCTGCCGCCGGCCATCGCGGCCCAGGCCCTGGTCGCCCTGGCGCGCGGCGAGGCGCCTGCTCCGGACCTGACCGAACCCCTCTCCGAGCGCGAGGCCGAGATCCTGGGCCTGTTGGCCCAGGGCCTGACCAACAAAGACATCGCCCAGACTCTGATCGTGAGCGTGCGGACGGTGGAGGCCCACCTGCGCAACCTGTTCGCCAAGTTGGGCGTGCGCTCGCGCACCGAGGCCGCGCTCTGGGCGGTGCGGCACGGCTATCCGCTGGATGACCGATCCCGGCGTTAAGTGGAACCACCGAGCAACGGACACGCGGTATCGCCGTCGCCAACGGTTTCCCGGCACCATACACTGAACGCAGTTCAACAGGAGACCCTGGCGCATGTCCAGCACGACGATTGCCGTCCTCGGCACCCTGGCCGATTTTCACCGCGAGCCCATCCCGTACAACCTGGGCGCGCTCGTCCAGTTGGTGCGCCGGATTCGGCCTGACCTGCTGTGTCTGGATCTGACCCCCGAGCAGTGGCGGGCGCGCGCGTTCGCGGATTTGCCGCCGGAATATCGTGAAGCGCTCCTGCCGCTCGCGGACCAGACCGACATCGTGGTGGTGCCGATCGCGGGTGACTGCCCGCCGCCCGAGCCGGCGGCGCCCGGCTGGCGCGGCCGGGTCATCCGCTGGGCCTGGAGCGGGCTGGCGACCCTGCACCGGAGCGCGCCGGGGCCGGCCGGGGCCAACCAGGGCTGGCGGCACGAGGCCGCCAACTGGCTGTACACGCTAATCGGCTGGCTGGCCGGCCCGGACCTCCGGCGGGACTGGAAGAACCACATCGACCACTTGACCCGACAAGTGCTGGAGGCGGCCCGGCGCGACCCTGGGTGCCGGATCCTGGTGGCCGTGAACGTGCGCTACTGCCACCACATCCGGCACGCCTTGCACGGACAGCCGGACGTGCGGTTAGTGGATTTCTCTGAACTGTAGACGAGGTGTGTCATGAAAGAACAAACTCTCCAGGTTGACGGTTTTGTGAGCGCCGGCTGTGCGGCCACGATCGAGGCCGGCCTACAGCGCCTGCCAGGTGTCCACCACGCGACCGCCAACTATCTCAACGGCACGGCTACCGTGCACTTTGACGAACACCAGCTCACCCTGGAACAGCTCCAGGCTGCCGTGCGCGACTGCGGCTACGCCTGCCGGGGCGAGGCCGCGCCGGACCACTTAAGGACGGCGCCGCCGTCCGACGCTCACGCCGGCCACGCGGCCGGCGCAGTCATACTCAAAACAGCGACGCAGCCGGTAAGGACGGCGGAGCCGTCCGACTCCGACGCGCACACTGGGATGGACCACAGCGCGCATGCCGGTATGGACCACACGACGCACGCTGGCCACGCGGCGATGCCGGCGGCGCCGCCGGTTGGGTCTCACGCCGCCATGGACCACGGCGCCCATGCCGGCCATGCCCGGCCGGCCGGCCTATCGGCCGTCGAAGATCACTCCGCCCACGGCGGTCGCGCCGGGATGACGGCCGTGGACATGGAGCGGGACATGCGCAACCGCTTCTTCGTCTCGCTGGTATTGACCGTGCCGGTCTTCCTGTTCTCACATCTGGCCACCGAGATCCTGGGCCTGCATCTCCCGCTGCCCTTCGGCCTGAGCGACAAACTGCTGGGCTTCCTGCTCACCACCCCGGTGGTGATCTACGGCGCCTGGCCCTTCTACGTGGGCGCGCGCAACGGCTTGCGCCAGGGCGTGCTCAACATGAGCGTGCTGGTGGCGCTCAGCGTGCTCACCGGGTATCTCTTCTCTGTCGCCGCCACCTTCCTGTTTGACGGCGAGGTGTTCTACGAAGCCGCCGCCATGCTGGTGACCTTCGTGCTCTTCGGCCACTGGATGGAGATGCGCGCCCGCGGCTCCACCAGCCAGGCCATCCAGAAACTACTCCAACTGGCGCCGCCCAAAGCGGCCGTGATCCGGGACGGGCGCGAAGTCGAGCTGCCCACCGAGCAGATCGTGGTTGGGGACGTGCTCGTGGTCCGGCCCGGCGACAAGATTGCCGTGGACGGCGTGGTGCTGGAAGGCGCGTCCAGCGTGGACGAGAGCATGATCACGGGCGAGTCTGTGCCGGTCGCGAAGCGACCGGGCACAGCCGTCGTGGGCGCTACGCTGAACAAGACCGGCAGCTTCCAGTTCCGGGCGACCAAGGTGGGTGCAGACACGGCCCTGGCTCAGATCGTGCGTCTGGTCCAGGCCGCCCAGAACTCCAAGGCGCCGGCCCAGCGGCTGGCCGACCGGGCCGCCCACTACCTGGTCATCGTGGCCGTCACGGCCGGCGTGCTGACCTTCCTGTTGTGGTACTTCTGGCTGGCACCACTCTATCTGCCGGCCGGGGCGGACCGCCTGGTCTTCTCGCTGACCTTTGCCATCACGGTGGTCGTGATCACGTGCCCGGACGCGCTTGGCCTGGCCACGCCGACCGCCATCATGGTCGGCACCGGTCTGGGCGCCCAGCACGGCATCCTGTTCAAGGACGCCGCCGCGCTGGAAAGCGCGGCCGGCCTGAACGCCGTCATCCTGGACAAGACCGGCACGCTGACCAAGGGCGAGCCGGAAGTGGTCGAGACCGTCGTGAATGGGCGGCTTTCGGAAAACGAATTACTCGCACTGGCGGCAGCGGCGGAGACCAAGAGCGAGCACCCGCTGGGCCAGGCCGTAGTCAAGGCCGCCCAGGCGCGGGGCCTGGCGCTGCCGGATGTCCACCACTTTGAGGCGGTGCCCGGGCATGGGCTCAAAGCCCACATCGGCCGGAGCAGCGTACTGATCGGCAACCGCAAACTGCTGGACGATGAGCGTGTGTCGCTCAATGGGTTGGGCGAGCAAGCCCGGGCTCTGGCCGGCGGCGGGCGGACGGTCATCCACATCGCCGTGGATGGGCGGGCGGCCGGCCTCCTGGCCGTGGCCGACGCGCCGCGTGAGACCGCCCGCCAGGCTGTGACGGAACTGCGCGCGCTGGGGATCGAGCCCGTCATGCTCACCGGCGACAACCGAGCGACGGCCGAGCGCATCGCCCAAGACCTGGGCATCCAGACCATCTTCGCCGAGGTCCTGCCCGGTCAAAAGGCCGAGAAGGTCAGGGAGATCCAGGCGCAGGGTCGGCGGGTCGCCATGGTCGGCGACGGCATCAACGACGCGCCGGCGCTGGCCCAGGCGGAGGTGGGCATCGCCATCGGCGCCGGCACGGACGTGGCGGTGGAGACTGCGGACGTGGTCCTGATGCGCTCCGACCCGCTGGACGTGGCCCGGGCCGTGCGGCTGGGGCGGGCGACGGTGGCCAAGATGAAGCAGAACCTGGCCTGGGCCATCGGCTACAACAGCCTGGCCATCCCGCTGGCCGCCGGCCTGCTGTATCCGGCCTTCGGCCTGCTGCTCCAGCCGGCCTTCGGGGCTCTGCTGATGTCGGGCTCGTCCATCCTGGTGGCCGTGAACGCTGTGCTGCTCAAGAAGGCGAGGCTCGACTGATGGACCCCCGCCCCTACATCCCGGCGCTGGGCCACCGCCGGCTGACGCCTTTCTACGACCTGGTCCTGCGCTGGGTCTTCCGCGAAGATGTGTTCAAACGCCGGCTGGTGCAACTGGTGGACCCCCGACCTGGTCAACGTGTGCTAGATATCGGTTGCGGGACCGCCACGCTGACCATCATGCTCAAACAGGCCCAGCCGGCGGCGGAGGTCGTTGGTCTGGACGGCGACCCGGAGGTGCTGGCCATCGGGCGGGCGAAGGCGGCTGAGGCCGGGGTCGAGTTGACGCTGGAGCATGGCCTGGCGACGACGCTGCCCTATCCCGACGCGTCGTTTGACCTGGTGGTGACCAGCCTGATGCTCCATCATCTCGACACAGTCGATAAAGAGCGGGCGCTGGCGGAGGCCGGCCGCGCCCTGAGGCCGGGCGGCGTTCTGTATGTGCTCGATATCGGCGAGGCGCGCGGCGCCGCCGGCCGGCTGCTGGCGCCAGTGGTCCGTCGCCTGGAACGCGCGGCCGACAACGTGGACGGAAAAATCCCGCGCATGCTGCGCGCGGCCGGCCTCACCCAAATCGTGGAAGTCGAGCGCTTCAGCGCGCTGTTCGGATTGATCACCATCCAACGCGCTTCTAAAGAGATTCTGTGAACCATCAGCCCAGTCGGTCCGACCCCGGGCCTGGCTGTAGTTGATCAAGCGCTTTCATTCGTCCGGCTCAGGCTGAACCCGTTGGCTCAGGAGGTGGCACATGCAGCGCGTGATGAGTTGGATTGCAGCCGTTGCCGCCCTGGCGGCGTGTGCGCCACCGTCCGCGCCCACGGCGGAGTCTCCCCCGACACTGACGTTGTCTGCGGCCGCCCGGCCGGCGGCTGCCACGCCCACGCGCGCGCCGGCCAGCCCGCCCACCGCCACCTGGACGCCAACCCGGCCGCCGGCTTCACCCACGCCGCCGGCGATTCCCACCCTGGAAGTGCATTGCCCGGCCGGCGAGCCATGGTCAGGGACACAGGGCGGCTTGACCCTGTATCTGTGCGCTGATCCGCAGCCGCCGGAACTGGGGCGCCCGGTGGCCATCGATGTCACTCTCACCGACGCGGCCGGCGAGTTGGTCGCGGAGGCCGAAGTGGAGGTGACACTGATTGGCGGGATGGGCGGTATGGAGGGCGAACACGATGAGGACTTCTCCGTGGAACTAGAAGCCGGCGAGGCCGGCCGCTACGGCGCCGCAGCGACCATTGGGCCGCCCGATCTGGTGCTGACCGGCGTGGCGATCACGGTTCAGCATCAAGGCCGATCGATGACGTTCAATATCACGCCTGACGAACTCCAGCCCGACACCCCCTAGAGCGGGACAGCGGTGGTCAGCCGAGGCTTAGCGGCGCGTATGCCGGCTCTGTTTCGTCCGCAAGGCTCTATGTAAGCCGTGGCGCGGGAGTTGGGTATGATGAACACGAGACAACCCTGGATCCTGTTCGCGGCCTTTGCCGGCCTGGGTCTGCTGCTGGCGGCGGCCTTGTTTCTCGGAAACCGGGCCGGGGGCCAACTCGTAACGATCAACAACACCACCGTGCCGCCGGCTCCGGCCCTGGACTCGGCGCGGGTGGCCCAGGGCGCCGCGCTGTATGCGCAGTATTGCGCCGAATGCCACGGCGCGAACCTGGAGGGTGCCGTGGACTGGAAACAGCGCCAGCCGGATGGCTCCTTGCCGCCGCCGCCACACGACGGTGGCGAACGGCTCCGCCGTTCGCTTAAGCGAAGCGCGCAGCGCTTCGCCGGCATCATCCGGATGAACTCCTGCTGAGCATTACCCTGAACGGCGGTGACCCGGCCCTGGGCTCCAAGATGCCGGCCTTTCGAGACCGGCTGAACGCGGCTGACGTGGCGGCTATCCTGGATTTCTTCAAAAGCCGGTGGGGCCGTGAAGAGCGGGAGTACCAGTGGTGGATGACGGCCACCGGCAGCGGCCAGCCGTGATCGGGTGGCGGCACACCGCACGGTCACTCTCTGGATCGCGTTAGATTTGGCGCAACTGAGGTGAAAAATGAGCGACTCCCCAACCCCTGAGCCCCTGGCGCGTACGGCCTGCGGGGGTGTGCTGACCAACACCGCCGGCTATCCAAGCGCCCTGTACCAGGGCCGGGTCGTGTACTTCTGTTTGCGGGCCTGCCTGCGCGCCTTCGAGGCTGATCCCGACCGTTTCATGGCTGGCAGAGTCGACCACCCAACTCATGAGGAAGGCGACGAAGCGTTACCCAAATGATATAGAGACCCGGGTCGTTCCCACGCCTCCTGTCCACCTGGCCGCCCAACTCGCTGATCGAAGCAGGCCAAACGGCGTATGCCCGTTCATGCCGCCGGCGCGACTTCTTCACGAGAATTTCAAACACCCTGAATACCATACAGCCATTGAGCGCGATAGTTGGACCGCGACATTCAGGGCCACTGGCCCCAAAGGACAGGACAATGAACACCAAGACAACCTTTATCGTTATCGCCGCCGTCGCCCTGACGGCCCTGCTCGCCCTGGGCGGCGGAGTGGCGTTTGCGCAGACCCAGCAGCCCGATTGGGGCAGCGGTTTCGGCCCCGGCTGGATGATGGGCGGCAACGCGGGCGCGACCTGGGGAATGGCCGGCGCGCGGGGCATGCTGGGCGGCCATATGGGGAACGGCGCAGGGATGGCTGGAATGCAGCCCTGGATGAGCGCCGATAACGGCATGCACACCCTGATCTGGAATGCCCTGGCCGAGAAACTGGGGCTCACGACGGACGAGCTCGCCGCGCAACTGGCGCAGGGCCAGACGCTGGCCCAGCTAGCCGAGATGCAGGGCGTGAGCCAGGCCGCCCTGTCCCAGGCGCTGCAGACGGCCGGCCAGGCTGGCCTGACCCAGGCCGTGGCCGAGGGCGTGCTGACCCAGGCACAAGCCGATCAAATGCTCACACACCTGGCCGGCCGCTATGAACAGATGCTCCTCAATATGGGCACTGGCGGCTGCCACGGCGCGCCCACCACGCAGCCCAATTCATAAAGATTGACCCGGAAGGAAGGCCGACCTGCGCTGTGGCAGGTCGGCCTTCTGTAAGTTGCTCGTTCGTTTGCTCCTCAGGAGAAGCTTGCCATGATGTTCGGTCTTGGATTGCTCATGATGCTGGTTGTGCTGGGCGTGCCGATCCTGTTGGTCGCCGGGGTGTTGGCGGGGGCTTGGAAGGTACTAGGGCAGCGCCCGCCGGCCGCTGTTGTTCCGCCCTTGCCTCAGGCCCCCCGATACTGTGCGCATTGTGGCCAGGGCCTGCAAGCTGCCTGGACGCATTGCCCGAACTGTGGCACTCCCCTTGGAACAGCGTGAGGGCCGCGCTCATGACCAACCGCTTTTCTCGTCTCAGCCGTCGCCGTTTCCTGCGCCTGGCCGGCGTAGGCGGCCTGATACTGGCCGGCGCCAACTGGCTGGCCGCCTGTTCCCCGCCCAACCCGCGGCCAGTCCCGGACCACGGGTTGGCCGGCACCGGCGGCGCCCCAGCCGGCTTCAAGCCGGATGTGGAGTTTGATCTGCGCGCTGCGCCGGCCGAGCAGGCTATCTGGCCCGGTGCCCCAACACCGGTCTGGACTTATCAGGTCACTCACGCCCGCCTGGGCGGTGACCAGGTTCAGCCGATCCCGGACAGCTATCTTGGCCCCGTGATCCGGGTCCGCCAAGGTCAGCGCCTGCGGGTCAACTTCACCAATAACCTGAAAGACCAAGAAACCATTGTCCACTGGCACGGCCTGCTCGTGCCGGAAGCCATGGATGGCCACCCGCGCTACGCCATCAAACCTGGACAGACGTACACCTACGAGTTCCAGGTCAACAACCGGGCCGGCACCTACTGGTTCCATCCCCACCCGCATGGCCTGACCGGCGGCCAGGTGATGGCCGGCCTGGCCGGCCTGTTCATCGTTTCGGATGACGAGGAGGCGGCGCTCAATCTCCCCGACGGCGAATTCGACGTCCCGCTCGTCATCCAAGACCGCACCTTCGACGCCGACAACCGCCTGGTCTACCTCGGGCAGGCGCTCACCGCCGAGGGTGCGGCCCAGGCCGTCAGCGGCGGTGGCATGGGCATGATGGGCGGCGGCATGATGGGCTTCCTGGGCGACCGGGTGCTCGTCAATGGCCGGCCGGACTTCACGCTGAGCGCGGCCACGCGCGCCTACCGGCTGCGCCTGCTCAACGGCTCCAACAGCCGGATCTACAAGTTGGGTTGGAGCACGGGCGAGCCGCTGACCGTCCTCGGCACGGATGGCGGCTTACTGGCCGAGCCGGTCGAGAAGCCCTACGTCATGCTGGCGCCGGGCGAACGCGTGGAGTTGTGGGCCGATTTCAGCCGGTTTACCGCCGGCACTGAATTCTCGCTGGACAGCCTGGCTTTCGCGGGCACGGAAGACCCGGGCGGCATGGGCGGCATGATGGGGATGATGGGGATGATGGGCAGTGGGCTGGGCCAGGGCACGCCTTTGACGATATTGCGGGTCAAGATCGAGCGCCCCGAGGCGGAGACCCGGACTTTGCCGAAGACGTTGTCCGTGTTGCCGCGCCTGGACCCACAGACGGCACGCAACACCGCTCAGCCGCGCGAGACCCGACTGCAGCTGCGCAACATGACGTGGCTGATCAACGGCCGGCAGTTCGTGATGGACGAGGCTTTGCCAGAAGAAACCGTCTCGGCCGGCGCGTTGGAGATCTGGGACATTATCAACGAACGCAATCCAGGCGAGATGATGGATGCGAACGGTATGGCGCACCCGATCCACATTCACGGGGTTCAGTTCCAGGTAGCCAGCCGCGAGGTCGCCCCGGATCTCAAGGCCGGCTGGGACACCGTCAGCGCCGGCTTCACGGACGAGGGCTGGAAAGACACGGTCCTGGTGATGCCGGGCGAACGGATCCGGCTGCTGGTGCCGTTCGGTTCAGACCCCGGGCTATTTGTCTACCATTGCCACATCCTGGAACATGAAGACCAAGGCATGATGCGGAACTTTCGCGTGCAGGTCTGAAGGCCACAAGCCCCCGACAATCGGCCAGACGTTAACCCCGCCCGTCGACCGACGCCGGCGCCGCGCGGTGGCCGATTTCTTCGCCGGCCTGCTGGGGCGACAGATCAGGATCGCCGGTCAGGGCAGCGCTCGATGATGGTTACGGCCTGCGCCACACCCGTCTCCCCGCGAATACGCTCGCCCAACGCCGACGCGCGGGCCCGTATCTCCGGATCGGTGACGACTTGCCCAATGGCGGACGCCAGCC
>CALFZO010000070.1 GCA_937952305.1 uncultured Anaerolineales bacterium | reverse complement strand
TCTGCCGGCGCTCGGCCTCGGTCAGCAGCGGCAGGTGCGTGATCGGCAGGTCCGGGTTGGCGACGGCGCCCTCCAGCAGGGTGCGCAGGTGGCCGGCCAGGCGCTGGATGGTGGCGGCGTCGAACAAGTCGGTGTTGTACTCCAGCGCACCGCTCAGACCGTCCGGCGTCTCGCCCAGCGTCAACAGCAGGTCGAACTGGATGGCGCCGGCGGAGGCGGGGACGGGCTGCAGGGTGAGGCCCGGCAGGGTCAGCGCCTCAAAAGGCGCGTTCTGCAGCGCGAAGGCCGCCTGGAAGAACGGCGAGTGGCTCAGGTCGCGCTGGGGCTGGAGGGCCTCGGCCAGCATCTCGAAGGGCAGATCCTGGTGGGCGTAAGCGCCCAGGCTGGTCTCGCGCACGCGCTTGAGCAGTTCGCGGAAGGTCGGCGCAGCGGCGCCCTCGGCGGCGCCCAGACGGGCGCGCAGGACGAGCATGTTCACGAAGAAACCGATCAGGCCTTCGGTCTCGGCGCGGCCGCGGCTGGCGATGGCCGTGCCGACGGCGAAGTCGTCCTGGCCGGCGTAACGGCCGAGCAGCACCTGGTAGCCGGCCAACAGCGTCATGAACAACGTGGCGCCAGCCTCGCGGCTGAGGGCCTTGAGGGCCTGCGTCAGAGCCGGCGGCAGCGTCACGCGTTCCGAGGCGCCGGGATAGGTCTGCACGGCCGGGCGCGGCCGGTCGGTGGGCAGTTCCAGCAGCGGGGGCAGCCCGGCCAGCTCATTGCGCCAGTAGGCCAGCTGCTTCTCCAGTGTCTCGCCCTGCAGCCAGCGGCGCTGCCAGCCGGCGAAGTCGGCGTACTGCACGGACAGCTCCGGCAGCGGCGACGGGTGGCCGGCGGCGAAGGCGCTGTACAGCGCGGCCAGTTCGCGCATGAGCACGCCCAGCGACCAGCCATCCGAGATGATGTGGTGCATCACCAGCACGGCGACGTGGTCGGTCTCGTCCAGGCGGTACAAATGGGCGCGCAGCAGCGGGCCAGTGGCCAGGTCGAAGGGCTGGCGCGTCAGCGCCTGCGCCTGGCGCTGAGCTTCGGCTTCGCGCTCGGACGCCGGCAGGCTGGAGAGATCAGAGGTGGCCACGGGCAGCGTCAGCGCGGCGGCGACCACGGGCACCGGCCGACCGGCCTCGGTGCGGAAGGTGGTGCGCAGGGCCTCGTGCCGGCGCACGATCTCGTCCAAGGCGCGCGTCAGCGCGCCGACGTCCAGCTGCCCGGAAAGCCGTACGGCCAGGGGCAGGTTGTAGAACAGGTTGCCGGGCACGAGCTGGTCGATGAACCAAAGCCGTTGCTGAGCGAACGAGACCGGCAGCGGCTGGCCGTCGCGCGGCAGCGCCGTCAGCGCGGGCGCCTCCAGGCCCTCCGCGGCGCGGCGCGCGGCCTCGGCGCGTTCGGCCAGGCCGGCCACGGTGGGCGCTTCGAACAGCGCCCGGATGGGGACTTCGACGCCCAGCGTCTCGCGCACGCGCGCGATCAGCTGGGTAGCCAGCAGCGAGTGGCCGCCCAGGTCAAAGAAGCTGTCGTGGACGCCGACGCGCTCAAGCTTGAGCACGCGCGCCCACACGTCGGCCAGCACTTCTTCGGTGGGCGTGCGCGGCGCGGCGTAGGCGGCCAGCGCCAACTGGCCGGCCTCGGGGGCGGGCAGGGCCTTGCGGTTGACCTTGCCGTTAGGCGTGAGCGGGAAGCGCTCCAGCGTCACGAACGCGGCCGGCAGCATGTACTCGGGCAGGCGCGGTTTGAGGCAGTCACGCAATTCGCCGGGCGTGGGCGCCGGGTCGGCGATCAGGTAGGCCGCCAGACGCTGGTCGCCGGGCGCATCCTCGCGCAGAACGACGACGGCCTGACGGACCGCCGGGTGTTGCTCCAGCGCGCTCTCGATCTCGCCGAGCTCGATGCGAAAACCGCGCAGCTTCACTTGGAAGTCCACGCGGCCCAGGAACTCCAGAGTGCCGTCCGGGCGGTAGCGGCACAGGTCGCCGGTGCGGTAGAAGCGCTGGCCCGAGGCCGCCGGATCGCCGTCGAGCGGTAACGCCACGAACTTCTCGGCCGTCAGCTCCGGCCGGTTGAGATAGCCGCGCGCCACGCCGACACCGCCGATGTAGAGCTCGCCGGGGACGCCCACCGGCACCGGGCGCTGGCGCGCGTCCAGCAGGCGCAGCCGGGTGTTGGCGATGGGGCGCCCGACCGGGACATGCTGGTCGCCCGGCGCCGGGGCTTCCACAACCTGCCAGGTCGGGCCGATGGTGGACTCGGTCGGGCCATAGGCGTTGAGCAGCCGCCGCCCCTGCGCCCAGCGCGCGGCGACGTCCACGGGGCAGGCCTCGCCGGCCGTCACCACCACGCGCAGCGCCGGCAGATCATCGGAGGGGAGCAGGGCCAGCAGCGAGGGTGGGAAGACGGCCGTGGTGATGCGCTCGGCGCGCAGGAACTGGGCGATCTCGGCCACGGACTGGCGCGTCTCGGGCGGGGCCAGCACCAGCGTGCTGCCCGTGGTCAGCGCCACAAAGATGTCGGCGACGGACGCGTCGAAGCTGAAGGACGCAAATTGCAGCAGCCGGTTGTCCGTGCCGACGACGAAGGTCGGCCCCTGCTGGCGGATGAGGTTGATCAGACCGCGGTGCTCGATCAGCACACCTTTGGGCGTGCCGGTGGAGCCGGACGTGTAGATGAGGTAAGCCAGGTGGTGGCCGGCGACTTCGACGGCCGGCTTGGTCTCCGGCTGGCTTGTGATCGCGGCCCAGTCCGTGTCCAGGCGCAGGCGCGGCGTGGGCACGTCCACGGCCGCGAGCAGGGTGTCCAGGGCGGCGTGGGTGAGCAGGAGCGGCGCGCCCGAGTCGCGCAGCATGAAGGCCAGACGCTCGGCCGGGTAGCTCGGGTCCAGCGGCAGATAGGCGCCGCCGGCCTTGTGCACGGCCAGCACGGCTGCCACCATGTCGAAGGAGCGCTCGACGCAGATCGCGACGACGGTGTCTGGCCCCACGCCGCGGGCGCGCAGCGCATGGGCCAATTGGTTGGCGCGCCGGTCGAGTTCAGCGTAGGTCAGCGTCTGGCCCCGGAAGGCGACGGCGGCGGCATCCGGCGTGCGGGCCGCGTGGGCCTCAAACAACTGCCCGACCGTGCCGGTCAGATACTCGTCCACCGTGGGCGGGTCCCAGGCCGCGAACTGCTGGCGCTCAGCCGCGCTCAGCAGAGGCAGCTCGGCCAGCGGAGCATCTGGCCGGGCCGCGAGGCCCTCCAGCAGCGTGGCCAGGTGCCCGAGCAGGCGGTCGATGGTGGCCGCGTCAAAGCGGCGCGGGTCGTAGCTGATCTTGAGCGGCAGGCGCTCGCCCGGGCCTGAGATCAGGTTGAGCGGGTAGTTGGTCTGTTCCTGAGAGTGAATGGCCTCGATGCGCAAGCTGCCGGCCTGCTGGCGCAGCGAGGTGTCCACGGGGTAGTTCTCGAAGATCAGGATGCTCTCGAACAGAGGCAGTTCGCGCGGCACCTGGCTCCAGCCCTGGACCTGGACGAGCGGGCTGTGCTCGAACTGGCGCAGCTCGGCGGCCTGGGCCTGCAGTGTCTGCAGCCACGCCGCCGCCGGCTGGTCGGCCGGCACGCGCACGCGCACCGGCAGCGTGTTGATGAACAGGCCGATCATGCCTTCGACGCCGGCCAGCTCCGGCGGCCGCCCGGAGACCGTGGCGCCGAAGACTACGTCGTCCTCGCCCGAGTAACGGTGCAGCAGCAGCGCCCAGGCTCCCTGGAGGAGCGTGCTCAGCGTGAAACGGTGCTGGCGCGCCAGGCCTTGCAGGGCCGTGGTCGTGGCCGCATCCAGGTAGCGCACCTGCTCCACCGGATCGGCGGGCGCGCCGGCGGTCGGCCGATCGACCACCAGCGGTGTGGGCGCGGTGAAGCCAGAGAGTGCCTGGCGCCAATAGGTCTCGGCCTGACCCAGGTCCTGCTGCCCCAGCCAGTTGATGTAATCGCGGTATTGGCGCGGCCGCTCCAGCGGCAGGTCCTGGCCCTGGCGGAAGCCTTCATAGAGAGTGAAGACTTCTTTCAGGAGCAGCGGCACCGACCAACCGTCCAGCAGCAAGTGGTGGTGGCTCCAGACGAAGGAGTAAGTGTCGTCGGCCAGGCGCAGCAGGGCCAGGCGCAGCAACGGCGCACGCGCCAGGTCGAAGCCGCGGGCGCGGTCGGCGCGCAGATACGCCTGCAAGCGCTCGGCCTGTTCGGTCTCGCTTAGCCCGCGCCAATCTTGCTGCTCCAGCGGCAGCGTGACCGACTTGTGCACGGCCTGCATCATCCGGTCCAGGCTCTTCCAGGAGAAGGCCGACCGCAGGATGCCATGCCGCTCCACCACGCGGGCCCAGGCGCGCTCGAAGGCGGCCACGTTCAGGTCACCGCGCAGCGTGCAGTACAGCTGCTCAAAATACATGCGCGACTCAGGGGCATAGATGCTGTGGAACAGCATGCCTTGCTGCATGGGTGAGAGCGGGTAGATGGCCTCAATATTTCGCTTGGTCATTGCCTGAACCCATGAGATACCTGCGCTGGCGCGATCCGTGCGGCGGGCAATAGGCGCACAAAGCCCACGCTTTGACTGCGAGCTCTGCGCCGTGCTAGCCGGTGATATCGCTATGCAACTGTAGTTGGTCTAACGGAAAGCAAACGCCTCGCCCCTCTAGTTTATGTCCCCCGCTGGGCGCTTGTCTGCCTGACCGAAGTCCTATTGCGTCGCCGTCCGCGCTCGTCTGAGCCGGTGCCGGCGCCGCTCGCACGGGCTTGAGCCAGGGCCTGCACGGTTGCTTTCCCTGTCCAAACGTCCGGCTGTCACCGCGCGAGTCACATGGTGGGCAGACGGGCCAGATGGCCTAAACCAACTCGGAACTTCTGGCCCGTCCGCCAGATGGGGCCAGTGGTTAAAGCGGGAGCCAGGCTCCCTTACGTCGAGTCATATGGTCTCCCCAAACTCGCCCATCAGGGCTTCCAGGTCCTGGTCGCCCAGATCAGCTTCCGGAAAGTCCGAGGGCGTGTAGCCGACCGCGCCCGCGGTCTGACAGTGCGCGACAAGCGCGCGCAACGCCTGGAGGAAGCCTTCCGCCAGGCGCGCGAGCGTCTCGCGCCGATGCAGATTCCGGCTGAACAGCCACTCCACTTGCAGGCGGCCGCGCGCCAGGCTGCCGGTCACCGTAACGAGGTCGCCGCGCGGCGCGTCCAGGCTGCGGGACGGACCAGCGCCTTCGCGCGCCGGCGCAAAGCGCGCGGCGTCGCCGAGCAGTTGATCGAACTGGCCGAGGTAGTTGAAGCTGATCCCGGGTAAGGGGCTTTCCGGGGGCAGCGCGCCGCGCAACTCACGCAGGAGCCCAAAACCCAGGCCGCGGCGCGGGATGGCGCGCAGCTGTTCCTTGACGGTCTTGAGCGCTGCGCCGGGGTCCAGATCGCGGCGGCCGAGGTCCAGCCGCACCGGGTACAGGGTCGTGAACCAACCGACTGTGCGCGAGACGTCGACATCTTCGAACAGGTCCTCGCGCCCGTGGCCCTCCAGCGTAACCCAGGCGGCGGTGCCGCCCGTCCAGGCGGTGAGCGCCTGGGCCAGGGCCGTCAGCAGCGCGTCGTTGATCTCGGTGCCGTAGGCGGCCGGGACATCCTGGAGCAGAGCCGTCGTCTCGGCTTCGCTGAGCTCCACGCGCACGCCCTCGGCCGAGGCCTCAGTGTTCTGGCCGTCGGCATGGTCAAGCGGCAGCGGCGCGGGCGCGCCCTGGGCCTGCCAGTAGTCCAGTTCGGCGCGCGTGGCTTCGGCGTCGGCGTGAGCGGCCAGCCGCTCGGCCCAGGCCCGGAACGATGTGGTCTTGGCCGGCAGGGCGGCGGCGCGGCCCTGGCGCAGCTGCGTGTAGGCCGTCTGCAGGTCCTCAAACAAAACGCGCCAGGAGACGCCGTCGATGGCCAGGTGATGGATGACGAGCAGCAGGCGGTCGGGCCGGCCGGGGCCGCAATCGAAGGAGACGGCTTGCAACAGCGGCCCAGCCGCGAGATCGAGGCTGGCCTGGGCGGCCGCGCAGCGCGCCTCGATAGCGGCGGCCAACGCGTCGTCGGGCACGGCCGAGAGATCCTCCAGGTGGAACGGCACAGCCTCATCGGGCGCCGCGATGACGCCGGCCCAGCCGGAGTCTGTTGGCGTGTAGCGCAGGCGCAGGGCGTCGTGGTGGCGCAGGAGCGCGGCGATGGCGCCGCGCAGCGCGTCCGGGTCCAGGCGCTCGCGCACTTCCAGCAGGAAGGCCTGGTTCCAGTGGTGCGGCGCGGGCAGGGCCTGGCGGAAGAAATGCCGCTGGATAGGCGTGAGCGGCACCGGCCCGGTCACCGGGCCCTGTTCGGCCTGGATCACCGGCCCTTGTCCGGCGACGGCGGCCAGGCCCTCAATGGTGGGCTGCTGAAAGAACTGGCGCGGCGTGAGGCGCAGGCCGGCCTGGTTGGCGCGGGCGATGATCTGGATGCTCAGGATCGAATCGCCGCCAAGCTCGAAGAAGTTATCGCGCACGCCGACCTGCTGGACGCCCAGCACCTGCGCCCAGATGGCGGTCAGCGTGGCCTCGGCCGGGGTGCGCGGGCCGACGTAGGCGCTCTCCAGTTCCGGCCGTTCCTGGTCCGGGGCGGGCAGGGCGCGCCGGTCGATCTTACCGCTGGGCGTGAGCGGCAGGCGCTCCAGCGTCACGAAGGCGGCCGGCAGCATGTAGTCCGGCAGGCGCTGCTTGAGGAATTCGCGCAGCTCGCCGGCCGGCAGCGGCCCGGCCTCGGCAGCGCGCACCAGGTAGGCCACCAGACGTTTGACGCCGGGCGCGTCCTCGCGGGCGACCACGACGGCATCGCGCAGGGCGGGGTGTTCCTTGAGGGCGGCCGCGATCTCGCCGAGCTCAATGCGGAAGCCGCGCACCTTCACCTGATCGTCCAGGCGTCCCAGAAATTCGAGGTTGCCGTCCGGCAGATAACGGACCAGGTCGCCGGTCTTGTAGACACGTACGTCCGGGGAGGCAGGACCGCCGGCGGCTGCCGGCCGTCCCTCGCCCAGACTCAGCGCGACGAATTTTTCAGCCGTCAGATCCGGCCGGTTGAGGTAGCCGCGGCCCACCTGGACGCCGCCGATGTGCAGCTCGCCGGCCACGCCCACGGGCACCGGCTGGCCGCGCGTGTCCAGGACGTAGAGCTGGGTGTTGTCCACCGGCCGCCCGATCACGGGCCGATCCGGCCGGGCTTTCACCGGGCCGATGGTGACGTCGCACGTGCACTCGGTGGGGCCGTAGACATTGTAGGTCTGGGTGGCCGGGGCCTGCGCCAGGGTCTGCCAGAGCGCGGCGTCGATGGCCTCGCCGCCGGGCAAGAGGGCGCGCGGCGCCCAGCCAGCGCCGTCGAACAGGCCGGCCTCGATCAGGAGTTTGAGCTGGGACGGCACGCAGTCCAGGCCGTCCAGGCGCACGCGCCGCAGCCAGGCCAGCAGGGCCGCGCCGTCCAGGCGCACGTCTTGCGGCACCACGCACAGCGTGTGGCCGAACATCAACAGCAGCAGGTGCTGGATCGAGGCGTCGAAGGACAGCGGCGCGTTCAGGCTCAGGCGCAGCCCGACGCCCAGCGGCGCGTAGATCACGCGCTGCAGGGTCTCGCCCAGGTTGAGGGCCGAGCGGTGTTCGATCAGCGCGCCCTTTGGCCGGCCGGTGGAGCCGGAAGTGTAGATGACGTAGGCCAGGTTGGCCGGGCCGGCGGTGCTGACCGGCTCGGTCGCGGGTTGGGCCGCCAGCGCAGCCTGGTCGCTATCCAGGCAGAGCAGCTGCCGGCCGGGCGCCGCCAGCCCGAGGCGGTCCGCCAGCGCGGTGGTGGTGACCAGCACCGCGGCGCCCGAGTCTTGCAGCATGTACTCCAGGCGTTCGGGCGGGTAGGCCGGGTCCAGCGGCAGGTAGGCGCCGCCGGCCTTCCAGATGGCCAGGACCCCCACGATCAAGGCCGGCGAGCGTTCCAGGCACAGGCCCGCCAGCGTGTCCGGGCCGACGCCGCGCGCGCGCAGGGCGTGCGCGAGCTGATTGGCCTGAGCGTCCAGTTCGGCATAGGTCAGGGCGCTGTCCTCGCAGAGCACGGCGGTGTGCGTGGGCGTGCGCGCGGCCTGGGCCGCGATGCGCGCCGGGACGGTGTCGTCCAGGGCGTGCGGCTGGGCCGTGCGGTTCCAGACGTCCAGCACCAGGGCGCGCTCATCGTCCGGCAGCAGCGGCAGCGCGCTCACCGGCCGCTCCGGGTCGGCCACGAGGCCGCCCAGCAGGACACGGAAGTGGCCCATCAGGCGCGCGATCGTGGCGGCGTCGAACAGGTCGGTGTTGTACTCCACCAGGCCGCGCAGCTCGCCCTCGCGCTCCTGCAGGAAGACGGTCATATCGAACTTGGACGTGCCGCCGTCGACGTGCGCGGGCGCGAACGTCAGGCCGGGCAGGCGCACGGCCTCGGTCGGCGTGTTCTGCAGCGCGAACATCACCTGGAACAGCGGCGTGCGGCTGAGGTCGCGGGCCGGGCGGACGGCGTCGACGACCATCTCAAACGGCACATCCTGGCGGTCAAAGGCCTCCACCGCCGTCGCCGCGACGCGCTGCAGCAGCTGCGGGAAGGTCGGGTCGCCGCTGAAGTCGGTGCGCAGGACGAGTGTGTTGACGAAGAAACCGATCAGGCCCTCGATCTCGGCGCGGGTGCGGTTGGCGATGGGCGTGCCCGTGCACACGTCGGCCTGGCCGGTGTAGCGGTGCAGCAGGGTCTGGAAGCCGGCCATCAGCGTGGCGAAGAGCGTGACGCCCTGGGCGCGGCTGAATTCGTTCAGCTGCCGGCTGAGCTGCGGGTTGAGCGCGAACGTGTAGCGCGCGCCGCGGTAGGTCTGCAAGGCCGGGCGCGGGCGGTCGGTGGGCAGGTCCAGCTGGGCGGGTGCGTCGGCCAACTGGCGCTTCCAGTAGTCGAGCTGGGCCTGCAGGGCCGGGCCTTGCAGCCACTGGCGCTGCCAGTAGGCGAAGTCCGCGTACTGAAGGGGCAGCGGCGGCAGCGGCGAGGCCAGGCCCTGGCTGAAGGCCGTGTAGAGCGCGGCGACCTCGCGCGTGAGCACACCCACGGACCAGCCGTCGCAGATGACGTGGTGCATCACCAGCAGGAACAGATGCTCGTCCGGGGCCAGCCGGAAGAGGCTGCCGCGGATCAGCGGACCGCGCGCCAGGTCGAAGGGGCGCAGCGCTTCAGCGCGGGCCAGACGCTGGGCCTCGGCCTCGCGCTCCGGGCGCGGCCGATCGGAGACGTCCACGCGCTGCAGGCGCACGGCCAGTTCGGGCAGAGCACGCACCACCGGCCGGCCGTCGACGGACTCGAAGGTGACGCGCAGCGCTTCGTGCCGGCGGATGATCTCGTTCAGGCTGCGCTCGAGGACGGCCACGTCTAGGGCGCCGCTGAAGCGCACGGCCGCCGGCACGTTGTAATACGGGCTGGCCGGCTCAAGTTGATCCAGGAACCACAGGCGCTGCTGGGCGAAGGACAGCGGCAGGTCACCGTCGCGCGGCACCGGGCGCAGCTCACCCAGCGGCGCGGCGGCCGCGCTGGCCGGCGCCGTGGTCGTGGACACGCGCCCATAGCCGAGGCGTTCGGCCAGATCCAGGCCCACGTCGCCCAGAAAATCGCTGGTGTGGAAGCGCCGCCAGCGGTCGGCGGCGTTGGCGTCGATGTCCTTGCGCAGGTAGAACTTGAAATCGCCCACCATCTGCGCGCCGGGCCGCACGCCGTCGGTCATGCGCTCGCCCTCGTAGGGGCGGACCAGTGCCGGGTCGAAGTCGATCTTAAGGAAATCACACAGCCGGCGCGTGACGGCCTCCGGATCGCCGACGAGTTCCTCGAAGTGCACGCGCACCTGGCGCTCGGCCGGGACGTCCTGCAGGAAGGTCAGGATGTTCTGGTGGCTGAGCGTCCACACCAGCTCGGCCAGTTCACGGCGCGAGAAGGTGTGCGGGTGGCGGAAGAAGACCTGGTCCAGCTTGGCCTCGACGAACGAGTAGATCGACGAGTACGGGTGGCGCACCAGGTGGATGTACCGGGCGCCGGCGAAGTCCTCTTCGGCGCGGCGCAGGATGTTGAGGTCCAGCGGGTACGTCGGCGTCTTATCCACCAGCAGCCGCCCGCCGATGCAGCTCTGCAGCTCGGCGTAAAACTCCTGCACGGTCAGCCCCCGGCGCTCGAAGGCCTCCATCAGGCGGTCGGCGGCGTCGGCGTCCAGCTCGCGCGCCGCCATCAGGGCGCGCACCGGGCCTTGCAGCCAAAAGGCGCTTTCGCCGCTGAAGGCGGCCCGCCGCTCGGCCAGCGTGTTGAAGGAGAGCAGGTCCATCTCCGGCGGCGCGAACAGGCGCAGGTGGCCGTCCAGCATCACGCGCAGCAGCGTGGAACCGGAGCGCGGCGGCGAGAGCAGGAAGACGGCCGGCGGGTTCTGACGCGCCGGCGCGGCCGCGCGCGGCGCCAGCGGCGGGATGGCCTGGCGCAGGCGCATGACGTCGTCGGCGCCCAGGCGGCGCGTGACCTCGGCCGGCGGCGGGGCCGGTTGCTCGTCTGCGAGCAGGGCCGGCGCGGCTTCACCCAGATGGCGCACGGCGTCCGGGTAATACTCGGCCAGGTACATGCCCAGCTCGGCGATAGTCGGCGCCATGAACAGCGCGCGCACCGGGGCCGTGACCTGCAGGCTCTCCTGCATGCGGTTGGTGAGCACGGCGGCCTTGATGCTGTCGCCGCCGACCTCGAAGAAGTTGTCGTAGACGCTGACGCGTTCGAGGCGCAGGACCTCTTTCCACAGGCCGGCCAGGAACTGCTCCGCCGGTGTGCGCGGCGCCAGGAAGGGCCGGCCGCTGGCGGCCTGGGCCTGGTCCGGGGCGGGCAGGGCGCGCCGGTCCACCTTGCCGTTGGGGTTGAGCGGGAACTGGTCGAGCAGGATGAACGCGGACGGCACCATGTACTCAGGCAGGCGCTCGCGCAGATAGGCGCGCAGTTCGGCCAGGGTCGGCGCCTGGCCCGGCTGCGGCACCAGGTAGGCGACGACGCGCTTGTCGCCGCCGTCGTCGCGCACCACCACCAGCAGCTCGCGCACGCCCGGGTGCTGGCCGAGCACGGCTTCGATCTCGCCCAGCTCGATGCGGAAACCGCGGATCTTCACCTGATGGTCGAAGCGGCCGACAAAATCGATCGTGCCGTCGGGCAGCCAGCGCACGCGGTCGCCGGTGCGGTAAAGACGTTGGACGGAAGACACCGGACCCGCGGCGGCCTGTCCCCGGTCGTCTTTCGCCCCTGGTCCCGCGTCTGCGAGCGCCAACGTCACGAACTTTTCGGCCGTCAGCTCCGGCCGGTTGAGGTAGCCCAGCGCCACGCCCGGTCCGCCGAGGCACAACTCGCCGTGCACGCCGACCGGCACCGGCTGGAGCGCCCGGTCCAGGATGTAGGCGGTGGTGTTGCCGATCGGTCGCCCAATCGGCACGCTGGCCGCGTCTGGCCGCAGATCGCGCGTGTCATACCAGGTGGCAAAGGTGGTGGTCTCGGTGGGGCCGTAGGCGTTGAGCAGGCGCTCGGGCGCGCCGGTGGCCAGCACGTGGCGCACCCAGCGCGGGTCGGCGGCCTCGCCGCCGAGCATGAGCGTGCGCAGCGGCCGGAAGATACCGGGCACGCTGGCCGCGAGGTGATTGAACAGGGCCGTGGTCAGGAACATGGCCGTGAGGCCTTCGGTCTGGATCAACTCGGCGAACTGACGCGGCGCCAACGCCACGTCTTTGGGCACGCCCACCAGCTGGCCGCCGTGCAGGAGCGCGCCCCAGATCTCGAAGGTGGCGGCGTCGAAGGAGGCGTTGGAGACCTGGGCGATCCGGTCGTCTGGGCCGAGCGTGATGTAGTTGGTGTTGAAGACCAGGCGCGTGATGGCGCGCTGCGGCACCGCCACGCCCTTGGGCTGGCCGGTGGAGCCGGAGGTGTAGATGACGTAGGCCAGGCTCTCCGCGGTCGCGGCCTGGGCGGGCGCGCTGGCCGGCTCGCCGGCCACGGCCGGCCACTCGCTGTCCAGGCACAGCACCGTCGCCGGGCCGGCCGGCAGCTCAGCCTGGAGGCGCGCCTGGGTGAGCAGCACTCGGACGCCGCCGTCCGCCAGCATGAAGGCCAGCCGGTCACGCGGGTACTCGATGTCGAGCGGCAGGTAGGCGCCGCCGGCTTTGATGATGGCCAGGATGGCCACAATCAAGTCAAGCGAGCGTTCGGCGAACAGGCCGACCAGCTGGTTCGGCCCCACGCCCTGCCGTTGCAGCCAGTGGGCGAGTTGGTTGGCGCGGGCGTCCAGCTCGCGGTACGTCAGCGCGGCTTCGCCGAAGCGCACGGCCATGGCGTCCGGCCGGTGGGCCACCTGGGCCGCGAACAGCTCCGGCAGCGGGACGTCGCCGGGGAAGTCCGCGGCGGTGGCGTTCCAGTCCACCAGGATCTGCCGGCGCTCGGCCTCGCCCAGCAGCGGCAGGGCGCTCAGCGCGCGATCCGGGTCGGCGGCCAGGCCGGCCAGCAGCGTGAGGAAGTGCGTGCCCAGCCGCGCGATGGTGGCGGCCTCGAACAGGTCGGTGTTGTACTCGAAGGTGGCGCTCAGCCCGTCCGGGTTTTCATCGATGAAGAGCGTCAGGTCGAACTTGGCCGTGCCGGTGTCCGGGGCCACCACGCCGAGGCGCAGGTCGCCCAGCTGCACGCCGTCCAGCGGCGACTCCTGGAGCGCGAACATCACCTGGAAGAGCGGCGACCGGCTCATATCGCGCTGGACGTCGAGCGCGTCCAGCAGCAGCTCAAACGGCAGGTCCTGGTGGGCCTGGCCGCCCAGCACGGCTTCGCGCACCTGGCCGAGCAAGGCCCGGAACGACGACCCGGCCTCGCCGCCCAGCCGCGCGCGCATGACCAGGGTGTTGACGAAGAAGCCGACCAGGCCCTGGACCTCAGGCCGCGTGCGGTTGGCGACCGGGATGCCGACGGCGAGGTCGTCCTGGCCGCTGTAGCGCGCCAGCAAAACCTGATAGGCGGCCAGCAGCGTCATGAACAGCGTGGCCGATTCCTGGCGGCTGAGCGCGCGCAGTTGCTCGGCCAGCGCCGCCGGCAGGGCGACGACGTGGCGCGCGCCGCGGTAGCTCTGCACCAGCGGGCGCGGCCGGTCGGTGGGCAGGTCCAGCGCCACGGGCAGGTCGGCCAGCTGCTGCTTCCAATAGGCGAGCTGCGTCTCGCGCAGGCCGCCGGCCAGCTGTTCGCGCTGCCAGTGGGCGAAGTCCGCGTACTGGACGGGCAGCGGCGGCAGGAGGTCGGCGGCGGCCGCGCCGCGCGCGTGCGCGGTGTAGAGCGCGGCCAATTCCTGCACCAGCACCTGGACGGACCAGCCGTCTGAGACGATGTGGTGCAGGGTGAGCAGCAGCAGATGCGTGGTCGCGTCGATCCGCACCAGGCCGGCGCGCACCAGCGGGCCGTGCGCCAGGTCGAACGGCCGGCGCGCCTCCTCATCCGCCAGGCGCAGGGCCTCCGCCTCGCGCTCGGCGGCGGGCCGGTCCTGCAGGTCCGTGACCGTCAGCGGCAGCGCCAGCTCCGGCGCGATCACCTGCACCGGGTAGCCCTGCTCAGTGATGAAGCGCGCGCGCAGGACCTCGTGCCGGCGCGCGACCTCGGCCAGGGCGCGCTGCAGCGCGGCCACGTCCAACGGCCCGCTCAGGCGCAGGGCCGCGGCGATGTTGTAGAACGGGCTGCCGGGCTCGAGCTGATCCAGGAACCACAGCCGCTGCTGGGCGAAGGACAGCGGATACTCGTCCGGGTTGGGGCGCCGCGTCAGGGCCGGCGTCTGGGCGCCGTCACCCTTCTGCTTGAGGCGCTGCATGAGCAGCGCGCGCTTCTCGGGTGAGAGTTTGGCGATCCGGTCGGCGGCATCCGTCATGAGGCAGTGTCCTGTGGGTCGCCGGCCAACAGCTGCTGGGCGTCCTCGTCGGACAGGCCCTCCAACTCGGCCAACAACGCGTCCAGTTCATCGGTCTGGGTCTGGGCGGCCTGCGCCTGCGCGATGAGCACGGCCAGGTCGGCCACGGTGGTGGCTTCAAACAGGCGGCGCAGCGGCAGATCCACGTGGAAGGCGGCGCGCACGCGCGCGGCGATCTGCGTGGCCAGCAGCGAGTGGCCGCCCAAATCGAAGAAGTTGTCGTGCAGGCCGACGCGCTCGATGCGCAGGACCTCGGCCCACACCTGCGCCAGCTGCGCCTCCACCGGCGTGCGTGGCGCCGCGTAGCCGGGCCGCGCCCCGCTGGCGGCCAGTTCCCGCGCCGGGTCCGGCAGCGCGCGCCGGTCGATCTTGCCGCTGGGCGTCAGCGGCAGGGCGGACAGCGCCACAAAGGCGGCCGGCACCATGTAGGCCGGCAGTTGGCCTTTGAGGAACTCGCGCAGCGTGCCGGCCTCCGGCGCCGGGTCCGCGCCGCGCGGCACCACGTAGGCCACCAGTTGCTTGTCGGCGCCGGCGTCCCCGCGCGCGACGACGGCGGCCTCGCCCACGGCCGGATGGCGGCCGAGCGCGGCTTCGATCTCGCCCAGCTCCACGCGGAAGCCGCGGATCTTCACCTGCTGGTCAACGCGGCCCAGAAACTCGATATCGCCGCTGGGCAGGTAGCGGGCGAGGTCGCCGGTGCGGTAGACGCGGACGAAGGACGAAGGACCGCCGTCTTTCGTCCGTAGGCCTTCGTCAGCGAGCGTCAGCGAGACGAAGCGCTCGGCCGTCAGCTCCGGCCGGTTGAGGTAGCCGCGCGCCAGGTTGCCGGCCAGGTGCAGCTCACCGGGGACGCCCAGCGGGGTTGGCTGGCCGTGGGCGTCCAGGATGAAGGCCTGGCGGCTGGGCAGCGGCCGGCCGATTGGCAGCGGCCGCGCGGTCGGATCGGTCTCGGTCTGGACCTCGAAGGTGGCGGCCGTGATGACGGCCTCGGTGGGGCCGTAGGCGTTGAGCAGCCGCGCGCCGGCCAACGGCGTCCGGCGCCAGGCTGTCAGCGCCTCGCCCAGCATGGCGTCGCCGCCGACGATGACCAGGCGCAGGCGCGCGCGCGGGTCAGCGGGCTGATCGGCGCAGGCCTGGGCCACCTGCTGCCAGTAGGCGGGCGGGACGTTGACGACCGTCAGGCCCAGCTCGGCCGCGCGGCGATAGAAGTCGGCCGGCGCCCAGAGATCGTTGTCGCGCAGCACCACGCTGGCGCCGGCCATGAGCGTGGGCAGGACTTGTTCGATCGCCGGATCGAAGTTGAGGGCCGCGAACTGCAGGACGCGGTCGGCCGGCGTGAGCGCATAGTGCCGGACGATGTCGCGGCAGTGGGCGGCCAGCACGCCGTGCTCCACCAGGACGCCTTTGGGCTGGCCCGTGGAGCCGCTGGTGTAGATGACGTAGGCCGGGGAGTCTGGGGCCGCCGGCGGCCAGGGGCGAGCGGCCGGGGACTGGGCAATGGCCGGCCAATCCGTGTCCAGACAGAGCGTCTGGGCCGATGAGTCGGCGAGCAGCGGGGCCAGCGCGGAGGTGGTGAGCACCAGGCGCGCGCCGGAGTCCTGCAGCATGTAGGCCAGGCGCTCGGCCGGGTAGTCCGGGTCTAGCGGCAGATAAGCCGCGCCCGCTTTCAGCAGTCCGAGCAGGGCGATGACGGCTTCGGGCGAGCGCGGCACGCACACGCCGACGATGGCGTCCGGGCCGAGGCCGCGCGCGCGCAGGGCCTGGGCGAGTTGAGCGGCGCGCGCGTTGAGCTCGCCGTAAGTGAGCGTCGTCGCGCCGGCGGCCAGCGCCGTGGCTTGCGGCGCGCGCCGGGCCTGGGCCTCGAACGCGGCGAGCACGGGTTCCGGGCTGGGCAGGGCCGCGACCGTGTTCCAGGCCGCCAGCTGTGCGCGTTCGGCGTCGGTGAGCAGCGGCAGCGCCGAGAGCCGCGTGCCGGGGTCGGCGACCGCGCCGGCGAGCAGGTTTTGAAAGTGGGCGAGCAGGCGCTCAATGGCGGCGGCGTCGAACAGGTCGGTGTTGTAGTTCCACCAGCCGCGCAGCCCATCCGGGGCTGCCTCCAGCATCAGCGTCAGGTCGAACTTGGCCGTGCCGGTGTCGGTTTCTAGCGGCGTCACGCGCAGGCCGGGCGCCTCCAGCGTCGCCGCGGGCGCGTTCTGGAGCACGAACATCACCTGGGCCAGCGGCGTGCGGCTCAGGTCGCGCTCCAGCTTGAGCGCGTCTACGAGCATCTCGAAGGGCAGGTCCTGGTGGGCGTAGGCGCCCAGGGCAGCGGCGCGCACGCGGCCGAGCAGCTCGGCGAAGGTTGGGTCGCCGTCCGCGTCCACGCGCAGGATCAGGGTGTTGACGAAGAAACCGATCAGGGCCTCGGTCTCGGCGCGCTGGCGGCCGGCGATGGGCGTGCCCAGGCTCAGGTCGGTCTGGCCGGTGTAGCGCTGGAGCAGCGCGCTGAGCGCGGCCGCCAGCGTCATGAACAGCGTCGCCTCGTGGCGGCGGCCCAGGGCCGCCAGCGCCTCAGACAGCGCCTGGGGCAGCTGGAACCAGCGCGTGGCGCCGCGGAAGGTTTGCACGGCCGGGCGCGGCCGGTCGGTGGGCAGCGCCAGGGCCGGCGAGCCCTGGCCGAGCTGCGCCTTCCAGTAGCTCAGCTGCGCCTCCAGCACTTCGCCCTGCAGGTGCCGGCGTTGCCAGGCGGCGTAATCGACGTACTGCACGGCCAACGGCGGCAGCGGGTCCGGCTCGCCGCGCACGAAGGCGCTGTAGAGCGTGGTCAGCTCACGCGTGAACACGCCCAGCGACCAGCCGTCTGAGACGACGTGGTGCATGGTCAGCAGGGCGACGTGCTCGGCCTCGGCCAGCTTAAGCAGCGACACGCGCAGCAGCGGGCCGCGCGCCAGGTCGAAGGGCTGCTGGGCGTCGGCGGCGGCGTGGCGCTGGACGGCGTCCGCCTGGGCGGCGGCGGGCAAGGCGCTCAGGTCGTGGCAGGGCAGCGTCAGCGTCAGCGCTGGCGCGATCACCTGGCGCGGCTGGCCGGCCTCGGCGACGTAGGTGGTGCGCAGGAGCTCGTGCCGGGCGATGACGGCATTGACGGCGCGCTCCAGCGCAGCCGCGTCGAGCGGGCCGCTGAGGCGCACGGCCGCCGGGTTGTTGTAGAGCGGGCTGCCCGGCTCGAGCTGGTCCAGGAACCACAGCCGTTGCTGGCCGAAGGAGAGCGGCAGAGCGCCGTCGCGCGGGACGGGCACAAGTTCCAGCGGCGCGTCGGCGGCGGTGCCGGCGCGGCGCGCCTCGGCGATCAAGCGCGCCAGGCCGGCGACGGTGGGCGCGTCGAACAGGCGGCGCAGCGGCAGCTCCACCTGGAAGTCCGTGCGCAGGCGCGCGGCCAGCTGCGTGGCCAACAGGGAATGCCCGCCCAGCTCGAAGAAGTCGTCGTCCGCGCCCACCTGCTCCAGGCCGAGCACCTGGCCCCACAGCTCGGCGATGGCCTGTTCCACTTCGTCACGCGGGGCCACGTAGGCGGTGCCGAGCCTCGGGCGTGCATGCCGGCCGCCGACGCCGTCGGTTTTGACTTTAGCCGCCGCCTCGGCCTTGGCCGGCTGCAGCCACCGCGCGCGGCGGGCGTTGACGTCGGCGGTGGAGATGAGGAGCTGGCCGCGCACGCCGACACGCTGCAGGGCCAGCCCGTGCTGGAAGGCCAGCACACCTTCGGCCGGAGTTAAAGACAGCTCGGCGATCTGGCGGGCCGCGGCGGCGCCGGCGGTCTCGCCGAAGTCCCAGCCGTCCCAGTTAAGGCTCAGCCAGGCCGGGCGCGCCGCCCCCTCCGCCGCCTGATTTTGCAGGTCGGCGTAAGCGTCCATGTAGGCGTTGGCGGCCGCGTAAGCGCCGAGCCCCAGGCCGCCCAGGACGGCCGACAGCGACGAGAGCAGCAATACGAAATCGAGCTGGCGCCCGTGCAGCGCGCACGCCAGCGCCGCGACACCGTGGACCTTGGCCTGGAACTGGTCAGCGACGTCGGCCGGCCCGGTCTCGGCGATGGTCTTGAGGGCGCTTTGGCCCACCCGCCCGGCGCCGTGGATCACGCCGTGCACGGCCCCAAAGCGCGCTTCGGCCTCGGTCAGCACGGCGCGCAGTTGGGCCTCGTCCGCGATGTCGGCGGCGCGCACCAGCACCTCGGCGCCCAGCGCTTCCAGGGCCTGGCGCCGTTCCGGGGCCAGCTGCGCGGTGCGGCCCACCAGCACCAGCTTGGCCTGCACCGTGCGCGCCAGGTATTCGGCCAGCGTCAGGCCGATGCGGCCCAGGCCGCCGGTGATCACGTAGACACCGCGCTCCCGCAGCCCGGCGCCGGCGCTGTCGCCCAGGCCGGAGCCGTCCACGGGCTCGAACGCCTGTACCCAGCGATGCCGGCCGCGATAGGCCACCACGCGCTCCGCCGCCGGCGCGTCGAATTCGGCCAGCACCTGCGCGGCCGCCGGAAGTTGCGCCGCGACCGTGTCCACGGTCCGGACGAGCAGGTGCGGGTGTTCCTGGCTGAGCACATGGGCCAGACCCAGCAGGGCGGCCTGGGCCGGCGCGCGCGGCTCGTCGCCGAGCACCGCCTGCGCGCCGGCGGTGAGCACGAGCAGCTGGGCGGGCTGAGTGACGAAACGCGTCAGCGCCTGGGCCAACGCCAGCAGGCTGTCGAACCCAGCCAACCCGGCGGTGCCGCCGAAGCCCTGCCGCAGGTCCAGCACCACGCGGTCCGGCAGGCGCTCGCTCAGGCGCAGTTCGTCGAACAGGGCCGCGAAGTCCTCGGCGCGGCGCGGATCGAGCACGTAGTGGTGCTCAGTCAATTGATCGAAGCGCGCGCCGGAGGTCACGCTGAGGCTGGGGTGGCCGGCGGCGTTGAGCTGACGGACCAGGCCGGCGCTCAGGTCGTCGACGTTGGCCAGGATCAGCCAGCGCCGGGGCGCGGCGTCCGGAGAGACCAGCGCCAGATCGCGGCGCCGCCACGACGGCGCGTAGAACCAGGCGCGCACGTCCGGGTTTTTGCGCAACGCGGTGGCCGGCGCCGGGGCGGCCGGGTTGGCCTGCACCCAATAGCTTTCGCGCTCAAAAGGGTAGGTGGGCAGCGGCACGCGCTGGCGCACCTCGCCGGCGTAGAAAGCCGGCCAATCCACCGCGCACCCGGCCAGCCACAACCGGCCGAGCGCGGCCAGCAAGAAGGCCTGATCGTCCTGAGGGTCGTTGGGATGGCGCAGCGAGGTGAGCACCACGCGCCCGGCGGCGGCCGGCTGGCTCTTGACGAGCGTGGCCAGCGTGCGGCCTGGCCCGACCTCGAGGAAGGCGCGGCCCGGCTCCTGGAGCAACGCGGCCACGCCGTCCGCGAAGCGCACGGCCTGGCGCAGGTGGCGCGCCCAGTAGTGCGGGTCGGTGGCCTGGTCGTCGGTGATCCAGGTGCCGGTGACGTTGGACAGGAACGGGATCTGCGGAGCGTGGCGCTCGGTGTCCGCCACCCGCTCGGCGAACTCGTCCAGGATCGGGTCCATCATGGCCGAATGGAAGGCGTGCGACGTGTGCAGGCGGCGCGCCTCGACGCCGGCCTGCTGCAGGCGCTGTTCCACCGCGGCGACGGCGTCCGCCGGCCCGGAGAGCACGCTCAGGCCGGGGGCGTTGACGGCCGCCAGCGCCACCGGGCCGTCCAGATAAGGCTGGAGGTCGGCCTCGGCCAGCGGCACGCTGAGCATCGCCCCGGACGGCAGGCGCTGCATCAGGCGTCCGCGCGCCGCCACCAGCGCCAGGGCATCATCCAGGCTGAAGACGCCGGCCAGGCAGGCGGCCACGTATTCGCCGAGACTGTGGCCGAGCAGGGCGGCCGGCCGGACGCCCCAGCTCAGCCAGAGCTGCGCCAGCGCGTACTCGATGGTGAACAGCGCCGGCTGGGTGAGCGCAGTCTGCGTCAGCCGTTCCGCGGCGGCCGCGGCCTGATCCGGCTCCGGGAAGAGCAGGCCGCGCAGGTCCAGGCCCAGGTGTGGCTGCAGCCGCTCGGCGCAGGCGTCGACGTGCTCGCGGAAGACCGGCTCGGCCGCGTACAGGCCGCGGCCCATGTTCACGTACTGCGCGCCCTGGCCTGTGAAGAGGAAGGCCAGGCTCAGGGCGCTGCTGGGCACAGCGTCGGTGTAAGCCGCGCCGGCCGGCAAGTGCGCGAGCGCGTCGGCGGCCGCGGCGGTATCCCGGGCGATGACGATGCGGCGGCGGTTGAAAGCCTTGCGCCCGACCTGGAGCGTGTAGGCGGCGTTGGCCAGGTCCAGCTCCGGGTGCGCGCGCAGGTGCGCGGCCAGGTTGGCGGTGGCCGCGTCCAGGGCCTCGTCCGAGCGGGCTGAGAGCGTCAGCAGTTGCCAGGCGCGGGAGGGGCCGGCCGGCTCACGGGCGGGCGCTTCTTCCAGGACGGCGTGCGCGTTGGTGCCGCCGATGCCGAAGGAGCTGACCCCGGCCCGGCGCGGGCCGCCGTCCGGCTGGGCCGGCCACGCGCGCAGCGCGGCGTTGACGAAGAACGGCGTCTTCTCCAGGCCGAGGCGCGGGTTGGGGCGCGTGAAGTGCAGATTGGCCGGCAGCTCGCCGTGTTCAAGCGCGAGCACGGTCTTGATCAGGCCGGCCACGCCGGCGGCCGCGTCCAGGTGGCCGATGTTGGTCTTGAGCGAACTGAGCGAGATGGCATCCCGCCGCGGGACGTTGGGGCCGAAGACCTGGTTGAGGGCGGCGACCTCGATTGGATCGCCCAGAGCCGTGCCGGTGCCGTGCGCCTCGATGTGCTGGATCGTGGCCGCGTCCACGCCGGCCACGGTCAGGGCCGCGGCGATGACCTCAGCCTGGCCGTCCACGCTCGGGGCCGTGTAACCGACTTTGTTGGCGCCGTCGTTGTTGATGGCCGTGCCTTTGATGACAGCGCGGATGTGGTCGCCGTCGGCGAGCGCGTCGGCCAGGCGCTTGAGCACCACCAGGCCGACCCCCTCGCCGCTGACCGTGCCGGCCGCCTCGGCGTCGAAGGCGCGGCAGTGGCCGTCCGGCGAGGCGATGCCGCCCTCGGCGTGCAGGTAGCCCTGCTTCTGGGGCAGGCGGATGGACACGCCGCCGGCCAGGGCCATGTCGCACTGATAGCTGAGCAAGCTCTGGCAGGCCAGGTGCGTGGCCACCAGCGACGTCGAGCACGCCGTCTGCACGTTGACGCTCGGCCCGCGCAGGTTGAGCTTGTAGGAGACGCGCGTGGGCAGGAAGTCCTTGTCGTTGGCCAGCGTCAGCAGATAACCGTCGACGGCCGCGCGCACCTCGGCATTGTTGGCCAGGTTGAAGAGCAGGTAGGTGTTGAGGCTGGTCCCGGCGAAGACGCCGATGGCGCCCCGATAAGCCTCCGAGTTGTAGCCGGCGTCTTCGAGCGCCTCCCAGGCGCTCTCCAAAAAGAGCCGCTGTTGCGGGTCGAGGATCGCGGCCTCGCGCGGATTAAAGCCGAAGAAGCCGGCGTCGAAGCGGTCCACGTCCGACAGCAGGGCGCTGGCCTTGACGTAGTGCGGGTCGCGCAGCTTGGCGGGGTCGGCGCCGGCGGCCAGCGCCTCGGCGTCGCTGAAGAAGGTCACGGACTCTACGCCCTGGCGCAGGTTCTGCCAGAAGTGCGCGAGGTCGGCGGCGCCCGGGAACCGGCCGGCGAGGCCGATGACCGCGATCTCGAGGCCGGTAAGTTCGGAAGACATCGTCATGGTTCAGACGCGGACACGGGGCTGGCCCGCCTCCGCGGAAAGGTCTTTCAGGGCCGGTCGTTGCCGCCCGGCCGCCGGGCGGCGCGCTGGGCCGCCGCCGCGCGCAGGCGCTCCTGCTGCTGCAGCAGTGCCGCTTTCTGTTTCTCGGCGCGGGCCTGGCCGGTTTCCACGGCGCTCGGCCCGGCCTCGGCGCGGCTCAGGTGCTGGGCCAGCGCGGCCACGGTCGGATACTGGAACAGGTCGACGATGGGCACTTCGCGGCCCAGCGCCTGCTGCAACTGATCCTGCACCTTGACCACCAGCAGCGAGTGTCCGCCCAGGTCGAAGAAGTTGTCGTGGCTGCCCACGCGCTCGACGTCCAGCGCCGCCTGCCACAGGCCGGCGATGACGCGCTCTAGTTCGTTCTGGGGCTGCACGAAGTCGGCGCCGGGTTCGGCGCGCTGAGGGCGCAGCCGCGCCAGCGCCTGGCGATCCACCTTGCCGTTGGGCGTCAGCGGCAGCGCCTCCAGTACGGTCACGGTCCCCGGGACCATGTAATCCGGCAGGCGCTCGCGCAGATGGGCGCGCACGGCCGCGATCAGGTCGGAGCGCCGCCCCTCGGCGTCCGTGGTCACCACGTAGGCGGAGAGGCGCCGGTCGCCGTCGTCGGCGGCGCGCACCACCACCGCCGCCTCGCGCACGGCCGGATGAGTCCGCAAGGCGGCCTCGATCTCGCCGAGTTCGATCCGGAAGCCGCGCACCTTTACCTGGTCGTCCAGGCGGCCCAGGAATTCCAGGTCGCCGGACGGCAGCCAGCGGACGAGGTCGCCGGTTCTGTAGAGAGTGGTCAGCGGCGGGTGGGCGGTCACCAGTGAGGCGGAGCGGCCGTCCACTGTCCACCGACTACTGTCCACTTGAATGAAGCGCTCCGCCGTCAGTTCCGGCCGATTGAGGTAGCCGCGGCCGACGCCGACGCCGCCGATGTAGAGCTCGCCGGGGACACCGACTGGCACCGGCTGCTGGTGCGCGTCCAGCACATACAGGTGCGTGTTGGGGTTGGGCCGGCCGATCGGCACCGTCTGCGTGCCGGGGACGCGTTCGCCCACGCGGTAGTACGACGCGGCCACGGTGGCCTCGGTGGGGCCGTAGCCGTTGAGCAGACGCCGCCCGGCGGCCCAGCGCTCGGCGACCTCCCACGGGCAGGGCTCGCCGGCCGAGACCACGGTGGCGAGGGCGGGCAGATCGTCCGGGGCGAGCACGCTCAACAGCGACGGCGGCACGGTGACACACGTGATGGCCTCGCGCCGCAGCAGGGCGAGCAGGTCGCTGGGCGCGCGCAGCGTCTCGCGCGGGGCCAGCACCAGGCGGGCGCCGGCGGCCAACGCCACCACGATCTCGGACACGGAGGCGTCGAAGCTGAAGGACGCGAACTGGAGCACGCGGCTCTCCGGCGTGAGCGCGAACTTGTCCAGCAGCACATGGATCAGATTGGTGAGGCCGCGCTGGTGCAGGAGCGTGCCCTTGGGCGTGCCGGTGGACCCGGAGGTGTAGATGACGTAGGCCAGCGAGTCGGGCGTGGCCGGCGAGGGGGGAGTGGTCCCCGGCGCTTGGGCGATGGTCGGCCAGTCCGTGTCCAGGCAGATGACCTGAGCGGCGGAGGCCGGGAGCCCGGGCGCCAGCGCCGCCGTGGTGAGGAGCAGCGGCGCGGCCGAGTCCTGGAGCATGAAGGCCAGGCGCTCGGCCGGGTAACGCGGATCGAGCGGCAAGTAAGCGCCGCCGGCTTTAAGCGTGCCAAGCACGGCCACGGCCATGGCGAGCGACGGTTCGAGGCAGACGGCGACGAGCGTGTCCGCGCCGACACCGCGCGCCTGGAGGGAGTGCGCCAGTTGGTTGGCGCGCCGCTCCAACTCGGCGTAGGTCAGCGTTTGGCCGCCCAGGCTGACGGCCACGGCCTCCGGCGCGCGCGCGGCCTGGGCCTCGATCAACTGCGCGGCCGGGCGGCTGAGATCAAACGGCGCGTCGGTGGCGTTCCAGTCCTCCACGATCTGCCGGCGCTCGGCCGTGTCCAGCAGCGGTTGCGCGGGCAGCGGCCGGTCTGGGTCGGCGGCGAGGCCGGCCAGCAGCGTGGCGAAGTGGCCGGCCAGGCGCCGGATCGTGGCGGCGTCGAACAGGTCGGCGTTGTAGGTGAAGGCCGCGCCCAGCTCCTCGCCGGCCTCGGCCATCGTCAGCGTAAGGTCGAACGGCGCGGCCTGGTCCTCCAGGGTCAGGGTCTCCACCGGCAGCCCGGCCAGGTTAAGCGTGACGTTGCCCGCGCCCAGCGCCACTGAGCTGAAGACCCGGTCGGCCGAACGCGGCGTGCTCTGGAAGACAAACATCACCTGGAACAGCGGCGTGCGGTTGGCGAAACGCTGCGGGCGCAGCCGTTCCACCAGCCGGGCGATGGGGTAGTCCTGGTGCGCCAACGCGTCCAGGACGGTCTGGCGCACCTGGCGCAGCAGGGCCGGCAGTGTCAGCGCGGCGCCGGTATCATCGACGAGGCGGGCGCGCAGCGCGACCGGATTGACGCAATACCCGACGACCTCCGCAAACTCGTTGCGGCTGCGGCCGGTGGTGGGCGTGCCCACGACGAAGTCGGTCTGGCCGGTGTAGCGCGCGAGCAGCAACTGAAAGGCGGCCAGCAGGAGCATGTACAGCGACACGCCTTCGCGTTCGCCCAGGGCCTTCAACGATCGGGTCAGCGCGGCGTCGAGGGTCAGGCGCTCCCCGCCGGCCCGGAAAGTCTGGGTCGGCAGGCGCGGGCGGTCGGTCGGCAGGTTGAGCAGCGGCGGCTCAGGCGTCAGCTGCCCGCGCCAGTACTCCCACAAGCGTTCGCCGGCCGGGCCGCCGAGCAGCGCGGCCTGCCAGGCGGCGAAGTCGATGAATTGACGCCCCAGGGGCGGCGCAGCGCGCAGGGCGGGATCGCGATAGAAGCGATCCACGTCGGCGAAGAGGACGGTCAGCGACCACAGGTCTACCACCAGGTGATGGACCGAAAAGAGCAGGACGTGGTCGTCGGCCGCGCGCGAGAAGACGGCCACGCGCAGCAGGGGCCCGTGGTCGATGTCGAAGGGCTGGCCCGCCGTGGCCAGGAGCGCCGTCCGCAACCGCTCATCGGTCCAGCCGGTCGCCGTGACCTGGCTGAACGCCAGCGTGGCCTCGGGGCCAATCACCTGGACCGGGGCGCCGTCCTTGAGCCGAAACGTGGTGCGCAGGGCCGAATGCCGTTGGGCGGCGGCCAGGAATGCCGCCCGCAGCGCTTCGATGGAGAGCGGGCCGCGCAGCCGCACGGCGTGCGTGGGATGGGCGATGCTGTCTGGCGCGGCCTGGTGCTGAAACCACAGGGCGCGCTGGCCGTCGGACAGCGGATACTCGCCGGCGACGGGCCGGGCCGCGTCCGCGGCTGGCATTGGCGGGGCGTCGTCTAAGGGTGAGGCCGCGGCCGTCTCCGGGTTGGCGGCCCCCAAGGCCTGGGCCAACTGGGCCAGAGTCGGGTGCTCGTAGACCAAGGTGGGCGAGAGGTCGCGGCCGAGCCACTCCTCCAGGTCGCCGGAGAGCATGACGGCCTCGCGCGACGACAGGCCGAAGGTGTCAAATGACTCGCGTGGGTCGATCGTCTCCGGCGCGGCGCCGACCAGGTCCGCGATCTGCTGGACCAGCCAGGCCTGGATTTCCGCTGCGCTGCGCGGCGGCGCCGGCTTGCGGGCAGTCGCCATGCCTCACTCCTCGATCAGGTCCAGCGTGCCGGCCAGGAAGCCGTTGCGGCAGGCGTGGCGCTGGATCTTGCCGCTGGAGGTCTTGGGGATGTGGCCGGTCTTGAGCAGGGCGACGGCGTGGACGCGCACGTCGTGCTGTTCGGCCACCGCCCGGCGGATGGCCGTAACCAGGGCCTGCTTGGCCTGGCCATTGTCCTGGCCGCCGGCCTGCTTCTGGGCGAAGACGAAGTTGCGCTCCACCTCGGCCGCCACCACCACGCGCTCCTCGCCGCCGAGGTCGACCGCGAAGACGGCGGTGGCGCCGGCGCGGACGGCCGGGTGCGCGGCCTCGACGGTGGCTTCCAGGTCCTGCGGGTACAGGTTGCGGCCGTCCACGATGATCAGGTCTTTCAGGCGGCCGGTGACGTACAACTCGCCATCTTTAAGGAAGCCGAAATCGCCGCTGCGCATGAACGGCCCCTGGCCGCTGTCGGCCAGGTAGGCGCCAAAAGTCTCGCCAGTTTCAGCCGGCCGGTCCCAATAGCCGCGCGCCACGCTCTCGCCGGCGATCCAGATCTCGCCGACCTGGTCCGGCCCGCGCTGGGTGCGGGTCTCGGGATCGACGATGACCACGGTCTGGCCAGCGCGGATATGGCCGCTGCTGACCAGTTGATAGGCGCCGCCTGGCTGAAGCACCACCTGGTCCTGCGCCAGAGCCTGGGCGTCCACGGCCAGCGTGCGCGGGGCCTGCCCGCGGTCACCGCCGGTGACGAACAACGTGGCCTCGGCCAGGCCGTAGCACGTGTAGAAAGCGTCGGCGCGGAAGCCGCTCGGCGCGAAGGTCCGGGCGAAGCGATCCAGTGTCTCGGCCCGGATCGGCTCAGCGCCGCTGAAGGCCAGGCTCCAGCGGCTCAGGTCCAGCGCCGCAATCTGCTCAGGCGTGACCTTGCGCACACACAGGTCGTAGGCGAAGTTGGGGCCGCCGCTGATGGTGGCGCCATGGCGCGAGACGGCCTCTAACCAGCGCAGCGGCCGCTGCAGGAAGGCCAGCGGCGACAGGACGACACAGCTGGCGCCTACGTAAATGGGCGTCAACAGCCCGCCGATCAAGCCCATGTCGTGGTAAGGCGGCAGCCAGAAGACGGCGGTTTCGCCAGCCTGGGTTTTGAAGCCCTGGCAGATGATGGCCATGTTGGCGAGCAGATTGCCGTGGCTGACCATCACGCCTTTGGGCGTGCCGGTGGACCCGGACGTGTATTGCAGGAAGGCGAGCGTGTCGCCGGACACAGGGGTGGGCTGCCAGGCCTCGGCCAGGCCGGCCGGCACGGCATCGGTGGCGACCCAGGTCAGCGCGCCCAGGTCGGGGGCCTGCTCGGCCACGGCGCCGGCCAACCCCGCGATCATCTCGGTCGTCAGGGCAAACTTGGGGCGGGCGTTGGCGACGATGGCCTGCAGGCGCGGCAGGGTGCGATTGAGGCGGGCCGGGTTGGGGGGATAGGCCGGGACGGCGATCAGGCCCGCGTACAGGCAGGCGAAGAAGCCGATGATGTAATCCAGGCCGGGCGGGTAGAGCAGCAGGGCGCGCTCGCCGGGGTCATCCAGGCTCTGGAGTTTAGCGGCAACGGCCCGCACGCGCCGGTCGAACTCGGCGTACGTGATCGGCTGGTCCTGGCCTTCGCCGTCGTCGACAAAGATGTACAGGGTCTTGTCCGGCTCGGTCTGGACTCGCCAGCGGAGCAGGTCCACCAGATTGCGCACCTCGACCGCAGACGACGGAATGGGCAGAGCATGATCCGGCATGGGCATTCTCTCCAGGCGCGTGATAGAGCGTGTGGGATTGTGGCTGTGGGCAATCAGCCGGCGAGGCGGGCAAGCGCGTCAGCGCAACAACCCAGCGGTGTGCCGGCTCGGGTCCGGTAAACGTGTCCCAAGCACGGCGGCTTCCGTCCTTGAACCTGCGGCAGGGGCAAACGAACAGACTGCCGGCCGAACTTCAGTTCCGCCTCAGCGCCCCAGGTTGGGCGGCGGCCTTTCGCCGCTATACAAATGTGAATTGTGTGAGAGGTGCCGCGTTTGGGCGGCCCGGTTGTGGGGTGTGAACGACACCCCCGCCTCGCCAGTCATCCAGCCCGTGTGCCAAACGTTAACCCTAAGTTAGTTTACGGGCTTGCCCGTCTCAACCAATAGGGATTTTGGCCCACCCCCTGCGGACAGAACACAACACCCTGATAACTCAGTATAGCACGGGATACATAAAATTTTATTAAGCCCTGCCGAATTAGCGAATTGGGCGGCCTAATCCCAGTCCACGGGCCATGGCGGCCAAGCGTTGCGGCGCACAGTCCGGTAGGCCTAGCGGCGCTGCGCGGGTTTGACCTGCTTCTCATCAGCCTCATAGCTGGAACATTGTACGCATAACTGACAATCCCTATACAGCATGGTACATTTCCGGTGCGAATTGGATGTCACTCAACCTACAGCCCCGGCGACCTGCGGTGGGCCGCCGCCCAGCCCAGGCCTGCGCCGCCAGGCAGCTACCAGTTTCAGAAAGACAGGGCCATGCGTAAGAACATCATCGTCATCGGGAGCGGCTTTGGCGGATTGGCGGCGGCGATTCGCCTGGCCGCCAAGGGCCACGCCGTGACCGTCTACGAGAAGCGCGACCAGCTGGGCGGACGCGCCTATCAATATGAAATCAACGGCTTCAAGTTCGACGGCGGCCCGACCGTCATTACCGCCCCGTACATGTTCGACGAGCTGTTTGCCGCGGCCGGCCGCCGCCTCGCAGACTACGTCGAGTTTGTGCCGCTCGATCCTTTCTACCGCCTGTTCGACCACACCGGCCGGCACTTTGATTACTTCCGCGACACGGCCGCTACGCTGGGCGAGATCGCGCGCTGGAACCCGGCCGACCAAGCCGGCTACCAGCGCTTTGTGCGCCGCACCGAGGCCATCTTCGAGCGCTTCTACGGCCTGACCGAGCAGCCCTTCCTGCGTCTGACCGATATGCTCAAGATCATGCCGGATCTGTTCCGGCTGGGCGCGTTCTGGCCGACCTATGCGTCGGTGGCCAGCCTGATCCGGCACGAGTTCCTGCGCCGCTGCTTCACCTTTCACCCGCTGCTGGTGGGCGGCAACCCGTTCGACACGCCCTCGATCTTCACGCTCATCGTCCAGTTCGAGAAGCGCTGGGGCGTGCACTACGCCCTGGGCGGCACCGGCGCGATCGTCCGAGCCCTCGGCCGCCTGCTGGACGAGCTCGGGGTGACTGTGCACGTCAACGCCGAGGTCGATGAAATCCTGGTGCGCGGCCGGCGCGTGGCCGGCGTGCGGCTGGCGGACGGGCGCGAGCACCTGGCCGACGACGTGGTCTGCAACGGCGACGTGGCCTTCACCTACAAGCACCTGATCCCGGCCCGCCACCGCCGCTGGTACCCGGATTGGCGCCTGAACGCCATGCACTACAGCATGTCGCTGTTCGTCATCTACTTCGGCACCAAGCGCCGCTACCTGGACTCGCCGCTGCAGCACCACAACATCATCCTGGACCGGGACTATCCGCAGCTGTTGAGCGATGTTTTCGCGGCGCGGCGCGTGCCGGAGCAGCTGGCGCTGTACCTGCACATGCCGTCGCGCACAGACCCGAGCATCGCGCCGCCCGGCTGCGAATCGTTTTACGTGCTGTCGCTGGTGCCGCACCTGGGTTCCGGCACGGACTGGCGCACCTACGCCCGGCCGTACCGCGATAAGATCATGCAGTACCTGGAAGACCGCTATCTGCCGGACCTGCAGGCCAACGTGATTGCCGAACACACGATCGATCCGCTGCACTTTCAGGACACGCTCAACAGTTACCGGGGCGCGGCCTTCTCGGTGGCGCCGACGCTGCTGCAGGCCGCCTGGTTCCGGCCGCACAACCGCTCCGAGGAGTTTGAGAACCTCTACTTCGTCGGCGCCGGCACGCACCCAGGCGCCGGCGTCCCGGCCGTGCTGGCCTCCGGCAAGATCGCGGCCGAGCTGATCGACCCGGCCTCCCGGCCGGGACTGGCGGCGCTGGCGCCAAGTGCCGCGCGCGCCCGCTGAGGTGGCTATGCCCACAGTCTTTGAAACCGGCTTCGGCGCCAGCGAGCGCGAACTGACTCTGGACGATCTGCCGGTGCGCGGCCGCCTGCCCGGCTGGCTGCACGGCACGCTGATCCGCAATGGGCCGGGCACTTTCCACGTCGGCGCGCAGACCTACCGGCATTGGTTCGACGGCCTGGCGATGCTGCACCGCTTCGCGTTCGCCGACGGGCGCGTGAGCTACGCCAACAAGTTCCTGCGCACGCGCTCATACGAGGCCGCGCGCGCCAACGGCCGCATCAGCTACTCCGAGTTCGCCACCGACCCGTGCCGGTCGCTCTTCGGCCGCGTGCTGAGCGTGTTCTCGCCCCAGATCACGGACAGCGCCAAGGTCAACGTCGCCCGGATCGCCCGGCGCTTCCTGGCGTTGGCCGAGACGCCGATCCAGGTGGAGTTTGACCCGGAAACGCTGGCCACCGTCGGCGTCTTCCAGTACGAGGCCGGCCCGGTGGGGCAGATGACCACCGTCCACCCGCAGTTCGACTTCGAGCAGGACGTGGTCTACAACCTGGTGACGCGCTACCACGCCCTGAGCCAGTACCGTCTCTATCGCCTGGCGGGGGGCGGCCAGCCCGCTCTGGCCGCGGCGCTGCCCGCGGCCCAGCCCGCCTACCTGCACTCCTTCGGCTTGAGCCGCCGTTACGCCATCGTGGCGGAGTTCCCGCTGGTGGTGAACCCGATCGACCTGCTGCTCTGGCTGCGGCCGTATATCGAGAATTTCCGCTGGCGGCCGGAGCGCGGCGCGCCGTTCTACGTCCTCGACCGGGCTAATGGCGAACTGGTCGGCCGTTTCGACGCCGACCCGTACTTCGCTTTTCATCACGTCAACGCCTTCGAGCGCGGCGACGAGCTGATCGTGGACCTGGACGCCTACCCGGATGCCGGCATCGTCCAGTCTTACTACCTCAACCGGCTGAGCGACGAGCGCGCCGAGCTGCCCTGGGGCCAGCTGCGCCGCTACCGCCTGCCGCTGAAAGGCCGGCGCCGCGGGCGCGCCACCTACGAGACCCTGTCCGACGCCTGTCTGGAACTGCCGCGCTTCGACTACGAGCGCTACAACCTGCGCGGCGACTATCGCTACGTGTACGCGGTCAGCGTGCGGCCGGAGCAGCGCCAGGGCTTCTACAACCAGCTGGTCAAGGTGGACGTGCAGACGGGCCGTACGCTGGCCTGGCACGCGTCGGACTGCTACCCCGGCGAGGGCGTCTTCGTCGGCGCGCCCGGCCGCATCCGTGAGGACGACGGCGTGGTGCTGTCGGTGGTGCTGGACGCGGCCCGCGGCACGTCGTTCCTGCTTGTGCTAGACGCCGAGACTTTCACCGAACGCGCCCGCGCCGAGCTGCCGCACGCGGTGCTGTTCGGCTACCACGGCGAGTACTTCGCGCCGGCGGCCGAGGCGGCCCGGTAAACGCCCATGGCTGTAGCCGCACCCCTCGTCCAGATCAAGAACGTCACTAAGCGCTTCCGCGTCGGCGACGCCGAGGTGGAGATCCTCCAGGGCGTCTCGCTCACCGTGCCGCCCGGCGAGCTGCTGGCCATCACCGGCCCATCCGGCAACGGCAAGTCCACGCTGCTCAACATGATCACGGGCATCGATCATCCCACCAGCGGCGAGGTCATCGTGGCCGGGCGCGCCGTGCACACCCTCACCGAGGAGCAGTTGGCGGTCTGGCGCGGCGCGACGCTCGGCATCGTCTTTCAGTTCTTCCAGCTGCTGCCGGCGCTCAACCTGCTGCAGAACGTGCTGCTGCCCATGGACTTCCTGCGCCGGCTGCCGCCGCGCCAGCGCCGCGAGCGCGCCCGGCACCTGCTGGACCTCGTCGGCCTGGCCGACCAGGCCCACAAGCTGCCCAGCCAGGTCTCCGGCGGCCAGCAGCAGCGCGCGGCCATCGCCCGGGCTTTGGCCAATGATCCGCCGTTGGTGGTGGCCGACGAGCCCACCGGCAACCTGGACGCGCGCCTGTCCGACGAGGTCTTTCAGTTGTTCACGCGCCTGGTGGCGGACGGCAAGACCCTGATCATGGTCACGCACAACCCCGCATTGGCGCGCCAGACTCAGCGCGTGGTGGAGATCCTGAACGGGCGGGTGGTGCGCGATGAGCGTCAGGCGGGGAGGGGGGCGTGACCGTCCTCTGGCGCAAGGTCTGGTACGACCTGTGGACGCACAAGGCGCGCACGCTGCTGGCGATGACCAGCATCGCGGCCGGCGTGTTCGCGGTGGGCGCCATCTTCGGCATGGTGGACCAACTGCTGAGCGGCCTGGACCGGGCGCACCAGGCCGTCGCGCCGTCGCACTTCAACATCATCCTGCGCGGCAGCGTGGACCAGGCCGACGTGGACGCGCTCAAGCAGACGCCGGGCGTGGCCGACATCGACCCGGTTAACCAGCTCCCGGTGCGCTACCGCCTCGGCCCGGAGGCCGAATGGCAGCCCGGCAATCTGGTGATGCGCCCGGACTACGCCGCGCAGACCTATGACCAGGTCACGCTGACGGACGGCGCCTGGCCGGCCGACCCGGACCTGGGCGTGGAGCGCCTGAGCGGCCAGTATTTCGGCCTGGCGCTGGGCGACACGGTCACGCTGGATGTGGGCGGCGCGGCCCGCGACTTCAAGCTCAGCGGACTGATCCGGCATCCCTTCGTTCAGCCGCCGGCTTTTGGCGGACGCGCGCACTTCTTCGCCGATGCGGCCACGCTGGCCGAGTTCGGCCTGCCGGCCGGGCGCTACGTGCAACTGCTGGTGCGCGTGACCGAGCCGTACAGCCGCGCGCGGGCCGAGGCCGTGGCCGGCGAGCTGCGCGCGCGCCTGGGCGATCTGGGCGTGCCGGTGGCCGTCACCATCTACCAGGACCCGGACAAGCACTGGGGCCGCCGCTTTGTAGAAGGCTCGATGCTGATCCTGCAGTGGATGGCGGGCGCGGCCCTGTTCCTGAGCGTGGTCCTGGTGATGAGCACGCTGACCGCCCTGATCACCCAGCAGACCGACCAGATCGGCGTGATCAAGGCCATCGGCGGACGCCGCCGCGACATCGTGGGGACTTACCTGGCGGGCATCCTGGTCTACGGCGCGGTGGCGTTAACCGTCGCGTTACCGGCCGGCCTGCTCACGGCGTTCTACGCCACGCAGGCTTTCCTCAACCTCTTCAACGTTGACTACGTGGAGTTCCAGTTCTCGACCCGGGCCGTGATTCTGCAAGTGTTGGCCGCGCTGGCGGCGCCGGTGCTGGCCGGCCTGCTGCCGGTGCTGCGCGGCGCCGCGCTGAGCGTGCGCGAGGCTATCGCCACTTACGGCGTCGGCGCGGACTTCGGACCCGGCCCGTTTGACCGCCTGGTGGACCGTTTCGGCGAGCGCTTTCTGCCGACCGCCTACGCCGCCGCGCTGGGCAACCTGTTCCGGCGCAAGAGCCGCCTGGCGCTGACGGTGCTGGTGCTGACGACGGCGGGCGTGGCCTTCCTGGTGGTGATGGCGCTGGTCTCGTCCATGCTCCTGACCGTCGACAATGACACGGCCCGGCGCGCCTATGCCGTGCGGGTGGGCTTCACGGCCAGCCAGTCGGCTGACCGGGTGCGGACGGTTCTGGAGGGCGTGCCCGGCCTGGAGCGCTCCGAGCTGTGGCTGAGCAGCAACGCCACGCTGCTGCGCGCCGGCGAACGGCTGGCGGACTCGGCCGGGCTGGGCGCGCAGCTGGTGGGCCTGCCGCTGGACTCGGATATGTATCGGCCCCTGCTCACGGCTGGCCGCTGGCTGCGGCCTGGCGACGCGCGCGTGCTCGTGATCAGCCAGGACACGGCCAGCCAGAATGGCCTGGCGCTGGGCGACACCGTCACCCTGGACCTCGGCCCGGCCGGCGGCGAGGCCTGGGAGATCGTCGGGACCTACCAGGTCATCTTCGGCGGCGGCTTCGCGACCGAGGAGCTCTACGCGCCCCTGGACGCAGTGCGGGCGGCGCTGGGCACGGACGCCGCCGTCACGCGCGTCCTGGTGCGGACCACGGACGACGGCCTGGAAGCCGCGCAGGCCGCCGCCGACCGCCTGCGCGAGCGCTTCGAGGCTGACGGGTTCAAGGTCGATCTGTACACCAGCGCCGTGACGCTGGAGGAGCGCGCCTTCACGCTCAACCAGTTCAGCCCGGTGGTGTCCACGCTGCTCGGATTGGCGATGCTGCTGGCCAGCGTCGGCGGCATCGGCCTGGCCAGCGCGCTCAGCCTGAGCGTCATGGAGCGCACGCGCGAGATCGGCGTGCTGCGCGCCATCGGCGCGCGGTCGGCCACGCTCCTGTCGCTCTTCCTGATGGAAGGCGTGCTGCAGAGTCTGTTGAGCTGGGTGTTGGCCGTGCCGATCGCGTATCTGTTAGCCCAGCCGTTGGCGCGCCAGCTGGGCCAGACGATGCTGGAAGTCAACCTGGATTACGCCTTCAATGGTTGGGCCGTGCTGCTGTGGCTGGGCGTCACCGTGCTCATCGGGGCTCTGGCCGCGCTCGGCCCGGCGCGCGCCGCCGCCCGGATCAGCGTCCGGGAAAGCCTGGCCTATGCGTGATAGACTCTGGCCATCCCGCCGGCCGGAGTTCGCGCGTGAGCACTGCCCTCCCCTCCACAGACGTCCCCTTCGTCGCTGTCGTCCAACACGTTAAAGAAGCCACCTTGGTGCTGCACGCCGACCTGGCGTTCTGGCAGGCGCGGCTGCGGGGCACCGGCCTGCACCCCTACAATGCCGGCGGCCAGGCTGAGCTGGCCCTGAGCGCCACGGCCCTGGCCTGGCAGGGCAGCCGCACCCGCGAGTTCACTCTCGGCCTGACGGTGTCCCGGCAGCCGGCCGGCGACCGCCGAGACGGCCTGTACCTGGTGCACGCCTTTAACTCCTCGCGCCTGTTCGCGTTCATCGAGCGGACTTTCTTCCAGACGCCCTATTACCCGGCCGAGATCACCGTCGCGGCCGGCCCGCCGGCCCGGTTCACGGTCGGCGACGCGCGCGGTTCAGCCTGCCAGGCCGCCATGGCGGCGGCGCGCGCGCCGGCCACGGTCCAGGACGAAGACTGGCGCGGCCCCATCTATCTAGGCGGGACAGCCGCACGGCGCTATTTCATCGCGCGCCTGGCCGGCTCCACGGCGGTCTATCCGTTCCTGCCCGGCGTCGATACGCTGACGCTGGCCCCGCACCCGGCCACGCCGGCCTTCGGCTGGCTGGTGGACTCACACGCGGCCGGGGCCGAGTGGCGCCTGCGCGTGGACGCCGTGCACGCGCGCTCGCGGACGTTCACTGAGGTTTGAAAGGCCGCCAGCCGCTTGGGGGAGACCATGCCTGCAATCTTCCGGCCGGCCTCATCTGATCGAACGATCCCACGCCGCCCGTCGGCAGTGCTTTGGCTCATCCTGGCGGCCCTCCTGGCCGCCTGCGCGGCCCCGCCCAGTCCGGCCGCCACCTCGGCACCCGCGGCCACGATCGCGCCCACCGCCACGTTCAGCGCCCCCACTGCAACAGCGCCGCCGCCCACGCTGGTCGTGCTCGGTGACTACCCGCGCCTGGCGCCGGAGGCCATGCGCGCCGATCTGGACGAGCTGTTTCATCGTCTGGAGACCACGCACCCGGACCCCTACGCCCGCCGCCCCAAAGCTGAAATCGACCAAGAACGCGAGCGTCTGGCGCAGGCGCTGTCACAGCCGCTCTCGGTGCTGGACTTCTATCGTCAGGTGGCGCCGCTGGTCAACAGCCTGGGTGACGGTCACACCCTCGTCTTCCCGCCGGACGAGGCGCTCGCCGGCGTGATGACGAGTGAGCGCGCCTTCCCGCTGGTGATCGAAGGCGAGGGCGGCCGCGTCTACGTCATGGGCGATCTGGCCGGCGAGACCGGCGTGCCGCTCGGCAGCGAGGTGTTGGCCGTGGACGGCTGGCCGGCGGCCGCGCTCCAGGCCGAGGTGCAGCGTTACTTCCCCCAAACGCGCGTCCTCCCCACGCTCGCCCTCTGGCTGCTACTGGGCTCGCCGGCCGAATTCGAGGTGGAGCTGCTGCCGCCGGGCGCCAGCGCGCCGGTTGTGCAGAGGGTCCCCAGCCTGACGGCGGAGGCGAGTTCCCGGCCGGCCGCCAACGCCGGCGCGCCGCCGGCACTGGTGACCTACACGGCCTTTCCGGGCGAATCCATCGGCCTGCTGACGCTCAACGCTTTTGTCGGTATCGGCCCCCTGCTCAAAGCGCCCTTCGCCCAGGTCCAGGCCGAGGGCGTCTCACACCTCATCATCGACGTGCGCGCCAACGGCGGCGGCCTGTACCAGGAAATCAACGCCGTCATGGACTACCTCACCGACCAGCCCTATCGGCAGTGCGCGCGCCGTTCTCAGGCTCCGTTCGGCGGCTACGGGTCCGGCGCTCCCCGCGAGGCGGCATGCGAGTTGATCCAGCCATTCCCGGCCGAGCAGCGTTACCCGGGGGACCTCTACCTCCTGATCGGGCCGGACACGTTCTCGTCCGGGATCGTCTTCGCGACCATCCTGCAGGATTACGACCTGGCGCTGCTGATCGGCGAGCCGACCAGCGACACGGCCTCCTTCTGCGCGGACGTCGCCTCGGAGATGACGCCGTTGCCACGGACCGGCTTGCTCCTGCAAATCTCGCGCACCTGCCAGGTCCGCCCCAGCGGCGAGTTGGACGCGAACGGCGTCCAGCCGGACGTAGAGATCAAGACCACACTGGCGCAGCGCCTGGCCGGCGAAGACCCGGTCCTGGACTACACGCTTGACCTGATCCGCAGCTTGACGCCAACACCATAGCTGGTGAGCGGCGGGTTGCGGGCCGCGCGGCCGACTTGATTACTTTGCTCAGGCATTCTCTATGACATATTGCCGGTCCCAAGGCCGGCCGATCTCAAATACAAAGAGAAAGTCCGCCACAACCAACCGCTGTCTTAACGCTGTCGAAAATGAAGGGGGTGCCCCATGCGGCCAGCCAGCCTGACGACTTCACGTTCGCTTGTCTTCTGGGGAGTAGCGCTTTTCTGCGCCTTGCTGTTTGGGTTAACGGCCGCGGACCGGGCCGAGATGGCCGCCCAGGCGGTGACCTATACGCTGGGGGTGGCGCCGTGTGACACGACGCTGCAGGCCTGCCTCAATGCCGCCGATCATGGCGATACGATTCTGATCCCGGCCGGCACGTACACGGAAAGCCTGACCCTGGACAAAGCGGTCAACCTGACCGGTGCAGACCGCGCGACCACCATCATCTCTGCCGCCGCCAACCAGCGCGTCCTCACGATTACCGGCGCCGCCATCAGCAACACCGTGATCTCGGGCCTCACCTTCACCGGCGGTCGTGCTCTCAACGATCACGGCGGTGGTGTGAAGGTGAGCGGCCTGGCCGAGCCAACCCTGGATCATGTCGCGATCACCAACAACTTCACGGCCTACAGCGGCGGCGGCCTGATTAATAGCAGCGTGATGACGCTGACCAATTCCATCGTGGCGTATAACGTCGCCCAGGGCTCCGGCGGCGGAGGCGGCGTCTGGACCGGCTGCCTGGTGGGCAATTGCCGCATCTACATCAGCGACACGACCATCAGTAACAATATTGTGACCGCCTTGCCGTCTTACGGAGCTGGCTTGTATAACGCCGCCGTGGCGGAGTTGGTCAATGTGACGATCCATACGAACAACGGCCGCCAGGGTGCCGGCCTCGCCAACTTTGAGCCCACCAGCGTCATGACGGTGACGAACGCCACCATCACCAAGAACGGCTTCTCGGCGCTGCCGTTCAGCAACTACTCCGCCATCCTCAACTTCGGCACTCTCACCCTCGTCAATGCCACTATCAGCGGCAACGGCAACTTCGCCGTGACCACGAACGGCGGCATCTGGAATGCGAGTTCGAGCGGCGCCTTCACCCTCAGAAACACCATCGTGGCCGATAACATCGGGGGCAATTGCGGCTATACCAGCATTCCCTTTGTGAATGACGGCGGCAACCTGCAGTCCGGACCCGATACCGGCTGCGTGGCGAACTCCGGGGAATTGCCGGCGGGCGATTCCCGCCTCTATGGACTCGCCAACCAGGGCGGGCCGACCCAGACGATGGCCCTGGCGACCGGAAGCGCCGCCATCGACGCCGGGGTGTCGGCCTATTGCCCCATCACCGACCAACGGGGCGCTCTTCGGTCTAGCCCGTGTGACAGCGGCGCCTTTGAACGGACGACCTCCGATACCAACCTCTTCTTGCCTCTCATAAGACGGTAGGCGCACAAACGTGGCCGGCGTTCGGCCGGTCAGGGCCGGCCAGCCGGCCCAACCGCTCGGGTTTGCAGTGGGCCGGCCGACTAGGCCGCGCCTTCCCCAAACCAGCCAGCGGCCGGCGTGGTTAGACACCGCCGGACCGGCCTGTTATACTGCCTCACACTTGGTGAGTTGTTAATCTACGGAACTTGGTCCGGGTACGCCTCGTCATAAAGGTATGACTGTCGCTGACGCCCACCTGCAAGAATTGGACAACCACCTCGACCGCTGGCTGTGGCGCCTGCGCGTGCGCGCCGCGCTGGCCTGGGCGGTGCGCGGACTGGCCGCCGGCTTGTCGGCCGGCTTAGGCCTGGCGTTGGTGGCGCGGCTCACGCCCGTCCAGCCCGTGGCCGTGCTCGCCGGCGTGGCGGCCGGTCTCGCCCTGGCCGGCCTCGTCATCGCCCTGGGCGTCGGCTTCTTCTGGCCGCGCCCGCGCCTGGCCGCCGCCCGTCATCTTGACCGCGTCCTGGGCCTGGCCGAGCGCACCTCGGCTGCGCTGGAACTGGCCGCCCGGCCGGACCTGGCGCCGGAGTGGCTGCGGCGCGATCAGTGGGCGGATGCCGCCCGCGCCGCCCAGCAAGCGCCGGCCCGCCAGCGGTTGCCGCTGTGGACGGTCCCGCTGCGCGAAGTATTGCTGACCGCCATCGTCCTGGCCGCCCTGGTGGGCGCTCTCGTCCTCCCCAATCCCCAGCAAGCTGTATTGGCCCAGCGCCAGGCCGTCCAACAGGCCGTGGCCGAACAGGTCCAGCAGCTCGAAGAACTCATCCAGCAGATCGAAAGCGATCCAGCGCTGACCGAAGAGCAGCGAGACGCGCTGACGCAGCCCCTGGAAGACGCGCAGCAGCGTTTGCAGGAGCCGACCCTGTCCGAGGCCGAGGCGCTTCAGGCGCTGGCCGAGGCCCAGCAGGAGGTGCGCGCGCTTCAGGACCCCAACGCCGAGAACGAGGCGGCGGCGCTGCAGGAGGCCGGCCAGACCTTGAGCCAGAACCCGACGACGCAAGGCGCCGGGGAGGCCCTGGCTAACGGCGATTTCCAGCAGGCCGGTGACGCCCTGTCGCAGATCGACCCGGCGCAGCTCTCCGAAGCGGAACGCCAGGCTTTGGCGGATCAGCTCGAGCAGACCGCCGACCAGCTCCAGAACGGCAGCCCGCAGACAGCGGAGCAGCTGCGGCGCGCGGCTGAGGCGCTGCGCCAGGGCGACAGCCAGGCGGCCGGTGAGGCCCTGGATCAGGCCGCGCAATCCATGGCCGAGGCCGGTGAACAGGCCGCGCAATCCCAGGCGGCCGGGCAGGCGGCCTCTCAAGTTGAGCGTGCCCAGCGCGCCATCGCCCAGGCCAGCCAGGGTCAAGGCCAGGCCGGTCAAGATGGACAAGGGCAGGGTCAAGGCCAAGGCCAGGGTCAAGGTCAACAAGGCCAGGGCCAGGGTCAGAATGGCCAGGGCCAGGGGCAAGGCAGCGGCCAGGGGCAGGGCCAGGGCGGCGGCGGCGGCGCCGGGCGCGGTGAAGGCGACGGCAACGCGCAGGGCGGCCAGGCCACGGGCACGAGCCAGGGCAACGGCCCCGGCGACGGCGGCGAGCGCGCCTACGAGCCCATCTACGCTCCCTATCGTCTGGGCGGCACCGATGGCTCAGACGTGACCCTGCCGAACCAGGGCAACGGCGATCCCGGCAGCGACGTGGTCGGCCAGGGTCCGACCAATCCGCAGAACACGGGTGAAGTCACCGTGCCGTACAACGAGGTCTATAACGATTATCGCGACACCGCCTACTCCGCGGTGGATCAGGGCGAATATCCGCCCGAGTTGCGCGATGTGGTGAAGGACTACTTCTCATCCCTGGAGCCGTAACGGGCGTCGCCTCAAGCGCGAAGGGGGTCCGCCGGACCGGGCGGGCCGTCTTGGCGCTTGGCGCGTTAATGGCGGCGAAGCGATCGGAGGCAACATGGCGCTGGCGGACACACAAACGACGACCCGGCCGGAGCTGACCGTCCCGCAGTTCCGCGAGACGGCGGCCCTGCTTGAGGCCGAGATCGGCAAGGTGATCGTGGGCCAGGCTGAGGTGGTCCGTCACGCGCTGATCTGCCTGGTGGCCGGCGGCCACGCCTTGCTGGAGGGCGTGCCCGGTCTGGGCAAGACGATGCTGATCAAGACCCTGGCCGAGGCGCTGGACCTGCGCTTCGCGCGCATCCAGTTCACGCCGGACCTGATGCCGGCCGACATCGTCGGCACCGACATTCTGGAGGAGACGCCGGACGGCCAGCGCGCCTTTCGCTTTCAGCCCGGCCCGATCTTCGCCAACCTGGTCCTGGCGGACGAGATCAACCGCGCCACTCCCAAGACGCAGTCGGCGCTGCTGGAGGCCATGCAGGAGCAGTCGGTGACGGTGGCCAAGCGCACGTATCCTCTGGCGCCGCCCTTTTTCGTCCTGGCCACGCAGAACCCGATCGAGATGGAGGGCACCTATCCGCTGCCGGAGGCCCAGCTCGACCGCTTCCTGTTCAAGATCAACGTCACCTTCCCGTCCACGGCGGACCTGGTGGAGATTCTGGCCCGCACCACGGGCAGCCAGCGGCCGGCGGCCGGCCGGGCCGCGGACGGTGACCAACTGCTGGCGATGGGCCGGCTGGCGCGTCAGGTGCCGGTGCCGTCTCACGTGGCCGAGTACGTGGCCCGGCTGGTGGTGGCCTCGCACCCGGACAGCGACGGCGCGCCGCCGCTCGTCAAACAGTTCGTGCGCTATGGCTCATCGCCGCGCGGCGGGCAGGCCCTGATCCTGGGCGCCAAGATCACGGCCCTGCTGGCCGGGCGCGTCAACGTGGCCTTCGCCGATGTGGCGGCCGTGGCCCCGGCCGCGCTGCGCCACCGCCTGCTGCTCAACTTCGAGGGCCAGGCCGAGGGCGTCACCACCGACCAGGCCGTCGCCGAACTGCTCACGACCGTCCCGCAAAAATGACCGGCCCTCGCCGCCGAGCACGATTTTTGGATGGGTTGACGTCACCCTGGCGCAAGCCGGGGTCCAGCTTCTGGCGCCTTGGCCTGGATTCCGGCTCCCCGCCTCGCCCCGCTTTGAGGGCCATGGTTTGCCGCAATGCCATGAGCGCCCGGCGCCGGGACCTGGAGCGCGCGCGCCTGCGCCGGCTCTGCGTCTCGGCGACTCTGCGGCGCAGCCCATGGGCCGCGGCCGATGCTGTTTGACGAGACCACCTTCCGCAAGCTCGACCGCCTGGCGCTGGTGGCGTCCCAGGTGCGCGCCGGCGTGCTCAAGGGCGAACGCCGTTCCACCAAGCGCGGCACGTCCATCGAGTTTGCCGATTACCGCGACTACACGCGCGGCGACGACTTGCGGCGCGTGGATTGGAACGTCTTCGCCCGGCTGGAACGGCCTTTCATCAAACTGCTGGAAGAGGAAGAGGACCTGGCCGTCCACGTGCTCGTGGATGCCTCGCGGTCGATGGCGTGCGGGTCCGGCCTCCAGCACAAGTTCGATTACGCCCGCCGGCTGGCCGCCGCCCTGGGCTACATCGCCCTGGCCGCCGGCGACCGGCTGACCGTGGCCCTGCTGCGCGACGCCGCCCCGGCCGCGCAGTTCGGGCCGACGCGCGGCCGCGGCCAGGCTGTGCGCCTGCTGCGCTTCTTGGAGGCGCAGACGCCGGCCGGAGCGACGGCGTTATCCGAGGCGCTGCGCGCTTATGCCCTGGCGGCCCGCCGCCCCGGCCTGGTCTTCCTGATCTCGGACCTGTTCGCGCCGGACGGGTTTGAAGCCGGCCTGGCCCAGCTTCAGGGCCGCGGCTATGAAGTCAATCTGGTGCATGTCCTGGCGCCGGAAGAAGTGGACCCGCCGCTGGCCGGCGACCTGCGCCTGATCGACAGCGAGACCGGCGCGCCTCAGGATGTGACTCTGGACGGCGGCCTGCGCGACCTGTACCACCGCCGCCTGCGGGCCTGGCAGGACGAAATCGAGACCCATTGTCTGAAGCGCCGCGCCAACTACGTGCCCGTGACCACGGACCTGGCCTGGGATGAGTTGGTGCTGGCGCAGTTGCGCCAGCGCGGATTGATCAAGTAGTTCACTGACCGCTCTCGACTACCCGATGGCCTTCCTCACGCCTCTCGCCCTCGCCCTCGGCGCGCTCGCGCTGCCGATCCTGGTGCTGTACATGCTTAAGCTGCGGCGCCGCGAGGTGGAGGTGTCGTCGGTGATGCTATGGCAGCGCCTGCTGCGCGACCGGGAGGCCAACGCGCCCTGGCAGCGCCTGCGCCGCAACCTGCTCCTGCTCCTGCAATTGCTGCTCCTGGCGCTGCTGGTCCTGGCGCTGGCGCGGCCCTTTGTCAGCGTGCCGGTGGTCGCCCGCGGCGCCGTGATCGTGCTGCTGGATGCCTCCGCCTCCATGAACGCCGCCGACGTGGCGCCCAGCCGCTTCGAGGCCGCGCGCGCGGCCGTGCGCCAGCTCGTGGACAACCTGGCCGCCGACAGCCGCATGTCTTTGATCCGCGTCGCCGCTCAGCCCGATGTGCTGGCCTCCGGCCTGGCGGACAAAGACGCGCTGCGCGCGGCCCTGGCCGCGGCCACGGTGACGCAAGGCCCGGTCGATTGGGCGGCCGCCTTCGCCCTAGCGTCCGGCGCCGTGCGCGGGGCGCGCCTGGATCAATCCACGATCGTCATCGTCTCCGACGGCGGCCTGCCGGATGATCTGCCGCCGCTGCCCGGCGAGATCCGCTACGTGCCCATCGGGTCCAGCGCCGAGAACCTGGCCGTGGCGGCGCTGTCGCTGCGCGGGACCGGCGCCGGCCTGCAGCTCTTCGCGCGCGTGACCAACGCCGGCGATACGGCCCGCACGGTGCTGGCGTCCATCACCGTGGATGGGGATCTGCTCAGCGCCCAGCAGCTGGACGTGCCGGCCGGCGCCTCCGCCGATCTGGTCCTGGATGATCTGCCGGACGTGCCGGCCGCGTACGCGGTCGCGCTCTCCGTGCCGGGCGGCGCGGAGGGCCTGGACGCGTTGGCGCTGGACGATACCGCCTGGGCCATCTACCAGCCGCCGGCCTCCGGGCGCGCGCTGCTGGTCTCGCCCGGCAATGTCTTTCTCGAGCAGATGCTGACGGCGCTGCCCGGCCTGCAGCCCTTCCGCCTGTTACCGGGCGCGCAGCCGCCCGACGAGCCCTTTGACCTGTACATCCTGGACAGCCTGACCGACACCCTGGCTGTGCCGACGGCGGAACTACTGGTGGTCAACCCGAGCTCCGGCGGCGATCTGTTCCAGGTGGGCGAGGTCTTCACCAACACCCAGCTCGTGCGCGTGGCGGCCAACGATCCGCTGGCACAATACCTCGATTGGAGCGCCGTGCGCGTCCTGCAGGCCCGCCGCGTCAGCGTGCCGGCCTGGGCGCGCGTGGTGGTGGAGGCCGAAGGCGGGCCGCTGGTGTTTGCCGGCGAGACTGGCGGGCGGCGCGTGGCCGTCATCACGTTCCGCCTGCAAGACTCGGATCTGCCGCTGCAGCTGGCCTTCCCGATCCTGATCTCCAACCTGATCAACTACCTCGCCCCGGCGCAGGCTTTCTCGGCGCCGGATGGCTTGCGCGTGGGCGAGACGTTGCTCATCAAGCCGGGCGGCGGCGACCGGGCCATCGCGATCGACAACCCGGACGGCGTCCGCTACCAGGCGGCGGCGACGGAGGCCGGGGTGCTCTTCGCGGACAGCGATCGGCTCGGCGTCTACACTGTCGTCTCCAATCAGTCTGTCCTGGGCCGTTTCGCCGTCAACCTTTTCAACTCAGCTGAGAGCGCCATCCGGCCGGCCGCCACCATCCGCGTCGGCCGCGCCGACGTGCCGGCCTCGCTGGAGGCGGAGGTCGGCCAGTTGGAGTTGTGGCCCTGGATTGCGGCCGCCGGGGTGGGGCTGCTGCTCATCGAGTGGTGGGTCTACCAGCGCGGGGCCACTCTGCCGGCGCTGCCCGGCTGGCGCGGCTGGTTCCGGCGCAAGAAGAACGCGGCTTGAGCGCCGCGCGCAGGCATGGAGGCGCTATGACAGCGATTGACACGCCCACCCTGGTGAACTGGATTGTGCAGGGCGGCATCAGCCTGGTCTTTGGCCTGCTGGGCGGTTACCTGGGGAGCTGGTTCCAATATCGCTTTACGCGGCAGTTGGAACAGGAGCGGGAGCGCAAGGCGCTGCGTGAACGCCTGACGGAGGGCGTGGGCCGGTTCCTGGCCGCGCAGCAGCGCGCCGGGTTGACGCCCGATCACGTCCTCGCCTTTCTCAAGCGCTTTTCGCTCAACGTGTTGGCGTTGGCCGGCGTGGCGCTGGCCTTCGTCTGGGCGCCGTGGGCGGGCCTGGCCGGGCTGTTTGCCTGGGGCCTGGCGCTGGGCTGGGGCCGCCACCTCTAAACGTCATGACTTTCTCCGCGCCGTGGTGGTTGCTGCTGCTGGCGAGCCTGCCGCTCTTTGTGTGGCTGGGCTGGCCGTCGCGCGGCCCCAGCCGGCGGCGCGAGATTCTGAGCCTGGCGCTGCGCCTGCTGTTGGCGCTGCTGCTGATGTTGGGCCTGGCCGGCCCGGAGGTCCGACGCGCCGCGGACACCCTCTCGGTGGTCTTCCTGGTGGACGCCTCCGACTCCATGCGCGTCCCCCTGACGACTGACGCCGGCGTCACGTCGCCGTATCAGCTGGCCCTGGCCTACGTGCGCCGGGCGCTGGCAGAGATCGGCCCGGATGACCAGGCCGGCGTGGTGCTCTTCGGCGCCGAGGCCGTGGTGGAGCGCCCGCTCTCAGGCCAAGACACCCTCGACCTGCCGACCTCGAAAGTGACGACGCTGCAAACCGATCTGGCCGGCGCCATCCGGCTCGGGCTGGCGCTGCTGCCGTCGGACACGGCCCGGCGCCTGGTGATCCTCTCGGACGGCCTGGAGACTTCCGGCGACGCGCTGGCGGCCGCGCGGCTGGCGGCTTTGACCGGCACGCAGATCACGGTTGTGCCGTTCGGCGTCAGCGGCGGCGCGGAAGCGCAACTGACCTCCGTCAAGGCGCCGTCCCGGCTGCGCCAGGGCGAGGCCTTCGCGCTGGAGATCGTGGTCGAGTCGACGTCCGAGCAGACGGTGGGCGTGCGCGTGCTGGCCGGCGACCAGGTGGCCTATTCTGGCGAGTTGACGCTGCGCCGCGGGCGCAACGCCTTTTCCCTGCCGCTGCAGGCCGGTGAGCCCGGCTTCGCGGCCTACCGCGTGCAGATCACGCCGGCCGGCGCCGCCGATACCTTCTATCAAAACAACGAGCTGGCCGCCTTCACCCAGGTGGCCGGCCCGCCGCGCCTGCTGCTGGTGGCCAACCCAGCCGCGCGCGACGGCGTGGCCGGCCATGTCGAGTTGGTCGCGGCCCTGCAGGCCTCCGGTCTGCCGGTGGAGGTCATCCCTCCAGCGCAGCTGCCGTCCGAGCTGCCGGCCCTGGCCGAGTACGCGTCCGTGATCCTGGTCGATGTCCCCGCGCGCGCCCTGTCACGCCGCCAGCTGGAGGCCTTGGAGACGTACGTGCGCGACCTGGGCGGCGGGCTGGTGGCGGTGGGCGGGCCGACCTCTTACGGCGTGGGCGGTTACTTCCGCACGCCGCTGGCCGACGTGCTGCCCGTGGACATGGAGATCAAGGACGAGAAGCGCCGCGCCCGCCTGACGCTGGTCTTCGTCATCGACAAGTCCGGCAGCATGTCTGAGCTGGCCGGCGGGGTGACGAAGGTGGATCTGGCCAAGGAGGCCGTGCTGCGGTCGATTGAGCTGCTCAGCCCGAGCGACAAGGTCGGCGTGATCGCCTTCGACGACAGCGCGGCCTGGGTGGCGCCGATCACGTCGCTCGAGGACGCCGACGCCATCCTGAACGCGGTGGGCACGATCCGCGCCGACGGCGGCACCGATATCTTCGCCGGCGTTAAGCTGGCTGCGGACACGCTGCCGCAGGACGATGGCGCGGTCAGGCATGTCATCCTGCTCACCGACGGCGGTGCCGACCCGACCGGCATCCCGGAGATGGTGCGGCGCATGTACGAGCAGGACGGCATCACGCTGTCGTCGGTCGGCGTGGGGCCGGGCGCCGCGCCCTTCCTGCCGCAGCTGGCCGAGGCCGGCGGCGGCGCTTATCATTTCACCGACGACCCCAGCACGATCCCGGCCATCTTCGCCGAGGAGACCACGCTGGCCACGCGCGCTTACATCGTGGAGCAGGAGTTCTTTCCGCGCCAGGTCAGCCCGAGCCCGATCCTGACCGGCATCGCTGCGGCACCGCGGCTGCTTGGCTACATCGGCACCACCGCCAAGAGCGCGGCCCAGACCATCCTGGTCAACCCAGACAGCCCCAACCCGGAGGCGCCCGATCCGGTGCTGGCGGCCTGGCAATACGGCCTGGGTAAGTCGGTGGCCTGGACCTCGGATGCCACCGGCCGCTGGGCCAAGGACTGGGTGAGCTGGGACCAGTTTGCGCGCTTCTGGGCGCAGGCGGTGCGCTACACCCTGAGCACGGGCGGCGCGACGGCGACTTCGGTGCAGGTGACTCGGGCGGGCGCGCAGGCCCTGATCAGCGTCGACGCCCAATCGGACGCCGGCGCCTATCTGAACGGCCTGACCGTCCAGGCAAATGTGGTGGACCCGGATGGCGTCACGCAGACCGTCACGCTGCAACAGACGGCGCCCGGCCGCTACACCGGCGCCTTCACGCCGACGGGCGAAGGCGCTTATCTGATCCGTGTCGCCGGCACCGACCCGGCCGCCCCGGCGGAGGCGGCGGCCCTGGCCCAAACAGCCGGCTGGGTGTTGTCTTACTCGCCGGAGTATCAGATCAGCCTGCCCGCCGCCGATGCCGATCTGAACGCGGCGCCGCCGAATGTGCGCGCGCTGCTGCAGTTGGCCGCGGTCACCGGCGGCGGCTCGGTGACGGGCGCTTACGCGCAGGTCTTCGCGCATGACCTGCCCCAGCCGCCCAGCGCCGCGCGCCCCATCTGGCCGTGGCTGTTGCTGGCGGCCGTCCTGTTGCTGCCCCTTGATATCGCCGTGCGCCGTCTGGTGCTGACGCGCCTGGACGCGCGCCGCGCCTGGGCGCGCCTGCTGGCCTTCCTGGCGATCCGGACCCCGGCCGCGGCGCCGGTGGCGCCGGAACGCGCCCAGCAGTTGTCTTCATTGTTCCGGGCCAAGGAGCGCGCCGGCGAGGCGGCCCCGCGCGGCCCGGAGTCGCCGGCCGCGCCCGCCCCGCCGCCGGCGACACCGTCGGCTGGGGCACAACCCCGGCCCTCCCAGCCGGTCGCTCCACCGCCGCCGACCTCGCCGCCTGCGGCGACCTCAACTCCCGACACCTCTACCTCCGCCGCGCTGCTCGCCCGGAAACGCGCGCGCGACAAGAAACAACCCTAGTTGCTGCGGCGGCGGCCAACGAAGGCCAACCGTCGCAAAGCCCCGCGTCTGCGGGGCCGCGGGTAACGTTAGAGCGTGTTTTCCCCGAGCGCTCAGCAACCGGACAGGCCGGGCCGGTCCACGGGCTGGGCCGGGCCTGGTAAGATACGACTTTGCCGGGGGCGATCTTTGACGCGCGGTCGATCTGCGTCAGCGGGGCAGGGGAGAGCCGGACGCCACAGCGGGTGGGCACCAACTTGAGCCAGCGTGTGTCGAGCATAGCGCAGGCCTTGAAGCCGGCGCGTTACAGCCTGTTGGGCGGCAGCGTGCTGCTGCTGGTGATGGCGGCCGTCTTTCTGGGCGTCCGCGCTGAGTGGCCGCGCCTGGTGATCAGCGACCTGGTCTCGCCTATCGTCGACGCCTGGGCCTGTCTGGCCTTGATTGGGGCGGCGCGCGTGTCGGCGCGTCACTTCTCGCGGAACACGGCCATTGGCTGGGGGCTGCTGGCGGCCGCGGCGGGCGCCTGGCTCATCGGCGACCTGATCTGGCTGACGCTGGAGCTCGGCCTCCAGGAGCCGCCCTTCCCGTCCCTGGCCGACTTCTTCTACTGGCTCTATTACCCGTTGTTCCTCGTGGGCGTCCTGTGGCTGCCCAGCGGCGCGCAGACTCGTCTGCAGCGCGTCAAAGGTCTGTTCGACATCGGCATCACCTTCCTGGCGACCTCCCTGGTCTTCTGGTGGTTCTGGATCGGTCCGCTGCTGGCGTCCGGCCTGGCTGAGGGCGCTGACGCGCTGGCGCTGGCTGCCACCGCGGCGTACCCGGTGGGTGACCTGATCCTGGTCTTCGTGCTCCTCACGGTGCTGTTCCGGCCGCTGCCGGAGCAGCCGCCCTGGCCGTTGTGGCTGCTGATGGCCAGCGCCGGTATCGGCATCCTGTGTGATGGCGTCTATGGCCAACAATCCCTGGGCGGCACCTACGCCAGCGGCGGGCTGCTGGACGTGGGCTGGTTGGCCACCGTCGTGCTGTTGGCCTGGGCCGGGCGCTTGCAGGCGGCCTCGCGGCCGGCCCTTCCCAGACCGGTGCTGGCCGCGTCCGCGGACCGGGGCAGCTACCTGCGCGCGGCCGTGCCCTACCTCTTCGTGATCAGCGCGTACGCTCTGCTGGTGATCGACTGGACGTCGGGTGTGTCACGGATGTCCCTCTCCGGTCTGACCCATCTCCAGCTCGGCCTGGGCGGGCTGATCGTCCTGGTGTTGGCCCGCCAAATGCTGGCCCTGGGCGAGAACATCCGCCTAAACCAGCGGCTGCACCTGGAGCTGACCGAGCGCCAGCGGGCGGAGGCTGACCTGCAGCAGGCCAACGACCGCCTGCGCCAGGAGGTCCGGGAGCGGCAGTGGGCCGAGACGGCGCTGCGCCAGAGTGAAGCCCGCCTGCGCTATGAAGTCCTGCACGACATGCTGACCGGCTTGCCCAACCGGGCGCTATTGATGGACCGCCTCGGGCACGCCGTCGAGCGCAGCCGGCGCAACCCCGCCTTCCGTTTCGCGCTTCTGTTCCTGGACTTCGACGGCTTCAAGGTCGTCAACGACAGCCTCGGCCACTTGCTGGGAGACCGGCTGCTGGTGGAGATCGCGTACCGGCTGGGTCACGCCCTGCGCAAGGCGGACACGGTTGCCCGGCTGGGCGGCGATGAGTTCGTGGCGTTGCTGGAGGACGTGGATGGCGAAGCCGACGCCCTGTCGGCCCTGGCGCGGCTGCAGACCGCGCTCGAGCAGCCCTTTGAGTTGGACGGCCACAAGGTCTTCGCCACGGCCAGCATCGGCGTCGTCCTGGGCGAGCTGGGCTACGAACGGGCCGAGGATGTGCTGCGTGACGCCGACATCGCCATGTATGAGGCCAAGCTGCAGGGGAAGGCGCGCCATGCCATGTTCAACCAGGACATGCGGCACCGCGCTCTCACGCGCCTGAGCCTGGAGAGCGAGTTGCGCCAGGCCCTCGAACGGCAGGAGTTCCTGCTGGCCTACCAGCCGATCTATGACCTGCGCCAGCTGCGGACGGCCGGTTTCGAAGCCCTGCTGCGCTGGCGGCATCCCGCGCGCGGCTTTGTTTCGCCGGGCGAGTTCATCCCGGTGGCCGAAGAGACTGGCCTGATCGTGCCGATTGGGCAATGGGTGCTGCGCGAAGCCTGCCGCCAGCTGCGCGCCTGGCAGCCGCAGCTGCCGGCCGACCAGCCGGTCAGCATCAGTGTGAACCTGTCGGCGCGCCAGTTCCGGCAGGCCAACCTGGTGGAGTATGTGCAGCAGGTGCTGCAGGACACCGGCCTGCCCAGCCACAACCTGAAACTCGAGATCACCGAGAGCGCCATCATCGAAGACGCCGCGGCCGCCACCGCCTCGCTGCAGGGATTGCGCGCGCTCGGCGTGCAGGTCTACATCGACGACTTCGGCACCGGCTACTCGTCGTTGAGCTACCTCTACCGTTTCCCCATCGACGCCCTCAAGATCGACCGGGCCTTCATCAGCCGGATCGACGCCGAAGGCCGGAATATTCAGATCGTGCGCACCATCGTGACGCTGGCCCACGATCTGGGGTTGAGTGTGGTGGCGGAGGGGGTGGAGACGCTCGAGCAGGCGCGCGCCATCCGCTTGCTGGGTTGCGAGCAGGCCCAGGGGTATCTGATCGCCCAGCCTCTGGACAGCGGGCAGGTGGCCGAGTATCTGGGGGGGCGCGAACACCAGACGGGGGCGCTGCTGAGCCAGCCCGACGGCGCGCGGTGAGCGGGCGGGTTCAGGCCAGGGCGAAGGCGCCGCGCACGGTGGCCGTCAGGGCGGTCAAGCCGCGGGCCAGCGGCGCGGTGTCGATGAACTCGTCCGGCCGGTGGGCGTTGCCGCCCTGGGTCAGCCCGATGCACACGCACGGGCGCCCCTGGCTGAGCGGGATGTTGGCGTCGGTGGAACCGGCGTCGAGCCTGGGGGAGTAGCCGGCCCCGAGCAGGGCCTCGGCCGCCACCTTCACCAGCGGGTGCTCGCGCGGCAGGTGGCCGCTGGGCCGGTCGCCGATGATCAAAGGCGTGATCTGCGCGCCCTGGCGGTTGTGGGCCTCGGCCAGCGCCTCGACATGGGCGGCCAGCGCCGCCAGCGCGGCGGGCGCCTCCGAGCGCAGATCCAGGTCCAGCGAGGCTTCGCGCGCGATCGTGTTGACGGACGTGCCGCCGGCGATGGTGCCGAGGTTGAACGTGGTCTTGGGGGAGGCCGGCACGTTCAGGTCGGTCAGCTGCGCGGCCAGGCGCACCAGGTCATGGATGGCCGAGCGCCGCCCGAAATTGAGCCAGCTGTGCCCGCCTTCGCTGCGGGCCGTGAAGCGGTAGCGCCGCACGCCGATGCCGCCGTGATAGATCTGGCCCAGGGCCATGCCCTCCAGCACCAGCGTGGCGGCCACCTGCTCGCCGAGTTTCTCCATCACGCGGCGCATGCCGCGCAGGTCCCCCAGCCCTTCCTCGCACACGTTCGCGGCCAGCCACACGTCGCCGGGCAGCGTCTCGCCCTGGAACGCCCAGATCAGGCCGAAGAGCCCGGCGACGCCCAGGGAGTTGTCGCCGATGCCGGGGCCGTGGATGCGCTCGGTCGTGCGGGTGAGCGCCAGCGGCGTGTCGGCCGGGAAGACCGTGTCCGTGTGGGCCGTCACCAGCAGCGGCCGCGCGCGGCCGGCGCCGTGCCGGCGCGCGTACACGTTGCCGAGGTCGTCCATGGTCACGTCGGCCAGGCCGTAGGCCGTAAACTGGTCGCGCACAAACTGGGCGCGCGCAAACTCGTGGAAGCTGGGCGCCGGGATCTGCTGGATGGCGCAGGCCAGGTCGAGAACGCGGTCGGTCAGAGACGGCATGGGTCTTCTCGGTCAGATGGCGCGCACAGAGTCGCGCAGGGCTGCCAGCCGGGCTTGCGCCAGGCCGGGGGTGCTGTCCAGGGCATACAGCGCGCCGCTGCCTTCGATGACCAGCGACGCGGAGACCGAGCCGCGCAGAGCCGCCTCGAGGGGGTCATGCGTTTCAGCCAGGCCGGCCAGGAAGCCGCCGCAATACGCGTCGCCGGCGCCGGTCACGTCGCGGGCCTTGGCCGGGTAGGCGGGCACATGCCAGCGCCGGCCGCTGGCGGCTTCGTACAGGAATTGGCCGCGCGCGCCGAGTTTGATGACGGCCAGCTTGGCGCCCATCGCGCCGAAAGCTTCGGCCGCTTCCCACAGGTCGGCCAGCGGCTCGCGAAAATAGGCGCGCGTCTCCATCTCCGACGGCAGAAAGGCGTCCAGCCCGGACACGATCCGCTTGACGTCGTCGGTGAAGTTCGGGTGCATGTAGCGCAGCGACGGGTCACAGGTGACGTAGCCGATTTTGCTGTGCCGGAAGGTGGCCGGCAGTGTGCTGTGGACCACAAACTCGCACGGCGCCAGGTGCGCGCCGCGCGCGTCCAGGTATTCGCGCGGGACTTCCGTGGGCCGGACCGCCAGCGGCCCGAAGCGCGTCCGCTCGTCCTGGCCGTCGGTGGAGGTGGCGTAGTGCTGCAGGTCGGGCGGCAGCGGCCGGCCCAGGCGGGCGAAATGCGCGGCCGGGTCGGTGTCCACGCGCTCTTCCAGCGAGAGGTAGGCGTAGAAGGTGCGCGTGTTCTGCGCTTCGGGCAAGACCTTGACGCCGCGCGTGTCCAACCCGCGCTGCTGCAACAGCTCCAGCCACTCGGGCGGGTAGTTGCTGCCCACGCGTGAGAGCAGGCCGACGGCTTTGGACCAGACGCGCGCGCCGACGGCGGCGTAGATGGCGTTCCCGCCCAGTTTGCGCAGATGGACTTCGCCGGCGGCAGTGATGAAATAGTCTTCCCGCAGTCCGCCGGTGAAGATGTATTCAGGGATGATGGGCGGCATAGGCTCGCCGTTGATTCTAACCGAGGGGCGGGGAGGTCACAAGTACCCCGCGCCAGATGGGGTACAAGTGCCCGGCCCTGGTCTGCGTCGGAATAAAAGCCGGCTGGGGCGCTCGGCGCCAGGGTAGGCGCGCTAGACGCCGACGAGCGAGGTGGTGTGATACTCGATGTGGTCGTCGTGCAGGCCGAGGATGTCTTCGCCCTCCAGCCGCGCGGCGCCGGCCTCGGCCCGCCACTGGAAACGCCGGAACTGGCTGCCGCCGGCGGCCGGTTGGATGGAGAAGACCGCGTGGGGCGCGTGGACGCGCAGCAGGTCGGTGTACCAGGCGCGCAGGGCCTCCCGGCCGACGCGCGTGCGGGTCGGCGTGATGTGGGCGGCGCTGGCGCCGTACAGGGCCAGCACGGCTTCCACATCGCCGGCGTTGAGCGCCTCAGCCCAGCGCGCCACGATGTCGGCGGCGGGTGCCGGCGCCGGCCAGTCCGCATCGGCGGCGGCCTGCCACAGGTCGGACTGGCCCGGCAGGTTGGTGTAGTCCCAGCTGTACAGGTTGGCGGCCGGCAATCCCAGCGCCACGGCTTTCTGCAGGAAGGCGCGGATGTCGGCTGGCGTGGCCCGCCAGGCGCCGGCGCCATAGGCCGCGCCGGTGGGGATGACCGGCCGGGCCTGACCCACCAGCCGGGTGTTGGCGTACTCAGCCACGCAGCGCTCTAACTGCTGGGCCGGGTTGTGGGCCTGCTCCCAGTAGACCTGCGGCATGGCGTAGTCGCACTGTTCGAGGAAGACCGCCCACGGCAGCTGCTGGTGGAGCGATGGGAAGCGGTAAGACGAGAGCGCGACCGGCGTGTCCGGCAGGCCCTGGCGCAGCGTGTTCATGAACATGCGCGCGGACACGGCCTTGCCCGGATGCTTGTACTCCTGCTCGGCGTCGATGACGTAGCCGTCCAGCCCCAGCTGCCGGACGCGCTGAACGGCGGCGGCGGCCTCGGCCGTCGGGTTGTCGCCGTACACGTAGTGCCAGCCCCACACCTGCAGGCCGCGGGCGCGCAGCGCCTCGGCCACCGGCGCGGCCAGATCGCGCCCGAACCGATCGAAGGCGAAGCCGTGGGTGCGCTCGGCGATCTTGAGCAGGACGTGCGTGCAGCCGGCCTCGACCGCCTTGGCGGCGATGGCGGCCGGCTCGCCGGCCTCGCAACGCGGAATCTGCCAGATAAACCAGCCCTTGCCCATTAAGGTGTGCATCGCCTGGGCAAGGTGCAAGAAACGCGCCACGTCCGGCGGAGGGCAAAAGAAAACGCCCGGTGGTAGGGCACCGGGCGTTGCTCGCAAGGCCGCGCGGCGCGGGCGCTTAGCGGCCTGGGAGCGTCACGGTCTGGCCGGGGAAGATCAGATCTGGATTCTGGATCTGCGGGTTGGCCGCGATCAACAGGTTCAGGTCGATCCCGGTCCGGCGCGCGATATAGGAAAGCGTGTCGCAGCGATCCACGCGCCACACCTGGCCGAGGTCCTCGCCGTAAGCGGCGGGGTCGTTCGGGTTGCAGTCGGACGCCGCACCTGGTCGGGCGGTTGGCGCCGGTGGCCGCGGCGTCGGTGTGGAGGTTGACGCCGTGGCGAGCTGCAGCGTGGCGGGCGGCGCGCTGGCGGCCACCTGGCCGGCGTTATCCAGCGCATTCACCTGCACGGTATGCTCGCCGGCGGCGGCGATTTCGACCGGGAACAACCAGCGCCCATCCGCGCCCACGCGCGTCTGGCCGGCGACCTGGCCATCGATCACGATCTGGATCGTGGCGCCGGGTGTGCCCGACCCGCTGAGCGCCAGTGTGCCCGGCGCGCCGTCGGTCGGCAGCGTATCCAGAGTCGGCGCGGCCGGTGTGACGGCGGGCGCCGGCGTGGAGGTGGGCGGGGCTGTCAGTTGCAGCGTGGCGGGCGGCGCGCTGGCGGCCACCTGGCCGGCGTCATCCAGCGCGTTCACCAGCAGCGTGTGCGCGCCGGCGGTCGGGACCTCCGTCGCGAACGACCAACGCCCGTTGGCGCCGATGGCGGCCTGACCGGCGACCCGGCCGTCGATCACGATCTGGACCGTGGTGCGCGGTGTGCCGGTGCCGCTGAGGGTGAGCGCGCCTGGGGCAGCGTCGGTCGGCAGGGCATCCAGCGTGGGGGCGTCAATGGGCGCCGGCACGGTGAGTGTGAGCGGCGAAGCGGCGGCCGCGGCGCCGCCGGCAGCCTCCAGCGCCTGGACGAGGATGGTGTGCTCGCCCGGGGCGGCGTCGAAGCTGAAGGTCCAGCGGCCATTGGCGTCCACGTCAGCCTGGCCCACCACCTGGCCATCCAGGGTGATCTGGACCCGTGAGTTGGGCGTGCCCGTTCCGGACAGCGCTACTCCCTCGGCTCCGACGACGGCTTCGACCACCGGCACGGCCAAGGTCGGCCGATCTGTGGCGGGAACTGCACTGGGCTCAGCGGCAATGACCGTCGCGCCGCTCGGCGGGGTTGGGCTGGGGCTGGCCGCGCTGGAGGGGCCGGGCAGGGTCCGCCACTGCCACAGGATCAGGATGATCAAGATGATCGTGACGATCAGTTTGAAGATGTCGTAAGCTTGAAAGCGACGTTCGCTGGTCGACATGCGACCGCCTCCTCACTCTCGCTGCAATCCGTCTCCGGCCGGAGCCAGGGGCGCGGGCCGCGCTGGGACGGCTAAGACGATTTCTTGTGGGCGGCCAGCGCGCGGGCCTGTTCGCGCCAGGAGGCCGGGTCGACGTTCTGCCAGTCCTTGGCCTGAGCGATCTCGACGATCCGCTCGTCGCTGAGTTCCCCGAGCGCCTCGAACGTAAAGACGCCGGCGGCGTTGAGCCGGCTGGCGAAGACCGGTCCGATGCCCAGGATGATTTCAAGATCGTCGCGATCGGGTGACCCGGCCAGCGTGCGCTTGCGCCGCGTCCGGGCCGGGACGCTTTCTCCGGCCTCGGCGCGGGCCTGCAATTGGCCCTGCGCGTCGCGGAGTTCGGCCTCCAGTTGTTCGGCGTGCTGGCGGCAGGCGTTTAGATCGGCCGCGGCCGCCCCCGCCTGCGTCTGCCAGCGCTGCGCCTGATCGGCGGCGGCGGCGAGCAGGCCGACGTGCTCGGTGAGGTCGGCGGCCAGGCGCGCGCGCTCGTCGGCGGCCGCGGACAGCAGGGCGGAGCGCTCGGTCAGTTGGGCGCGCAGCTTGGCCAGGTCGGCCTCGGCGCCGGAGAGCCCGGCACTGCGCGCGTCCAGTTGAGCGCGCAAGGCGGCGAGTTCGGCTTCGGCCGCCTCGGCGCGCTGGGCGGCGGCGGCCAGGTCGGCGTTGAGTTGGAAGCGTTGGCCGTCGCTGTCGCTGGCGAGAGATTTGGCGGCGGCGAGCAGGCCGACGTGCTCGGTGAGGTCGGCGGCCAGGCGCGCGCGC
>CALFZO010000069.1 GCA_937952305.1 uncultured Anaerolineales bacterium | reverse complement strand
GAAAAACTATCCGGTTCCCAACCCTGGCGCGCGCCGGTCAACAGGGGGTTGGTGCGGGCGGGGCCGATTGCGACCATCGTACTAGTGAGCTTCGGCTACTTCCAAAATTACAATTCTCCTGTACGTCCGCATTCTGACTTCTATATAGCAACTGGATACTGCGCGTCTGAACAACGCCGCCTACACCGAGCCTTCCTGCCGTGATTGGTTGCGCCCTTGGGCAGCCGGGTGGGGACAGGTCAGGCGCCCAATGAGGAGACGAGCCCCATGCAAACCCTGCGCGCCGTCAGCCGCCTGCTCCGTCAGAAACTCGGTCAGCTGCCCTACCTGCTCGTCGTCCTGGCAATGCTGGTCCCCGCCGGCGGCCTGGCGCGCGCGGCCGACCTCGCCCAGACCACGGCGCGCACCGCGGCGGCCGAAGGCGAGGTCTTCGTCGTTAATGTGGCCTACGATGGCGACGACGAGTCGTGCGATCCCGTGGAATACGAAGGAGACTGCACCCTGCGCGAGGCCCTCCACGCGGCGAATAGCAACCCCGGCCTGGACACGATCGAGTTCGATATCGTCGACTACTACGAGGGGACCGGCCCGTGGACGATCTACCCGTTCGAGCCGCTGCCCGCCATCACTGACCCGGTCATCGTCGACGGCTACAGCCAGCCGGGCGCCAGCCCGAATACGCTGGCGGTCGGCAGCGACGCGGTGCTGCAGATCGCGTTGAACGGCGGCGAGTGCTCGCTTTATTCCGGCGAATACTACTGGGAAGGCGGGTATGGGGTTGACCCGTGCCCGGCTTTGACAATCGCGGCCTCTGGGGGCGGCTCCACTATTCGCGGCCTCTCCATCACCGGTCCCTTCCATGACGCCATCGTGGTGGAGGGCGGCGGCGGCTCCACGATCGCCGGCAACTGGATCGGACTGCGCCCGGACGGCGCTCCGGACGGCGTGGGCGCCTCCGGCATTTATCTCAACAACACCGCCGACAACACGGTCGGCGGGACAAGCCCGGCCGACCGCAACGTGATCTCGGCCAACCGGGACGGCATCTTCTTCGCGGCCGGCGCCGGGGACACCACCGGCAACACCGTCCTCGGCAACTACCTCGGCACCGACGCGGCCGGCGTGAACGCGCTTGGCAACAGCGACCACGGCGTGTTCATGAGCCTGTTCGGGCCATACTCCCTGAGCGGCAACACCATCGGCGGCGACAGCCCGGCCGCGCGCAACGTAATCTCGGGCAACGGCCTGTTCAACGTCCGCGTGCAGCAGGGCACGGACAACGTCATCGCCGGCAACTACCTCGGCACGAACGCGGCCGGCACCGCGGCCATCTTCTTCCCTGAGGGCGGGGAAGGCGGCGAAGGCGAGCGCAATTGGCTCGATGAGGGCGCGGCGGCCGGCGCCGGCGGCGGCATCCAGATCGTCGGCGGCAGCGGCAACGTCATCTCCGGCTCGGCCGACGCGCGCCAGGTGATCAGCGGCCACCCGGACCGGGCCGTGTTCTTCACAGCCGGCACAGCTGACAACCAACTGGTCGGCAACTACATCGGCACGGATGCCGACGGCCTGGACGCCATCCCCAACAGCCGCGAGACCGTGCACCTGGACGCCGCCTCTGGCACGCTCATCCAGGACAACTTGATTTCCGGCAATGCCGGCGTGGGTATCCGTTTGACGGGCGAGGGCGTCTACGGGAACAGCATCGTCGGCAACTGGATCGGCGTGGATGCCACCGGCCTGGCCGCGCTCCCCAACGCCTCCGGCATCGTCCTGGACACCGGCGCCAACGGCAACACGATCGGCGGCGCCGATGAAGGCGACCGCAACGTCATCTCCGGCAACAACGGCACCGGTTTCCAGGAGGGGCGGGGCATCGACATCGCCCTGGCTCCTGACAATCAGGTTTTCGGGAATTACATCGGCCTCAACGCGCCGGGCACGGCCGCTCTGGGCAACCGCTTCGAGGGCATCCTGGTCCGCGACGGCAGCACCGGGATCCAGATCGGCGACTTTGAGCTGCGCGCCGTCCGCTGGGCCAACGTGATCTCGGGCAACGGCGGCGCCGGTATCGCCATCCAGTCCTCGGACACCACCGCCGTCGACGTGCGCGGCAACGTGATCGGCTTGAACGCGGCCGGCACGGCCCCGCTCGGCAACGCCGGCGCCGGCGTGCTGATCCAGGCCGCCGACGAGAACACGGTCGCCGGCAACCGCATCGCCTACAACGGCGGGGCGGGCGTGCGCGTCCTCAGCCTGGACCTGGGCGAGGGCTTCGACGACGCCGTGCGTAACCGCATCGCCGGCATCCCGGCCGTCGTCGGCCCCAACCTGATCTTCGCCAACGACGAACTGGGCATTGACCTGGGCGGGGACGGTCCCACACCCAACGACGCCGGCGATCTCGACGACGGCCCCAACTTTGGCCAGAACGCGCCGGTGCTCACGGCGGCGGCGCCGTTCAACGACGGCGAAACCTCCGGCACCTTCGTGGCCGGCCGCCTGAACAGCACGCCCGAGACCACGTTCAGGCTCGAGTTCTTCACCAACACCGTCTGCGACCCGGCCGGCTTCGGCGAGGGCGCTGAGTTCCTGGGCGATCTGGAGGTCACCACCGATAGCGCCGGCAACGTGGACTTCACCGGCACGCTCCCGGTGGTGGCCCCCGGCGTCTTCGTCACCGCCACCGCCACCGACCTGGACGGCAACACATCCGAGTTCTCGCAGTGCGGCCGCGCCGGCCCGAACAACACCACCTGGACGACGGCCTACAGCCTGGACGGGCTCTTCTGGGCCGTCCCCGGCGGCGCCGTGTCGGCGTCCTTCAACCAGCTCCTGGACCAGGAAGGCCAGGCGCGCTGGTACAAGTTCTCGATCCAGCCCGGCAGCGTGATGACGATCAGCCTGGGCGACCTGTCGTCGGTGTACGACTTCACCGTCTACAAGGACATCGGCCAGGCCTATGAAGAGCTCACGGCCTCGCCGACCACCGAAGAGACGCTGACCCAGCTCGGGGCCGAGTTCGCTCCGGACATCTACTCGCCCGACATCTACAGCCCGGACATCTATTCGCCGGACATCTACAGCCCGGACATCTACTCGCCGGACATCTACAGCCCGGACATCTACTCGCCCGATATCTACAGCCCGGATCCGACGGCGTACTCGGCCGCGCAGACGCGCAGCCTGGTGGCGGTCTCGGTCTACAACGGCGCCTCGCGCCACGGCATCTCCATCAACAGCTGGAATAACACCGGCGAGTACTACGTGCGTGTGCGCGGGCGCAACGGCTCGTTCAGCCTGACCGATCAATTCGAGCTGGAGGTCCAGGTCCTGGACCAGATCTGCCAGGGCGTCACCGCTCCGTCCGTGCCGACCTCGCTGGCCGGTGTGGCCGGGGACTTCGAGACCCTCATCCTGGTGGATTACTCGCGCCTGGCCGGCACGCCGGCCGAGGTCAGCGCGCTCCAGACGGCGCTGGCCCTCCTGAAGGCCCGGCCGGAAGTGCGCGGCGAGATCGTCCAGGTCAACACCGACGCCCGGGTGGCCGCCGCCAACGCGGTGGCGGACGGCGCCGCGGCCTGCCCGTATGCCAAGAACCTGGTGGCCGAGGCCATCAAGCAGGTGGCGGACAACTACCGGGAGCTGAACCCCAATCTGAAGTACATCGTCCTCGTCGGCGGCGACCGGGCGATCCCGTTCTTCCGCTATCCGGACCGCGCCGGCCTGGCGCCCGAATCGAACTACTACCCGCCGGTCGACAAGACCTCGGCCTCGGAGGCCAGCCTGCGCCTGAATTACGTGCTGGGCCAGGACGAGTACGGGGCCTCGCTCTCCCTCTCGGTGCGTGACGATCATCTGCCGATCGCGGACCTGGCCGTCGGGCGCCTGGTGGAGACCGCGGCCGAAGCCACCGGCCTGGTCAACGCCTATCTCAACAACACGACGGGCGGCCTGGTGGGCGCCCCGGATACGGCCTTGGTGACCGGGTATGACTTCCTGGCCAAGACGGCCGTGGCGGTGGAGGCGGAGCTGGAGGCCGGCCTGGGCCAGCCCATCCAGACCTTGATCACGGCCGGCGGCGTGCCGCCGACCGATCCAGCCTCGTGGACGGCCGACCAGTTGCGGGCCGCTCTGCTGAACAGCGGCCGGCATGACCTGGTCTTCCTGGCCGGCCACTTCAGCGGCAACAGCGCGCTGGCCGCGGACTACGCCACGCGCGTCCTGGCGTCCGAGGTAGCGGCGTCGTCGACCGACTTCGTCAACGCCATCATCTTCAGCGCCGGCTGCCACTCCGGCTACAACATCGTCGACCCGGACAGCACCAGCGCCACGCTGCAGCCGGATTGGGCCCAGGCCTTCGCGCGCAAGCAGGCGACGCTGATCGCGGGCACCGGCTACCAGTACGGCGACACAGACTTCATCTACTACAGCGAGCGCCTGTACTTGAACTTCAGCCAGGAGCTGCGCCGCGGCACCGGCCCGGTCTCGGTGGGCGAGGCCCTGGTGCGCGCCAAGCAGGCCTACCTCACCAGCACTGGCCCGACGCGCGGCATCCACGAGAAGGCCTACCTGATCACCGCGCTCTTCGGCCTGCCGATGCTGAGCGTGGACATGCCCGGTGACCGGCTGTCGGGCGGCGGGGAGCCGTCGATCGTGGGCGGCACCACGCCGGCTGGGGCCGGCACGCCTGGCGCGGCTCTGGGCCTGGAGACCGCCGACGTCACGATCACGCCCGACCTGACGCTCGTCACCAAGACGGTGACCACGCCGTCCGGCTCCGCCATCGCGTCTTACTTCGTCAGCCCGGATGGCGCCGTCGTCAACCCGGCCGAGCCGGCGCTGCCGCTCGACCTCAACAATGTCACCGTGGATGGCATGGTCCTGCGCGGCGTCGGCCTGTGGCAGGGCAGCTACACCGATCTGCCGGGCCGCCGGCCGCTGGTGAGCGAGGCCGTCTTCGACTTGACTGACACGCGCCCCGAGTTCGCGTCGGACGTGCACTATCCCATCCGCCCCTGGCGCGTGAGCTATTTCGACGCGCTGGCCAACGCGGGCGGGGCGACGCAATTGATGTTCACGCCGGCCCAGTTCATCTCGAGTGGCCTGGGTTCGCCGGTCGGCACACTCCGGCGCTGGGACAGCGCCACCGTCCGGCTGTTCTACAGCGACCATGTCGCCGCCAGCCCGAACGGCGCCAACCAGCCCGCGCTGTCGGCGCCGCCGGCCTTGGCGCGCGTAGACTCGACCGTCAGCGGCGGCCAGATCCACTTCGCCGTCCGCGTGACCGTGGACCCGTCGGCCGGTGCGCAGGCGGTCTGGGTCAACTACACCGCCCTGAGCGGGCCGTGGCACGGGCAATGGCTGCCGCTGGCGCTGACCCAGGACCCGGGCGACACGACTCTGTGGACCGGGGCCCTGACGCTGGGCGCGACCCCGGCCGCGAATGTGCGCTTCTTGGTGCAGGCCGCCAGCGGTGTGGGTCTGGTGACGCTATCCACCAACAGCGGCGCCTACTACATCCCGGACGTCGACTCGAATGCGCTGCCTCAGCCCGGCCCGAATGATCCGCCGCCGGCGGCCACCGGGCTGGCGCTCGACCCGGCCGGCTCGCCGGGCGAGTACGGCGACACGGTCAGCTTCGCGGCTACGCTGACCAGCGCGGGCGCGCCGGTGAGCGGCAAGACCGTGGCGTTCACGTTCGGCACGCTCACGCGTCAAGCCACGACCGACGGAGCGGGCCGCGCCTCTGTGACCCTGGTGCTGGCCCAGCAGCCGGGCGCCTACACACTGACGGCCTCCTTCGCCGGCGACCAGAGCTTCGCCGAGAGTGGGGCGGCCGCGCCGTACACCATCGTCAAGCGCGGCACCACGCTCACGTTGGCGCCGGCGGCCGCCACCGCCGTGACCGGCGCGGATACAGGCCTGAAGGCCACCCTGCTGGACTCGGCCGGGCAACCCTTGTTGCAGAAGACCGTCGTCTTCGTCGTGGCGGGCGCGGGCGGCACGCAGACGGTCACCGGTTTTACCAACAACGCCGGCCAGGCGGCCCTGGGCGCGGTAACGCTGCCAGCCGGGAGCTATGCGGTGACGGCCTACTTCGGGACCGTCATCAGCCCCACGCTCGACCTGACCGACGACCTGTATGCGGGCAGCACCGCCACCGCGACGCTGACGCTCTCCGGCGGCTTCCCTGGGGCTGGGGTGCTGGATAACTTCAACCGGGCCAATGGTGGCCTGGGTCAGAACTGGGTCGGCACCACTGGCGGCTATGCAATCCGCAGTCAGCGCCTGAAGGTGCTGGCCGGCGGCCCGATCTTGTGGCGCGGCCCGAACTCGGTCTACGGCGTCAACCAGGAGGCGTTTGTCACCCTGGTCAATGTGGACACCAACGGCCGCGAGCAGGATCTGCTGCTCAAAGTTCAGGGCGGCTCCGCGCCAGACTGGGGCAAGGGCGCGATCGAGGTGTTGTACGATGCGCGGGCGGGCGCCGTGCGGGTGGAGACGTTCCGCTTGCGCAGCCCGGCCTGGACGATCTACGCCAACATCCCCGTGGTCTTCAACAACGGCGATCAACTGGGCGCCCGCGCCCTGGCGACCGGTCAGGTCGAGATCTACAAGAACGGCGTCCTGATCGGCACCGTCACGCTGAACGCCGCCGACCAGGCCTTCTTCAACAATCGCGGCGGCCGCATTGGCCTGTGGTTCATCGACGCGCGCAACTCCGTCCTGGATGACTTCGGCGGAGGGACGCTGACGCCCTAATGGTTCGGGCGCGGGGACGGACCTTTCGGCGCAGCTGGATACGATCGGTGACTGATGCTCCAGCCGGGCCCGCGCCCGGCTGGAGCATCTTTGGTGTATTATTCAAGCGTTCCAGGCACACCTAAAAGACGACACCGCCCCGGCTATGGAAACCCTTGGGGTTTACCTCCCGATCGACCGCTGGCAGGCCCTGGCCCAGGGCCGCCGTCTGCCGGACCGCGCCCAGGGCGCGGCGCTGTTCGCCGATGTCTCCGGCTTCACCCGGTTGACCGAGGCCCTGGTCAATGACCTGGGCGCGCAGCGCGGCGCGGAAGAGCTCACCCGCACCCTCAATCTGGTCTATGACGCTCTGATCGCCGAGCTCCACCGCTTCGGCGGCAGCGTCATCAGTTTCAGCGGCGACGCTATCACCTGCTGGTTTGACGCCGATACGGGGCTGCGGGCGGTGACCTGTGCCGTCGCCATGCAGGCCGCCATGACGGCCTTCGGCGCCATTCCGACGCCGTCCGGCAAGACCGTGGCGTTGGCGATGAAGGTGGCAGTGGCCGCCGGGCCGGTGCGGCGTTTTGTCGTCGGCGATCCCGCCCAGCGCCTGATCGACGCCCTGGCCGGCGCGCTGCTGGATGACCTGGCTTCCGCGGAACATCACGCCGGGAAGGGCGAGGTCGTCCTGACAGAGGCCACGGCGGCCGCGCTGGACGAGCGGGTGACGGTGGCGGCCTGGCGCCGCGCTGAAGACACCGGCGAGCGCTTCGCGGTGCTGGGCGCGTTGCGGCACCGGGCCGACCCGCTGGCTTGGACGGCGCTGATGCCGGATGACCTTGCGGACGATCTGGCCCGGCCGTGGCTGTTGCCGGAGGTCTATCGGCGCCTCAAGGCCGGGCAGGGCGATTTCTTGGCCGAGCTGCGCCCGGCCGTGGCGTTGTTCCTGCGCTTTGGCGGCTTGGACTATGACGGGGACGAGGCCGCTGGCCGCAAGCTGGACGGGTATATCCGCCAGGTGCAGCGGATCCTGGCGGAGTACGATGGGACCTTGTTGGGCCTGACGATTGGCGACAAGGGCAGTTACTTGTACGCGGCCTTCGGCGCGCCGGTGGCGCACGAAGATGACGCCGCGCGCGCTGTGGCGGCGGCCCTGCGGTTGCAGGTGCTGCCGTTGTCCTTCTCGGACGTGGGTGTCCAGATCGGCATCAGCCAGGGGCGGGTGCGGACGGGCGCCTATGGCGGGACCATGCGCCGCACCTACGGCGTCCTCGGGCATGAGGTCAATGTCGCCGCGCGGTTGATGCAGGCCGCCCAGCCGGGCCAGACCTTGGTGAGTGCGGTGACGCGCCACGCGGCCGGCCACGCCTTCGCCTGGGAAGACCTGGGCGAGATCCTGGTGAAGGGCCGCGACGTGCCGGTGGCCGTTTTTGGCCTGCAGGGCCGGCGCGAGCGCGAGACGATCCACCTGCAGAGCCCGCGCTACGCCCTGCCGATGGTCGGCCGCGCGGCGGAACTGCGCCTGATCGGCGAGCGGCTGGAGGAGGCCCTGCGCGGGCACGGCCAGGTGGTGGGCCTCAGCGCCGAGGCCGGCATGGGCAAATCCCGCCTGGTGGCCGAGGCGATCACCCTGGCGAATGCGCGCGGGCTGGTGGGTTACGGCGGCGAGTGTCAATCGTACGGCACCAACAGTGCCTACCTGGTCTGGCAGCCCATCTGGCGCAGTTTTTTCGCCCTGGACGCCGGCTGGACGCTCGAGCAACAGGTGGCCGCTCTGGACGTGCAGCTGCGTCTGATCAACCCGGCCTTGCTGCCGCGCCTGCCTCTGCTGGGCGCCATTCTCAGCCTGCCGCTCCCGGATAATGATCTGACGCGCGCCTTCGACGCCAAGCTGCGCAAGGCGTCGTTGGAAGCGCTGCTGGTGGACTGCCTGCGCGCCCGGGCGCGCGAGGCGCCGGTGCTGCTGGTGCTGGAGGACTGCCACTGGCTGGACCCGCTGTCGCACGATCTGCTGGAGGCCATTGCACGGGCGATCGCGGAACTGCCGGTGTTGATCCTGATGGCCTACCGCCCGCCGGATCTGACCCGGCTGCAGGCGCCGCGGGTGAGCGGGCTGCCCTATTTCCACGGGATCCAGCTCACGGATTTCAGCCCGGCTGAAGCCGAGTATCTCATCCGCCTGAAGCTGGAGCAATTCCAGGGCGGCGCGACCGGCGCGCCGCCGGCGCTGATCGAGCGCATCGTCGGCCGCGCTCAGGGCAATCCCTTCTATATTGAGGAGCTGCTCAACTACCTCAACGACCGTGGTCTCGATCCGGCCGATCATGCCGCGCTGGAGCGGTTGGATCTGCCGGTCAGCCTGCACAGCCTGATCCTGAGCCGCATCGACCAATTGAGTGAGAGCCAAAAGACTACGCTCAAGGTCGCCAGCGTCATCGGGCGCTTCTTTCGGGCGGCCATGTTGTGGGGCGTCTACCCGCAGTTGGGCGAGTTCGCCAAAGTGACCGCCGACCTGGACGCTTTGGGTCGGCTGGATCTGACCTCGCAGGATGAGCCTGAGCCGGAACTGGCCTACCTGTTCAAGCACGTCCTGACGCAGGAAGTGGTCTACGAGAGCCTGCCGTACGCCACCCGGGCTTACCTGCATGAGCAGATCGGCCAATACCTGGAGCGGACGAGCGGCGGCAACCTGGACCATCTGGTCAATCTGTTGGCGCACCACTACGACCACAGCGACAATGTTCTGAAGAAGCGCGAATATGTGCTGCGCGCCGGCCAGCTGGCGCAGGCAGCCTACGCGAATGCCGCCGCCATCGACTATTACCAGCGGGCCTTGCCATTGCTGCCGCTGGCCGAGCAGGTGAACGTGTTGCGCCGTTTGGGTCAGGTGCTGGAGCTGGTGGGGCGCTGGCCGGAAGCCAATGCCACTTATCAGCGCGCGCTGCTGCTGGCCGGCCAGATTGATGACCGGGCCGGTCAGGCGCATTGCCGGGCCGCGCTCGGCGAGCTCTCGCGCAAGCAGGGTCAGTACGGCGAAGCGCTGGCCCGGCTGGACGAGGCCCAGGCCGCTTTCGAAGCGCTGGGCGATCAGGACGGCTTGGCGCAGGTGCTGCAGTTCAAGGGGTCGCTGGCCTCGCAGCAGGGCGACCGGGCGCGGGCGCGCGACTTGTATGAGGCGGCGCTGGCTGTTCGGCGCGGGCTGGACGATCGCTCACGGATCGCCAGCCTGCTCAGCAACCTGGGGATCGTGGCGCGGGCCATGGGCGACTATTCGCAGGCGCGGCAGCTGCACGATGAAAGTCTGGCGCTGCGGCGCGGGCTGGGCGATCGCTGGGCGATCGCGGTCTCGCTGAACAACATCGGCAACGTGGCCCTGGATCAGGCCGACCTGGCGGAGGCGCGCCAATGCCTGGAGGAGGCCGTCACCCTGCAGCGGGAAGTCGGCGACCGGGCCGCGATTGCGATCTCGCTCAACAACCTGGCCAATGTGATTCGGACGCAGGCGGACCTGCGCCGGGCCGGGGCCTTGTACGTCGAGAGCGTGCGCGTCAATCGTGAGCTTGGCGACAATTGGGGGTTGGCCTATCTTCTGGAAGACATCGGCTGTCTGCGGGCCATGGAAGGGCGGGGGGAACAGGCGCTGCAATTGGTGGGCGCGGCCTCAGCCTTGCGCGAGACCATTCGGGCGCCGCTCTCGCCCGTGGAGCAGGCCAAGCTGGACAAGGCCTTAGCCGCGCTGCCCGATTTCCCCGCCGCCCAGCGTCAGGCCGCCTGGGAAGCGGGGCGCGCGCTGACTGTCGAGCAGGCCGTTGCGTTGGCCGTCGCTGGGCTGGGGGAATAAAACGCGAACCGGCCGCTACCCCAAACAGGTGCGGCCGGCCCGGTTGTGGAGATGGCGGGAGTCGAACCCGCGTCCGAAAGACTCGGCGACAGACGTCTACAAGCGTAGCCCGGCTATTTTGGCGTCACCGGTCCAGGCCCCACCAGGCAGGGATCACTGGGCCGACCAGCCACATTTGGTCTTTCGCCCTGTCAGTGGCCAGCAGGACGGCACTCCGGCCTTGTTACGCTGAGCCGCGCGCCGTCGGAGGGGCTCGCGGTCAACGGGTCACCACGGACGGGTGACCGGGGCTCAGCGCCACGCGGGGTTAGGCCGCGAGCGGCAGAGCCGCATAGTTTGTGCGGTTGGCACTTAAGAGTTGCGCTGAGTTAACGGGGTCGGCGCCTCCCGGCTTGCAGTCTGGAACCAGCCTCTTCCGTCGAAGCCAGTCATCCCCAGATACGAGAAATATAGCAGAGAATCGCCGCGCCACAATGCGCATAGCCATTCAGGATGATGTAATACCCTTTTCCTTATTCTTGAAGCGCTCTTAGTCTATGCGCAGGGCGGGGGGGCTAGGGCACCCATTCAAGTGTGCCGTATGTCCCGCCCGCGCTCAGCACGCTCACTTGGGTGCCGTCGGGCTGCATGAGGTAAAGCCCTGTCAAGCTCAGGAAAGCGAAGACCTGCCCGTCTGGAGAGAAGTCGCCGAACAAGCTGACCAACCCCAGTTGGGTCAGGGGCTGTGGCTGGCCGCCCTCCACGGGGATCTGCCACCAGTCTGAGGCGAGATTGTGCGCTTCCGCCGCCTGGGCGTCAAAGAGCCGGCCCCACGGCGCCGAGGGACTTTTGCTCAAGGGCGTTCCGGCCGCGCTGAAGATGATCTGCGTTCCATCCGGCGAGATCAGCGGGGCATCGATGGCCGCAAACAGGCCCGGGGCTATCAGTTGCTTAGGCGCGCTGCCCTCGGCGCTGGCGATCATCAAGCCGTTGGCGAAGGTCTCGGGTTCGATGCTGACATAGACCAGCCGGCTTCCATCCGGCGACAGGCGGGGCCAGAAGGCGTTGGCGCTGACGCGCTCGGGGGCACCGTCCGGGTAGGCGCGGCGTTCGATGTTGTATGTGACGCCCGCTGTGCCATCGGCGAGCGGCTGCGCATGGGCGTAATACAGCTGGCGCCCGTCCGGGGACCAGGTGGGGGTGAAGAAAGACTCGTGGGGATCGACGCGCTGCAGCAGCGGCCGGGGCGCGGCACCGTCCACCAGCTCATACAGGTCCGTGAAGCCGAACTGGATTTGACCTGCGGCCGGCGGTGGGGCATAAGCCATGACAATGATCCGGCCATCCGGTGACACGGTCGCGCTCGTCACCCAGGCGTTGGCCGGGTCGGCCGGCTGAAACAACGGCCGTTGGGCTCCTGTGGCGGGATTGAGTTCCCAGACGCCCAGATTGGACCCAGCGTAGATGATGCGGCCGGTGAGGCCCTCGGCTGCGAAGTCCACAGGCGCTGGCAGAGTCGGGGTGGGGGGCAAGACCGGCGTCTGGGGTGCCGGGCTGCAGGCGGCCAATCCAAGCATCAGGGCGGACAGAAGCAGTAACACGCGCATGGCGTCCTTGCTGAATTAGTCGGGCAACTTCAAACGCTGGACCGCACGCCGTTTGGTGTCTTCGCCGCGGCGGTCGTAGTTGCTGGTGGTGGTAGGCGAGGCGTGGCCGAGCAGCTTCTGCACCGTCACCAGATCGACACCCTCGTCCAACAGGTTGCCGGCGAAGGTGCGCCGGAAGTCGTGCCAGGTCAGGCGCGCCTCCAACGCGGCCGCACGACAGCGTTTGTCGAGGATCAGGGCGAGGGCGCGATCGCTGAGTCCGCGCCGCAGCGCGACCTGGCCGCCCTTACGGACCGGGCAGAACAGGCGCCCCGGCTCAGAGCCGCGTTCCCGCAGCCAGGCCGCCACCCGGCGAGCGGCGCTGCGATGCAGGTAGACGGTGCGGTACTTGTTGCCCTTGCCCTTGACGCGCGCCTGAGTCTGGCCGTCAGTGTCTTGGAGATCGGCCAACGCCAGACCGCACAACTCGGAGCGCCGCAGCCCGGTGGACCACGCCATCGCGATTAACGCCGCGTCACGGACGCCGGCGGGCGTCTGATCACGACTGCAGGCCTGGAGCAGGGCGCTCAGCTCGTCGGGCGCGATGTGCCGCCCGCGCTGCGGCCAGTCCCCGCCCACATCCGCCACGGTAACGACACGGGCTACGCGCCCCACAATCTCATCACGCTGCTCCTTGGGCATCTCGCTCTCGTGCGCCAGGTCTCCCAACCTTCGCGCCCACCAACGCACCGCCGCCAGGGCCCGGTTGATCGAGTTGGGAGAACGTTTGTTCCGGGACAGTTGGGCGGCGTATTCCTCGACCAGGGTCTTGGTCAACGCGCGGTTGCGCCGCCAGGCCTCAAACGCCTTCAGGTCAACCCGATAAGCGCGGCGCGTGTGTTCGGACTGCAGGCGGGGATCACGCTCAATCTCGTGCTCAATGCGCTCACGCAAGCCAGGGTTCGGCGTTGCCAGCCCAGCCTGGGGCTCATTCTGGACAGTGATAAGAGTGCTCATGGTTATTACTTCCGATAACTTACATTATCGGAAGTAATATTATCACACCTGGTGAGCCTGTCAAGGCTGTTTGTATGGATGGAGGGATTCACAGTTAATGGCAGCAGAGCATACAGTTCGTGTCAGTATGCAAACCGAAAATGGCAGCAGCCTACGCCGCCCACACACTGTGGCCGGCGGGCGCCGAGAAAAGCAACCAGTTTGTGTCAGTGCGCTACGGACGCGAAAAACGAACTAATCGATGGCAGCAGGCTACCCCGATCCTGCTCGGTGGGCTCAAATCAGAATCGCTCCAGGAAGGCCGCTACGCCCCGGAATCCGCCCAGGCTGGCTTTGGGGTGCCAATTATTCGGGAAGCGCGCCGCTAAGCTTGATCGATACTTGATCACCACTCTTCAGGCCATCGCAGGCTTCAGTTCAGGCCGCCATCCCGCGGCGGGCGTGCGCCTGGCTGACCGGGCCACACTCCCACGCCCGCCGCTGTTTCCCGCAGCCATTCCATGCGCCGCCGCCCAAAGCCGCAAAAACAAGGCCAAATTGATTTAGAACATTTGCTCTTGGCGAGTAGGGCGCAGAAGGGGGGGTGGTATACTTCCGCCGCAATGACACCCTGGAAAGATATCCGCTTTGGCCGCGCCGAATGGCTCGTCATGGCCCTGGTCTTCCTCGTTGGCTTGGGCGTGGCTGGAGCCGCCGGCGCCTTTGCGCAGCCTTCTCCGGCGCCGACGGCCGCGCCACCGCAGCAGCCCCCTGCTCCGGGCCTGACCCTGGTAGCCGCAGCCGCCACGGCCACGCAACCCGCCACCTCGGCGCCGTCAGTAGCCAACACCGGCGGCCCGGCCACTACGCCTGAGCCAGTTGCCGTTGCTCCAGGACCCACCGCAACCTGGTTCTACGCCGCCCCGCACACGTTGGACCTGGCCCCCACCCCGGTGCTGCCGGCGACCGCTCCGTTCCCGGATTCGTGTGACGGACCCGGCCGCATGAACATCCTGGTCGTCGGGCTGGACGGCTTCAGCAATGACTATACCCGCCCGGCGCGCACCGACACAGTCCTGCTGCTCGGCGTCAACTTCGCCGGGAAATCGGCTCAGATCCTGTCGCTGCCGCGCGACCTGTGGCTGCCCCTGCCAAACAACCTGCCCGTTACCGAGGCCCGCCTCAACTCCGCCTATCACTACGGCGAGCTCTATGCCGTCCCTGGCGGCGGCCCGGCCCAGCTCAAGGCCACGCTGGAGAACGCCTTCGGCCTGCGCATCGACCGCTACGTCGTCGTCAGCTTCCTGGCCTTTGAGCAGGCTATCGACACGATCGGCGGCATTGAGATTGACATCCCGGCCCCGATCCATGACCCGAATTATCCGCGCCGCAGCGTCCCTAATGACACGATCGCCATCGACTTCCCAGCCGGCCGCGTGCAGATGGACGGCGGCACCGCCCTGATCTACGCGCGCATCCGGCACGACAGCGACGACTTCCAGCGCATGCGCCGCCAGCAGCAGGTCATCTTCGCCATCCGCGATAAACTCCTGCGGCCCGAGACGATCCCGCATCTTCCGGCCCTGGCCCAGATCCTGTACAGTTCGGTCCGCACCGATCTGACTTTCGAGGACGTCGCCCTGCTGGGCTGCCTGGGACCGCAGATCGAGCGCAGCGCCATCCAGGCGCGCGTGATCGACGCCAGCATGGTCGAGGCGGCCACCCTGTCTGATGGCGCCCAGGTGCTGCTCCCCAAGCTGGATCAACTGACGCCACTGCTGCAATCCTTCAACGCAGGTGAATAGAACAATGCGCCGCTGGCTTGAATTCGCGGGTCTCACCGTCTTCTTTGCGGCCTGCCTGGGCGCGGCCTTCCTGGGCGGCTACTACACCCGCGCCTGGTCGGCCGCTTACCCGCAATTGCGCTGGTCCCTGCCCGGCCTGCCGGCCGTGGTCGAGTATCCGCTGCTGGCCGAGGCCCGCGCCCTGATCGAGCAGCACTTCAACGGCACCCTGCCCGCTGCCCGGCAACTCGAGTATGGCGCTGTGCGCGGCTTCGTCAGCGCCCTCGGCGACCCCTACACGGTCTTTGTCGAGCCGCAGACGGCCGAACTGGAGTCTAACTCCTTGCAGGGCGAGTACGGCGGCATCGGCGTCGAGATCAGCCGCAGCGATACCGGAGAGTATAGCCTGGCCCCGTTCCTGGAATCACCGGCCGAGGCCGCCGGCCTCACCAGGGGCGATGTGCTTGTGCGCGTCGATCAGACCACCATCACGCCCGAAATGAGCCCGGACACGGTCACCGCCCTGGTTCGCGGCCCGCTGGACAGCACCGTCGCCATCACGGTGCGGCGGGCCGACGGGACCACCGCCACCTTCACGATCAGACGCCAGCCCATCGCGCTGCCGTCCGTGACCTGGCGCCTGGTCGACGCTCAACCCGACATCGGCTTGATCAGCATCAGCCGCTTCAGCGACAAGACCAGCGCCGAGCTGCAGCGCGCCGCGCGCGACCTGGAAGCGCAGGGCGCCCGCCGCTTCGTCCTGGACCTGCGCAACAACGGCGGCGGCCTGCTCGATTCCGCGGTGGAGGCCGCCGGCCAGTTCCTGAGCGGCGGCGTGGTGATGTATGAAACGCCCAAGGACGGGCCCGAAAAGACGTACACCGCGCCGGCCGCCACGGGTCCGCTCACCGCGGCACCGCTGGCCATCCTGGTGAACGCCAACACGGCCAGCGCGGCCGAGATTCTGGCCGGCGCCCTGCTAGACCGGGGCCGCGCGCCCCTGATCGGCCAGACCACCTTCGGCAAAGGCTCGGTGCAGTTTGTGTTTCCGCTGTCGGACGGCTCCAGCCTGCACGTGACGTCCAACCTGTGGTTCACGCCCACCCGCCGGCAGCTGGACCGGCAGGGCCTGCCGCCGACGTATGCGGTGACGCCCGCCGCCGACGGCAGCGACGTGGAACTGGCGCGCGCGGTAGAATACCTGAACACGGGCCGGTGAAGACGCCGGCCCCTAACCGAAACGACTATGGCCAGCTCACAATCCGACGACTCAATCAAAGTCGTGGCCCAGAACCGCAAGGCCGCGCATGACTACTTCCTGGAAGAACGCCTGGAGGCCGGCCTGGTCCTGCTGGGGACGGAAATCAAATCGATCCGCGCCGGCAAGGCCCAGATCAAGGAGGCCTACGTCCGCATCGAGAACGGCCAGGCGACCCTGCTCAACGCCCACATCGCCACCTACGACCCGGCCGCGCGCTTTAACCACGATCCGCTGCGGCCGCGCCGGCTGCTGCTGCACAAGAAACAAATTCGCAAATTGGGGGAACAGGTGCAGCAGAAGGGCTACACTATCGTGCCGGTCAAGATCTTCCTGACCAAGGGGCGCGCGAAGCTCGAGATCGCCCTGGCCCGCGGCAAGAAGCTGTACGACAAGCGCGACACCATCGCCAAGCGGGACGCCGAGCGCGATATCGCCCGTGAGCTCGGCCGGCGGGGCTGAGGCGCCCAGCCGCGCGTTGTCAGCCGAGCGCCTCGGCCAGCAACAGACCCACCAGGCCGATGATCACGCCGACGTGGAGCAGGAAGTCCGTGTCGGTCAGCCAGCCCAGATCAAAGTGCCGGAGGATGAAGTTGAGCACGATCAGTCCGACGGCGATGAACACCGGCAGGCCGCGGTAACGCGCGATAAAAGCGGAGAGTTTCGTCAGCCACATCTCGGGTTCTGCTCCTCGAGCGTCCAGCCGCCCAGCCGCATCTCACCGTTTCTCAGCAGCGTCAGGACCGCGCGCCGCGGGCCGGCCCCGCCGCTCGCGGACGCTTGACCTTAACGACGTACGGCTTGAAGCGGGCGGCGATCCGGTCCGGCACCCGGCCGCGCAGGGCCACACCCTTGGCCAGGTGCTCGCTGTGCTCCACCACCCCCTGTTCGTGGAAGAGCGAGATCAGGCCGCCTTTGGTGTACGGGATGAGCAGGTCCAGGGGCGTCAGATTGGCGTACAACGCCGCCTCCACCTGCTCCAGCAGAGTCGGCACCCCAACCCCGGTCAAGGCCGAGATCGGCGCGCCCTGCGGCCACAGGTCGCCCAGCCGCGCCGCCGCCGCCGCCCACGCCTCCGTCAGCCGGTCCGACTTGTTGAACGCCAGCAGCACCGGCACATCGTGGACGTTAAGCTCGTCCAACGTGTCCTGGACGGCCTGGGCCTGCTGGCGGGCGTTGACGTGGGTCACGTCGACGACGTGCACGATCAGGTCGGCCTCGCCGATCTCCTCCAGCGTGGCCCGAAAGGCCGCCACCAGCGTTGTCGGCAGCTTTTGGATGAAGCCCACCGTGTCCGTGAACAGCGCCGGGTGCTTGCTCGGCAGCAGCACGCGCCGCGTCGTGGGGTCGAGCGTGGCAAAGAGCTGATCCGCCGCCAATACCTCGGCTGTGCCCACCAGCTGGTTGAGCAGCGTGCTTTTGCCGGCGTTGGTATAACCCACCAGCGCCACCACCGGGATGGCGCTGCGTTCCCGCTGGGCGCGATGGCGCTGGCGGTGGGCGCGCACCTTCTCGATTTCGGCCTTGAGTTGCGTGATGCGGCGTCCGATCTCACGCCGGTCGGACTCCAGCTGTGTTTCGCCTGGCCCGCGCAGACCGACCCCGGCGTTGCCGCCGCGCCCGCCGCCGCCGCCGGCCTGGCGGGCCAGGTGCGTCCATTGGCGCGTCAGCCGCGGCAGCCGGTACTGATACTGGGCCAGTTCCACTTGCAGGGCGCCTTCGCGCGTCCGGGCATGCTGGGCGAAGATATCCAGGATCAGGGCCGTGCGGTCCAGCACCTTCACGTTCGGGCCGAAAGCTTCCTCTAGCTCCCGCTGGTGCCGGGGCGAGAGTTCTTCGTCGAAGACGACCACGTCGGCCAGGGTCTCTTCGACGAAGGCTTTGACATCCTCGACTTTGCCGGAGCCGATAAAGGTGTTGGGGTCCGGGTGCGCGATCTTCTGGTAGGTCTCGCCGACGACGGTCAGGTTGGCGGTATCCGCCAGCAGCGCCAATTCGGTCAGCGAGTCTTCCACGCCCAGCAGGGTCTGGGCGCCGCGCACCTCCAGGCCGACCAAAAAGGCGCGCTCACGCGGAGCCTGGGTGGGGGTTGCAGGATGAGGCATAGGCCAGATTCTCCGGGCCGGGAACCGACGCCGCCTAAGGCAGCCCCAGCACTTCCAGGGCGCGCGGAAACTCCACTGTGAACTCAAACCGGATCAGGTGGTGCCCGGAGGCCGGCAGCAGCAGGTGCCACTCCAGCAGGTTGAGGTCGCTGTGCTCGGCCGGCTTCGGCTCAGCCGAGTCCAGCCGGACCTTGATCTGCTCGTCGCGCGCCACCGGCAACTGATCCCGCACCCACACGCTCTGCGCGGAGTCGCGCAGGTTCTCGACCGTGATCGTGTAGGCGTAGCGGATCCGGCGCCGGTCGCCGATCAGGTTCTTGTCCACGTCCCGGGCGGCCAGTTCGCGCTCAATGTGCACGCGTTCGTCGGCGCCCAGGAAGAGCTCCAACTCCTGGCCGGGCGCGTTCAGTTCCAGGCGCGTGGAGCCGAGATACTCGTCGCCTTCGAACAATTGCGCCTGGCCGGGCAGGAGTGTGTAGGGCGAGTCGTTCCGCACCTTGGCGCGCCGGTAACAGGCCGCCTGCAGCTTGGGCGCGGTGACATAGTCCAGGCTGGGTTTCAGCGGGAACATAGCCACTGTCACCTTGCGCGGCTCGTCGTTGCCGGGGATATCGGCCCGGCCAGAAAGCTGGTAGGTGAGGGCCGCGCCAGACTCGGAGACCTGCGTCTCCGGCGCAGCCAGGTCCGCTTCCTCCAGCGGGGCCGGCGCCGGGGCCGCGGCCGGCATTGCGGCGAAGGTCTCTTCGGTCGATCGGGTCTTGGCCAGGGCGCGCGGCGCCGCCGCCTGGAACGCAACGCCGCGCGGCGGCGGCGGCGGCTGGGGCCGCACGTACCAGGGCTGCAACTCCGGCAGAGTCAGCGTCAGGGCCGGCTGGGCCGTAGACAGCGTCAGGGCCACGTCCCGCCAAAATTCGCCCGTGTTCTGGGACACCTGGGCCAGGTAAGCGACGTCCAGAACGCCGTTACGCTCCGCTAGGCGCAGATCGTAAAGCGGCTGCCAGCGCGCCCCGGTCACGACGTAGACCAGGTCGAGCTCAAGGTCGCCGGCCGCGGTCACTTCCAGCTCGATCACGGCCGTGTAGCGCTGCCGGGGCTGGGCGGACTGGGCGGCTTGCAGCTGCCGGCGCAACTGGTCGAGGCGCTTCTCGATCTCGCGCTTCTCGCGCGCCAGGCGCAGGATCTCGCCCTGCACCGTCAGCTGGCGCGCGCGCAGGAAATCGAAGATCGCGCCCTGCTCCTCCGGCTTCTGGCCGCGCAGGGCCAGCCCGCGCGCGAAAGTCTCGCTCTGGGCGCCGAGCGTGTCCAGGTTGTTGCGCTCCTTCTCCAGCACCGCGGCCTGGGCGGCCAGGTCGGCGCCCGCGTCCTGGGCCGCCCACAACTGGGCCTCGAGGTCGCGGACCAGCTCGGCCGGCGTCTCGCTGAAGTGGTCCAACCGGACGCTGACCCCCTGCAGGGTGGCTCGCGCCGTGCCCCGGCCGACGGCCCGCACCGACTCCGGGATCAGCGCCAGCGGCAGGTCCGTGATCTCCAGCCGCTGTGCGCCCACCGGCAGCGCGGCCCGGCCGGAGCGCGTCACACGGGCTCGGTCCAGGAATACAGTTACAGCCGCAATCCGCGTTTCCATGCGCCTTCCTTCCATGGGTGTCGCGCGGATTATACTCTCCTTCCCGGTCCGCCCCGCGCACGGCCCATGACCATCTCCAACCAAAATTCCCGCCGGATTAATGGCGCGGCGTGTCCCTAAACTCTATGCTCTTATGGACCGACATTCCGTCGACGCGTTGCGCCTGTCCCGATGACTCAGACGATTCTCCTCATCCAGAACGATTCGGCTGCCGCCCAGCCCCTGGCCGACTACTTCCTCCGGAGCGGCGAGCAGGTGGTGACGGCGGCCACACCGGCGGAGGTGCTGCAACAGCTGACGACGGTCACGCCAGCGCTGGCCGTGGTCGATCTGCACCTGCCGGAGGCCGACTGGCTGGAAGTGCTGCGCCATCTGCGGCAGCGCGCCCCCGGCGCCCAGCTGCTGATGACCAACCGCTACCCCGACTTTCGGCGCGAACTGCTGGCGAAACAATTGGGCTGCCAGGTTTTTCTGCGCCAGCCGTTCACGGACGTCTGGATCGAGCGCGCTCTAGATCGGCTGACGGGCGGCCCTGCCCAGGCCAGCACCCCCAGCCCGCTGCCGACCGTGCGTTGGCCGGTGCGCCTCAAGATCATCCTGCCGTTCGCGCTGCTGGCCGGCGTCTTCGCCCTGGCGGCCGCGTACCTGATCGGCCGGTACGTAACCGAGTCGATCCGCGACCGTTTTGACCGGCAGCTGCTGGATGCGGCCACCCTGACCGCGGATTGGATGGTGCGCGAGGAGAGTCGGCTGCTGGAGACGCTGCGGCTGGTGGCCAACACCGCTGGCGTGGCTGAGGCCCTGGCGGCCAGCGATGCCACCCAGCTGCGCCTGCGGGTGCTGCCCATCGCGGCCAACAGCCAGGAATGGGCGGTGGAATTGCTGGCCGCCGACGGCGTCAGCGCCCTGTCGTTGCGGCGCACTGACGGAGCCGACTACGCGGTCAGCCGCGGCGACGCCACCTACACCGGCTGGCCGTTTGTCCAGGCTGTCCTGGCCGAGCGCAGCGACTCACAGGGCGACAAGTTCGCCGGGGTAGCGCCGGCACCTTGGGGCGCCTATTTCTATGTGGCCGGTCCGGTCTTCGACGGCGCTGGCCGCCTCGTCGGGGCGGTCCTGGTGGGCAAGCCGCTGGACGAACTCGCCCGCGAGATCCGCGCCAACACCCTGGCGCACGTCACTTTCTACACCAGCAGTGGAGAGCGCCTCGCCTCCACCCTGCCCTGGGAGGCCGCGCAAGGCAGTCTGGACCCAGCCAGCGCCGCCAAGGTCAGCCGCCTCCAGGCGACGCACAGCTTGATCCGGACCGTCGCGACCACCAGCGCCGCCTACAGCGAGGCCCTCGGGCCGTGGGCGGCGCGCAACGGCGAGGCGCTGGGCCTGGCCGGCACCGCCCTGGCCCAGAACTTCCTGGCGCAGCCCACCTTCTTGACCCAGCTGCAATCGTTGCTCTTGGTCCTGGGCGGGCTGGGTCTGGTGGCCGTCGTCGGCTGGGTGCTGGCCAGCCACATCACGCGGCCCCTCAATCAGATGGTGCGGGCCGCGCGCGAGGTAGCCCAGGGCAACTTCCAGGTCAAACTGCAGGACGACGGCAACGACGAGGTGGCCGTGCTCGTCCATGCCTTCAACCAGATGATCGCGGGCCTGCAGGAGGGCTCGATCTACCGCGATTTGCTGGGGCGCACGGTCTCGCCGGAGGTGCGGGAGGAACTCCGTGAATCGTTCGCGTCTGGCAACCTGCGGCTGGAGGGCCAGGCCTTCACCGCCACTGTGTTGATGAGCGACATCCGCGGCTTCACCACACTGTCTGAGAAGGCCGACCCGGCGCTGGTGCTGCGCTGGCTGAACGAGTACTTCAGCGAACTCGCCCCCGTTATCGCCGCTTACGGCGGCGTGGTGGACAAATTCGAAGGCGATGCGCTGCTGGCCTTCTTTGGCGTGCTGCCGCGCCCCCTGCCGGCCCGCGAGAGCGCTTTTCAGGCGTGCCGGGCCGCCCTGGAGATGCTGCGCGTGGTCGAGGCCATCAACGTCAAGCGGGCCGCGCGCGGCGAGCCGCTCTTTGTCACCGGCATCGGCATCAACACCGGCCCGGTCACCGCCGGCGGCCTCGGCGCCGCCGACCGCATGAACTACACCATCATCGGCGACACCGTCAACACCACGCAACGACTGGAAGACTTCACGCGCGCCTTCGGCGAGAGCGGCGTCATCATCAGCCAGTCGACGTGCGAAGTCCTGCGCGGCCGGCGGGCCCTGTTCCAGGTCGACCCGCTGGGTGGGCATATGCTCAAAGGCAAGTCCGAGCCCATCGCCATCTACCGGCTGCGCTTCGTCGATTGCCCGGCCGCCGAGCCGGCCCTGGAGAACTGAGCCGCGATGCCCCGTGGTCCCGTCGCCCGTCGGGCCTACCCCTGGTGGATCACCCTGGTCTTGGCGTTCCTGCTGGCGAGCCTGGCCTGGTTGACGGCCGGCCTGGTGCTGCAGCCGGTGACGGCGGGCTTTGTCCCGGTGGCCGTCCACTCGCACTTGTTGGCCGATTACAGCGCCGATCCACACGCGGCCCTGATCCCGGCCATCGACGTGCGCATCCTGGCGGAGGTCCAGCACGATCAGACCGGCACGCCGTCCGCCGAGACCGCGACGCCGGTGCCGGTGGAAGCCTGGCTGCAGGCGCCGGTCCCCAGTATCACCCTGGCACCCGGCCAGCCGACGTTCTCGCCGGTGCCGCCCACAGCCACCCCGAGCCCGCCGCCGGCCACAGATACCCCGCCCCCGCCGCCGACCGCAACGCCGGTGCCGCCCAGCGCTACGCCGCCGCCGGCCACAGAAACACCGTCTTGGCCGGCGACGCGCACACCCACGCTGCTGCCCGTCATCCGGCCGACGCTGAGCGTGTCCACGCCCACACCCACTCGGGTGGAACCCGAACGGCCCACGGAAACGCCGACTGTCCCCGAGCGGCCGCCGCTGGAGACCGAGGCACCCGCGCCCACTGACCCGCCCGCCGAAGTACGGACAGAAGCGCCCACTGAGCGGCCGCCCATCGCGACGGAGACGCGGCCGCCGCCGCCGCCCACCGACACGCCCGAGCCATACCAGCCACCACCGGGCTACCCGTAACTGACGAAAAAAGAGCCGCGCCCCAAAGAGGCGCGGCTGTTTGTGTCATAGACATGGGGGGCAAAGCCCCGAACGGATGCTTTTCCGTTCAAGTTTACGTGTCTATAAAATTGTGAGAGGCGGGCCCATGGCGCCGAGAACTCAGGCCAGGATGCATAGTATTTAACCCCGCTGGTTCGGACTCCGGCGAGGCGTAACCACCTCCTTATTTGAATGATCCAACCAGCTGTCCGACCACGGGCGAACCTGTGGAACTGGAGGAATCAATCTGAGGCGATTATAGGGCGGCCACGCCGGTGAGGCAACTAGGCAATGGTCCCGGCAGCGAATCTGCACCTTTGTGCGGACAGCGCCGCCGACTGCACTCAAGCAAGTTCGGCGGATGCGCTCGCGGCCTCGATTTCCCCATTCGCACCCACTCCCTGGGGGACAGGTCGCGCCGCACCCCGAGTGGAGGCCGCCGGCCGAAGGGTCACCCCATCTCCTGCCCCAGCTGCAGCGCAAGCCGGGCAGGCTGGCGAGCCGCTGCGCCCCAACTGCCTTGGGGCAGGAAGTCCGAGCTTACTCAGCGCCACTGGAATTGCCGGATACGCGCCAGCGCTTCTTCCAGGCGCGCATCAGCGATGCACAGCGATACGCGCAGATAGCCCCGCCCGGCCGGGCCGAAGATGGAGCCGGGCGTCAGGCTTACACCCGTCGCCTCCAACAGCGCATTGGTGATCGCCAGGTCATCGACGCCGTTGGGCAAGCGCGCCCAGACGTAGATGGCGGCGGCGGGCACCTCGACGTGCAAACCGACTGAACGCAGCGCCGCCACAACTTGATCGCGCCGGCGCCGATAGTGGGCATTGCGCTCAACCAGCCACGTCTGATCGCCCGTCAGCGCCGCCACCCCTGCCTCCAGAATCCCGCGGAACATTCCTGAATCGGAATTCCCGATCAGGTCAGACAGCGTCGTCAGGACGGCGCGGTTGCCGGCCGCCACGCCCGCCCGCCAACCGCCCATGTTGTAGGTCTTCGAGAGCGAGTGAAACTCCACAGCCACGTCCCTGGCGCCTGGCACCTGCAGCACACTCGGCGCCTGGTAGTCGTCATATGTGATTTCCGTGTAGGGAGCGTCATGCGCCACCAGGAAGCCGTGCTCGCGGGCCAGGTCCACCACCGCCGCAAAGAAGTCTAGGGTCGCGGTGGCGCCCGTAGGATTATTGGGATAGTTGAGCCAGAGCAGCCGCGTGCGCCGCAGGATCTCCGCCGGGATGGCGGCCAGGTCGGGCAGAAAGCCACGGCTGGCGAGCAACGGCAGGTAGACCACCTCCCCACCCGCAAACAGCGCGCCGTTTGTGTAGGCCGCGTAGCCTGGATCCGGGATCAGGACGACATCGCCGGGATTGACCAGAGCTTGGTGAAGATTGAAGACGCCCTGCTTGGAGCCCATCAACCCGATGACCTCGCTCAGAGGCTCAAGCTCGACGCCAAAACGACGCCGATAGAACGCGGCCCAGGCGGCGCGATACTCCGGTGTGCCGCTGTACGGCTGGTAGCCGTGGTGGGTGGGGTTCTCGGCCGATCGACTTAACGCCGCCACGATATGCGGCGCCGGCGGCAGGTCCGGCGAACCGGCGTCCATGCGGATGACGTCCAGACCGCGCGCGCGCAGCTCAGCCAGGCGCTGATTGAGGGTGTGGAAGAAGTAGGGCGGGATGCTGGCCATGCGATCGGCAGGCCGGACGGCGCGGTGATTGTGGGTTGACATGCGCTGATTATACAGACAAAGGCTGGCGGGTCACGGCAGGGAGGCTGCGCATAGCCTCAAGCCCGATCAAAGATATGGCGTCTGCAAAGGATCTACACTTCACCTCTTGGTGGCTATACGCATGATTTGATTAATGATTTGAGGCACGTTTCTTGCACTAATCGTTTGACCGGCTTTCTAACCACATTTATACTGAACCGAGCCATGTTACATCACCATCTCTCACCTGATCTGCGCCAGCACCAGGCCACAGCTCATCTGGCCCAGACGATGACCCTCTTGCAAATGTCGACGACCGAGTTGGAAGCGACCCTGCGCAAGGAGATGGACGCCAACCCGGCGCTGGAATTGGTGGAAGAACTGCGCTGTCCCAATTGCGGCCGCCGGCTGACCCGGCTGCCCTGCCCGACCTGCGCCACCGTCCAGGCCGGCGAGGCCGCCGTGGTATTCCTATCGCCGCGCCAGGCCGGAACCGGCGGCAGCCGTTCGACCGAGGCGGACGAACACCTGGACGGCTTCGAACCGCGGGTGCGCGAAAGACTGGATGAGCACATTCTGCGCCAGATCGCCCCGGCTTTGAGCCTGGCCGACCGGCCGATCGCGGCTTATCTGCTGGCCCGCCTGGATGAGGATGGCCTGCTGCCAGAACCGCCGGTGGAGGTCGCCGCCTTCTTGCACGTTCCATTGGCCGCCGTGGAACGGGTCATGGCCCTGATCCAGCGCTCCGATCCGCCGGGCATCGGCGCGC
>CALFZO010000068.1 GCA_937952305.1 uncultured Anaerolineales bacterium | reverse complement strand
TGGTTCGCCGGGGTGACATCGGCGCAAGCGGAAACTGCTCTGGACCGAACAAGCCCTGTCTAGCTCTCATATGTGGACGAGGCCCTTAGCCGTCCACGAACTTGTAACCCACGCCGTGGACGGTGACGATGTACTCGCCCGGCTCCAGCTTGCGGCGCAGGTTGCGGATATGCGAGTCGATGGCGCGCTCATAGCTCTCGAAAGCGAGGCCGCGCGCCACGGTGAGCAGTTGGGCGCGCGAGAAGACGCGGCCGGGCTGGGCGGCCAGCGCCGCCAGGATCTCGAACTCGGTGGGGGTGAGGATCACCTCGCGCGGGGCGGCCTCGTCCGCGCGCAGCTCGGCGCGGTAACGCGCCCGGTCCAGCGTCAGGGCGCCGGCGCGCACCACCTCGGCGCCCTCCTCCGCCGCATTCGCGCGGCGCAGCACGGCGCGCACGCGCGCCACCAGCTCGCGCGGGCTGAAAGGCTTGGTCAGGTAGTCGTCGGCGCCCAGCTCCAGCCCCACCAGCTTGTCGCTCTCCTCGACGCGCGCCGTGAGCATGACGACGGGCACGCTGCTCTCGCGGCGCAGCTCGCGGCAGACATCCAGCCCGTCCATCTCCGGCAGCATCAGGTCCAGCACCACCAGGTCCGGCTTCTCCTTGCGCGCCAGCGCCAGCCCGCGCAGGCCGGTATCGGCCGTGAGCACGTGGAAGCCGGCCGCGCTCAAGTAATCCGAGCAGATCTCGGCGATCTTGGGTTCGTCGTCGATGACGAGGACGGTTTTGCTCATGGCTGGACGGTGGACGATGGCCGCCGGACGAATGGCCGGCGGCCGGCCGGCGGCCTTCGTCTTCGGTCTTTCGACTCACTCATAGCGCAGCGCCTCGATCGGGCGCAGCTGCGCGGCGCGCCAGGCCGGGTACAGGCCGAAGAATACACCGACGGCGGCCGAGAAGCCAAACGCCATGACCACCGACGACGGGGTCACCACGGCCGTGATCGCGCCGGAGGCCGTCACCAGCGCGGCTGTGGCCAGGCCCAGGCCGATGCCGATGGTCCCGCCCAGCAGGCTGAGCACCAGGGTCTCCACCAGGAACTGGGCCAGGATGGCGCCGCGCTTGGCGCCGACGGCCTTGCGCAGGCCGATCTCCTTGGTGCGCTCGGTGACCGAGACCAGCATGATGTTCATGATGCCGATGCCGCCCACCAGCAGCGAGATACCGGCGATGGCGCCCAGGAAAGCCGTCAGCACGCCCGTGATCTGGCCCAACACGGAGAGCAGCTGGGTCTGGCTGAGGACCGTGAAGTCGGCGTCGGCGTTCAAGCCGAGCGCGTGCTGCCGGCGCAGGGTGCGGTCGATCTGGGCGGTCACGCTGTCCACGGCCTCCTCGCTGCTCGCGGACAGGATGATGTTGGAGACCTTGCGCCGGCTGCCGTCCATGGCCGCCGCGCCGTAGAGCTTGTCGTAGCCGGTCTCGAGCGGCACCATCACATAGTCGTCGGCGCTGCCGAAGCCGGCCGAGCCCTGCTCCTCCAGCACACCCACGATCGTGAAGGGCACGCCCTTGATACGGATCTGGCGGTTGAGCGGTGACAGGCCGCCAAACAGGTCCTCGGCCACCTGCGAGCCGATGACGGCCACGCGCGCGCCGGACTGCTGCTCGGCCTCGGTGGGGAAGCGGCCCAGCGCCACTTCGTAGTTGCGCAGCCGCACGTACGCGGTGATCGTGCCGACGATGGTGGTGGTGAGCGAATTGGCCTCGAACGTCACCGTCGCGGCCGACTGGTAGGCCGGGGCCACGCCGGCGACGTCCTTCATCGTCTTGGCCAGCGCCTCGTAGTCGGAGTAGTAAAGAGCCGCGGCCTGCGCGCTGCCCTGGTTCGGGCCGGCCTGCAGGCGGCCCGGCATGACCGTGATCAGGTTGGAGCCGATGCCCTGCACCTGGGCGGTGATGTCGGCCGTGGCGCCATTGCCCAGGGCCATCAGCGCCACCACCGAGGCCACGCCGATGATGATGCCGAGCATGGTCAGGATCGAGCGCAGCTTGTTGGCGGCCAGGGCCCGCAGGGCGATGCGGAAGTTCTCGCTGAGGTTCATCGTAATGCTCCACGACGAAAGACCAGGGGCGGACGCTGGTTCAACGACGCCCGGCTTTCGTCCTCGGTCATCGGTCGTTCGTCCCGGGTCAGTGCTGGGCCAGCGCCAGCTCGCTCGGCCGCGGCGTGCCGGCGGCCAGCGGCTCCGCCACCGGCTCGTCGCTCACCACCTTGCCGTCGGCCAGGCGGATGATGCGGTTGGTGTGGCGCGCGATGAACGGGTCATGCGTGACGTAGATCACGGTCTGCCCGTAGTCCTGGTGCAGCTGCTGAAAGAGCCGGATGATCTCGGTGCCGGTCTTGCTGTCCAGCGCGCCGGTCGGCTCGTCGGCCAGCAGGATAGCCGGATCGTTGACCAGGGCGCGGGCGATGGCCACGCGCTGCTGCTGGCCGCCCGAGAGCTCGTTGGGCTTGTGGTGCATGCGGTCCGCCAGGCCGACCTTGCGCAGGGCTTCCTCGGCCTTCTGGCGGCGCTCGCGGCCGCGGGTGGCCTGGTAGCTCAGCGGCATCAGCACGTTGTCCAGGGCCGTGGTGCGCTGCAGCAGGTTGAACTGCTGGAAGACGAAGCCGATCTTGCGGCCGCGGATATCGGCCAACTGGTCGTCGGTCATGGCTTCCACGCTCTCGCCGCCCAGCCGGTAGACGCCGCTGGTGGGCACGTCCAGGCAGCCCAGGATCGCCAGCAGCGTGCTCTTGCCGGAGCCGCTCGGCCCCATGATGGCCGTCATCTCGCCCTGGGCGATGTGCACGTCGATGCCGTCCAGCGCGCGCACCTCCGTCTCGCCCATCTGATAGACCTTGGTCACATTCTGAATGTCGATCATGGTCGCACCCTTCCGGCCGCGCCTAGCGGCTGCCGCCGAAGAAACCGCCCCCGCCCAGCGTCGGCGCCGTGGTCACCAACTCCACCCGGTTGCCGGGCTGCAGGCCGCCGCTCACGGTCACCAGGTCGCCCTCGATGTTGCCGCTGCGGACGTCGACGCGCGTGCGGGTGCCGTCCGCGTCAACGCGCGTCACGTACTCGCCGGCCTCGTCGTTCTGCACGGCGTCCAGGGGCACGGCCAGCACATCGGCCTGGATGTCGGTGATGATGGTGGCGTTGGCGGTCCCGCCCAGGTAGGGCAGCTGCTCCGCGCCCGGCTGGAAGGCGACGCGCACCGTGTACTTCACCAGGCCGGCCACCGTCTGGCCGACCGGGTCGATGAAGTCGACCTGGCCGGGGAATTCGGCGCCGACCAGAGCGTCCAGGGTCAGGGTCACCGCGTCGCCAAGCGCGATGCGGGCCACTTCGCCCTCGTCCACCTGCACGTCCACCTGCAGCTGCGAACGGTTGGCCAGCACCACCGCCGCCTGGGATTGGACCACCAGGTCGCCGGGCAGGTAGTGGACGGCCAGCACTTCGCCGGCGAAGGGCGCCTTGAGTGTCAGTTGATCCACCGTGGCCTGGGCGGACTGCACGCGCGCCCGCGCCACGGCGATGTCCTGCGGATCGGCGCCGTTGAGCAGGGTGTCCAACTTCTCCTGGGCCGCATCCAGTTTGGCCTGGGCCACAGCCGCGTCGGCTTGGGCCTGCGCCAGGTCCAGCGCGTCCGGCCCGGCCTGGGCCGCGGCCAGGTTGGCGCGCGCCGTCTCCAGCTTGTCGCGCGCGTCGGCGAGGGTGTTGCCGTTGCGAGCTTGCGCCTGCTCGAGGTTGTACTGCGCGGAAGTCAGATCGTTGACGGCCTTGTCGTAGGCGTCTTGCGTCTTTTCCAGGATGTTGCCGCGCTGCTGGCTGTAGCCCGGATACTGCGCCTCCAGGTTCTTGTAATACTCCAGGTTGCTGGTGGCCGTCGCGAGCGCGTCCTGGGCCGCCTTCAGCGTGGTGGCGAAGTTGGTGATCTCGGCGTTCTGCTCAGCCGCCGTCACGTTCTGCTGCGCGCGGTTGTATTGGTCCTGATAATAGGCCACGTCGGGCGCTTGGAGCCGGCTGAGGCTGCGCTCGGCCTTGTCCAACGCCGCCTGGGCATCCGCCACGGCTTTCTGCGCGTTGGCGATGTCGGTCTGCTCGGGGCTGAGCAGGTTGTCCAGCGTCTTCTGCGCGTTGATCAGGTCCGCCTGGGCGCCGATCACGTTGGCCGGCGCGCTGAGCGGGTCCAGCGTCATCAACACCTGCCCGGCCTTCACCTGGTCGCCCACCTGCACCACCACGGTCGCCACCTGGCCCGTGGTCTTCCAGGTGAGGTTGGCCGCTTGCAGCGCCTGCACGGTGCCGGACGACTCCACGCGCGAGACCGCTGTGATGGTGGTGACCTCGCCGGTGGGCGCAGCCTGGGCGGCGGCCCGCCGGGCCGACAGGTTGGGCAGCACCAGGAAGGCGGCCCCCGCTCCGACCAGGATGACCACGGCCCCGGCCGCCAGCCACCAACGATTGAAACCAGACTTGGGTTTGGACATCACACAACTCCTCTCGGTATTCCAGTGCCGACAGCGTAGGGTCCGAATGTGCAGAAAATGTGGAGGCGCTGATGCGATGTGTGGAGGCCAGTTGAGAAGCAGATGAGAGGCGGCGGGGTTGACAGAAGCGCGGCCGGCCAGGTTTATAATCCCGGCATGCGACTACGACTTGGATTGCTCGTGGGATTGGCCGCTTTGCTGGCGGCGGCCTGGCTGCAACGAGGCGCGCTGAGCGCCTGGGCCTATTCGCTCACCGGCGAGGAGCAGCCGGCGGCTCAGGTGCGCGGGCTGTGGCACCTGATGGTGGGGGCGCTGCGGCCGCCGCTCGATCTGCGGCCGGAGGTGCCCATCCGCCACAACGGCGTCAACCCGTTTGGCATCAACACCTTCCTGCAGCAGGAGGTGGAACCGGCCAAGCGCGAGCGCCAGGTGCAGCTCATCGCCGCGGCCGGCTTCGCGTGGCTGCGCCAGGAGTTCCCGTGGGCCGATATCGAGATCAGCGGCAAGGGCAATTTTGAGGACTGCCGCAACGTGGCCGCCACCGGCGGCTGCATCTCGGCCTGGGACAAGTACGATCAGATCGTGGGGCTGGCCGAGCAGTCCGGCCTGACCCTGATGGTGCGCCTCTCGTCGCCGCCGGCCTGGACGCGCGCGGACGGCGACACACGCGGCGCTTTCGCCCCGCCGGATAACCCGGCCGACTTCGCCGATTTTGCCGAGGCGGTGGCGCGCCGCTACCAGGGCCGGCTGCGTTACTACCAGGTGTGGAACGAGCCCAACATCTACCCGGAATGGGGCGACCAGCCGGCCGACCCGGCCGGGTACGCCACGCTGCTGTGCGCGGCCTATGACCGCCTCAAAGCCGTGGACCCGGAGATCGTGGTCGTGGCCGCGCCGCTGGCGCCCACCAACCCGCTCGGCCTGATCAACCCGGCCACAGGCGCCGCCGCCGAGTTGAACGACTTCGTCTACTTGCAGCGCCTGTACAGCGCCGGCGCCGGCCGCTGCTTCGACGTCATGTCGGTGCAGGGCTACGGCCTAGGCAGCGGCCCCACCGACCGGCGCCAGCGGCCGCTGCAGTTCAACTACGCCCGCAACCGCTTCATCCGCGATTTGATGGTCGCCAACGGCGACGCCGCCAAGGCCATCTGGATCGCCGAGATGAACTGGAACGCCGCCCCGCCGGAGGTGCCGTCGATCTTCGGCCGCGTGACGGCCGAGCAGCAGGCCCGCTACGTGGTGGAGGCCTACGCGCGCGCCCAATCCGAGTGGCCGTGGGTGGGCGTCAACTTCTTCTGGTTCTTCAAGCGCGCGTCGGACGACGCCCAGGGCGAGGCCTGGTATTACTTCCGCATGGCCGACCCCGACTTCACGCTGCAGCCCGTCTACTTCGCGGTGCAAGACTACATCGCCGGCGCGCGCGCCGTGTATCCGGGCTGGTTCCAGGAGGATCACTGGGCCGTGGAGTGGAGCGGCGCGTGGCAGACCGTGGCCGACCCGGCTTACACCTTGGGAGAAGCGCGCCGGGCCGAGGCCGCCGGGGCCGGGCTGCGCCTGGCTTTCGTCGGCACCGACTTGTTTCTGGAGGTGGCGCCCGGGACGACTAACTCAACGCTGACCGTCAACGTGGACGGCCGGACGCGCACCGTGACGGCGACGCCCGGCCGGGTCGCCCTGGCTCAGGCCCTGCCAGATGGCCGGCACACGGTCGAGCTCGTCAGCCAAGGCCCGTTGTCTGTGGACGGTTTCATCGTGCGGCGCCTGCCGGACCCGACCGGCTGGCTGCTGGGCGGCAGCCTGGCCGTGCTGGCGCTGGCGTGGCTGAGCCTGAGGCGCCAGACCGGGGCCGAGGGACGAAAGTAGGCCGGGCATGACGCGCGTCCGCCCTGCGTCCATCGCGGCTCTGCTGTCCGGCCTGGCCATCCTGCTGCTGGCCGCCGGCCTGCGCTTTTACCGCATCGACTACCAGAGCTACTGGAACGACGAAGGCAACACGCGCGTGCTCGTGGGGCGCGACACGGCCACGCTGCTGCGCAACACCGCCGCCGACATCCACCCGCCCGGCTATTACCTGGCGCTCAAGGTCTGGCGCGCGCTCGTCGGCGAGAGCGAGTTGGCCCTGCGCGGCTTCTCGGCTCTGGCCGGCGTCGTCCTGGTGGCGCTGGTGTACCGGCTGGGGCGCGGCCTGGCCGGCGCGCGCGCGGCCGCGGCGGCGGCGGCGCTGGCGGCGGTCAACCCGTTCCTGATCTACTACTCCCAAGAGGCGCGTATGTACGCGCTGCTGGCGGCGGTCAGCGCGGGATCGTTTTTTCTTTTTGAGAGACTGTGGAAAAAAGGATTGGGTGACTGGCGATTGGCAAGCGGCTATTGTCTGGTGACAGCCGCCGGCCTGTATACGCATTACGCCTTCGGGTTCGTCGTCATCGCCCAGAACCTGATTGCGCTCTTGCGGCCGGCGGGTCTTGGGCGTGTCCAGACAAAGTCATCTCTCCAATCCCGCGTCATCCGGTGGCTGAGCGTCCAAGCAGCCGTCCTGCTTCTCTATCTTCCCTGGCTCCCCAACGCCTACCGTCAGCTCACCGGCTGGCCGGCCGCGCGCGAATTTCATCCGCTCTGGCAATCGTTTCTCGATCTCTTCCGTTACCTGGCCTTCGGCCGCACGCTCCCGACCGCCGAGGCGCTGTGGGGCCTGGCCGCGGTCGCCGGGCTGGCGCTGCTCGGGCTCTGGCGCTCGGCCGGGTCTTCCGGGCCAATGTCTCGCCCTGCCCCCCAGCCCTCAGCCGCTTATCTGTCGCTGCTCGTCTGGCTGCTCGTGCCGGCCGGTCTGACGCTGGCTTTCGGATTGCTCACCGAGGCCTTCTCGAAGTTCCTGCTCGTGGCCGTCCCGGCGCTGTGCCTGCTGCTGGGCGGCGCCGTCGGTGCGCTGACCGAGGGCGGCTCACGCCTCACGCCGCCCCGGTGGCTGGCCGCCGGGATGGCCGGCGCCCTTGGGCTCGTCGTCGTCTCCGTCACGGCCCTGTCGCTCAACAACCTTTACTTCAATCCGGCTTATTTCCGCGACGACTATCGCGGCCTCGCGCGCCACTTGGCCGGTCTGCAGCGTCCCGGCGACGCCGTGATCACCAACGCCCCCAACCAGGCCGAGGCCTTCGATTACTACCTGCGTTCGGACCTGCCCGGCCACCCGCCGCTCTTCCCGCTGCCGGACACGCGCCCGCTCGATCCGGCGCGCACGACCGCCCAGCTGGCCGAGATCGCGGCCCGGCACGAACGCGTCTTTGTGCTCTACTGGGGCGACCAGCAGGCCGACCCGGAGCGCGTCATCGAGACCTGGCTGAACGCCAACACCTTCAAAGCCGGCGACCAGTGGTTCGGCCAGGTCCGCCTGGCGACGTATGCGGCCGCGCGTCCAGCATCTGAACCGGCCGTTCTGGCCGGCGCGCGCTTCGGCGACCATATCACGCTGGCCGGCTACACCTTGCGCGCCGACGCGCTTGGGCCCGGCGACATTCTCCAAATGACGTTCTTCTGGCGCGCGGACGCGGCCCTAGCCGAGCGCTACAAGGTCTTCCTGCACCTGTACGCGGCCGTGGAGGCGCCGCCTTTGGCCCAGCAGGACGGCGAACCCGGCGGCGGGCTGGCGCTTACCAGCACCTGGACGCCCGGCCAGACAGTCGTGGACAACCACGGCCTGTTGATCCCGCCTGACCTGGAACCCGGCGAATACCGGTTAATGGCCGGCCTGTACTCGCTAACGGACGGCGCCCGCCTGCCGGTGGCGCTTGGCGATACAATAGTGGGAGATCGCTTGGATTTGGGCCCCGTCATCGTCGCGAACCGCGCCCCCTGAGGCGCGTCCAGCAGGCCCCGGCCCGAGACAGGGCCTTCAGGAGTTACCCTTTATGCGCGTCATCATCACCGGCGGCAGCGGCCTGATCGGCCGGGAACTCATCGCCGGCCTGGCCGCCGACGGCCACGAGATCATCGTCCTCAGCCGTGACCCCGCCCGCGTGACCTATCTGCCGTCGCGGGCGCGCGCCGAGAAATGGGACGGGCGCACGGCCCAGGGCTGGGGCCCCCTGGCCGACGGCGCCGACGCCATCATCAACCTGGCCGGCGAGAACATCGCCGGCGCCGACGACGTCTTCGGCATCATCCTGCGCGGGCGCTGGACCGCGGCCCGCAAGCACGCCATCCAGCAGAGCCGCGCCGACGCCGGGAACGCCGTCGTCGAGGCGGTGCGGGCCGCGCACCAGAAGCCGGCTGTCCTGATCCAGGCCTCAGCCGTGGGCTACTACGGCAACCGCGGCAACACCGAACTGTACGAGGACTCCGCCCCCGGCACCGACTTCTTCTCCAAGGTCTGCCTGGACTGGGAGAAGTCCACCGAGGCCGTGGAGGCGCTGGGCGTCCGGCGCGTGATCATCCGCTCGGCCGTAGTGCTCAGCGCGCAGGGCGGCCTGCTGCCCGTGATCCGTTTCCCGTACAGCCTGTTTGTGGGCGGTCCGCTGGGCAGCGGCCAGCAGTGGTTCCCGTGGATCCACATCGAGGACGAAGTGGCCGCCATCCGCTTCCTGCTGGAGAGCGCCTCGGCCCAGGGCGCCTACAACCTGGTGGCGCCCAACAGCCTGACGAACGACCAGTTCGGCCGGCTGCTGGGCCGCGTCCTGCGCCGGCCGCATCTCATCCCGGCGCCGGCCTTCGCGCTGCGGCTCGCCCTGGGCGAGATCGCGGACCGGCTGGTGCTCACCAGCCATCGCCAGGTGCCGCAGCGTCTGACGCGGGCCGGCTTCCGCTTCCGCTTCCCTGAGGCGCAAACCGCGCTGCAGGACCTGGTGCGCTGAGAGGCTCGCTATGGCTTGGGTCCGCGTCCTGGCGCAAACCGACCTACAGCCCGGCGACCGGCGCGTGGTCTCGGTCGGCGGCCAGCGCCTGTTGCTGCTGCATCACCTGGGCCAGGTCTTCGCCGTAGACAGCGCCTGCCCGCACATGCGCCTGCCGCTGCAATGGGGCCAACTCGGCGACGATTGCAGCCTGACGTGCCCGTGGCATCGCAGCGCCTTTGACCTGCACACCGGCGACGTCAAAGCCTGGAGCCCGTGGCCGCCCGGCATCGGCTCGCTCCTGGGCAGCCTGGCGCGCCAGCGCACGCTGCCCATCTTCAAGGCCAAGCTGGAAGACGGCGCGGTGTGGGTGGACGTGTAAACGCCCCTGGGAACTCGCGCTGGAGAGTGTTAGACTGAGCGCGGCGGCTTCGGCCGTCGCGCTCTTTTTTCGGCTGCCTGATCCCGATGACGCCCTCACCCCGCTTCTCGCTCGACGCCGCCGCGGCGCGGCGCCTGGCCGCCCTCGCCCTGGCCTGCGTGCAGCGCGAGTTTCCGAATCAGCCGCAGCACGTGCTCACCGGCCCGGACGAGGTGTGCCGCCCGCGCGATCTGCATCCCGCCTTCTACGGCTGTTTCGACTGGCATTCGGCTGTCCACGGCCACTGGCTGCTCGTCCGCGCGCTGCGCCGCTTTCCGGACGCGCCCGAGGCCGGCCAGTGGCGCGCCGCGCTGGACGCCAACCTGAGCGCGGCCAATCTGCAGGCCGAGGCCGCTTACCTGCGCGCGCGGCCGGGCTTCGAGCGCCCGTATGGCTGGGCCTGGCTGCTCAAACTGGCGCAGGAGCTGCGCGCTTGGGACGACGCCGCCGGCCGCGGTTGGGCCGCCAATATGCAGCCGCTGGCCGAGGTGGTGGTGGACCGGTACCTGGAGTTCTTGCCCCGGCAGCGCTATCCCATCCGGGTCGGCACGCACCCCAACACGGCCTTCGGCCTGGCCTTCGCCTGGGATTACGCCGTGGCGGCCGGCCACGCGCCGCTGCAGGCTTTGGTACGCGAGCGCGCCCTGAGCTACTTCGGTCAGGACCGCGACGGCCCGCTGCGCTGGGAGCCGGGCGGCAACGATTTCTTCTCGCCGTGCCTGATGGAGGCCGACCTGATGCGGCGTTTGCTGCCGGAGCCGGACCTGGCCGCCTGGCTGGATGGCTTCCTGCCGGATTTGGGTGGCGAGCCGCTGCCGCCGGCTGTCGTCACCGACCGTGCCGACGGCCAGCTCGTCCACCTGGATGGTCTGAACCTGAGCCGGGCCTGGTGCCTGTGGAACCTGGCCAACGCGCTGTCGGACGAAACGGACCGCAGCCACAAGCTGCGCGCCCTGGCCGAGCGCCACGCGGAGGCCGGCCTGGCCCACGTAGCCAGCGGCGATTACATGGGTGAGCACTGGCTGGCGACTTTCGCCGTCTACGCGCTGGAGTGCGCGGCCGGCCGAGGCTGAACAGACTGGAACAGACATGCGCCTTCTTCGCTACCCGGCCTTCCTGGCCGTCTCCATCGGCCATCTCGGCGTGGACCTGCTCAACGGCCAGGTGGGTGTGCTGCTGGCCGCGCTCAGCCTCACCCTGGGCCTGAGCAACGCGCAGATCGGCCTGATCGCGACGCTGTACTCGATTACGGGCTCGCTCTCGCAACCGCTCTTCGGCTGGCTCTCCGACCGGGACGGCGGGCGCTGGACGCTGGCCGGCGGCGTGTTGTGGATGGCCGTCTTCTTCGCGGCGTTCGCGCTTGCGCCCGGCGCCTGGGCCATCCCGCTGCTGGTGCTGGCGGCGTTGGGCTCCGGGGCTTTTCATCCGCCGGGCACAGCGCGGGCCGCGCAGGTGGGCGCGCTCGGCCTGGCCGGCCAGGCGGCCACGGCCGCGTCGATCTTCTTCCTCTTCGGGCAGATCGGCCTGTCGGCCGGGCCGGCGCTGGGCGGTTTCCTCATCGAGCATGGCGGGCGTTCCGGGGTGGCCGGGCTGGCGCTGCTGGTGGCGCCGGTGGGGCTGTTCGCGTTAGCGGCGTTGCGCGCGCCGGCCGACGGGGCCGCGCGTACGATGGCGGCGGCGGGCGGCGCCGCGGGGGTGCGTCCGCGTTTATTCCTGGTGATCCTGGTGATCTCGGGGCTGCGCCTGTGGGCGCAGTCGGCGGTGACGACCTTTGCTCCGAAGTTCTACCAGGATCTCGGCCTGGCGCCAGGCGAGTACGGCGCCATCGCCGGCGCGTTCATGGCCGGCACCGCGCTCGGCGGCGTGCTCGGCAGCAGCCTGGCCGACCGCTGGCGCTACGAGCGCACGGTCAGCCTGACGCTGGCGTTGAGCGTCCTGCCGTTGTTTTTGTTCCCGCTCGCGCGCGGGCCGTGGAGCTTCGTGGCGGCCGTGATCGCCGGCCTCTTCAACGGCGGGCCGCACAGCATCCTGGTGACGATGGCCCAGCGCGCCTTGCCAGGCCGCGCCGGCTTCGCGTCCGGCCTGATCCTGGGGCTGACCTTCGCCATCGGCTCACTGGGGACATCGCTCAGCGGGTGGCTGGCGGACCAGACCAGCCTGACGCTGGCCTTGCAGTTGAACGCCGCGCTCTGCGCGCTGGCGGCCGTGCTGAGCCTGGCCCTGCTCTTCCGCCAGAGTCAGCGCCAACCGGCTGCGGCGCCCTCGGCCGATTGACGCGGTCAGGGCAGCTCGTATACCACTTCCGGATACGCGTCCGACGGCCCGGCCAGCAGCGCCGCCGGCTGGCCCTGCAGCGCCTGATCAAAAAACGCCACCAGATAGTCATCGACGATGCGCATGCCGCGCGTCCCGTCCAATGGGCCTTTCAGGCCGAGCGCCGGCGCCAGCGGCGAGAGCAGCGGCACCAGCGTGAAGTCGTAGTGGCGCGTGCCGAGCACGGTCGCGGAGAGATAGTCGCCGCGCAGATTCGGCGCCAGCGTCGCGAAACGCGCGTCGTTGCGCGCCGTGGACCAGACCTCGCTCCACAGGAATAGGAAGGGCTGATCCAGGCCGGCCGCCAGGGTCGTGTCCGGCACCGGCAGCAGCCAGGCATCCAGGCCGGCCCCGGCCCGGCAGCGCGCGTCCTGCGCGCACATCAGCACCGCCGCGCCGCCGCCGGTAGAATGCCCGAAGACGCCCACGCGCGCCAGGTCCAACCGGCCCGCCAGCGCCACGCTGGGCGAGGTCAGTCCGCCGGCCTCCAGCCGCTCCAACTGATCGAGCACAAAACTCAGATCAGCCGCGTAGACGCCGGCCAGGCGTTCGCGCAGCGCCTGCGCCTCGGCTTCGGGCAGGGCGTCGTCCGGCAGGGCGTCCGGGCGGTTGAGCGCCACGCGCCCGTCCGGGAAGACCGTGATCATCGCGCCATACGTGTGGTCGATGGAGGCCACGATGTAACCGTGGCTGGCCAGCGCCTCCAGTTGATCCACGTTGACGGTGCGAAAGCCGTTCCAGCCGTGGGAGTACAGCACCACCGGATAGCGCGCTTCGGCTGCGGCCAGCGGCGCGTCCTGGTAGGCGTTGAGCCGGATCAGACCGGTGTGGTCGAGCACGAAATCGGGCAGGCCGATGTAGCGCGCGATAGTGGGGCCGGCCACGTCGAGCCGCTCCATCCACGGCGCGCGCTCCGCGCCCGGCCCAGGCGCGGCCGGATACCACAGCTGCACCATGATCTCGCGCTGGTCGTCAGGCGCGTCGGTGTAGACCTCGGCGCGGGCCGCATCGGTCCAGTGAAAGCTGGTGGTCCCCACCGGATACGGGCCGCCCGGCTGCGGCAGGCGCGGGACCGGGAAGACGACGGGCGGGGCGAGCGCGGCGAGCGCCAGCGCCAGGCCGCCGAGGCCGGCCAGCAGGCGGCGCCAGAGAGCCGGCGGCCGCGCGGGCCGAACTTCGCGCGCGGTCAAGGCCAGCAGCGCCAGCACGCCGGTCAGCGCGTAAGCCGGCACCATCTGCCAGCGATAATGTTCCAGGCCCAGGTGCAGAGCCAGAAAAGCCAGCGCCGCCGCCGGCCAGCCGCGCAGCCAGGCCGGCCGCCAGCCCGCCGCCAGCCAACTGGCCAGCGCGATCAATACGGCGCCGAGCAGCGCCGTCTCCAGAGGTCGCATGCAGTTGTCTCCCGCGGGGAGTTATATCGCTAGCGGCGCCCTCAAAAGAACAGGAACGGCAGGTAGAGCAGCACCATCGTGGCCACGGCGATCAAGGACAGCCACGGCAGATACCACGGCCACGGGCCGAGCCGGTCGATCAGGCTGGGCGTCTCCGGCGGGCGCGCCAGGTACATGTAGTTGCTGCCCAGGCGCCAGTTCACCCCGGCCACCAGGGCGGCGTAGCCCAGCATCAGGACGGCCACTTCCAGGATCGAACGCCAGGTCGGCCGGTAGCCCTCCACCAGCGTCATGTAGAGCGGCGCGGTGACGATCAGTCCATGCGACAGCATGGCTGTCCAGAATTTCAGATGCGGGAAACCGTAGCGCCCGGCGTCGGGCGTCAACAACGCCTGCACGGCGCCGCCCACGCCCATGAAGTAGCAGAGTTGGTAGATGAAGTAGTTGCCGGTCAGCAGCATAAACGCCGAGGCGTAGACCAGGCCGCTGCACAAGTGAAAAGGCAGCAGGGTCTTGGCCGTCCACTGGCCGGTGGTGAGGTTCCACACATGCCAGATCGTCTCATTGACCAGCAGCCCCACGGCCATGACCACGCGCACCCACTGCCGCGCGTCGGCGTCCAGAAGCGGGCCGAGCCATATCCAGCCCAGGTTGAGGGCGGCCACGGCCAGCAGGAAGCCCAGGTGCGCGGGACCGAAGGCCACAAACGGCGGCCCGTCGTAGTCTTTGGCCCAGTAGCGGCTCAACTTCATCGTCAACCCCTTTCGCGCGGCCGGCGCAGACGCCAGAACACGCCGGCCGGATAGCCGATCATCTTTGCCAGGTCGCCGGTGACACGGATCAGCGGGATGTAAGCCAGGACCCGCAGCCGGTCCGGCCAACGCAGCGCGGCCAGGCGCGGCCAGACGCGGCGCAGCGGCACCCGCACGTACGCCAGCCCGGCGGCCAGGCCGGCCAGCCACAGCCACGGGCTGACCGTGAGCGCGGCATAGGCCAGCAGCGGCGCGACTACGAGGTAAGCGCTGTAGCGGATGGCATGCTGGCGCGGAAACAGGTTCGCTTTGCCATCGCCGCGCGCGTACAGGTAATATTGCCGCGCGAAGGCGCGCACGCTGACACGTGGGCGAAAGTGGACGCGCGCTTCCGGCGCGAACGTGAACGGCCCGGCCTGCCGCCGCAGCGCCAGGTCGAAGATCACGTCCTCGCAATAGTCCAGCCACTCCGGATAGCCGCCGGCGGCCTGCCAGGCCGTCTTGCGGAAAGCCACGCTCCGGCTGGACGGCAAGTACGTGGCCGCGTTCACGTCGCGCGCCTCGGGCAGGGTCGTCGCCCCCAACGCGATCTCAAAGACCGACTGCGGGTCGCTCTGGAAGAAGCCGGCCACGGCCGGCACCTGCGGGTCGGCGAAGGGCGCCGTCAACTGGGCCAGCCAATCCGGCTCGCAGCGCACGCCGGCATCGGTGACGGCGATTAGGTCGCCGCGCGCGGCCTGAATGGCGGCGTTGCGGCCCTGGGCGATGTTGGCGCCGGGCCGTTCCAGCACAGTCAGCGGCAGGCGGGTCGTGTACGCGCGCAGCAGCGCCAGCGTGCCGTCGCGCGAGCCGCCGTCGCACACCACCACTTCGTCCGGCGGGCGCGTCTGCGCGCCCAAAGACTCCAGCACGCCGCGCAGCGAGTCGGCCTCGTTCAGTACGGTCATGATTACTGAGACAGGCATCGCCTGCGATTATACGTGCGGCCGAGGAGTCCTGTAGAATGAACGTTGGGGCGCACCCGGGGGACCAGCGCGGTCAGCGGGCGCGGGCGGTCTGCGGAAGAAACTGCCCCACGGGCAGCGGCGGCGTGCCCAGCCGGCGGGCAACAAAAGGCCGGAGCATGCCCCCCTCGGCTCCGGTCTGGTGTGGTTTGCACTTTTGTGCACTCCGCAGCCTAAGTGCTGGCAGGAAGCTGCTGCGGCCAGGGGGTTGTCAGCAAGTTTTTTGCGGGGGAGAATCAGGGGGATGCAGTCAGAACCAATTCGGCGGGCCACCTCAGAACTGTATGATCTGCCGCACTTGGGCGCCCTGTGCCGGCGTATCCGCGAAAGCCGCGGCCTGCGCCCCACCGACCTCGCCCGGCTGTGCGGCGTGGAGGTCTCCACGATCACGCGCCTGGAGGATCGCGGCTCCACCACGCCCGAGACGTTCGGGCGCTATGTGGCCGCGCTGCAGGCGCTGGCGGCGACGCCCCTGCCCCCGCCGCGCGAGGCGATCCTGCACGACCTGTTCGCGGCGCGCAACCGCAGCGGCGAGCAGCAGGCCCGGCTGGAGGCCCTGCGCTTCGACCTGCTGCCGTCGCCGCGGCGTCAGCCGGATCTGGCCGCGGCCCTGCATGCGCTCGAGGCCGAACCGCGGCCGGCCATGCTCACCGACGAGCTCTGGTTCATCCATGCCGTCAACGGCGCTTTCTTCCGGCTGTACGGCGTCGACCCGCACGCGCCGTTCCTGTGGACCTGGCCGGCCTGGCATGTGGTGGCAGCCCGCTTCATGGCCGACTCGCCGCCGCGCCGCATGTACGATGACCTGGATCAGCATCTGGGCCGCGACATCGTGGCCTTCCTGGAAAGCACCTACCCGCTGCTGTTCACGCTCCAGATGCGCCGGCTGATCGGGCGCCTGATCACGCTGTCGCAGCAGAACGGGCATGAGTTCCAGCACTGGTGGCTGGCGGCCACCGCCTTCAACCTGCCGTTCGACCTGAAGTCGCTCAAACGCACCCAGCTGTATCAGGGCCGGCAGCCGATCCGGGTGGAGCCGGTGCGGCGGCCCTATCCCGCACGTCTGCCCGGCGGCGAAGCCGTCCGCTTCGAGCTGACCGTGATCACGCCTTGCGACGCCGAGGCCGAACGCGTCCTGGCGAGCTTGCGCCGGACCGGCCGCCTGGCCGAGCTATACTTCAGCGCCGACTATGACCGCGACGGCACCCTCCATGCCAACAACTGGCCGGAGGTCCAACGCGGGCTCCACGGCCAGCCCGGACCGGGCCGGCCGCCGGGGAACCAACCGTGACCGACATTTTGACTCTGACCATCGACGCCCTGACCCACTCTGGCGAGGGCCTGGCCCGCCAGGCCGGCCGCGTCGTCTTTGTGCCGTTCGCATTGCCCGGCGAGACCGTGCGCGCTGCGCTCGTCGAGGAGAAGAAGAGCTTCGCCCGCGCCCGTTTGCTGGAAGTGCTCACGCCGGCGGCCGAGCGCGTGACGCCGCGCTGTCCCCATCACTTTGTCCCGGGGGCCCCGGCCGCGGCGCTGGCGTGCGGCGGGTGCCAGCTGCAGCACCTGACCTATCCCGGCCAGTTGCGCTTCAAGCAGGGTCTGGTCGTCGAGCAGCTGACGCGGTTGGGCGGCTTCGCCGCGCCGCCGGTCCGGCCCATCCACGCCGCCCCGGCCTCCTTCGGGTATCGCAACCAGGTCCAGTTCGCCTTCGCCCCAGACGGCCGGCTGGGCTTCCGCGCCGCCGGGTCCAGCGCCGTTGTCCCGATCCAGGACTGCGCCCTGGCCGCGCCGGAATTGATGACGCTCTTCCACCAGATCACGGTCGAGCCCTCACCCGAGATCGAGCGCCTGACGCTGCGCGCCGGCGCGGAGGCCGAACACCTGATCGTGCTCGAGGCCGCCGAGGGCGCGCCCGAACTTGAGCTGGATCTGCCCGTCTCGGCGGCGCTGCTGCGCCCGGACGGCGCGACGCTGGCCCTGGTCGGCCAGGACTACGTGGTCGTCGAGGTGAAGGGCCGCGCCTTTCAGGTTTCGGCCGGGTCGTTCTTCCAGGTCAATACCGCCGTCGCCGAGCGGCTGGTGGAGGAAGTCCTGGCGGCGCTGGAACTGCGCGGCGGCGCGACCGTCCTGGACGTGTACTGCGGCGTCGGCCTGTTTACGGCCTTCCTGGCGCCGCTGGCCGGCCGCGTGATCGGCGTCGAGGCGTTCGAGCCGGCCGTGGACGACGCGGCCGTGAACCTGGACGAGTTCGACAACGTCGCCATCTACGCCGCGCCGGCCGAAGACGTGCTGCCGGGCCTGGCCGAGGCGGTGGACGCCGTCGTAGTGGACCCGCCGCGCGCCGGCCTGGCGAGCGAGGTGGTGGAGGCGCTGCTGAAGCTGCGCAGCCCGCGCCTGGTGTATGTCGCCTGTGACCCGGCCACCTTTGCGCGCGACGCGCGGCGCCTGGCGGCCGGCGGCTATGCGCTGGACTACGTCCAGCCCCTGGATATGTTTCCGCAGACGCACCACGTGGAGTGCGTGGCGCGTTTCACCTTGGCCTGAGAGTCCGGCCTTCTCCGGAACGCGCCTCCCGATTTGGTCCCAGGCGGGCGCGCCGCAGAATCGAGTAAAATGGGTGGAGTCGCGTCCCCGCGGACACACCATGACTGAGACTGACACCGTCCCCGCGCCTATTCTAGTCGTTGAAGATATCACCTCGGTGCGTGAGCTGATCGAACTGCAGCTCAAGGCCCGCGGCTATCGCGTCGTCACCGCCCGCGACGGCCAGGAGGCGCTCGACCTGATCGAGCAGCAGCGGCCCGCCGCCATCGTCTCGGATATCCTCATGCCGCGCGTAGACGGCTTCTCGCTGGCGCACCGTCTGCGCACCAACCCGCTGACGGCCGGCATCCCGATCATCTTCCTCTCGGCCACCTATGTCTCGGCCGAAGACGAGCGCTTCGCCCTGAACCTGGGCGCGCTGCGGTTTTTGCCCAAGCCCGTGGACGCCAACGACCTGATCGGCTCGCTGCGGCAGGCGCTAGACCGGCACGCCCAGGTGCATCCGCCGCTGACCGAGCGCGAGTTCTACGTCGGCTATCGCCAGCGTCTGAAGGCCAAGCTGCAGCAAAAAGGGCAGCAGATTGCGCGCACGCAGCAGCAGCTGGTGACGGTGGCCGAGGCCCAGCGTGAGACCTACCGCAACGCCCTGGCGGAGGCCCAGACCCAGTACGAGGAGATCCAGCGCGAGCTGGACGCCCTGACCCAGGTGCTCGACTCGCTCGAGTGATGCCCCCGGTCCGTCCCTCCCGACGGCGTTTTCTGCGCTGCGGCGCGGCGCTAACGCTGGCGGCCGCCCTCCCTCCGCTCGCCGACAATGCCACCGACCGCCTGGCCGCCGCCTGGATGGGCGCCGACGCGGGCGCCGGGCCGCGCTTCGCGGACGCCGATGTCCTGAGCGCGCAGGCCGGGCGCTTCGACGCCGTGCTCGTGCCGGCTTACGCCGCCGCCCTGCTGCTGCTGGCCGGCCGCGCGCGCCGGCTGACCGGCTCCGGCTGGCCCGGCCGCGCCCATGATCCGGCCGGCGCCTACACGCTGCCCTATCGGCTGACCCAGGCCGCGCTCGTCTACCGCACACCGCCCGCCCGGCCTTCGCTGGACGACCTGTTTGCGCCGGGCGCGCTCTGGCCGGATTACGGGCGGCTGTCCCTGGGGTTGGCCCTGTTGCGGAACGGCCGCCCGCCCGACGACGCGCACACCGGCCATCTGGCCCGGGCGGCGCGCGACCTCGCCCAGGCGCGGCCGCGCCTGGTGGCGGATCCGGCCGCGGCTCTGGCCTCCGGCGCGGGCGAAGTGGCCCTGACGCTCGTGGACCTGGCCGCGCCGCCGGCGGCCGCTCACCTGCCCGCCGAGGGCCGGCTTGTGCTGGAGTTCGATTGGGTTATCACTGCGAACGCCCGCGCCCCGGAGCGGACCGAGGCGCGGCTGCGGACTACGCTGGCACAACGGCCGGCCGCCTTCCGCCCGATGCCGCCCGGCTCGTGGACGCTGGCGCCGCTGCCGGCTTCGGCGCGCCCGGCCTGGACGCGCGCCTGGGCCGAGGTGCGGACGCTGGCCCGCCACTGACGTTCTTCCCGCCGGCGCCTCCCGCGGGAGGCGCCCGCCTTCCATCTTCTTGTTCAGGGTACGCCATGACCGATTACGTGCACGTTGCCGAACAGATCGCCCGCGAGGCCGGCGCCTTGCTGCGCGAAGGCCATCGCCGCGCCGACGGGCGCGTCCATTACAAAGGCGCCGTCGACCTGGTCACCGAATATGATCAGCGCTCCGAGACGTTGATTCTGGGCCGCCTGCGCGCGGCCTTCCCGAGCCACGCCATTCGCGCCGAGGAGAGCGGCTTGTCCGGCGACGCCGGCGAGTACGAATGGCTGGTAGACCCGCTGGACGGCACCACCAATTTCGCCCACGGCTTTCCGCTGTTCGCGGTCTCGCTGGCGCTGGTGCGGCGCCGGCAGCTGGTGGCCGGCGTGATCTACGATCCCTTGCGCGATGAGCTCTTCGCGGCCGAAGTCGGGCAGGGAGCGACGCTGAACGGCGAACGGCTGCGCGTGTCCACGGAGACGGAGTTGGGCCGCAGCCTGCTGGCCACCGGCTTCCCCTATGACGTGCGCACCAGCCCGATCGACAACCTGGCCGAGTTCGCGCGCTTCTACAAGCGCGCGCAGGCCGTGCGCCGGGCGGGCTCGGCGGCCCTGGACGTGGCCTACGTCGCCTGCGGCCGGCTGGACGGTTACTGGGAGTTCAAGATGAAGCCGTGGGACATTGGCGCCGCCGCGCTGATGGTGCGCGAGGCCGGCGGCCGCGCCACCACAGGCGAGGGCGACGAGGACTTCCTCGGCCGGCCGTCGTCGGTCATCTCTAACGGCCTGATCCACGCCCAGATGCTGGCCGTGCTGCGCGAAGGCGACCGGGCGCCGCTGCCGGCCGCCGTCTGAGCCGGGCGGCCTCAGCCCGCCGCGAATTCGCGCAGGAGCGCGCCGATGAAGCGCTGGCCCTGCCAGTAATCATCCAGGCGGATATTCTCGTTGGGGGCGTGGGCGCGCGTGCCGAAGTAGCCGATGCCCGCGCACACCGCCGGGATGCCGAGCTTGTCCGAGAGCGGGTACATCGGCCCGGAACCGCCGCTGACCGGATACAACACCGGCTCCTGGCCGTAGACCTGGACGGCGGCGCGCCGGGCGGCCTGAACCACGGCCGCCTCCGGGAGGGTGCGCGCGTAGTGCTCGGCGCTGAAGCGCAGGATCTCGATGTCGGTGAAGCCGCGCCGGTCCAGGTGCGCGCGCAGCAACTCGTAGATCAAGTCCGGCGTCAGGTCCGGCACCAGGCGGAAGTCCAGCTTGGCGCGCGCCTCCTTGGGCAGCACGGTCTTGGCCCCGGTGCCGCCGTAGCCGGCCTCCAGGCCGCAGATCGTCAAAGTCGGTTCGAAGTGCAGCGCGCGGTTGGCGCCGCGCGCATCCAGGTCATTAAAGAAAGCGCGCACGCCATACTGCGCCTTGAGGCGCGCTTCGTCAAACGGCAATGTGTCGACCCAGGCCACGTCGGCGGCGCTGGGCGGGACGACGTGCTCCCAATAGCCGTCCAGCGTGATGCGGCCGTCCGGGGCGCGCAGCGACGCCAGCGCCCACAGCAGGCGCCAGGGCGCGTGCGGCAGGAATGGCCCGTAGCCGGAGTGCGCGTCGGTATCCATCAGGCGCAGCCGCAGCTCGAAATAGGCGATGCCCTTCAGGCCGAGCGTCAGGCTGAAGCGGTCCTGCTCGTTCTTGCCCCCGAACTCCCACAGGCAGCCGTCGGCCTTCAGCAGGTCGGCGTGCGCGTGCGCGAACGCGTCCAGGTTGGGGCTGCCGATCTCCTCCTCACCTTCGATCACCCATTTGATCTTGAGCGGCAGCGGCCCGCGCGTCGCCAGCCAGGCCTCGATCGCCTGCATCCGGCAGAGCTGGTCGCCTTTGTTGTCGGCCACGCCGCGCGCGTACAGCTTGCCGTCGCGCACGGTCGGCTCAAACGGCGGCGTCTCCCACAGGTCCAGCGGCTCGGCCGGCTGCACGTCGTAATGGTCATAGATCAGGAGCGTGCGCGGGCCGTCGCCCAACTCACCGTACACCACCGGGTGGCCGGCGGTCGGGATCAGGCGGGTGGCGAAGCCGCGCACCTCCAGGCGCTCACGGACCAGGGCCGCCATCGCCGTCATGCCGTAGTCCTGCGCCGCCACGCTGGGCTGCGCGCAGTAACGCTTGAGTTCATCCAGGAATTGGTCACGGTGGGCGTCAAGATAGGCGTCGAACGGATCCATAGCCGGCTCCTTGCTGCGTCGCACGGGGTTGCCGGCATTGTACGCCCGTCAAACGGAAATGCAACGCCCGGCCCGGCGGGGCCTCGGCCGCGTCTGCTACAATAACCAGCGTTTGACCATTCATCAGGACGATGAGCATGAGCACTGATCCACTGATCGGCAAACAATTCGGGTCCTACGAACTCAAGGAGTTGCTCGGGCGCGGCGGCATGGCCGCCGTCTATCGCGGCTTCCAAGCCTCCATCGACCGCTCGGTGGCCGTCAAGGTTCTGCCGGCCGAACTGCTGGCCGACCCGCACTTCAGCGCGCGCTTTTCCAACGAGGCGCGCACGCTGGCCAAGCTCACCCATCCGAGCATCCTGCCGCTGTACGACTTCGGCGAGGCCAACGGCATGCCCTTCATCGTCATGCCGCTGATGACCAACGGCACGCTGGCCGACCGCCTGAAGGGCGGCCCGCTGCCGCTGGCCGAAGTCGTGCGCGTGATCACGGCGGTCGCCCAGGCCCTGGATTTCGCCAACAAGCAGGGCATCCTGCACCGCGACATCAAGCCCAACAACATCCTGTTCGACCAGCATGACAACCCCTACCTGGCGGACTTCGGCATCGCCAAGGCGATGGAGTCCAGCACCAGCCTGACCGGCACCGGCATCATCGGCACGCCCGATTACATGAGCCCGGAGCAGGCGCGCGGCGACGCGCTCGACCATCGCTCCGACCTGTACTCGCTCGGCGTGGTGACGTACCAGTCGCTGACCGGGCACCAGTTGTTCCGGGCGACCACGCCGATGGGCGTGATCTTCAAGCACGTCAGCGAGGCGCCGCGCTCCCTGCGCGAGCTGAGCCGGGAAGTGCCAGAGGCGGTGGACCGGGTGGTGCTCAGGGCGTTGGCCAAGAACCCGATCGAGCGCTACGGCTCGGCCAGCGAGTTCGCGCGCGCGCTGTCGCGGGCGGCCTCCGAGGCGCTGGCCACGCCGCCCGCGGAAGGCACCGCCATCCACGAGGAGCCGCCGACCGAGAAGATGCAGGAGGCCGGCGACACCGGCTGGGGTTTGCCCGTCGCGCCGACCGGCGTGGCCAGCAGCCCGCCGCCGACGGCCGGCTCCGGGATCCCCGCCGGCACCGCGGCTGGATCGTTCAGCCTGCCCTCCAGCTCCATCAACCCGACCCCGCCGGCCAAGTCGGGCGGGACCAATTGGCTGCTGATCGGCGGCGCCGCCGCCGTCCTGCTGGTCCTGTGCTGCGGCCTGGTGTTTGGACTGTCGCTGCTGGGGGTCATCAACCTGCCCCTGTCCGCGGCCACGGCCACGCCGGCGGCCACGCCCACCTCCGAGGTGAGCGCGCTGTTCGAGGACAGCTTCGGGGCGCCGGTGGGCGACTGGAACACCTTCGACGACGGCGAGGTCTCGCGCCTGTTCGAGGACGGCGAGTACGTCTTCCGCTCCAGCAAGACCAACTGGTTCTCGTGGGACAACCCCGGCCTCGACGTCGAGAATGCGCGCGTCCAGGTGACGGTGCGCAACACCGGCGACCAGGATGTGGGCTTCGGCCTGATCTGCAACTACCAGGACGACGAGAACTTCTACTACGCCGGCATCAGCGTGGACGGCTACTACGCCATCGTCCGCACCGAAGACAACGATGATTTCTTCCTGACCGACGCCTCCAATCAGCAGTGGCTGACGTCCGACACGTTCCAGACATACGCCGACACTTACGATGTGGTGCTGGAATGCGGCGACGGCGAACTGCGGCTGATCATCGACGGTGACGAGATCGCCAGCGTGCAAGACTCGACGTTTACGTCCGGCGACATCGGCATGTTCCTGCGCGCCTTCGAGGGCACCAACAACGAGGTCCGCTTCGACGACCTGGTCGTCACGGCGCGGTAGCGGTCCAACTCTGCCTGCTCCCAAAAAGAGCGCGGCCATTTTCCGGCCGCGCTCTTTTTGGACCGCCGGCCATCCCTGGCGGCGCTGCGGCGATCAGGCTCGGCCAGGGCTTTTGACTTGGCGCCGCCAAGCTGCGGATCCTCCTGCCGGCCAGGGCTTTTGACTTGGCGCCGCCAAGCTGCGGATCCTCCTGCCGGCAAGGGCTTTTGACTTGGCGCCGCCAAGCTGCGGATCCTCCTGCCGGCCAGGGCTTT
>CALFZO010000067.1 GCA_937952305.1 uncultured Anaerolineales bacterium | reverse complement strand
GGGCGCTTTGTGAACGGGATGGCCCATTTACTATAAGTCCGCAACACGCTCTAGCTGATTCTGGAGGCGGTGGTCACCCGTGGCTGCCCGGTTCGGGCTGGCGACGATCTGCCAGCCGCATGGGAGTCCCTGCGCCACAGTCGGGCGGGCACTCACCGCCGCCAGAAGCGTGAGTGCGATAGCGGCTTGGCCGATACTCGTGACCAGTCGGCCTGTTCGCAGACGATGGGGAGGCGTCATAGTTGTCACCCCTTCCGGTTGGTGGAGGCCCCCACGCCTGGATCACATCAATGGGCTCATTGGCTCTGGTCAGCCGGCGCTTGGGAGGGGTTGCCAGCCCGGCTCGCCAGATGTCCGCCTGCAGAGACTTTGCCACAGAGTCCTTGCGCAAGTATTGCAAAATGATTGGCCCTGGTTCAATCGCCGTGGCCCCGGCCTGCTTAATGGATCTGTAATATTTCCTCCTTAAGATGAGTCTGGTTCCATGAGCGACGGCCGGTCTTGGCCGGTTCTCCCACGTTTTTGTGCTAATTGATATGGCCTCACTTCCACTTCCCTCAGACGCGTTGTTGGAGGGCCAGACGGCCCTGCCGGCCGCCTACGCCTTCCTCCCGTTGGAGACGCGTTCGGCCACGGCGCAATATCCGCCGCGCGTCGTGTTTATTGAGGTCACCAACCACTGCAACCTGCTGTGCGAGACCTGTCCGCGCACTTTTGTGTCCTACGAGACGCCCAAGACGTTGGCGTGGGATGAGTTCGTGCGCGTCGTCGAGCAGTTCCCGGACATGCAACGCGCGGTCCTGCACGGCATCGGTGAGCCGCTCATCAATCACGACCTGCCGCGCATGATCGCCCACCTCAAAGCGCGCGGCGTGACGGTGCTGTTCAACTCCAACGCCACGCTGCTCTCGGCTGATTGGGCCCGGCGCCTCATCGACAGCGGGCTGGACGAGCTGCGCGTCTCTATCGACGGCGCCGACCCCGCCACCTATGCCCGCATCCGGGGCGCGCCCTTGCTGCACAAGATCGTCCAGAACCTCACCAACTTCACCCGCCTTCAGCGTGAACTGGGCGCCGCGCACCCGCGTGTCTCGATCTGGATGACGGGCATGCGCGAGAACATCGCCGAGTTGCCGGCGCTGGTGCGTCTGGCCGCACGGATGGATGTGCGCGAGGTGTACGTCCAGCGCCTGGTGTACTACCTGGACCGGGCGGCCCCCTCGGAATTGACCGAGCCGGGCCGAACGCTTTTCGACGACTTCGACGCGTTGGCCGACCGCCTCATCGCTGAAGCTGAGACTGTGGCGCGCGAGGTTGGCGTGACGCTGCGGGCCTCCGGGGCCACTGACCCGCGCCACAGCCTGGAGGCCGGCGAGCGGCATCGCCGCGCGCATAAGCCGACCGCCCCACGGTCGGACCCGGAGCCGAGGCCGTGGGCGGCCTGCCGGCGCCCGTGGACGACGGCCTACGTCACCGCCAACGGCAACTGTCTGCCGTGCTGCATCAGCCCGTTCGCTACCTCCGACTACGAGCGTCTGAAATTAGGCAATTTGCTCGAACGCCCGTTTGCCGAGATTTGGAACGACGAGCGTTATCAACAGTGGCGCGTCGAGCTGCTGAGCGACCAGCCGCCCAAACCCTGCCAGGGGTGCGGCGTGCACTGGAGCCTGTGACCCGGCTGTTCATCAGGAGGTTACATGACCGCCCAGACCGCGGCCTATCTGGACACACTCGAGCCGATTGTCAAAGACCTTATCGCGCCCGCCGCCGGCGAGATCGACCGGACGGGCACGTTCCCGCGGGCGGCGCTGGAGGCATTGGGCCGCGCCGGCCTGCTGGGCCTGGTCAGCGCAACCGAGGTCGGCGGGCTGGGGCAGGGCCACCGGGCGGCGTCCCTGGTCATGGAGCGCCTCGCGCGTGAGTGCGCGTCCACATCAATGGTGCTGTGCATGCACTATGCGGCGGCGGCCGTCATCGAGGCGCACGGGCCGCGCGCCCTGCGCGAGGACATCGCGGCCGGCCGGCATATCAGCTCATTGGCATTTTCGGAGGCCGGGTCGCGCAGCCACTTCTGGGCGCCGGTCAGCACGGCGGCGGCCGTGCCCGGTGACGGGCAGGTCCGGCTGGACGCTCAGAAGAGCTGGATCACGTCCGCGGGGCAGGTGGACAGCTATGTCTGGTCCAGCCGGCCGCTGGCCGCCGACCCCGCGACAGCGCGCGGGGCAGGTGGCGCCAGCACCATCTGGCTGGTGCCCAGCCGGTCGGCCGGCCTGACCGTGACCGCCCCGTTCGATGGGTTGGGATTGCGCGGCAACCACTCCAGCCCGGTCCGGGCCGAAGGTGTCGTCGTCGGGCGCGGCGCCATGCTGGGCCAGGATGGCGACGGCTTCAATATCATGATGAGCATCGTCCTGCCTTACTTCCAGTTCATGAGCGCGGGCTGCTGCCTGGGCCTGATGGAGGCCGCCACGGCCAAGGCCGCCGCGCACGTCGGCGGGGCCCGGCTGCAACACCTGGGCAGTTCGCTGGCTGACCTGCCGACCGTCCGCGCGTATGTGGCCCGCATGCGCATCAAGACCGATCTGGTCCGCGGTCTGCTGCTGGACGCGCTCGACGCCCTTGAGACCGGGCGCGCCGACGCGATGCTGCGCGTGTTGGAAGTGAAAGCGGCGGCCGGTGAGGCCTCCACCGAGGTCACGGAATTGGCGATGCGCGTGTGCGGCGGCGCCGCCTTTCGCAAAGAGGTCGGCGTGGAGCGGCATTTCCGCGACGCGCGCGCGGCCACGGTCATGGCGCCCACCACCGACGTGCTGTATGACTTCATCGGCAAAGCCGCCTGCGGCCTGCCGCTGTTCTGAGGCGGCGCCATGGGCCTCCAGGTCAACCAACTGATCGATACCTTGCAGGCCTCGCTGGCCGAGACGCTCAAGTTGCTGGCCGTCCTGAGCGAGGCGGAGTTGGACGTCCACTCTGACCATCCGTGCGCCATGGGCGGCCCGATCCGCGACCTGCTGACGCACAACATCGACCATGAGCGCATGCACGTCGGCCAGGTCTTCAGCGCGCGCTACGGCCTGAAACAGATGCAGTTCAGCCAGGTGGACCGGTTGCTGGCCGAAACCCTGCGGGCGCGGACCGAGCTGGTGGCGGCCCTGATCGGCCTGCCGGACGACTCGCTGGACGCGCGCCCGCCCGGCGAGGAGTGGACGATCCGCGAGATGATCGAGCACACGCTGTATTGGGAACGCCACTCCATCGACGAGTTGGCGCGCACGCAGTTGGCCGGCCGGGCGCCGGGCGCCGGCCTGGCGCTGGACGTCGCGGACCCGATCTTTGGCCGCTTGTCGGCGAAAGACGAACGGTGACGGTGGAGGCGGACGACAGCCTCGACGCTGGCGAGCAGGGCTGCGGCGAGCTCGTCATGCTCATCTTTGAGAAGATGAAATCGCTGGCTCCGGGCCGGACCTTGCTCGTGGCCGCCTATGACGCGGCGGCCGAGGTCGATATCGCGGCCTGGTGCCGGACTACGGGCAACGACCTGCTGGCCCAGGACACGCACGCCCGGCCGAAACGGTTCTGGATTCGCAAGCGCGTGTAATATCACGCGCTCATCCCTGGAGGCTCAACTGTGTCGAAGCTACTGATCAACCTGACGACGGCCAAGGATAATCCAGATAAGACCGTCGTCGCCTTCGTCGTCGCCAACGCCGGCGTCGCCGCCGGCCAGGAGGTCGTCGTCTTCCTAAACATCGAGGCGGTGCGCCTGGCCGTCCCAGGCCTCGCCGACGACATCGCCTCGCCGGGCTTCAAGCCTTTGAAGGAGCTGCTCGAAGCGTTCACGGGCAATGGCGGCAAACTGTGGGTCTGCCCGCCGTGCTTCAACGCCCGCGGCCTGGACAAGGACAACCTGATCGCGGGAGCGTCCTTCGCGGGCGGCGCGCCCGTAGTGGAGTTCCTGGCGCAAGGCGCGGCTTCGCTGAGCTATTGAGCCCCATGACCATTCCAGTGCCCGAGCCCCAGGCCGGCTGTGATCCCGCGGCGTTCAAGTGGAAGCTGTGGATCTACACCAACTACGACTGCAACCTGCGCTGTTCGTATTGCGTGGCCAAGTCCGGCCCCAATGCGCCGCGGCGCGCCATCGGCCTGGCCAACGCCACACGCCTGGTGGACGAGGCCGTGGCGCTGGGCTTTGACCAGGTCTTCTTCACCGGCGGCGAGCCGCTCCTGCTCAACGACATCTACGAGATGTTGTGCTACTCGGCCAAGCGCGTGAAGACCTCGGTGCTCACCAACGCCATGCTGTTGGGCCAGAAGATCCCGGGCACAACCGTGACTCGCCTTGAGCGGTTGAAGGCTGTGGCCCGGGAGGTGGGCGAAGCATTGATCGTGCAGGTCAGCCTGGACGGCGCGACCGCGGCGCAGCACGACGCCTACCGGGGTCAGGGGTCGTGGGACAAGGCCGTAGGCGGAATCCGGCTGCTGCAGGCGGAGAGCTTTCGGGTCCGGCTCTCGACCACCGAGACGCCGGTCAACACCGGCCACCTGGATGAGATCTGCGCCTTGCACCGGTCGCTCGGCATCCCGGACGAGGACCACTTCATCCGGCCCCTGGCCAGGCGTGGCTACTCGCGCGAGGGGCTGGAACTCGGGATGGGCAACCTATCGCCGGAGGTCACCGTCAACCTGGACGGGGTCTTTTGGCATCCGTTGTCCACCGACGCCGACATGCAGGTGAGCAAGCGGATGTTCCCGTTGGCCGAGTCCGTCCGGCGCATCCAGGCACAGTTGGACGCCATCGCCGCCACCGGCGCCGTGCCGTTGATGACGTTCACCTGAGGGTGAGTTCCGCGCTCCCGGGTGGAGCGCCAGAGGCAAAGGAGACCCAGCATGATCCAAGCGTACGTCCTGATCGAAGCCGAGCCGACGCGGGTGCAGGACCTGATCAAGGAACTGCCCGGCATCGAGCTGGAGGGTTCGGTCATCAAACAGGTCCACGCCGTCACCGGGCGCTATGACCTGATCGCGTTCGTGGAGAGCCCGGACCTGCCTCAGCTCGGCCGCTGAATCACCGAGGGCATTGCGGGCGCCGTGGGCGTCCGCCGCACCGAGACCTGCCTGGTCGTATGGTGAGGCCTGATCAATGGGGAGACGCCGCGCCCAGCCGTCTCCCCGTCGCGTTGGGTTTGCTCCTCCTCCTGGGCGCGGCCTGCGCGCAGACTCCGCCCGCCACCCCTGCCCCTTCGCTTGAAGCGAACAGGGACGAGGGCGTCAACCTGGATGCTGAGACACAGGCGCTGATGGCCGAGGCCGCGCGCGTCGTCTTCGTCGTCCCGTTCTCGCACTGGGATACGGACTGGCACGAAGATTATCCGGCCTATGTGCAGCACTCAGACGGAAACATCCGCGCTGCTATCGAGATGGCGAAACAGGACCCGCGCTTTCGTTACACGCTGGAACAGGTGCTTTTCGTCCAGCACTTCTGGGAGGCGTACCCCGACCTGCAGGCTGACTTGCGCGCCCTGGTGCAGAGCCGGCAGATCACGTTTGCGTGGGCCGGGATCACTCAACCCGAGACCAGCCTAGCCGCCCCGGCGATCCAGGCCCGCAACTGGCAGTTGGGCCGCGACTGGATCGCGGCGACTTTCGGCGAGGCCTATGTGCCGCGCACGGCCTGGCAGTCCGACGCGTTCGGCAACTCGGCCGCCCTGCCGGCCTTCCTGACGCGCGCCGACCTCCCGTACGTGTTCATCGGCCGCTCGCAGTTCCGCTGTGAGGCCGACGACCCGGATTGCACCCCGCTGCCGGCGGCTTTCTACTGGAAATCGCCGGCCGACGGCGCGCGCGTCCTGGCGGCCTATCTCTCATACCCAACCGCCTGGGACGCGATCCATCGCCTGGGAACTCGGGCCGAGCAACTGGCCGCGCTGCGCGGCGTGGTGGACGAGCACTTCCAGCGCACCACCTCCCGCTATCTCCTCCTGCCGCTCGGCTCGGACTTCATCGATCCCATGCCGGAACTGCCCGGCCTGGTGGAGGCCTGGAACCTCGCGGCCGGCGCAACCACGCCGCACACTGTCCTGGTGATGGCGGACCCCGAGACCGCCTTCCGCTATCTGGAAACTCAGCCGCTGCCTGAGTTTACGGTGGACCTCAACCCGATCTGGCAGGCCTTCTACGCCACGCGCCCCTTCGCCAAAATCGCGGACAAGGAGAGCGAGTATTTCCTGACGGCGCAGGACAAATTCGGGTTGCTGACGGGCGCGCCGCCCTCAGCGGCCTGGCTGACGGCCACCATCAGCGCCCACTACGACAACATCGGCGCGGTCAGCTTCGACCGGGTCTGGGAAAGCACCCAGCGCCCACGCTTCGAACAGACACTCGAGACGGCCGCACAGGATCTGGCGGCGACGCTCGCCCAGATTGCAGCCGATGTGCCCGGGCCGCTGGTCGTCTTCAACCCAACGTCCTGGGCGCGGTCAGAGGTCGTTGAACTGCGCGGCCACGCTTTGCCGATGGGGGCCCTGCCGCCGCCGGTCCAGGTGTTGGGCGTAGACCACGTCGCCGTCCTGGCCCGCGCTGTGCCCGCTGTGGGCTACGCGGCGCTGACGGCGCCGGCCAGCGCGCCGGCGCATCCGGCCACGGTCGCGCACAAGGTCGGCGCGGTGACCGTCGCAAACGGGTTGGTCTCGGTCACGGTCGATCCGGCGCGCGGCGGCGCGTTCACGTACCTGGGCCTGGCCGGCGGCCCGAACCTGCTGGCCGGCCCCGGCGACGACGTGGCTTATTGGGAGGATGCTGGGGATGTGTACGGCGCCCGTTTTGGCGAGATACGCGCGCAGGCCAGCCACGTCCCGGCGCAGGTGACCGTGCTGGCCGCCGGGCCGCTGCTGGCGCGCGTCCAGGCGACCTTTGCGCTGGGCGGCCAACCCGTGACCAAGACCGTCACCGTGCGCGCCGACAGCGAACTGGTGGAAGTGACGCTGGAGCTGCAGGCTTTACCGGAGGCCAGCGCTGTCCTGCATGTGCCTACCTCGCTCGCCGCCCAGTCTCGCACCGACGACCTGGGATTCTTCGCGTTCACACACGCCGTCGATGGCCGGCCGATCGCGCCCGGCGATATCACCTACCGGCGCAAGATCTTCTACCCGATCATGGCCTGGAGCGACATCTCAGCCGGCGGGGCCGGCCTGACCTTGATCACGCACGGTCTGCAGGCGATGAGCGGACTGGACACGCTGCAGGTCCTGCTGGCCCGTTCGGTCACGGATGGCGGCAACGAGGGCGTGACCGACCGCGATCAGCATGTGCTCCGCTACGCCTACTGGCCGCATCGAGCGGACGCCGAGGCGTGGCAGCTGGCGTATGGCTTCAACCAACCCTTGATCCCGGCCTGGCGCTCCGGCGCGGACGCGCTCACTGTCCAGGTGCCATTTCGGCCGGTGCCTTACACTTTCGCCGCTTTGCCACCTGGTACCAGTCGGCCCGCTTTGGCCAGTCTCATCTCGGCCCAATCCGGTTTCATCGCCGATTTGTATCGCGCCGGCGATGGCGTGCGCGCAGTAGTCCTGGATTACAGCCCGGATACGCCCGTAACAGTGACCGCCGAGACGAGTCAGATCGTCGTGGATACCCGCCAAGCCTGGTGGGCGCCGATGCCGTGGGACCGGTGATCCACCTGGCGCGTCCACCAATAGGATGAATCCTTCTCAATGCCGCCGCACCCCTGGAAGACCCTGAGCACACGCGAGATCTATAAAAACAAGTGGATGCGCCTGCGCGAGGATATCGCCGAGATGCCGGACGGCCGCACCACGCTGTACGGCGTCTGCGAGTTCGGCCAGTGCGTGGCCGTCCTGCCGTTTGTGGACGCCAGGCACGTGTTGATGATCCGGCAGTATCGCTACACACACCAGGAGAGCCATCGCTGGGAGATGCCGTCCGGCGGCGTCCACGCCGGCGAGACGCCCGAGGCAGCCGCCCAGCGCGAATTAATGGAAGAGGCTGGGTACCGCGCCGGGCGGCTGGTGAAGGTCAGCACCTACTACACCACCAAATCGGTCACGGACGAGATCGGACACCTGTATCTGGGTTATGACCTGCAGCCGGCGGCGCTGCCGCCCGACGACACTGAGTTCTTCGAGCGCGCGGTGATGCCGTTCGCCGAGGTGTTGGCGCTGGTTCGGGCCAGCGAGATTAGAGACAGCATGACAGTGATCGCGGTCATGCACGCTGCGCTTTTGCGACAGGAAGGAATAGCGACGTGAATGCGAGTCGGATTGAGGACCTGATAAAGCGTGTCGGTCTGCTCATCGCCCGGGTGGCCCTGGGTTACCTGTTTTTCACGCAGTTGTGGTGGAAAGTGCCGCCCAGCTTTGGCTGCCCGGCGGATTTCGCCTTCACCACGGAGGTGAGCGGCCGGCTGCGGACGACCAGCGGGTTGTGCGACTGGATCGGGCGCGAGTCGGTCTACGCCCAGCAGCCGCGCCAGTTCTTCGTCGCCGACCTGCGAACGGTCGGCGGGCCAAACCTGGCGCTGGACGTCAGCGCGCTCGCGCGCGCCAACGGGGCCTTCCTGGACGGCTTCGTCAAGCCCAACATCAGCTGGTTCGGCTACGTGGTCTGGGCCATGGAAGCGTTCATCTTCGTGAGCCTGGTTGTAGGCCTGCTCGGGCGTCTAGGGGGCCTGGTCGCGCTGGCGCAGTCGGCGCAGTTGATGATCGGCCTGAGCGGCACGCCGGGCGAGTGGGAGTGGATCTATCACCTGATGGTGACGTTGTCACTGGTGCTGGCCGCCATACCGGCCGGCCGGTGGCTGGGCGTGGACGCCTGGCTGCGCCCGCGCCTGCAGGCCGCGGCAGACAAAGGCAACCGCCTTGGGCAGGCCGTCTTGTGGCTGACGTGATCGCGTTAGGGTCTAGGCGATTCGGCCAGGTCAACGCCTGGCGTCCGGGCCGCACTTTCCTGCTGGTTGGCCTGGGGTTGGCCTCGCTGTTGCCCTATCTGGCGGCGCTGGGGCTTGGGGATCTGCGCGTCCACACGGCTGAGTTTGTCATCATCTACTCCGGGGTGTTCGCGCTCTACCTGGCCGCCTGCGCGCTCGTCTTGGAACCCGACCACCAAGTTACCGGCCTGCGCTTGGTCGTCATCACCAGCTTTGCGCTCCTGTATCGCCTGATCCTGCTGCCGACGCTGCCGACTCTGTCCGATGACATGTACCGGTACGTCTGGGATGGGCGCGTGCAGGGGCACGGCCTCAGCCCATACCGTTATCCGCCCGGCGCCCGTGAACTGGCCGCCCTGCGGCCCTGGAAGCCGCCGGTGTATCAGACGGTCTGGCGCCATATCAACCGCAAAGAGGCCGTCACGGTCTATCCACCGGGGGCGCAAATGGCCTTTGCCGGCCTGTGGCGCCTTATGGGGGACAGAGTCATCGGCTTCAAAGCCGCCTTCGTCGTGGCCGAGACCATCGGCGCCGTCGTTCTCCTGGGGTTGTTGCGGGCCTGCCAGCTTCCGCCGGAACGGGTGCTGATCTATCTGTGGAGCCCGCTGTTGGTGTTTGAAGTGGCGCAGGCTGGCCACGTGGATGGCCTGATGCTGCCCTTGCTGGCCGCCGCCCTGCTGGCCCGCGTCCGCGAGCGCCCGATCTGGCTGGGCCTCTGCCTGGGCGCGGCGACGCTGGTCAAGCTCTTCCCGGCTCTGCTCCTGCCGGCGCTGCTGCCGCTCCCGGCGCGTTGGTCGTGGAGAGGCCTGCGCGCGCCGGGGCTGACTCTGGCGGCGTTCGCGGGCGTGATCGGCGTGGCGTACCTGCCCTATGTCCTCGGAAACGGCGGGGGCGTGCTGGGCTTCCTGCCCAACTACTTCGGCGAGAACTTCAACCTGGGCCTGGCGCGCCTGGCCTTTAACCTGGCCGACGCCCAGGGCTGGCCGCGCGCGGAGACCGCCAACGCCGTGACGTTCGTCGGCCTGGCGGCCCTGAGCCTGGCCTGCGTGGTCAGGCCGGCGGCCGATGGCCGCGGCGCGCTGCTGCGTTGTCTGTGGCTGATCGGCTGGTTCACACTCACCACCCAAAATCTGTTCCCGTGGTACCTGCTCTGGCTCCTGCCGTTGCTCGTGCTATTCGTCGAGCCGGGCCGGCTGCTCGGCTTCAAGCTCACGCCGGCGCTGGCCGGGCTGGTGTTCACGGGCACCGTAGGGCTGGCCTATCTGTTCTTCATCCGCTGGCGAGTGATCGACTGGGCGCAGGCGGCCGAATACTGGCCGTTGTACGCGCTGCTGTTGGCGTCATTCGCGCTCAGCTTGTGGAGACGCCGGAGGACTGGACCCCATGAGCGACTATCCATCTGAACAGGCCGCGCGCTTGCGGGCCGGCGTCCAGCACGCCTAGTCGGCCGTGGCCGAGGCGCCGGCGGCGGAACATCCCTTTGCCGTCGGGCGGGCCTTCGCCGAGGGGCTCGGTTACTCGGCCGAGTGGCTGGACCGCGCGCCGGCTGCTGCGCTGGAAGCTTTCACGGGCGTCTCGAATGTCTCGGTCTTCGCCGACCTGCCGGGCGGCGCATGTGTGTTGGACCTGGGCTGCACCCTGTCCGCCGCGTACGCGGCGGGGGTGTCTAGGACGGGGCCGGACTGGATTCGCTCATCGCGGCCTGGCGCGTCGGGCCGGCGGGGAAGGTCACGGGCCTGGATTTCAGCGACGCGATGGTACGCCGGGCGCGCAGTGCGGCGGCTGAGGCGGGCCTCGGCCACGTCCAGTTCCAGCGCGCGGACGCGGAGCAACTTCCGCTGTCAGACAGCTCGATTGACGTAGCGCTGGCCAACGGAATCTTCAACCTCAATCCGGCGCGGACAGCGATTTTTCGGGAACTGGCGCGGGTGGTGCGGCAGGGCGGCGTCGTCTTCGCGGCCGAGTTGATCCTGCGCGGGCCGGCGCCTGCTGAGCCCGCCAGGCTGAGCGATTGGTTTTGGTGAGTGGCCGGCGCCAGGGAAGGCGTTGCCTTCCTGGAGGAATTCCGGGCCGCCGGCTTTCGCGAGGTACACCTCTTGCGCGCGACCCGCAACGCGCGTACCAAGCATGAGCATGTGCTGGCCGCCGACGTGCGGGCCATCCGCTGACGAGGTTATTAGGATGAAGAGTCGTTTGCTCGAGCAGCCGGCCACGGGCCTGTTATGGATCGCGCTGCTGCGCGTCATGATCGGCCTGATGTTCCTGACCACCTGGGGCAGCAACGCCCTGAAAGGCTACTACACCCCGGATGGGTTGCTGCACTTCTTTACGGTGGTCTTCCCGCAAGCGGAGAACCCGCTGAGGTTCTACGCCGATTTCATCACAGCCGTCATCCTGCCGGCCCGCTCCGCGTTCGCGCCTTTCCAGTTGGTGGCGGAAGGGCTGCTCGGCCTGGCCCTGCTCGGCGGCCTGTTCACTCCGGTCGCCAGCGTCGCCGGGGCCTTCTTCCTGGCCAATGTCTTCCTGGCCACTCTGGGCCATGACTGGCCGTGGGCCTATCTCATGCCGATCAGCTTGCTGGGCGTGTTCTTTTTGACGCGGGCCGGGCGCAGCCTGGGCCTCGACGCTTGGTTGCTGCTCCGCTTCGGCGAGCCGCGGATGCCGCTGTGGTGAGCGCGCCATGAAGGTCTTTGTCGTGATCCCGGCCCTGAACGAGGCCGGCAACCTCGGGCCGCTGGTGCAGGCGACGCTGGCGCAGCCGGTGCAGGGCGTGATCGTGGTGGACAACGGTTCCACGGACGAGACGGCGGTCGTCGCGGCGCGGGCCGGCGCGGAGGTGGTGCGGGAACCGCGGCGCGGGTATGGTTTTGCGTGCGCGGCGGGCGTAGCGGCGGCCGCCGCATTGGGCGCGGAGGCGCTGGCCTTCCTGGACGGCGATCACAGTTCCGTGCCCGGCGAGCTGCCCCGCCTGCTGGGACCGCTGGCCGAGGGCGGCGCCAGCCTGGTGCTCGGCTCGCGCGTGCTGGGTCACGTAGCGCCGGGCGCCATGCCGTTCCAACAGCGCTTCGGCAACTGGCTGGGCGCGGCCCTGATGCGGGCGCTGTATCGTGTGCCGGTTACGGATCTGGGGCCATTCCGCGCCATCCGCTGCGACCTCCTGGAAGCGCTGGCGATGCGTGAGATGACGTACGGCTGGCCGACCGAGATGACGGTGAAAGCGGCGCGGCGCGGCGCCCGGATCGTCGAGGTGCCGGTCAGCTTCCATCCCCGCCGCGCCGGCCAATCTAAAGTGAGCGGCACGCTGCGCGGGACGGTGCTGGCCGCTTATCACATTCTGGGCGTGACCTTACGCTATGCGCTCTGAAAGCGGCCTCCCCTGGCGTTCAGCGCTGGCGTGGCCGGCGGTGTTGATCCAGACGCGCCCCTGGGCGGCCCTGCTGGTTCTAGGCCTGTTGGGCGCGGCTGTGTGGTGGGCCGGGTTGGTGTTGCCCTACAACGTCTGGGCGCTCGACCTCCGGCCGCTGCGCGACATTGCCAAACTGACGCGCGGCGAGCCCGCCGCGCAGGCCGCCTACGTGCTGACCTTCGCCGCGCTCTCGGCGCTCTATTACGCGGCCTGGCGCGTCTGCCGCGGCCGGGCGGGGCCGGCCATGTGGCGGGCCCTGATCGCGGGCCTGGCCGCCGCCAACTTCGTCCTGCTCTGGCTTTACCCGATCGGCGCCGCCGACGTATTCGATAACATCCTGCGCGGCCGGATCACGGCCGTGCACGGCGGCAACCCCTTTTATGAACCTCCGCGCGCTTATCGATCCGATCCCTTCTATCGCTTCAGCGCCTGGCCGGACGCGACCTCGGCCTATGGACCGGCCTGGGAGCTTCTGGCGGCCGGCGTGAGCCGGCTGGCTGGCGACCATGGGCTGGCCAACCTCCTGGCGCATAAGCTGCTGGGTGTATTGTTCTACGGCGGTTGCGCCGTCCTGATTGCGCGGCTGCTGCGCCGGCACGCGCCGGAGAGAGCGCTGCAAGGGGTATGCCTGTTCGCCTGGAACCCGCTGGTCCTCTACGAGACGGCCGGCAACGGCCACAACGACATTGTCATGGTCTTCCTGGTCCTGTTCGGGCTGGAGGCGCTCTCGCAGCGCCGGCCCACATGGGCCGCACTGGCGTTCATGGGCGGCGCGCTGGTAAAGTTCATCCCGGCGCTGCTCGTGCCCATTGCGCTGGCCGTCGGGTTGCGCGCCCACTCTGGCTGGCGCCGGTTGGTGTTCCTGGCCGGCACAGGCCTGGCCTGCGCCGGCTTGGTCCTCGCCGCTTACGCCCCTTTCGTGCACGGCGGCGAATGGCTGCGGGCGCTGGCCCTGGACCGGCGGGCGACCCTGTTTACCACCTCCTTGCCGGCGTTCGTACAGGCGCAGCTCGAGCCGCGCGTCGGCCTGGTCGAAAGCCAGCGCCTGGTCAGCATCGTCGCGGCAGGGGCGACGGGCCTGGTCGCCTTGTTGGCCGCCGGGTGGACCTGGAGGCGCGCGCCGACGGATTGGCTCACGCCGGTGCGCGCCGTGGCCGGCGTGCTGTTGTTCTATCTTCTGGTCGCCTGCCTGTGGTTCCAGGCCTGGTACGCCATCTGGCCCCTGGCCTTGGCGGCGCTGTTGCCGGAAGGCGCGCTGGCCCGGTTGATCGTCCTGTTCTCGTATTCCGCGCTGTGGAAGACGATCATCTTCAACTTCTGGCTCTATCCCGGCGGTCGGCTCCCGCCGCAGGTCTGGCGCGAGACCTGGCTGGGCCCGGCCACCCTGGGCCTGACCTGGGCCTATGGCGCCTATGCGTTGGTGCGCCGGCTGCGCCGGCATAGGTTGGGACGCCGTGGCGCGACGACGGGGACGCGCCCATGAATGCGCTGCTGGTCATCGCCAAACGGCCCGCGCCTGGCCAGACCAAGACGCGCCTCACCCCGCCGCTCTCGCCGGAGCAGGCCGCTCAGCTGTATGAGTGTTTTCTGCAAGACACGCTCGCGGTAGCGCGGGCGGTGCCCGGCACGGCCCGGTTGATCAACTACGCGCCGTCTGACGCCGCCGGTTACTTTTCCGAGCTGGCTGCGGACTTCGGCCGCCTCCCGCAAGTCGGCGCGGACCTGGGCGAGCGGCTGGATCATGCGCTGACGCACTGCCTTACGGACGGCTTCCGGCGGGCCGTGATTATGGACAGCGACAGCCCGACCTTGCCAGCCGCTTACCTGGTGCAGGCCTTCGAGGCCCTGGAGACGGCGGATGTGGTGCTGGGGCCGTGCGAGGACGGTGGGTATTACCTAATCGGGCTGACGAGGCCCCAGCCGCGCCTGCTGCGCGAGGTCCAGATGTCCACGCCGCGCGTCCTGGAAGACACCCTGGCGCTGGCGCGAGCAGTCGGGCTGCGCGTGGCTCTGCTCCCGCGCTGGTATGACGTCGACACGGCCGTAGAGCTGGAGTGGCTGCGCGCGGACCTGCAGCGAGGGCACCCGGGCGCGCCGCATACGAGACGTTTCTTGAGCGCCCTCAGCGAGGGTGAGTGAACGGGTTGGCCCTAGGCGGTCACCGGTGATTGGGCCTGCTGTCGAGTGAGGGCGGCCACCGCGCACCCAAGGCCGCCCGTGGCTTTGAGCAGAGCGCCGAGGGACGCGCCCGGAACCCGGGTCAGAACCAGCGCTGCTGTAAGGCCAGCTCACCGAGTGAGAGCGCCGGACTCTACGAGCGGCGGCGGCGCTACACACGGCGCAGTTTGTCGGGGTTGGCCAGGACCCGAACGACCCGGACTCGGTCGCCGTCCACGTCGATGGCGATCACGAAAGTCGCCTGGCCGCTGGCCCGCACCACAATCGCGGGCCGGCCATTGACCAACTGAACCTCGGCCGTGGCGTGAGGGGGTAAGAAGCGTGTGGAAGCGAGCACAAACTGCGCCACGGCCAGGCTGCCGTGCAGCGGCCGGGTGGCGGCCCCGCGCACCTTCCCTCCGGCGTCCGCCCACAGCGTCACGTCCTCCGACAGCAAATTCACCAGGCCGTTCACCTCGCCCTGGCTCACCGCCTGCATGAACTGCTCCAGCAGCCGCCGGTGCTGTTCCGGGGCCGCCGCGAAGCGGGGCCGGTTGTGGGCGATGTGCTGGCGGGCCCGGCTAAGAAGTTGGCGGCTGGCGGCTTCATCTTTATCCAGGATCTGAGCGATCTCGGCATAACTGCAGTCGAAGACTCCCCGCAGCAAGTAGACCGCCCGCTCGACGGGCGAGAGCTGCTCCAGCAGGACTAGAAAGGCCAACGAGATCGACTCGTGCAGCTCGGCCTGTTGAGCAGGCGGGAGCGCCAGGGCCCCGAGCGGCTCGGCGGCCTCGGTCAGAATCGGCTCTGGCAGCCACGCGCCCACATAGGTCTCGCGCTGGGCCCGCGCCGACTCGAGCTGATTCAGGCAGAGCCGCGTCACCACGGTGGCCCGGTAGGCCTTGGGCGAGCGGATCGTCTCGGGCGGCACGCTGCGACAGCGCAGGTAGTCCTCCTGGAGGACATCTTCCGCCTTCATCGCGCTGCCCAGCATGCGGTAGGCGATGGAAAACATGAGGGGCCGATAAGCCCCAAAAGGCTGGGGCGGGTCGAGCAGGTCCGCGTCACTCACCGGACGCTCTCCCCGGGACCGCTGCCGCCAGAGGTTCAACCGTTCGTGGTTCTCGCCGCCAAGCGGCGAAGCGGCCCAGGCTCGGCCAGACGAAGACGCCGGGCCAGCGGCGCTCAAGCGCGGACAAGTCCGCGAGCAGCCGGACAAAGAATTCGCGCACCTCGTATCCCAGTTTGCCGGTCAGGTACGGCCTGTGCGCGCGGTCGTCCGGAAACGTGTTGAATCCCAGGGCATTGTGGCGACCGAGCGCGATCGCCTGTCCGGCATAGGCGAAATTGAAGGGCCGCGCCGGCCGGCCCTGAACGTCTGCGCTCAGGCAGTCGGCCGCGTGCGCGCCCATCACCACAGCCGTGTAGGCCGCCATGCGCACGGGTGCGCCGGGCACTTCCGCCGGATGGGCCGCATCCCCGGCGGCGTAAATTTCCGGGTGCGAGACGGAGCGCAGGAGGGGATCGACCTGCACCTGGCCGCGCTCGTTCACGGCCAGGCCGGCCTCACGCGCGAGGGTGGGAACCGTGAAGCCCCCGGTCCACAGGCAGACCTCGTGCGGGATGGCCGCGCCCGTGGAGGTGAACACCGCGTCAGCTCTGACCTCGGCCACGGTCACGTTCTCCTGGATGATCACGCCCAGCCGGCCCAGAGCCTGCCGCAGGTAGCGGGCCGCGGGCCGAGTGGTGAAAGCGCCAAGCTCATTTTGAGTCACGAGCCACACCTGCAGGCCAGGATACGACTCGGCAAACTCGGCGGCGGCCTCCACCCCGGTCGGGCCGCCCCCGACCACGGTCAGGCGCGCGCCCGTGCGCTCAGTGTTGAGTTTAGGCAAGAGCGCGCGTAGATCAAGCGCCGAGTTTGGCCCGTCCGGGGTCAGGACGTAGGCGTGCCGGCGCACGCCGGGCACCTGGTCCCGGTCGATGGTGCTGCCCAGGGCGAGCAGGAGCCGGTCGTAGCGGATAGGGCCGGTGCTATCCGGTGTCTGCACGTGAAGGGTACTCCGCGTCGGGTCGATAGCGGTCGCGGTGCCGCGCACGAACGCGACCCCGGTGCCATGCAGGCTGTCGTCGATGCGGCACGAGCGGATAGGTTGATTCGCCGCCAGTTGATGGAGCCGGAGGCGCTCCGCGAAGACCTCCGCCGCGTTGACCAGGTTCAGACTGATGTCCTGCCGCCGGATTTGACGTCTCAGTCGTCCAGCCAGGCGGGCGGTTGCCAGCCTCCCGGCGTAGCCCGCGCCCAGGATCACGATCTGCAGGGGCGATTGTGCCATGTCTCACCTCATGAGTTTGGGTTCATAAGTTAAGACCGGCAGACGGCGATAATTGTGACAGCGCTCGGCTAACCCTTCAAAGGGCGGGTGATATGGTCCACGGCCTGGCCGACACCATCCTCGGCGCGAATCCTCTCCCCTCAAGCGCCAGCCCGTTGGCGTTGGCCTTCATCGGTCAGCGCGCTCCGGATGGCCTCCGCCAACCGCTCAGCCGTCAAGCCGTTGGTTGAGATCGGCTGTGGTCCGGCGCCCAGGGCCGCCACACGCCGGCCCCAGAAGGGTTGGTCACCAACGTGCGGGCAGGTGACGGTGGGTTTTCCGGCGCGTAATCCGGTGGTCGTGCCGGCGCCGCCGTGATGCACGACCGCCGCGATCTGAGGAAATAGCCAAGCATGCGGAACTGCCTCCAAAAAAACACGTTGTCCGGGGCATCGTCTGCACTGAGCCCGCTCCAGCCAGTCGCCAGGATGCCGCGCTGTCCGGCCAGCCTTAAGGCGTTGAGCACGATCTCGGTCTTGCGCGCCCCGCCGTTCATGAACATACTGCCGAAGCCGACATACACGGGCGGCGGGCCGGCTTGCAGGAACTGGACCAACGCCGGATCCGGCCGCCAGCCGGGCGAGGCCTCCAGAAACCAGTAGCCGGTGACCACCGCCGACGCGTCCCAATCGGCGGGACGGGGCACTACGGCCGGGCTGTACGCATACAGCGTCGTGATCGGCTGGCCGCGCAAGACGCTTTCGCCCGTGGCTGGCAGCAGACCGAGCGCCTCACGCCGCCAGGCGTTAATCGGACGGCGATACATCGCCGGTCCGAGGGTGGCGAAGAACCGATGGCTCCATTGGTTGAAAGGCCCCAGGTTGCGGAAAGGCAAGAACGGGCTGGGGAATTCGCGCGTCGGAGAGTAGAGCGGGGCCGGGAAGGACGCGAAGGCCGGCACGCCCAGCTTCTCGGCGATGTGATAACCGCCCAAGGCGGCGGAGTTGTAGACCAAGACCTCCGCCTTCTGAGCGCTGGCCCACTCGTCCTCCAGGGTCGCGCGCGCCATGGCGATGTATTGTCCGATGGTAATTGTTTACCGGGTGTTGGCTAGATTCTTGCACGGCCGCTAGACGATGGACATCGCCGACCTGTTGACTGAGAACGAGCAACTTCGCACTGAAAACGCGCAGCTCCGCGCTGAGAACCAGCAACTGCGGCAACAAGTGACGACGCTGGAGGCGCGCGTCGCGGCGCTGGAAGCGGAACTCAAGGCGCTTAAGGAATTGCTGGAAACCACGCAACGCCAAGGCAAACGCCAGGCCACCCCTTCTCGAAGGGCAGCCCGAGCCCAACGCCCAAGAAGCCAGGCCGGAAACGCGGTCACGCTGCCGCTCAGCGGGCGGTGCCGGATAAAGTTGATCGCACCAAAGTGGCAGTGTTGCCACCGGCTTGTCCTGCCTGCGGCGGTGCCGTCAAGAAAGGCGACGTCCAGTTTCAATAACAGATCGATATCCCGCGCCCCATCCCCGTGATCGTCACGCGGTTCCGCATCCACGTGGGGCACTGCCAAGCCTGTGGCCAGCGCCTGCAGGGCCGACATCCGGAGCAGACTTCAGACGCGCTGGGCGCCGCTGCCGTGCAGATTGGCCCGAATGCCTTGGGGCTGGCCGCCGAACTGAAGCATGGAACTGACTACCGGACACTTTTCATGAGCGAATGACGGCCGCCGCATCAGGTAAGCTTGGTTTCCCACCACAGAAACAAGGCCTACCATGAGCGACAGCCGTCACCTGGATCGTGCCATAAGACAAGCGCTCCGGCAACGCTACCCGACAGAGCCTCAGGGTAACCTGGCCCGCCACTTGAGTACGCTGGCCGGGATGGTGACGGGGATTGTCCTGGGGCGGAGTTGCCACCTGCCCAGGCTGGCGCAGGCGGCGCCCAGTTTGGCCGAGGGTTTCGTGGCCATGTTCGCCCGGTCCTCTAATGCGCCGAACTTGGGTGCCTTCTCGGCCCTGTGGAGCCTCGCCGACATCTTGTTTATACTCGGCAGCCTGGTGTTTGGAATTGCGACGTTTCGCGCCGGCGTCCTGTCGCGCTGGGCGGCCGGTCTGTTTACCGTCGGGATCGGTCTGGCCCCCGCCTATGGGCTGCTGCCGGCCTCGCTTCAGCCGCTCGTGGCGCCGCCGATCGGCCTAGGCCTGGCGTGGCTGGGCTTGGCGCTTCTGACCGAACGCCGCCCGCCCGCCTCGGGCCAGAGCCTGGCCCACCTGCGCCAGACCGGCGCTGAGTAACCTCGCCGGGGAGCCAGACGCTCGTAACGCACGACTGACCAACGGCAATGACCCGGCCAGGCGAATGTCCGCTCAACCAATCACCGCTAAGTCTGTAACCCGCTGTTGTGACCGCCATCGAACGGGTTGAGGGGAGGCGGGATGAGCACAAGTTTTCCGACGAGCCGCTTTTCCATGAACGTCTTCTGGGCGTTCACGATGTCTTCCAAAGGAAACACTCCGGCCACCAGCGGACGGATCTCTCCTCTCTCAATGTAAGAGACCAGCTGTGGGAATACCGGCTCGTCCCAGGCGGTGCACCCGATCAGGCGGATGTCCTTCAGATACCAGGTACGAAGGTCGAGCTGCACCAATGGCCCCGCGATGGCACCCGAGGAAACGTAGGCACCGCCGCGCCGCAGGACCTTGAGCATCGCGGAGAAGCCGGCGCCCCCGACATTGTCCACCACCACATCCACAGCCTCCTCGCCCAGATGGCTCACCACATTTGCATCCCGTGGAATTACCCGATCAGCCCCGATAGCGCGTACCGCTTCGGCCTTGGCTCCGCCCACGATGGCCACGACAAAAGCTCCCCGGCGCTTCGCCAGCTGCACGGCTGCGGAGCCTACGCCCCCCGACGCTCCGGCCACGAGGACCCGTGTCCCGGCACCCACCCAGGCACGGTGGAGCATGTTCTCGGCTGTGCCGTAGGCACACGGGATTGAGCCCAGTTCCGCATCGGTCCAACCGCACGTGATCGGGAAGAACTCAGAGGCCGGGATTCGGACGAACTGGGCAAAGGCGCCGTCGAAGTCCGAAGCCATCCAGCTGTTTTCCATGGAGCTGAAGCCCCGCGGCCGTATACAAGGCCTGACAATCCCCCGCGTCCCAATCCGGCTGCCATCTTCTCCAGGAAACGTCTCGACCACCGAGCCGCAGCAGTCGGTGCCCTGGATCAACGGAAAGGGAGTGGCCACGTTCCAGCCGCCGTCGGCTGGCTGGGTCGACTCCCGTTCTTGAGCCTCCGCCGTGTCAGCGGTGCTGGCCGAGACGTCGGCGGAGTACCAGCCCAGGCGGGTGTTGATCTCCGTGTTGTTGACCCCGGCCGCCAGGACCCGCACCAGGATCTCGCCAGGATGGAGATCCGGGATGGGCACATCCCGGTAGACCAGCCTGTCGTAACCACCGTGGCCGATGGTTACGACGGCCTTCATAGAGGGGCGGTCGGCTGCCTCGAAACGACGGCGCATTGGCCGGAAGAGGCTATAATCATCCGGTCCCAATCGACCAGTCCATTGTGGCGCTCCCACGCTTCCCCTATTGGATGGCTGCCTGGTATGCACCGTGCATCTGCTTGAGGGTCCCCTCCAGCATACCCGCGAGCTCCCGATAGGCCCCACCATTGATGGTCGAATAGACCCGGTGGTTCCCTGAGTCGGGGCTGAACTCGTCGCGGTGATGCACCATGGCGCCGACCGCCTGGGCAAAGTCGGCGTAGACCCCGGCCGCCACAGCCACACAGATTGCCCCTCCCAGGGCCGCCGCGCCGTTGATCCGGTTGCGCACCGTTCGGATGCCGAAGACGTCCGCCACGATCTGCATAAAGAGCGGGCTGTTCGACCCTCCGCCACAGACGATCAGCTTGTCTGGGACGGTCCCGACCTCCTGGATCATGCCATCCAGGTTGTTTTTCATCCGCATGGAAATTGATTCCATGATGGACCGGTACATGTGGCCCCGAGTATGTCGCTGATCGAAGCCGATCATGACCCCCTTCTTGTGCAGTTGGGTTGCCGGAGCCAGCCAGTCCGGAACGGTCAGGAGGCCATCGGAGCCGGCGGGCACCTGGGCCGCTTCCGCCTCCAGTAGTTCTTCCACGATCCGACCCGATTCACGGGCTCTCCGCTCAAGTTCGTCACCGATGATGCCCTTGAACCAGGAGATGTGCCACATGCCGCCCCGGATGCCCGTGCTTTCATACAGGTAGCGGTAGGGGATACAGGATAGATTGGTGAAGAAATTGTTGGTATCCGGCAGATTGCGATCGCCGGCGATCATGGAGGTGATATAAGTGCCCAAAGACAGGAGGGCGACGCGAGGCTCGATGAGCCCCGACCCCAGGGCTTCCACGGCTTTGTCGTTTGCGGTAGCGACCACCGGGATGCCCTCGGGCAGACCGGTCTCTTTCGCCGCGGCAGCCGACACGCGCCCAAGGATTTCTCCCGGCAGGCCCATGTCCAGGAGCTTGGCGCGCGGGATCCTAAAGGCCGACAACACCTGCGGATCCTCGGTCCACTTCCAGGTGTTCATGTCGACCGGGAACTGGTACTGGTACGAGTTGGCAATGGTGTCCTTCAGCTCTCCGGTGAGTCGAAAGGTCAGATAGCCTGAGGTCGACCCGGTATAGCCGATACCCGGATCATCTTCGAAGGGCACATAGGCCCGGATATCCATCCAGCTCATGACCGGTGCAGCCAGGGAGCCATCTTTTTTGAGAAAGACCCGACAACAGCGGATCGAGCAAAGGCCGATCCCCTGGATATCCGCCACATCCCCCTTGAAGGAAGCCATGAGTTCCTTCAGCGCCGCCTTAGCGCTGTCCCACAGATCGTCATCCGGGTGTTCGACCCAGCCCGTCTGTCGGGATTGCATCGGCCGCAATGGCTGGCTGGCGCTGAGGAGGATCTCTCCTCGTTGGTTGATGATGGAAACCTTGGTGCTCTGGGTGCCGCTGTCGACCCCGATGAAATAGACGTCCCGCATTCTTCGTTCCTCCGCCATTCGGTCTGCAAGCTGAGATCAGCGCATCAGGTAGCCGCCGTCGACGGTCAGGACGGTGCCGTTCACATAGTTCGAGGCATCGCTGGCCAGAAAGACACACGCACCCATGAGATCAGCCGTCCAGCCCCAGCGGTTGGCCGGGATATGGGACAGGATCGTGGCATTGCGCTGCGGGTCACTGCGGGTCTTTTCCGTCAGCTTGGTTGCGAAATAGCCTGGGGCGATGGCGTTGACCTGGATATCGAACTGCGCCAGTTCGTCGCACATGGCCTTGGTCAGACCGACGATCCCGTGTTTGGTGGAGGCGTAGGCCGGCGACCACTGCCCACCCAGGAAGGAATACAGGGAGGCGATGTTGATGATCTTGCCGCGCTTCTGCTGGATCATGGGCTTGCAGGCCTCGTGGGTCATCTCGAAGGCCGCCGTCAGGTTGACGGCCACCATCTTGTCCCACTCCTTGCGCGTAAACTTGGTCACATCCTCGATATTGATGCAAATGCCCGCGCAGTTGACGAGGATGTCGATCCGGCCCCAGGCTGTCACGCAAGCCTCCACGGCCCGCTTGCATTCGCCGTCGGCGGTGATGTCTCCGTGCAGGTACCGATACTCGACCCCGCAATCCTCGACCCATTGCTTCGTCTCGCCGTCTTCCTCCGTCAGGCTGACCGCCAGCACATTGGCGCCGCCCTTGGCCAGCGCCACCGAGAAAGCCTGGCCAAGGCCGCTGTTGCCGCCGGTCACGACGGCATTCTTGCCTTTCAGCGAGAAAAAGCCCAATGAAAAGTCCGTGACGTTCATTCTCGACCTCCATGAATTTTAGTTCTGGGTGCTTCTATGCGTTCGAGAAGCCCTTCCAAAAACGCCCGACCGTCCCCTTCCACAGCAATGTCCGACAGGCTGCAGATCGGGGCGTGCCGGTCTTGATTAACCGAAATGACGTACTCGGCGTTCCGGATGCCCGCAACATGCGGCGCTGAACCGGAGATGCCAACGGCGATGTACAGCCGGGGCCTCACGATTTTTCCCGACTGGCCTACCTGGATTGTTCGTGGTGCCCGGTCCAGATCCACGGCCTTTCGGCTTGCGGCGACCATTCCGCTGAGCGCTTTCGCGAGGCGTTCAAGGAGATGGAAATCATGGATCGCTCCACCACCCCCCGCCACGAGGACTTTGCTTTCACGGATGTCGCGAGCCTCCGCCTGCTCTCGGCGCTCGATGAGACGGACGCCAGGAAGGCGTGCGTCCCGTACATCCACCTCGACGAACTCCGCCGTCTTGAGGGCTGGCTCTAGGTAGGTGAAGACCTTGGGTCGCACACTCATCATGACCGGTCCACCGCCCCGACAAACGATCGTGGCCAGCATCCGCCCACTGAACGCCGGTCGCACCATCAGCACATCGTCGCCATTCAGCCCCACACCCGTGACGTCCGCCACAAGTCCGGCGCGCAGGCGCATTGCCGCTCGCGGGGCGATCATCCGGCCCCCGTGGGTACCCGGGACAACGATCGCATCAAATCCGTAGGTCTGGTGCAGCGTCTCGATGCAGCGCGCCAGGGTGGCCGAATCGTAATTCGGCACGGGTCCATGGCTTGCCCGGAATACACAATCGAACCGGCTGCCCGCTTCTCCTATTCGCCCCCCGGCAGCCAGAGCGTAGGAACGAAAGCCCTGATCGCCGTACAACAACCGGCCGACTTCGAGCAGCTTGATGGAGTCGTCGACCGCCTCCTCGTCGATGTACACCAGCATCCGCTTCATGGCTGAAGAAACCCCTTTTGCTCCAGCCAGTGGTACACCTGGTCGATGCCCTCCCGATCGCCGCGAAGCCTCAACGGGTCCTTGGCCTCCAGGGCATCCGCCTCAATCCGGCGCACCTGCGTGAGGGAGCCGCGCAGACCTAACTCGGCTTCATCCATCCTGAGTTCGCGGTTCCCCAGCACGGCAACCCGCTCGGATACGTCCCGGGTCAGGTCTGCATACCGGATGTGGGGCAGCTTGTGCTCGGCGTTGTACTGAAACCCCAGCACCGCCGGAAGCTCAAGGGAGAACCGCATCAGCGCGGCCTCCCCCTCGACTTCTACGACCGCCTGCCTGGCACGGGGATCAAGTTCGACCAGGGTGCTGACGCCCACCATGAGGGGAAGCCCCAGGACTTCGGCGACCTGGGCCGGCACCTGACCGGTCCCTCCGTCGAGGGTGTGGGTGCCACAAAACACGCAGTCATAATCCTGTGTGCTGAGGTACCGTGCCAGGACCCTGCTAGTCACCCAGGTATCGCTCCCGGCATGACGCGGATCGGATAGCAAGGTGGCCCGGTCGATCCCCCGGCGGACAAGATCCTCGAGGTGGGGCATGGCTCCTCGCGGAGCCATGCTCACAGCCTCGATGTAGGTTTCGGGGGCGACTCGTTTGAGCCCTAGCGCCGTTGCCGCTGCGGTTGCATCTTCGGGGTTGAGCAGCAGTCGCGCCTGCTCGCGCACGAGGATGTTCCTTTCGCGGTCATACCGAAGCTGATCCACATCGGGCACCGGCTTCAGCAGGCACAGGATTCTCATGAGCCCAGTTCCGACTTACGATACCCCGACGGCGAGCTTCCTTTGCTCCATGCGCTTTTCCGCCAGGTGCATGGCCCCATACACCATGGCCAGCACGATGCCGACGACGGCAAAGCCGGCGCTGGAGAGGAAGTATGCGTTGTAGCCTCCCGTGTCCCCAAAGGTGTTGAAGAGGAAACTATTGAACTGGGGCAGCACGATGTCCGGCAGATAGCCGATGAAGGAGATCACGCCGATGGCGCTGCCAAGGACGACATTGCGGAACCCATCGTCCCCCAGGATAGACCAGTAAGTGCCACGGATCGCGTAGAGGAAGAAGCCCAGGACGATGACCACGATAAAGAAAAGGCTCGGCGCCATCGTGGCCGGGAGGATAGCGGTCAAGGCCAGGGCCACCGCGGCCCCACCCAGGGCGATCATGATCGTGTTGGTCTTGCCGATCCTGTCCGCCAGGAAACCGCCTGCGACGCCGCCCAATGGGCGCATCCACAGCACGATCACGGTGATGGTGCCCACCGTCACGGGATCAACGGCGATGTTGGTCTCCAGAAAGCCCCCGATGTAGTAGACCGTCCAAAAGACGGCATAGCCGAAGAAAATGATCGCGCCGTGCAGATACATGTACTTGTTCTTCAGAAGCCCGGGCAGATCAGAGAAGCGGAATTGCTCGGTGGCAACCTGCTTGGCCGAGTCTTCCTCGACCAAGAACCAGATCAGGACCGCCGACACCGCCAGGACCACCGAGTACATGTAGATGACGCCGACGATGGCTGCGCGTTTGTCGACGACCTCCAGGCTTGGCCCAAGGATCTGGGAGAAGATGAACAGCGCCACACTGGCGAGCACCGCCTCAACCACACCTCGGCCGCCGTCCAAAATACCGAAGTACCGACCTTCTTCCTCTTTCGTGGTGAGCAGTTTCACCAGTTTCAGATGCGCGCTCCAGAAGGTGAAGACGCTGAAGAAGCCCCAGATGGCGAAGATGATCGTGACAGACCCGAAGTCCGGAACCTGGGCGAACCAGAAACCGCCCAGCGCGGTGCCTGCCAGCGAGATGGCCAGCAGCTTCTTGGCCGAGAACCGGTCACTCAGGAAGCCGCTGGGGATGTAACCGAACACAAACACAAGGCCGAGGATCGAATACATGTCATTCAGCTGCTGGATCGACATGCCGAAGACTTCCAGCATCGACTCCTGATAGTTCGTCCTCAAGTACACCAGCGGGTAGATCGCGCCCGCCGCGAGTACCACCAGGGCAAACTGAAAGTAACGCCTTAACTTTTCCATGCGAGTCTCCTCCTGAGCGAGATTATTTCTGGAACCTGGCGCCCTCTTCTTGATAGAAGATGGTGCCGAAGTTCATGATTCCGTTGGGATCGAACGCCTGCTTGAGTTTCTCGAGCATGTAATAGGCCGAGCCATGCTCGTCTTTGGTCCATTCGTTCCGGTATTTGCCGATACCATGGTGATGGCACATGGACCCGCCGAGCTTGAGGGTCTCTTCCACGATGATCCGCTGGATCGGGTGGTGGTATACCCGCATCTCATCCTCGGGAGCGCAATGGATGGCGTAGTTGTAGACGAAGTACATGTTGGTGCCATTGATATAGCTATGGGAGGAATGGCCACCCAACATCGTCAAATCGTGAGCCCGCGGAAATTCGGCCCGGACGCGCCTGATGACGTTGTCATACAGCGTCGGGATGGTTTCCCAGTCGGCCGACACCTCGGTGGTAAACCCGGCGTGTGCATCGTTGGCGATCATCCCCTGAAATTCGTCATCGATGTCTTTCTGCGACCAGTTGAGATGCGCGAACCAGGCCGCGATCAGGTGGCTGTCCACCTGCTCGAGGATCCCGTCCTTGAACTTCTCCACCGCCTCTTCGATGCCGGCACAGGTGGCTTGGACGATACCCTGGTTCCCCTCGGCCATGAACAGGAGGACGCACTTGCCCTGATGGAAGTGGTAGAAGTGCTGCCGGGCATCCTCTTCGGAATACACGCGGGCGACGGAAGGCCGGTACCCGTTGACCATGACTTCCCGCAGCACCCTGATCCCGCTGGCCACATCCTTGATGAGATAGCCAAAAAAGGTGTTGTTTTCGGGGAAGCGCCGGAAGATCTTGACCGTCACTTCGGTGATATAGCACAGGGCGCCTTCGTTGCCGATGGCGATGTGGCGGATATCGGGGCCGCCCGCGCGGCGCGGCACATTCTTTATCCGCGCTACATGACCGTCGGGAAACACGCATTCCAGCCCGACGACCATGTCCTCGATACCGCCATAGAGGGTTGAAAACTGGCCGATGCTGCGTGTGGCGACCAGGCCGCCGAGCTTGGCGACCGGCTTGGACTGGGGGGAGTGTCCCGTGGTCAGGCCGCGTTTGTTGAGCTCATCTTCAAGGCTCTGCAGGGTAACGCCCGCCTGGACCGTGGCCTGCATGTTGTAGTCATCGATCTTGAGGATGCGGTTCAAATCCCGGGCGTCCACGACCAGGGTGAGTTCCTTCCAGTTTTCCAGTCCCCCCTCCGTGGCCGTCTTGCCCGCCCGTGGAATGACGTTGATGCCATGCTCGTTGCACATGGCCAGCAACCGCGCCGTCTCACCCGCCGTCCTGGGGTAAACGATCGCCACCGGCAGCGGCACATCCAGGACCTTCCTGGCCTTCGCATACTTCTTATAGCGATCGGCTGAAGCATCGTAGAGCTCATCAGCGGCCGTGTTGATCTGACTGGCCGGAAGTATCCGGGACACCAACTCGAGCACTGTGTTTTTGTCCAAGGCGTCTTCTCCGTTTGTTTCTGGGTGAGTGTAGGTCCAAAGAAACCAGTTGTCAAGAAAATTATCCGTGCTATACTGGTTCCGAGTAGTTTTTCTGAAAAATTTTCACGACCTGGCGCTGTCGGCCGTCCCAGGATCAACCACCTGGGATACGCAAGCGACGAGGGTAGGCCACGGTCTCTCAGGTGCAAGCCCCGCCTGGAGGATCAATGTTCAACGTAGACACAACGCGATTGAACCCATTTGATCGAAAGATCGTGGATCAGCTCGTGGCCTATGCCAAGAAAAACCCAGCCTTCAAGATCAGAGAAGCAGCGGAGATCTGCGGTTGTTCCATCTCCCAGGTCTCAAAGGCCATCAAGAAAGCCGGGTTTAGCGGCTACAAGAATTTCATCCACGTCCTCTATACCGGAGAACGGCCTCGAGAGCCGGCCTTCGAAGAGCTCGAACGCCTCAAACGGGTTATTGATGATTTCGACCTCTCGGCGGTCGACGACTTTGCACGGCTGCTCGTCGAGCACGACAAGATCATCTTCTTCGGCTACGGACCCTCCCTGATCAGCGCCCAGTACTTCGAGTACAAGCTCCGTTTCTGCACCAGCGCCTTCATCTCCACGGCGACCGACGAACAGCTGGCAAAGACCATGCTCGAACAATCGAGCCTGCTCGTCATTTTCACGACCACCGGCCAGTACCGCTCATTCAAGGGCCTGACGCTCGAAGCAAAGAGGAAGGGGGCCGATGTGGTGGTGGTGTCGGAGGAGTTCAATTCCGTGCTTATGGAGAACTGCAACCGTTACTTTGTGCTCACCCGCCACAAGCAGTCGGACGCTCTGAAACCCCACGAAAAGACCCGCACCGTGTTCTTCATGTTCTTCGAGCAAGTAATTCAGAAGATACAACGGGACAGATCGTCAGCCTGAGCCCGAAGATCCAACAGCGCAAGGAGAGACCCATCATGCAGAAGAAAATCCACCCGATCGTGATCAAAGCACAGGAGCAACTTTGCCAGGGGAGAATCTCCCGGCGCGAGTTTCTGAGGATATCCACGCTGCTCGGCGCGTCGCTGGCGACGGCGAATCTCCTGGCCGCCTGCGGCAGCGCCGCAGAAACCGCTGCCCCCGCCGGCGGGGCAACCGAGGCCCTGGCGACGGCGGCCCCGGAGCAGATTCAACGCGGCGGCACGCTGACCTGCGCCACCCGCGTCGAACGCGTTGACCATCCGGCGCGTTTCTCCCTGGCCAGCGCCACGCATTCCTGGCGGCACGTCCTCGAATACCTGACCTACACCAATCCGCAGGGCGTCACGGAACCGGTCCTGCTCGAAAGCTGGAGTGCCAGCGAGGACCTGCTGACCTGGACCCTGGTCGTGCGCAAGGGCATCAAGTTCTCCAACGGCCAGGACTTTACCGCTGATGATGTCGTCTTCAACTTCCAGCAGTGGCTTGATCCCGATGTCGGCTCGTCCATCCTCGGCACGCTGAGCAACCTCAGCCCGGAGGGTGTTTCCAAAAAAGACGATTACACGGTCACGCTGACTCTCAACTCCCCCACCATTTTCATCCCCGAGCACATGGCCCAATACCCGGCGGCGATCGTCCCGGCGGGCTTTGGCGGCGATATCACCAAAGAGCCCATCGGCACAGGCCCGTTCACGATGGAAGAGTATGTGGCCGGCGAACGCTGCCGCCTGAAGGCGCGCCAGGATTACTGGCGTAGGGGCCAGGATGGCCAGCCGCTACCGTATCTCGATGAAATCGTGATGGTGCAGCTGGGTGAAGACCGTTCTGCCGACGTAGCCGCCCTGCAAAGTGGGCAGGTCGACACCATTCTCGAGCCGACTATCTCCAATTGGGAGGCGCTCAAAGACAACCCCGCCATCACCATCGTCAGCTCGGCCACCGGCGCGACCCGCGCGTTACGCGTCCGCGTCGACCAGGAGCCCTGGACCAAGAACGAGGTCCGCCAGGCGATCAAACATTGCCACAACCGCGAGAAGATCCTGGCCCTCGCGCTCCAGGGTCAGGGCGTGATTGGCAACGACAGCCACGTCTCCCCGGCGCAGCCCGAGTTTGTCGCTATCGCTCCCTACCCATATGACACCGCCAAATCGAAGGAACTGCTGGCCCAGGCCGGCTACCCCGATGGCGTCAGCGTCGAACTCACCGTTGCCAGCGACTGGCCCGAATCGATGGCCTATGCCCAGGCCCTCAAGGAGGACGCCGCCGCCGGTGGCTTTGACATCACCCTCAAGACGATGCCCGCCTCACAATACTGGGACGGCTGGACGGAATGGAACATGGGCATCACCTGGTGGGCGCACCGCGCCCTGGCGCCCATGATCCTGCGCGTGGCCTACACCGCTGACGCGGACGGCCAGCCTGTGCCCTGGAACGAGTCGCGCTGGGTGGACGAGGAGTTTGACGAAGTCCTGACCGAGGCTGAAAGCACCCTCGATCTGGCCAAACGACGCGAACTGGTCGGCCGGTTGATCACCATCCAGAAAGAACGCGGTTCCATCTGCACACCGTTCTTCTTGAACGTCTGGAAGATTTACAGCAGCAAGGTGCATGACGTTCCGGCCCTGCCCGATGAATACGGCGTATTCCACGAAACCTGGAAGGAAGCCTGATCTCGCCGTGGTGGCAGGCCGGGCAGTGATCCCATAACGGACCCGGCCCCTGATCGGGAGGCACTATGGCGCGTTACATCATCCGGCGCATGCTGACGATGCTTCTGACCATGCTCATCGTCTCGGTGCTGGTATTCGCCATCGTGGAGATTGCGCCCGGCAATGTGGCGCGCAACATCCTGGGCGCGTATGCCACGCCGGAGCAGGAAGCCTCGATGGCGAACCAGTTGGGGCTGACCCGCCCGGTGCATCTGCGTTACCTCTCCTGGTTGTTCGGATCGGACTGGCAAGCCGCGGCTGTCATTGGCCTGCCGCTCAGGCAGACCGTCACGGCGCAGGGTCTAGTGGCCAACTCCATCCAGTGGTGGGCCGTTGACGAAAACGGCGACCTGGCGCAGTGGCGGGTGGAGCAGGGTCAGTTGGTCAAACTGGTGCGTCAGCCCGACGGCGCGACCGTCCGCATCCCCGACGAGCGCGCCTGGCGGACCGAGGCCGACGGCCAGGAGGTCTTCTGGGGGGTGGATACCGCCGGGCGCGCGGCGAAGTGGGTCAAAGGCCAGGGCGGCACTGAGTACCGATATGAATACTCCGGCTGGATCAAATCCACGGACTCCCCCGCCGAATACATCCCCATCAGCAAAGGGCTGTTCCGGGGCGAAGCGGGCCTCTCGCTGCGTTACAAGGCCCCGGTGTCGGAGGTCATCGGGCGCCGCATCGGCAACTCTTTCATCCTGGCGGTGCTGGCGATCCTGTTTTCCATCCCGATCGCGGTATCGCTCGGCCTGATCGCCGGGCTCAACGAAGGCAAACTGGTTGACCGCGTAATCTCGGTGGGTGGTTTGGTCACCGCGGGATCGCCCGACTTCGCCACGGGCATTCTCCTGATCATGGTCTTTGCGCTCTGGTTGAAAGTGCTGCCGGGCGCGACCGTCCTTACGACGGAGGACGCCATTTTCCGAGACCCGCGTCTGCTGGTGCTGCCAGTGCTGACCGCCAGCCTGGTCGAGATCGGCTATGTCCTGCGCATCACCCGCGCCAGCGTGGTCGAGGTGATGAACAGCGCGTATGTGCGCACGGCCATCTTGAAAGGGCTGTCGTATCGACAGGTGGTGGTGGGACACGTGTTGCGCAATGCCATGCTGGCGCCGATCACGGTCATCATGCTGCATATCAACTGGTTCATCGGCGGGCTGGTGGTGGTCGAGTCGGTCTTTGGCTATCCCGGCCTCGGTAATTTCATCCTGAACGCTGCGCTTTACAAGGACGTCTACGCCATTGAAGCGGGCGCGATGGTGCTGATTGTGCTGGCAGTCGGCACGCAGTTGGTCGCCGACATCATTTACTCGCTGCTCAATCCGCGCATTCGGTACGCCTAGGAGTTCAGGATGACAACCGCCGACTCCACCACCGATAGACCCCGGATGCCCTCGCGGCTGGAACTGGCGCTGGCGGGCCTTTGGGCCGGATTGAGAGAACTGGCCGAGCTGGTCTGGTCCTCGCCGACGGCGGTGGTCGGGCTGGCGATTGTGCTGGCCTGGGTGTTGGTGGCCATTTTCGCGCCGTTTATCACCGCCCACTCCCCGCTCGAGCAGGATTACCTGACCATCAACAAAGGCCCCTCCACCGAGCACCTCCTCGGCACCGATCACCTCGGGCGCGATGTCTGGGCGCGGGTGGCTTACGGCGCGCGGACGATCCTCTCGCTGGGGCCAATCTCCGTGTTGGTCGCTTTCCTGCTCGGCCTGACGCTGGGCCTGCCGGCCGGCTACTACCGGGGCCGGGTCGACGAGATCATCATGCGGGTCCTCGACGCCCTGATGGCCTTCCCGACGATTCTGCTTTACATGATCATCATCTCCGCCCTGGGCGCATCGGCCTTCAATGTGGTGATCGCGATCGCCGTCGGCGGTGCGCCCGGCATTGCTCGCCTCGTCCGGGCCCTGACGATGGACATCCGCACCCGAGAATATGTGGCGGCGGCCAAACTGCGCGGCGATCATGACTTCAGCATCATGGTGCGCGAAATCCTACCCAATTGCCGCGGCCCGCTGATCGTCGATCTGCTGCTGCGCATCGGTTACGCTGCCTTTTACATCGGCACGCTCGGCTTCCTGGGTCTCGGCCTGCCGCCGCCGACGCCCGACTGGGGCGGCATGGTCCAAGAAGGCTACAGCCGCATGCTGGCCAACGTCTGGCCGGTGCTGTCGGCCACCCTGGCGATCGTCACCCTGGTGATTGGCCTGAACCTGTTCGCCGACGGTGTCCGCGAGGAGAGCATGCGGTATCAATAGCGGATCCGCGCAGCCTCGGTATTGCCGGGAGACCCTCCATGAACGAAGCGCCCATTTTATCGGTCAGGAACCTGGCGGTCTCATACAAGACCCGCAAGGGCGAGGTGGACGCCGTGCGGGATGTCACGTTTGACATCGGGCCCGGCGAAAACCTGGGGCTGGTCGGCGAATCGGGCTGCGGCAAAAGCACCGTCGCCTATGCCATGGTCAACTTCCTCGGGCCGAATGGCTTCATCAAGCGCGGCGATGTCCAGTTTAAGGGTGAAACCCTGCGAGGTCGTTCCGAAGCCGAGCTGCGGGCCCTGCGCGGTGGCGACATCTCGATGGTCTATCAGGAACCGATGGCGGCGCTCAACCCGTCCATGCGTATCCGCGACCAGTTGGCCGAGAGCCTCAGCACCCATCGTCACCTCACTCGGAAGGACGCCTACCCAGAATCTCTGGAGGCGCTCAAAAAAGTCTACATGCCCGATGCCGAAGGCGTGATGACGCGTTTTCCGCACCAGCTTTCGGGCGGGCAGCAGCAGCGGGTGGTGATTGCCATGGCCATGCTCAACAACCCGGCGCTGCTGATCATGGACGAGCCGACCACCGCCCTCGATGTAACCGTCGAAGCCGCCGTGCTCGACTTGATTGCCGAGCTCCAGCGCCAGTTCAACACGGCCGCGCTCTACATCAGCCATAACCTCGGCGTGGTGGCGCGCGTTTCGCGAAGAGTCGCCGTCATGTATGCCGGGGAGATCGTGGAACTGGCCTCCACGGACGCCATTTTCCACCACCCGATGCACCCCTATACGATGGGCCTGATGCGCTGCTTGCCCGATGTCGACGCGCCCAAAGGCACGCGCACCCTCGACCCGATCCCGGGCCGCGTCCCCGCGCCGGACAATCTGCCACCCGGCTGCCTCTTCGCTCCCCGTTGTCGCTTCGTCATCCCGGCCTGTCGAGAGACCCATCCCGATTTGCTGCCGGTGGTCCAGGGTCATCCGGTACGCTGCCTGCGGGCCGCTGAATGGGGAGAGGGTCAACCGATCGGGGCCGGCGAAGCTGGGAACATCACTGAAATTCGCGCGGACCGTCCCGACCCCGGCGACGCAACCGTCCTGACCGTCGATTCAGCCAGGGTCTACTATCCCGTCCCCTTGCAGACTGTGGGCGGGCTGTTCGGGCTGGAGAAACGCCGCTATGTACGCGCACTGGATGATGTCAGCTTCGCGGTCAAGCGCGGGCGCACACTGGGCATCGTGGGCGAGTCTGGGTGCGGAAAAAGCACGCTGGCGAAAGCCATTGTCGGCCTGGAACCGCTCTACGCGGGCCAGGCCGACTTCCTGGGCGTCGACATCTCGCAGCCGTTGAGCAAACGCGGGATCGATTCGATCCGCGAACTGCAAATGGTGTTTCAGGATCCGAACGGCGTGCTCAACCCCTCGTACACCGTCGGCGAGCAAATCGCCTTCGCGCTGCGCCGCTTCCGTACGGTCCCACCTCATCAGGTGCGGGCCGAGGTCGAGCGCTTGCTTCAGGCCGTAAAGCTGGATGTCAGCTACTTCAACCGCCTACCACGCCAATTAAGCGGCGGGGAAAAACAGCGGGTCGGCATTGCGCGCGCGATTTCAACCAGCCCGACCATGGTCGTCTGCGATGAGCCGGTTTCGGCGCTGGATGTGTCGGTGCAGGCGGCCGTGCTCAACCTGTTGCTGGCGATCCAGTCCACCAACAACACGACCATGATCTTGATTTCGCACGATCTGAGCTCGGTGCGCTATTTCTCGGATGAGGTCGCCGTCATGTACCTCGGACGCATCGTCGAATTCGGCCCGAGCGAGTTGATCTACTCGCCCCCCAACCACCCGTATACCACCGCTCTTCTGGCAGCCGTCCCACGCCCCGACCCGGGGGCCTCGCGCTCGAACATCCGTCTGAGTGGCCGTGTGCCCAGCGCCATCAACCCACCCACGGGCTGTCGCTTCAACACGCGTTGCCCCTTCAAGATCGGCCCGATCTGCGAAGAGCAGGAACCACCGCGCCGCGATTTCGGCGATGGGCACCTGATTTTTTGTCACATCGAGGCCGACGCGTTGGACAGGTATCACCAATAGCGCCAGTGATCGACCTGCCACGCAGTGAAGCGTTTCCCAGAAAGCAGCGGTTCGGTGTACGGCGGAGCTGCTTCACACTGTTTGGGTTCAGCTGAAGCCGGACAGGCGAGCCCCGTTTTGCTCCTACACGCTGGGCCTGATCGATGATAGGCCCGCCGCCAAGCGGGTCTGCTCAGCCATGCAGCGACGTGCGGCCAATATGTCGCGCGGCAGCGGCTGGGGATGACGGAATAGCCGGGTATGGGTCGGAGATGATGTCGGTCAGCGCCATGATGGCCGGCCCGAGCACCGGGTCGACCCCCAGAGTCAGCTGCTCCACACCCGCCACCACCCGCAGCATGTCCTGGACGGCGTTGACGCCCAACTGCGGCGAGGAGGAGTGCGCCGGCCGGCCAATGGTCTCGAGCTGGATCTCGGCCCGGCCGCGGCCGCCTCGGTTCAGGTTGAGCTGCGTGGCTTCGCCGATGACGACGGCGTTCGGATGGACGTGCTCCATCACGGTCTTCAGGCTGACCCCCTCCATGACTTCTTCCATGACCGTGGCGCTGACGGCCACCCGGCCGGCCAGCCGAGCCCGGTCGGCCGCCGCGACGCCGTGGAGCATGGCGGCCAGCGCGCCCGTGCAGATAGCCGCCGTCCACCTCGCCGCCGAACGGGTCGCGGGTCCAGGTGGAACCGGCCGCGATGCCCACCGTATCGCAGTGTGCGTCCAGGAGCAGCGTTGGGCCGGGCTGCGCGCCGCGGATCACGCCAATGGCGCAGCCGTTGACATCGGTGAAGATCTCGTCGAACCGCAAGGCGCGCATCTCGGCCAGGACCCGCTCTACGACCGGGCGCTCCTCACCGCTGAGGCTCGGCGTGCGGACCAGGGTCCGCTCATCCACGGCAACAGGCTCCACAGACGCCGCGCGGCGGCCCGGGTGCGCGCCCGCAAAGCCGCCCGGTCCACGTCCAGCACCACGCCGGCGCGGACCCGCAGGCGGCCGGCCACCCACACCGCCTGAACATGGGTGTGATTGCGCCACAGCACGAGCTGGTCGTACAGGTTGTTCAGCTCGGGCGGCGTCGGCAGATCCAACGCGATCAGCTGCAGATCGGCCTGCCAGCCAGGCGCCAGCCGTCCGACCTGCGGAGTGCGTCAAACGTTCCAGGTAGACCTGTGGCGGCGCGAGCACCAAAATACCCAATGCCAGTGGCGCCAATAGCCGCACCGCGCGCTCGCGCAGGAAGCGGACCACTCCATCGGGTCGCAGGGCAAACAAGATGCTGGCGCCGGAGATGAGAAAGATAAACTGCAGACCCCACAGTTCAAAGAGGCTCGTGACAACGTCGATCCCGCTGCTCGTTTCGGCGTTCTTGATGTGCCAGTCACTGCGTTGAAAAAACGGGCGCAGTGGTAAAAGAAGCCCCCCGTGAAAGCCAGCACCCGCAGCCAGTCGACATCGTAGCGGCGTTCAGATCTCTGCATGGCTTTACCTCCAACTGAGTTCAACTGCATGAAAAGGTCGCCAGTATGTAAAGTCAATGTCGTTTATGGAATGGGGGATGTCATCAGATAAATGTGACTATGGGCATCGAAATCGGGACAAAATTCTCCGCCTATGTCAGTATCATTTGTCCATTGAAATGATCTAGATTTCCCGATAGACAGCTCGGGCTCGTGGGCTATCCTCGCGATGAGAGACGGCTCTGTGGGATGACAAGATTCGGACGAGATCCGGGTATGGCCATCTCTTTCTCTATATCCGGATATTTCGCCGGCGCCCGCACAATCGGAAGCTTCACATGTCGAGTTCAACGTCCAGCGACCGCTCCGCCTCAGAACTTCTTTTGATCGCCCGGGCGACCGCCCTGGTGTTATTGGTGTTTGGCAGTGTCGTGCTCGTCGGCTGGCTGGCGAGCGCGCCGGCGCTGACCCTCCTGGTGCCTGGGCAGACGCGGGTTAAATTTCATACGGGCCTCGGATTCGGTTTTGTAGGATTGGCGCTCTGGCTCGGCAGCCGAGACCAGCGCACCAGAGCCCGCCAATGGGTCATCGCGGTGTTGGCAACCAGCACTTTGCTGTTGGGGGCTGTGACGTTGCTGGAATACGGCTCGGGGCTGGACTTCGGTCTGAGCCAGTGGGCCCCGGTGGAGGACTGGCCATCGACCAATCGTATGGCGCCAGCGACGGCGTCAGGCTTTGTGCTCTCCGGTCTGGCGCTGCTCCTTCTGGATTGCGAATTGGGTCGGGAATGGCGCCCAGCGCAGTGGCTGGCGCTGCTCCTCGGGGCCAGCGCGACCGTGATCCTGGCCAACCATTGGTATTCCGGAGTCGGCCTGAGCAACCCCGTCCCGGACCCGACGCGCATGCCGTGGCCGACCGCCATCGCCTTTGTCGTGGCGGCAGTGTCCCTACTGGCTATCCGGCCTGACCGCGGGCTGGTCCGGGTGATGACAGCGCCCGGAAGCGGCGGCCTCCTGGCCCGGCGCCTGCTGCCCTTCAGCTACGTTTTCATTGTCGGCCTGGGGGAAGTGATCGGGTTAGGGCAATCCTTTGGCTGGTACGAACCCCAAACCGCTCTGGGGCTGCTGGGAGTGGGCAGCGTGGCCGCTCTGACGGCCGTCCTCTATGCCACGGCAAACCGCTTGCAGCGCCAGGAAGCGCTTCAAGAATTGGCCAAGGCGGAGCAGGCCCGCCTGGCTGGCTTCCCCGAGCACTCGCCTCACCCCATCATCGAAGTAGACGAGGCCGGCTGGGTCACATACCTGAACCCGGCCGCCAGCCTGGCCTTTCCGGACCTGAAGTATGGCCGGGCGGCTCACCCGGTGCTGGAGGGCTACGCTGCGGTTGGTGTGGCCGATGCACCCCGCATCGATGCGCTCAAGGTCGCGGACCGGCTATACGAGCGGACGACGCGCCGGGTAGCCGGCCGGGCGCGGGTTCGGCTCTATCTGCACGACGTCACCGAACGCGAGCAGGCACTGCAGGCCCTGGCCCAGGAGCGCCTCCTGTTTGTCGGCGGCCCGACCGTTGTGTTCCGCCGGCGGGCCGAGCCAGGCTGGCCTGTGGACCATGTTTCGCCCAATATTGCCCGGCAATTCGGCTATGAGGCCGAGGTGCTCTCCGCCCAGCAGTGCGACTTTATCAAACTCATTCACCCGGATGACCGCGAGCGGGTCGCCGCGGAAGTAGACGCGTTCACCGCCTCGGGCCGCGCGTCGCTGGAACAAGAATATCGCCTGGCGCGCGCCGACGGCGATTATCGACAGGTGCAGGACTTCACGGTCATTATCCGCGACGCCCAGGGTTGCCTCACCCACTACCTCGGGTATCTCCTGGACGTCACTGGACGGCGCGAGGCCGAAGCCGCCCTGCAGGCGAGCGAGGCGCGTTATCGGCTCCTGGCCGAGCACGTGCCCGACATCATCTATCGTTACCGCCTCCTGCCCCAGCTTTCCTTTGAATACCTCAGCCCGGCCGCGCAGGCTATCACCGGTTACGCCCCGGAAGAGTTCTACGCGGACCCGCTGCTCGGGTATAAGCTGGTTCATCCCGACGATCGCCACCTGCTGGACGCACTGGCTCTTGGCCAACGGCCGCCGGACGAGCCGTTCGTCTCACGATGGGTGCGTAAGGATGGGGGCATCATCTGGACCGAGCAACACAGCACGCCCGTTTATAGCAACGACGGGCAATTGCTGGCCCTGGAAGGGGTCGCGCGCGACGTCACCGAACGGCAGCAAGCCCGCGAGCGCCTGGAGGCCAGCGAGCGGCAGTTGCGGGGGGTCCTGGAGACGCTGCCGGTCGGAGTGTGGATCCTGGATGCCGCCGGCCTGATCGTCCAATCGAATCCGGTGGCCCGCCAGATCTGGGGCGGCGCCCGTTACGTCCGGCCCGAGCAGTTCGATGAATACCGTGGCTGGTCGCTGGCCACGGGTGTCCGCCTGGGGGCCGAAGACTGGGCGGCCGCCCGCGCGATCCGGACGGGCGAGACCTCGCTGAACGAGGAGATCGAAATCGAGGCGTTCGACGGGGTCCGCCGGATCATCCTGAACTCGGCCGTGCCATTCCGGGATCCGGCTGGTCAAATCACCGGCGCCGTGGTCGTCAACGAAGACATCACCGACCGCAAGCGGCTGGAACTCGAACTGCAAGCGCAGCGCGATTTCGCCCTTTCAGTGATGACCGCGGTGGGGCAGGGGCTGACCGTGACAAATGCGGACGGCCGTTTTGAATACATCAACCCGGCCTATGCCGCCCTGACCGGGTATCGCCTGGAAGACTTGATCGGTCGGCGACCAGGCGAGATTACGCACCCGGACGATCTGGCCAACTTGGGCGAGGCCCGCGCCCAGCGCCAGGCCGGGCAGACCACCACCTACGAAACGCGCCTGGTCCGGGCGGACGGTCAGTGGGTGGACGTGCTGATTACGGGGACGCCTCGCTGGCGAGGCCAGCACGTTGAGGGGGCGATTGCGGTCGTTACCGATCTGTCCGAACACAAGCGCGCCGAACGCCGGCTGGCCGAGGAGCGTGAACGACTGCAGGCCCTGATCGCGGCCAGCCTGGACGGCGTCGTGCTGATCGCGGCTCACGGCCAGATCCAGATTATCAACAACCGTGCCGTGGAGTGTTTAGGGCTACCCGGTCCAGCAGAGGTCTGGCTGGGCCGGACCCTGGGACAGCTCCTGGCGGCTTTGCGCCGCCGGGCGCCGGCGGCCACACGGCTCCTCCTGGCTGCGGCGCGCCAGGTATTCCAGGCGCCGGAGACGACCGGGCAGGGTGAGTGCAAGGCTCCACCGCGCACCCTGCGCTGGCAAGCCATGCCGGTGCGTTCTGGGAGTCGTTTCCTGGGCCATGTGGTGACCTTCCATGACATCACCGAAGAGCGCCAGGTGGCCGCGCTGCGTGGCGACCTGACTCATACCCTGGTGCATGACCTGCGGCGCCCACTGACCAGCGCTCAGGCGGCCCTGCAAGTTTTCGCCCTGGATAGCCTGGAAACGCTGTCCGCTGATCAGCACAGGATGCTCGGTCTGGTGGGCGCGAGCCTGGAAAGGATGCAGGACCTGGTCGGAGGCCTGTTGGAGCTCAGTCGGCTGGAGAGCGGTCAGGTGCCGCTGGAGCGCGGGCCGCTCGATGTGAAAGCGCTGGCCCATAGCGTCGTGGCCGAGCTCGAGCCGAGTTTGAGACAGAAACGCCTTCGCCTGACCCTGAAGGGGCCGGCCGATCTGCCGCGCGCCTGGGCTGACGGCCGGCTGGTGCAGCGCGTGCTGGAGAACCTGCTGGGCAACGCACTCAAGTTCACGCCCGCGGATGGCGGCCTGGGGCTGACGCTGGCGGTTGACCTGGGCGCGGCGCAGCTTGCAGTCACGGTCAGCGACACCGGTCCGGGCATCGCCCCAGAACTGCAAAGCCAATTGTTCCAGAAGTTCGTCACCGGCCGGGTACCCGGCCAGGGGAGCGGCCTAGGTCTGGCGTTCTGCCGGCTGGTGGTGGAGGCGCATGGCGGCCGGTTGTGGGTGGACAGTGAACCAGGGCAGGGCGCCCGATTCACCTTCACCCTGCCGTTACGCCCGCCGCCAGCCGATCTGACGGCGCAAGACCTGGAGGAAAGCTGAGCCGACAGCCGCTGGCTGACGATGTGCTGGCGATCAGGGCCAGCGCGCGCCCTGGCGGCGAGTCGCGGAGCGCCTCAAGCGCCCCAGGACCGGCTGGCGAGCATAGCCGGCAACAGCACCGTCACCCGGTGGTGCTGAGGGACGACGGCGCTGGCGCCCATTGGTCGGAGGATACGGCGTTGTTCCGGTGAGTCGCACAATGTAGGCACGATCACGGCCGTCTGCGGAAAGCGCCGGCGGAGTTCGTCAAGGGCGAGGAGGCCGTCCACGGCCGGTAGCCCCAACGCCAGCCACTCTGGGCGCGGCGCCTGGCACGGCTGGGGGTGAGCGCCGCGCCGATCCCGTTTCAGCGACTGACTGTGGAGGGTCTGGCGTCCGCCATTGGGCAAGTTGTCACCGATCCGGAGATGCGGGCCCGCGCTGCGGCGTTGGGCGAGCGTATTCGCGGGGAGGCGGGTGTGGCGCAGGCCGTAACCATCATCGAGCGCTGCCGTCGTCGGCGAGCCTGAGGCCTCGATCCGCGCAGACTGCGCCGGAAGAAGACCGCTACGCGATGCCAGCCTCCGTCGGCCGGCACGGGCGGGTTGAACCTTAGTGGCACTGGCCGGCCTCTGGCTCGCCCGGCAGACCTCAGCCGGGAAGTCCAACGGCACCTGCGCCCCTGGGGTAGAGCGTCGAGGTTGGTGCGCGGGTGTTCGGGCCTAGTACCCCGCCCATTGGATGCGGATGGACGGCCAGTCGCCGTTGGCCCCCGGGACGCCGGCTGCGTTCAGCTTATTTAGCTTGACGGGTACAGGGCGGCTCAGGCCCCCAGGCCCCATACTGGATTAGATCTCCTGCGGGGCGTCAGAGACAGGCGGACGGCATGGTCTTTACCTGCCGGCCAGTGTCAGCGCGGCCCGGAGGGCGGGCAATAAGTCTCTAGAAACGTCATCTTTGGTGATGACGGCGTCGGCGCCAGCGTGCCGGGCGATTGCGGCTTGCTTCGGAGAATCGTACGCCGCCAGAACAATGATATGCGCCTTAGGAAAACCTCGGTGGATTTGACTCAAAGCCAGGAGGCCCGCGACCGCTGGCATCCCGAAACCGAGCAGGACGACCGCCGGCTGCCGCTGTTCGGCCGCGCTTAAAACGCCATCGAGGTCGGTCGCGAAGACCTGGCAGTCCGGCCAAACTGCCGTGAGCCAGTCCCGGAGCGCCTGCCGTAGCGGCCCGTGGTCCTCGGCGATCAAAATCCGGATGACTGCCAGTAGTGGGCTATCCAGCCCCGCTCGGCGGAATGGCATAGGGATTGGTTGAATCGGAGGGTGAGGCAGGGCGGCTAAAGCAGCCGCGGCTCGAAAATATCCAGTTCTTTCTCACAAGCCGATTCCCGCGTTGCTTAAATGCACAACGGTCTCGCTCACAGAGCGCCACCCCACAGGTAACTGTAGCCCTTAGAGCGCGGTATGTCTGTCGGGAAACCTTGACAGTTTTGTGGACAAACCTTGACTGCGTTTGCCATAACGACTGTAGAATCGAGTGTGGTCGGGGTCACGCTCCCGAAAGCTTGCGAGGGACCCTTTCCTAGTTGGCAGTGAGGCTGACGATGTCGAAGCGACCAACCCTGCGATCCATGCTGACCCTCCTCGTCCTGGCCGTGGCCGGCCCGCTGGGCGGCCTGCTGGCCTATTCGACTTATGCCGGCCTCCAGGCGAACGCCGCGGCGGCGCGGGCCTCGGCCTTCACCCTGGCCCAGTTGAGCGCCGCCAATGTCTACGACCTGCTGACCGACGCCGGCGGGGCGCTCGCCAGGCTGGCGGACCGCCCACTCGTCCGTGCGTTTGACCCGGTCCAATGTGACCCGCTGTTGGAAGAAGTGCCGGTGCTTGACCCGCGCTTCGCCGACGTCGTCCTGGCTGATCCGGCCGGACGGGTCGTGTGCTCGGCAGTTGCCAGGCCGGCCGGGAGCGCTCTGGCCGAGGCCGGTTGGTCGGGACGCGCCACGAGCCAGCGCGCGTTCGTGGTCGGTGAGCCCTTCAAGGATCCGGTCACCGGCCGCTGGGTCGCGATGCTGGCGTACCCGGTTACTGGCTCGGACGGCCAGGTGGGTGGGCTGGGGCTGGCGCTTGACCTGGCCCGGTTTGAGGCAGCCTGGCGGAGTCTGGCGCTTCCTCCGGGCGCCGTCATCTCGATTGTGAACGAGCGCGGCGTGATCGTCGCGCGTTCACTCGACGCCGAACAGTGGGTGGGTCGAGGTGCGCGCGGGGTCGAGATTGTGGACACCGTCCTGACCCAGGCCGAGGGGCAAGTCCAGGCGCGCGGCGTGGACGGCCAGGAACGGCTGTATGGATTTGCGCGCGTGGCCGGCTCGGACTGGCATGTGTACGCCGGCGTCCCGACCGAACTGGTCCTGGCCGAAACCAATGCCATTGCCGGGCGCAGCCTGGGGCTGGCGCTGCTGGGCACGCTGCTCGTCGTGGGATTGACGGTCGGGGTCAGCCAGCGCATCGAGCGGCCGGCGCGTCAGCTGGCCCAGGCGGCGCGGGCCATCGCCCAGACCGGCGAGCTGACCCGCGCTCCGGTGGCCGGGCCCGCCGAACTGGCGGAAGTCGCCGAGCAGTTCAACGCCATGCTGGACGCGCGCCGGCTGGCCGAGGTCAGGCTGCAGCGGACCCACCGGGCCCTGACTTTGCTGAGCGCCGTCAACCAGGCTCTGGTCCACACCGACGATGAACAAAAACTCCTGGATGAAACCTGCCGGCTGGCGGTGACGGTGGGCGGCTACCAGATGGCGTGGGTCGGTTACGCCGAGGACGATCCGGCCCGGACAGTGCGGCCGGTGGCGGCCCGCGGCGTGGAGGCTGGCTATCTGGAACTCGCTGCCATCACCTGGGCGGATACTGAGCGTGGACGCGGGCCGACCGGGATCGCCATTCGCACTGGCCAGAACAGCCTGGCCCGGAACATCCTGGACAACCCGGACTATGCGCCCTGGCAGGCAGCGGCCCGCGAACGCGGTTATGCGTCCTCAGCGGCAATCCCGCTGCGGGCCAGCGACCCGGTTCGGGTTTTCGGAGCCCTGAATATCTACGCGGCCGAGCCGGACGCCTTTGACGCGGACGAAGTGCGCCTGCTGTCGGAGCTGGCCGACGACCTGGCCTTTGGCCTGGGCGCCCTGCGTCGGTGGGCTGAGCGTAACCAGGCCGTGGCGGCGCTGCGCGAGAGCGAGGAGCGCCTGGCGCGCGTGGTCGAGACAGTGCCGGACGCCATCACCATCGTGGATGCCGCCGGCCAGATCATGTTCGCCAATGCGGCGGCCGAGAGGATCCTGGGCCTGACGCGCAGTCACTTGACCGGCCGGCAGTACGACGACCCGGCCTGGCGGATCACGGCCATGGACGGCGGCCCGTTTCCGCCGGAGGCGCTGCCCTTTGCCCAGGTGATGCGCAGCGGCCAGGCGGTCTATGGGGTCGAGCACGCCATCGAGCACCCGGATGGCCGCCGTGTTGTCCTCTCGATCAACGCCGCCCCGCTACGCGAAGCCAGTGGTGCGCTGAGTGGCATGGTCGCAGCCATCAGTGACATCACCGAGCGCCAGGCGGCGGAGGCGGAACGGGAGCGACTGCTGGCCCGCGAGCAGGCGGCGCACGCCGAGGCCGCAGCCGGTCGGGCGCGGCTGGCGGACGTGCTGGAGCGGATGGGCGACGCTTTCGTGGCGCTGGACGTGGATTGGCGCTACACGTATATGAACCGGAAGGCTGGCCAGATCTTCAACCGCCGGCCGGAGGCCATGCTCGGCAGGCATATCTGGACCGAGTTCCCCGAAGACATCGGCCAACCTTTCTACCACGCCTACTACCGGGCCGTGGAGACCCAGATACCAGTAACGCTGGAGGAATACTACCCGCCCTACGACCGTTGGTTTGAGAACCGGGTTTATCCCTCGGCCGACGGCCTGGCGATCTTCTTCCAGGATATCACTGAGCGCAAGCGCGCCGAGGCGGTCCTGGCCGAGGCTTATCGGAAGACGGAAGAGACGTTGGCTTTACTGCAGTCTGTCCTGGACAACGCTCCCATCGGGCTGGCGTTTGTGGACCGGGACTACCGGTTTGTGCGCCTGAACGCGGCCCTGGCCGAGATCAACGGGCTGGCGCTGGAGGCGCACCTCGGGCGCTGTGTGGCTGAGGTCCTGCCCGGTTTATGGCCGACCCTGGAGCCGCTATATCGCGGCGTTCTCGAGACGGGTCAGCCGGTCGTCAACGTGGAGGTGAGCGGCGAGACGGCCGCCGCCCCGGGCCAGGAGCGCCACTGGCTGGCCAACTACTACCCGGTCCAGGCCGCCGGCGGGTTGATCCTGGGGGTGGGTGTGGTGGTCCTGGAGATCACTGAGCGCAGGCGGACGGCGGAGGCCGCCGTGCGCGAGCGCGACTTCTCCAATGTCGCCCTGGACAGCCTGCCCGGGATCGTCTACCTGTACGATTACACGGGCAAGTTCCTGCGCTGGAATCGGAACTTCGAAGTCGTCTCGGGGTACCCTGCCGATGAAATCGCCCGGATGAGCCCCCTGGACTACTTTGTCGGCGCCGAGAAGGCGTAACTGGCCCAGCGGATTCAAGAGGTGTTCGAGAAGGGCGAGTCCGACGCGGAGGCGCACTTTGTCTCTAAAAGCGGCGCCCGGACGCCGTACTATTTCACCGGCAAACGCGTCCAATTGGAGGGCGTGCCCTGCCTGATCGGGATGGGGGTGGATATTACCGCGCGCAAGCAAGCCGAAGCGGCGCTGCGCCGCAACGAGCAAGTGCTGCGGCTGTTCGTCGAACATTCGCCGGCGGCCATCGCCATGTTCGACCGTGACATGCGCTACATCGTGGCCAGTCGCCGTTACCTGGTCGATTATGATCTCGGCGATCAGGAACTGACCGGCCGCTCGCACTACGCCGTCTTTCCCGAGATCCCGGAACGCTGGCGCGCGATCCATCAGCGCTGTCTGGCCGGCGCGACCGAGCGGGCAGAGGCGGATCCCTTCCCGCGGGCGGATGGCCGCCTGGACTGGGTGCGGTGGGAGATCCGGCCCTGGCATGAGACAGACGGCGGGATCGGCGGCGTGATCCTGTTCTCGGAGGTCATCACGGAGCGCAAGCAGGCGCAAGACGCGCTGCGCCGGCTCAACGCCGAACTGGAGGGGCGGGTCGCGGAGCGGACGGCCGAGCTTAAGACTCAATACCAGCGCCAGGCGACCCTGGAGGAGCGCCAGCGCCTGGCCCGCGACCTGCACGACGTGGTCAGCCAGACCCTGTTCTCGGCCAGCGTCATCGCCGAAACCCTGCCGCGGCTGTGGGAGCGCAACCCGGACCAGGTCCGCCTGGGCCTGGGGGAACTCCACCGGCTGACGCGCGGCGCGCTGGCTGAGATGCGCGCGCTACTCTTAGAACTCCGCCCCGAGGCCCTGGCGCAGACCAACCTGGCCGACCTCCTGCGGCAACTGGCCAGCGCCCTGGCCGGCCGCACGGACCTGGACTTGAGCGTGCAGGCTGAGCCCAAGCCCGCCCTGCCGGTGGAAGTGCGCCTGGGTCTGTACCGCATGGCGCAGGAGGCCCTGAACAACGTGGTCAAGCACGCCCGCGCCAGCAAGGTGGAGATCGCGCTGACGGCGCTGGCCGGCGGCGTGCGCCTGTCCATCCGCGACGACGGGCAGGGCTTCGACCCGGCTGTGGTGCCGCCGGGCCGGTTGGGCCTGGGGATCCTGGGCGAGCGGGCCGAGGCCATCGGCGCGACGCTCGCAGTGACCAGCGCGCCCGGCACGGGAACCGAGATCGTCATCACCTGGCAGGGACAAGGTTGAGATGAGTGCCTCACCGACCATCCGCATTCTCCTGGTAGACGATCATCTGATGGTGCGGCGCGGCCTGGCCGTGATGCTGCAGGCCTTCGATGATCTGACCCTGGTGGGCGAGGCCGCCACCGGGACGGAGGCCCTGCGGCTGTGCGCCGAGCGGGGGCCGGACGTGGTCTTGATGGACCTGCAGCTGCCGGATATGACCGGTGTGGAGGCGACGCGCGCCCTGCGCGCCGCCCATCCGTCGGTCCAGGTGCTGGCGCTGACCAGTTTCCGAGACGAGACATGGGTCCAGGCCGCCCTTCAGGCCGGCGCCATCGGCTACCTGCTCAAGGATGTCTCGATCGACGCCCTGGCGGACGCCATCCGCGCCGCGCACGCCGGCCGTCCCACGCTCGCTCCGGAAGCGGCTCAGGCCCTGATCCACGCCGCCACCCGGCCGGCGCCGCCGGGCCACGACCTGACGGAACGTGAGCGGGAAGTTCTCAGCCTGCTGGTCGAAGGCCTGGACAATGTCGCCATCGCCGAGCGTCTGAGCGTGAGCCGCGCCACGGTCAAGACCCACGTGAGTAACATCCTTGCCAAACTCGGCGCCGCCAGCCGCACGGAGGCCGTGGCTCTCGCGCTCAAACACAGGCTCATCTCCGGCTCGTAAGCGGTTCCCCCAAAGCGCGGGCGACGCCAGAACTGGCCTCCCGCCAGGCCCCCTCCTGGTTCCTCCCCCATCTGGCCGAGGCCGATTTCGCCCATCCGGGCATTGAGAAATGGGCCACCTGCCCGCTGTGTCTCATCGGTGAAAGGCGTAGGGTAGGACCAGCGGCTTCCAGACTCGGCCGCACCGGTGCCGGATTGCTATCTTTCACGAATGGGTGGCCCAGCCATGTCCCAGCCCCAACCGCCTGCCCCAACTCTGATCCGTCTCCTGATCGTGGACGATAACCACAGCGTCCGGCACGGCCTGACGCTGATGCTCCAGGCTTTCGACGATCTGCAGTTGGTGGGGCAGGCGGCGGACGGCGAAGAGGCCCTGCTGGCCTATGCTGAGGCCCGGCCAGAGGTGGTGCTGATGGACCTGCTGATGCCCGTCATGGATGGCCTGACGGCTACCCGGGCGCTGCGGGCCGAGCATCCGGAGGCGCGCGTGATCGCCCTGACCAGTTATCTGGAGGACGCGATCCTGACGGCGGCCCTGGCGGCCGGCGCTTGCTCATGTCTTGGCAAGCACGTCTCCATCGATGAACTGGCGGGCGCCATCCGCGCAGCGGCAGCCTGATAACGGGCCACGGCCAGCCTGGTCCGGGCACAGCCCTTCAGTCAGTCAGGCGTCGGCCGGCGTGCATTTTGATCAGAGGGGGTGGCGGCTTGCCTGAACGTGGCAGGCGCTAGCCAGGGTGAGAACCATGATGAGCAGCCAACCTTTTGCCAGGCTCCCAACCCGCATTTTCCTATTGGCACTTCTGGCAGCCCTGCCACTTCTGGTGGTGGGCATCGTCCTGCACCAGGTGCCAGCACCCAACTCGGCCAATGGGGCCTGGCTCAGCCTGGCCGCCTGGGCGGTTGCGTGGTTCATCGGTCCAGGCCTGGCCGCCTGGCTGGGAGGACGCTGGCTGGGGATCCAGTCGGCCGAGCTATACCGGACCCTGTTCGACCAGGCCGGCGACGGTTTCTTCGTGGCCAACGCGGCCGGCCGCTATACGGACGTCAACGCCAGCGGCTGCCAGATGCTGGGGTACACGCGTGCCGAGTTGACCCGGCTGACCATCCGCGATCTGGTGCCGGCGGACGAGCAGCAGCGGGCGCCGCTGCGCCTGGGCGAACTGGCTCCAGGCCGGCCTCTGACCACCGAGCGCCGGCTGCTGCGCCGGGACGGCTCCCGGCTGCCGGTTGAAGTCTCGGCGGCGCGCCTGCCGGACGGGACCTTCCTGGGGATCGTGCGGGACATCACCGAACGCCGCGAGGCGGAACAGGCCCTGCGCGCTTCGGAGGCGCGCTATCGCCTGCTCTTCGAGAGCAACCCCCATCCGATGTGGGTCTATGACCTGGAAACCCTGGCTTTTCTGGCTGTCAACGACGCGGCCGTAGCCCATTACGGGTATAGCCGCGAGGAATTCCTGGCCCTGACCCTCAAGGACATCCGGCCGGCCGAGGATGTGCCCGACCTGCTGCGCAACGTGGCCGCCACCGGCGAGGGCCTGGAGGCGGCCGGCGTGTGGCGCCACCGTCTCAAGGACGGCACGCTCATCGATGTCGAGATCACTTCCCACACTCTGCCAGCCAACGGTCATCGATCGAGGCTGGTACTGGCCCATGATGTAACCGCCCGCCGGCAGGCCGAAGCCGCGCTGCGTGATTCGGAGCGCTTCGCCCGGTCCACCCTGGACGCGCTCTCGGCCCATCTGGCCATCCTGGACGAAAGGGGCGTGATCCTGGCCGTCAACCGCGCCTGGCGCGAGTTCGCCTCGGCCAACCATCCAGACCCGCAGGTCGTCTGCGAGGGCGCGAACTACCTGGCTGTCTGCGACGCGGCTACCGAACCAGACTCCACCGAAGCCGGCGCGATGGCGGCCGGCCTGCGCGCCGTTATCGCCGGCCAGCAGCGCGAGTTCGCTCTCGAATACCCCTGCCATGCCCCGGACGAACAGCGCTGGTTCACGGCCAGCGTCACCCGCTTCGAGGGCGACGGCCCGGTGCGGGCGGTGGTGGCGCACGAGAACATCACGGCCCGTAAGCTGGCCGAGGATGCCCGGCGCCAGAGCGACACCCAGTACCGCGAGTTGGCCGAGAACGCCCAGGATCTGATCTACCGCTACCAGTTCTGGCCCGAGCGCGGCTTCACCTACGTCAGCCCGTCCGCAACGGCCATCACGGGCTACTCTCCTGAGGACCACTACGCCGACCCAGACCTGGGCTTCAAGCTGGTCCATCCGGACGACCGGCCGCTCCTGGAAGCGGTCGCGCGCGGCGAGATCGCCGTCGAGCAGCCGCTGACCTTGCGCTGGGTGCGCCAGGATGGGGGCGTCATCTGGACCGAGCAGCGCAATGTGCCGGTCTTCGACGAAACCGGCCAGCTGACGGCCATTGAGGGTATTGCCCGCGACGTGAGCGAGCGGATGCGGGCTGAGCAGGCCCTGCGCGCCAAGACCGAAGAACTGGACCGCTATTTCACGGCCAGCCTGGACCTGCTGTGCATCGCCGACACCGACGGCCGCTTCCGGCGCTTGAACCCGGAATGGGAGCGGACCCTGGGCTATCCGCTGGCCGAGTTGGAAGGCCGGCGCTTCCTGGACCTGGTCCACCCGGACGACCTGGACGCGACCCTGGCGGCAGTCGGCCATCTGGCCGGGCAGGCCGAGGTGCGCAACTTCATCAACCGCTACCGTTGCCAGGATGGCTCGTACCGCTGGCTGGAGTGGCGCTCCTATCCCCAAGGTGAGCTCATCTACGCCGTGGCGCGCGACATTACGGAGCAGAGGCACGCCGCTGAGCAGCTCCGCCTGCAGGCCGCGGCGCTGGAGGCCGCCGCCAACGGCATCGTCATCACCGATCGGGCTGGCGCGATTGAATAGACTCTATTCAAAATAGGCGTTAGTGCTCTTATGCCGATAGCGCCTTCG
>CALFZO010000066.1 GCA_937952305.1 uncultured Anaerolineales bacterium | reverse complement strand
GAAATTCGAAGCAATCCTGTTTGACTGCGACGGCGTGCTGGTGGACAGCGAGCCGATCACCAACGGCGTGCTGCGCCAGATGCTCAACGGCCTGATCGTGCGCGCGGCGGCCCGCAGCTTGCCGGGCGGCGAAATCCGTCTGGCCGCCCGCGAGCACGCGCATCAGGTGTGGGTGGACGTGAGCGACGGCGGGCCGGCCGTGGACGAAGCCGACCTGCCGCACATCTTTGAGCGCACCTTCATGGAAATGGGCTCCAGCCCTGAAAGCACGGGCCTGGAGCTGGCGCTGGTCAAGGCCATTATCGAGCGCCTGGGCGGACAGGTCTGGGTCGCCAGCCAAGGGGCGGTTGGCAGCACCATTACCCTGTGCCTGCCGACGGCGGCCGGCGCCCCCGCCGTGGAACAGCCTCTGGACACGAGCGAGACCAGCCGGTAAGCCGCTATGTGGAATTCGCTGCGCCCATCTCTATCGGCCGATGAACGGCAACAAGCCCTGCTGACGGGCCTGTGGATGCTGTTCTGGCTGATCATCGGGGTGCCGCTCATCCTGCTGCTGTTGGTGCTGGTGGGCCAGTTGGCCATCGACACGCTCGGCGCGCCGCAGGTCGCCGACCCGCGCTCGCGGCTGACCGCCGATTATCAGCCGTGGCCGTTGATGTTGATCGCCCCGGTCAACCCCGGCATTATCGAGCAGATCGTGCGTGACCGGGCCCCGGAGGCCGCAGGCACGCCCCTGCCCACCTATCCCGCGCTGCTGTGGGGGCCGACGGTGACAAGCCTGCCCACCGAGACATCCACGGCGAGCCAGACGCCGCCGGCGACGAGCACAGCCGCGGCCGGGTCCACGGACGCGGGGCCGGGCGCCACCAGCACCGCGATCTCGACCGGACCGGCGACGGCCACGGCCACCGTCACCCGGCGGCCCGCTCAGCCGACCCCGACCCCGTCTCCGTCGATTTCGCCGTCGGCCACGCTCTCCCCGACGCCCACCAGCTTCTGGTCTTTCACCAGCACGCCGACGTTTACGCCGACGGATCCGCCGACGCCGCTGCCCACCCGCACGCCGACGCCGCGGCCCTCGGCTACGGCGAGCCCGGTGCCGACCGCCACAGCGACGGCCACGCGGACGCCGGTCCCGCCGACGGCCACCAACACGGCCACGCCCACCCATTCGCCGACGGCCTCCAACACGCCGATCCCGCCGACGGCCACCCATACGCCGATCCCGCCGACGGCCACCAACACACCCATCCCGCCGACGGCCACCAACACACCCATCCCGCCGACGGCCACGGATACGCCCATCCCGCCGACGGCCACCAACACGCCCATCCCGCCGACGGCCACGCCGACGCTGCCGATCATCATCCCGACAGACACGGATGTGCCGCCGACGGACACGCCGACGCCGCCCGTGCCGCCGACGAATACGCCGTTCGTAATCCCGCCGACGGATACGGCCACGCTGCCGCCCTAAACCGCCGCGGGCGCTGACCGCCAGCCTGGACACGAAAGAGCCGCGACCAGCCTTACGCCTGGTCGCGGCTCTTGTTGTCAGGGGCCGGCTGTTGCGATTACGCTTTGTTATCCGGGGGCTTGCCCACCTTGATGCGCCCGCTTAAGTACAGGGCGGCGCTGACGACGAGCACACTGAAAGCCAGCAGCACCAGGTCGCCGGAGTTGAGATACTTCAACTGCAGCGCCGCCTGGAAGAACTTGACGACCAGGATCAGCAAGATCACCTGGGCCAGGCGGTCCTTGAGGTCATCCAGGCTGCGGACAAGCAGCAAGCGCTTGCCGATATCCGAGCCTTCGGCCAGGTCGATCTTGTCGACGAACAACTCGTACAGGCCGAGCGCGAAGATGATCAGGACGGCCGCCAACAAGTAGCCATCGACCACTTCCACCAGATCGGTCAGGATAGCGGCGCGCAGGCTGGCGCGGGCCGCCGGAGCCAGGCCGGGGTCGGCGTATGGGCCCAGGCTGGCGATCAGGTGCCAGGCGTCGACGGTGGAGACGAAGAACATCCCGGCCGCCACGACCAGGCTGGCCAGGACGGCCACCAGGATCAGCAGCCGGCTGTGCCACAAGAACCATTCGAAATAGCGTGTCAGGGACGACATGCTTAGGAAACTCCCTCCAGGCTGGATGAGCCCGCCCTCGGCAGCGGCTCCCCCAACCGGTACAGGATCAGAATCCATCCCGAGTCGAAGTTAATGCAGGCGTCGGCAGTCACGACCCGCCGACGCAGTCCAGCCTCCACCGCGAGCCGGGTATCCGCGCCGAGCTGGCTCAGCAACTGCTCAATGTAGCCTTCGACGGTGCCGCGAAAGTCCGGCTGCCGCGCCAGCACCAGCTGCGGGCGGTGCAGCGCCGCCTCGATCTGGACCGCGAAGCGGTCCGCGCCCAGCAGGGGCGTGGCGGCGCCCACCGGGCCGCCGCTATGCAGAGCCTGCCAGGCCGCACGGACCATCTCGGCCAAGGCGGTCAGGGTCATTGGTTCGGCTTCCATGCCGTGCTATCCCTCGCGGTGCAGCGACTCCATGGCCGCGCGCCATTATCGCGCCGCGCCGGCCGGCGTCAACCCGCTGTCCAGCCTGGTCAGGCCGTCCCCAGCCCGAAGAAGCGTCGGATCCGGCTCAACAGCACCGGGGTCTGGCCGCTGCCTGGTCGGGACAGCGGGCCGGTCCCGGCTGCCATTTGCTCAGCCCGGCTGCGCAGGCGGGCCGCCAGCGCCTCTGACAGCGCCTCCAGAATGCGCGGGTCGGCGGCGATGACGGCCGCCAGGCTGTCTTTGTCTACCACGACGACTTCCGTCTCCACGTCGGCCAGCACCGTGGCCGAGCGCGGCTCGCCGGTCAGGAGGCTCGTCTCGCCAAAGAATTCGTCCGGCCCCAACCGGCCGACGGTGGTGACCTGCCCGGCGTCACCGCGCACATCCACGCGCACCCCGCCGCTCTTGACCACGAACAAGGACTGGCCGGCGTCGCCCTGGCGCACCAGCGCCTCGCCGGCGGCATAGCGCTGGACGACTGCGTTGCGCGCCAGCTGCTCGATCTGGGCGTCGTTCAGCGATGTGAACAGCGTGATCAGGCGCAGTTCGGCAAAGACCTCTTGCTGCTGGCGGGCCCGCAGTTGGGCGGTGTGTTCCTCGCTCAACAGGCGCACAGTCACGTCCCGGGCCGGGAACGGGATCGTCAGACCCTCCCGCTGCAGGGCATACCACAAGCGGGTCAACACAATGTCGCGCGTCGTCTCCAGCCGGGCCAGGTCCGTGATCCAGTACAGGATTTCGTACTGGATGGCGAAATCGCCGTAGGCGGCCACGTGCGTTTCCGGAACGGGCTCGGCGGCCACGCCGGGCGCGCCGGCCACCGCCTGGGTCAGCACCTGCTTCACGCGGCCCGGCGGGTGTCCGTAGGCCACGCCCACCGGGGCGCGCAGGCGCAGCAGCGGCGTCGGCCGGGAGTAGTTGGTGACCGTCTCCTTGGCGACGTTGGCGTTGGGCAGCAGGATGTTGTGATGATCGCGCGTGCGCAGCGTGATGGTGCGCCAGTTCATCTGGGTCACCTGGCCGTCGGCGCCGCTGACGCGCACCCAGTCGCCCACGGTGAAGGGCTGCTCAGCCTGCAGCGCCAGGCCCGAGACGACGTTGCCCAGCGTGTCCTGCAGCGCCAGGCCGATCACGGCCGAGAGCACCGTCGAGGTCACCAGGAACGCGCTCAGGTCCTCGACGCCAAACAGGCGGTTGAGCACCACCAGGGCCACGGCCGCCAGGACGACGAAGTTGAAGACGTCCACCACCAGGCGCGGCACGACGATGTGGCGGCGCTGCCCGAGCACATATTCCCAGAAGACCCAATCGAAGAGCTGCAGCACCGTGTTGGCGGCCAGCAGGATGACGATGGCCAGATCCACGCGCACCGGCAGGGCGGCGGCGGAGAGCCCAAAGCCCTGCAGGATCGCGTACAGGCCAAAGGCCAGGGTGGTCAGCACCGCCGACACGCGCAGCCGGCGCACCAGCGTGGAACCGCGCGCCAGCCACAAAACCAGGGCCACGGCCAGGCCCAGGCTGCTAGCCAGCAGCAGATTCGTCCAAAAAGTAGGCGGGACAAGCATAACGCGCGGAGTGTGCCACAACTTGCGCCGGAGCGCAAAAGGGAAAGGGGACAGCCAACAAAAAGGCCCGGGCGGGAGGCCCGGGCCAGATTGGTGACACCTGAGTGTTAGGCGGCCGCGCCCGCGGGTGTGGCGCTGGCGGGCGGCAGGCTGGGCGTCGGCGCCGCGGCCGGGGCGGGCGGCGTGCGCTTCTTGATATTCAAGTTCGGGAAGAGGCGCTCGAACTCCGCCGCGTCGATCGTCTCGATCTCCATCAGCCGCTTGGCGATGGCGTCCAATTTTTCCCGGTACTCGGTCAGGATGGACGTGGCCCGCTCGTAGGCCTTGCCGATGATCGTCCGCACCTCGCTGTCGATCTCCTCGGCCACGGCATCGGAGTAGTCGCGCTGCTCGGCGATCTCGCGGCCCAGGAAGACCAGTTCTTCCTTCTGGCCGTACACCATCGGGCCCATCTTCTCGCTCATGCCCCAGCGTGTGACCATGGCGCGGGCCATCTTGGTGGCGCGCTCCAAGTCGTTAGACGCGCCGGTGGTGATATCGCCGAAGACAATCTCCTCGGCCACGCGCCCGCCCAGCAGGCCAGACAGGTCCGCCTGGAACTTGCGCTTGGAGTAGAGCGTGCGGTCCTCGTCCGGCAGCGAGAGCGTGTAGCCGCCGGCCATGCCGCGCGCGATGATGGACACCTTGTGGACTGGGTCGGCTTCGGCGATCACGTGCATGACCACGGCGTGGCCGGCCTCATGGTAGGCGATGACGCGCTTCTCCTCTTCGGAGATGATGCGGCTCTTGCGCTCCGGGCCGGCGATGACGCGCTCGATGGCTTCCTCGAATTCCTTGTGGCTGATGGCCTTCTTGTTGCGGCGGGCGGCCAGGATGGCGGCCTCGTTGACCATGTTCTCCAGGTCCGCGCCGACAAAGCCGGGCGTGGCCTTGGCCAGCGTGCCGGCCTCGACATCGGAGGCCAGCGGCTTGCCGCGGACGTGGACCTTGATGATCTGCTCGCGCCCGCGCATGTCCGGCCGATCCAGCACCACGCGCCGGTCAAAGCGGCCAGGGCGCATCAGCGCCGGGTCCAGGATGTCCGGGCGGTTGGTGGCGGCGATGACGATGATGTTGGTGTCGGTGTCGAAGCCGTCCATCTCCACCAGGATCTGATTGAGGGTCTGCTCGCGCTCGTCGTGCGAGCCGCCCAGGCCGGCGCCGCGGTGGCGGCCGACCGCGTCAATCTCGTCCACGAAGATGATGCACGGCGAGTGGCGTTTGGCCTGGTCGAAGAGGTCGCGCACGCGGCTGGCGCCGACGCCCACGAACATCTCCACGAACTCAGAGCCGGAGATCGAGAAGAACGGCACCCCGGCCTCGCCGGCCACGGCCTTGGAGAGCAGCGTCTTGCCGGTGCCGGGCGAGCCCACCAGGAGCACGCCCTTGGGGATGCGCGCGCCCAGGGCGATGAACTTGTCTGGCTCCTTGAGGAACTCGACGATCTCGCGCAGTTCCTCCTTGGCCTCATCCACGCCGGCCACGTCCTCGAACGTCACCGTCGGGTGGTCCCCGTTGAACATGCGGGCGCGGCTCTTGCCGAAGGACAGGGCCTGGTTGTTGCTGCCCTGCGCCTGGCGGAGCATAAAGTAGATGACGCCCACCACGAGCACTGCCGGCAGCATGTAGCCCAGGAAGGTCAGAATTCCGCCCAACTCGGACGGCTTTTTGACCTCCCAGTTGACCGCGGCCAGGCGCTCCGGTGATACGTTCAGGGCCGCCATCTGATCAAAAACAGTGCTGGTCGGTTCCTTGCGGGACTCGGCCTCACGCCGGTCCTTGAACGTCACGCGCAAGGTGTTCTCGTCCACCACAATCTTTGTGACGGAGCCCTCCTGGACGGCCGTAGCCAGTTGGGTCAGGGACACCTGATCAGTCTGTGGCTGCTGGCGGAACTGGAACAACAACACCACAATTGCCACAATGATCAGAATGTAAACGAAAGCGCTTCTTATCCGTGCTGAGTTCACTTCAACCTCCCACAGCGTAACCTGGCACGCTCCACTGTGTTCTTAATCGATTATACCATCGCCGTTGATGGGGGTCCTGCCGCCCAAACGGGTAGTCAGCCTTAGGGTTTAGTGAGAAGCGGAACTGGGAAATTAGCGGAAGTAAACGACAAAGACCCACACCCAGAGCGGAATCAGGCCGGCGACCGCCAGAAAGGCCACAAAACCGAGGCCCAGGGCGAGCCAATCCAGGCCGGCCGCGTCCGGGTTCTCCAGGGCCAGCGTGCCGGCGCCGCTGCGGGCGGTGGGCAGCTGGGAGGCGTCGACGGCCGCGCGGCGCGTGGGCGCGCTGGCGGCGTTGACGGTGCTGGCCAGGCCGGCCGTCGTCGGCAGCGTGCGCGGCAGGGGCTGGGGCGGCGTCTGGCCGGAGGCCAGTTGCGCGCCTGTCAACTCGTCGCCCTGCTGACGGTAGGAGATCAGGATCCGGCCGAGCTGGTCCGCGGTGCGGTAACGGGCCGAGGGCTCCTTCGCCAGCACCTTGTGGACAATGCGCTCGAGCGTCTCCGAGACCTGCGGGTTGAACAGGGACAGGCGCGGCGCCTCTTCGCGCAGGTGCATGATGGCCAGGGCCTGCTGGGTGGAGGCCACAAACGGCAAGCGTCCGGCCAGCATCTCATACAGCACAACGCCGATCGAGTACACGTCGGACGCCGGGGTGGGGTGCTCGCCGGCGGCCTGCTCGGGTGAGTAATACTGCGGACTGCCCCAGACGACGTCGGTGGTCTCGCCGGGGCGGATGTTGGCCAGGGCGCGGGCGATGCCGAAGTCCGTGATCTTGACGCGGCCGTCCGGCGTCACCAGGATGTTCTGCGGCTTGATGTCGCAGTGGACCAGCCCGGCCCGGTGGGCGTAGCCGACGCCGGCACAGATCTGCACGCCCAGGTCGACGGCGTGCTCGACCCCAAACGGCCCGCTCTCCTTGATCAAGGACTTGAGATCCTGCCCCTCGATGTACTCCATGACGATGTAGTAGCGGCCGCCGTCCCGGCCGAAATCGTGCACGGTGACGATGTTGGGGTGCGCCAGGTTGGCGGCCGCGCGCGCTTCCTGCTGAAAGCGCGCCAGGAACTCGGCGTCGCCGGTGAGGTTCTCGCGCAGGATCTTGATCGCCACCAGCCGGCCCAGCGAGAGATCCTGAGCCTTGTGGACGACGGCCATGCCGCCCTGGCCGATGGGGCTCAGCAGTTTATAGCGTTTGTTGAGCAGGGGTGCCTCAGTGGACATGCGGACGTATTTTACATGAGGCGGTTTGATTCCCCAAACCGGCCAATTTCACGACGGCCTTAGCCAGGCTTTGGCGGGGCTTTACGGCCAGACCCGCAAAACACCCTATCCTACAAGAGCCGGAGTGGGTTTGCCCCTGGGCCGGGGTGCGGGTTTCGGCGCCGCGCCAGGCGCGCACTGTGACGGCCCAGACTTCTGGCATGCGAGGACACGATGCGTCTCCAGATCCGTTCCATTCAAATGAAGATCGTGCTGTGGGCCGGGTTGTGTCTGGTGCTGACAGCCGCCGGCCTGGTCGGTTATGCGGCGGTGACGGCGCAGCAGGCCGCCCGGGAGACAGCTCAGACTCAGGCCCTGGTGGCGGCGGAAAACCGGGCGGCGGAGGTCGATGCCAATGTCGAGGCGGCCCTGGACGCGGCTCGCACGCTGGCCCAGGCCCTGGCTGCCATCCGCCGCGATGACCTGCCGGTGAGTCGCGCCGCTGTCAACGCGATGCTGCGTGAGGTGGTGGCGGCGAACCCGCAGTTTCTGGGGACCTACACGGCCTGGGAACCAGACGCCTTTGACGGCCAAGACGCGCTCTTCGCCAACACGGAAGGCCATGACGCGACTGGCCGCTTCATCCCGTATTGGGTCCGCTCGGGCGGCACGATCATCCGCGAGCCGCTGCTGGATTATGAGACGGAGGGCATCGGCGAGTATTACCTGTGCCCCAAACGCACGGGCCGGGAGTGCGTGATCGACCCCTACGTGTATCCGATCGACGGCGTGGACACGCTGCTGGCCTCGCTGGTGGCGCCGATCATGGTGGACGGCCGCTTCTATGGTATCGCGGGCGTGGATCTGCGCCTGACCACGCTGCAGGAGCTGGCCGACCGTCAGGACGCCTTCGACGGAACAGCCGAATTGCTGCTGATCAGCTTCAACGGCACGGTGGCCGGCGCCACCGGCCGGCCCGACCTCGTGGGTCAGCCCATGCAGGCCTATCACCAGGATTGGGAGGAAGATATCCGCTTTATCCAGGCGGGTGAAGTCACCCTTCAGGACGACGAGGGCCGCTTTGCCGTGTTTGTGCCGATCCGCTTCGGCCAGACGACCACGCCCTGGTCGGCGAACCTGAATGTGCCCTATAACCAGATTAGGGCGGCGGCCCAGGCGCTGACCTGGCAGTTGGTCGGCCTGGGCTTGGTCATCGCCGCCGCAGCCTTGGGCCTGCTGTGGGTAGTGGCTGGCCGGCTGGTGGCGCCGATCAAGAAGCTGACGGCTGCCGCCGGCCGGGTGGCGCTCGGCGACGCGCGGGCCGACCTGGACCTGCGCCAGGCCGACGAAATCGGCCAGCTGGCCCAGGCCTTTCAGCAAGTGGTGCTCTATTTTCAGACGATGGCCGGGGCGGCCAGCCGCATGGCCGAAGGCGACCTGACGCTGACGGTGACTCCGCGCTCAGACCAGGATGAACTGGGCCAGGCGATGGCCCATCTGGTCGCGAATTGGCGCCGCGTGGTGGGGGAAGTGGCCGCCAACGCCACAGCCGTCGGCCTGGCCGCCGCCGAGTTTTCCACGGCCGCGCAGCAGGCCGGCCAAGCGACGGGCCAGATCGCGACGACGGTGCAGCAGGTGGCGCGCGGCGTGCAACAGCAGACCGCGGCCGTGACCCAGTCGGCGGCGGCGGTGGACCACCTCAAGCAGACTATCGACGGCGTGGCGCACGGCGCCGCGACGCAGAGCACGGCGGTGAATAACGCGACCGCCATCACGGCGCAACTGACGACGGCCCTGCAAGAGGTGGCCGGCGCCGTCCAGGGCGGAGTGCAGGGCGGCGCCGCGGCGGGGCAGGCGGCCGAACAGGGGGCCCAGACGCTGACCGGCCTGCTGAAGGCGATGGAGGCCATCAAGGCCACCGTCGGCGAGGCCAGCCGCACGGTCCAGGAGATGGGGGCGCGTTCCGAGCAAGTGGGCCAGATCGTGGACACGATCGACGAAATCGCGTCGCAGACCAACTTGTTGGCGCTCAACGCCGCCATCGAAGCAGCCCGGGCCGGTGAGCAGGGCCGCGGTTTCGCGGTGGTGGCCGACGAAGTCCGCAAGCTGGCGGAGCGTTCCAGCGCCGCCACCCAGGAGATCGGCGGGCTGATTCGCACGATTCGCGGGACGGTGACGGAAGCGGTGGCTTCGATGAACCGTGGCATGCAGACCGTGGAAGCGGGCACGGTCCGCGCGGCCGAAGCCGGGGAGGCCCTCACCGCGATCATCACCACCGCCCAAACAGTCCAGGCCTCTAGCCAAACCGCTGACGGCGTGACCGCGCGCGCCACGCGCCACGCGGCTCAACTGGCCGAAGCGGTCCGGACGGTCAAGGCCGTGGCCGACGACAACTCGACGGCGACCGCGCAGATGGCGCGCCAGGCCGGCGAGGTGATGGAGGGCGTCACCAGCATCGCCAGCGTCAGTGAGGAGAACAGCGCGGCCGTGGAGGAAGTGAGCGCGTCGGTGGAGGAAACGACGGCGCAAGCGGAGGCGGTGGCGGGCCAGGCGCAGGCCTTGGCCGGCCGGGCGGCGACCCTGCGCCAACTGGTGGCGCAGTTCTCGCTCCCGGCGGAAGCGCCGGCCGCGAGCAGCCCGGCGTTGCCGCCGGCGCCAGCGGCTACGCGGACGCGTCCGAGGCCGGCGGTGCTGTCTCCGGCAAAGTAAAGAAAACGCGCGTGCCCTGACCGGGCGCGCTCTCCGCGCCAATCCGGCCGCCGTGCGCCTCGACGATCGCGCGGGCGACGGCCAGGCCCAGCCCGGCGCCGCCCGTAGCGCGGCTGCGCGACTTCTCGCCGCGGTAGAACTGCTCGAAGATCCGGGGCAGATCGGCCGCGGCGATGCCGCTGCCAGTGTCCCGCACCTCCACCCGCACTCCGGCTGGTGTCCGCTCCGCGGACACGGTCACGGTGCCGTCCGGCGGCGTGTGGCGCAGGGCGTTGCCCACCAGGTTGGCCAGGACCCGGCCGAGGCGATCGGCATCCAGTGCCATGACGCCGACCTCGGGCGCTATCTGGCCCGCCAGCCGCACCCGGCCCTGGCCGGCGAGCGCGGCAAAGCTATCCAACGTCTCCGCAATCAACTCCCGCAGGTTGACCGGGGCCCGCTCCAGCGGCAGGCCGCCGGCGTCCAACTGGGCCATCTGAAAGAGATCGTCGATCAGGCGCGACAGCGCCTCGATCTCGCGCAGGGTGGTGCGTAGATAACGCTGCGTCGTCGCCGGGTCGTCCACGACGCCGTCGGCCAGGGCTTCCACCAGGGCACGCGCGGCGGCCAGCGGCGTCTGCAGATCATGGCTCACCCAGGCGATCAGCTCGCGCCGCAGCTGATCCAGGGCCTGCTGCCGCCCGGCGGCGGCCTCGAGCTGGGCGGCCATGTCGTTGACCGCGCGGGCCAGTTCGGCCAGCTCGTCCCGGCCCAGGGCCGGCGCGCGGGCGTCGAGGCGCCCCTGGGCGATGGCGCGGGCCGTGGCCCGCAGCGTCGTCAGGCGGTCGCTGAGAGCTTCGGAGAAGAAGTAGCCGAAGGCCAGGCTGATGCCGCCGGCGAAGATCAGCAGGACGCCGGCCAGACGCAGGTCGTGATCGCTGGCGAACATCTGCTGAGCGGCCAGCCAGACGTTGAAGAACGTGAGCAGGCTGGAGAGGGCGGCGCTGCCCAGCAGAGTCCAGCGCAGGCCCGGCGACCGGTGGATCCAGCCGAAACGGTAGGCGCCGTAGGCGGCGGTGACGGAGAGCAGGGCGGTGACGGCGAGCAGCGCCGCCATCTGGCCCAGCTCGCCCGCGCCCGGCTGCATCAGCAGCGTGAACAGGCCGAGCGTCAGGGCGACGGCGGCGGCCGCGCCCAGACCGAAACGGGCCGTCGGGTTGAGCCGGCCGGGGGAGTGCAGGGAGCGGAAGTGCATCGCGGGCCTCTCAGGCTTCGAACTTATAGCCAACACCCCAGACGGTGAGCAGGTGCTGCGGCTGAGACGGATCGGCCTCGATCTTTTCGCGCAGCCGGCGGATGTGGACGGTGACCGTGCTCGGATCGATGTACTCGGCCAGACCCCAGATGCGCTCGAGCAGCTGCTCGCGCGTGAAGACGTGGCGCGGGTGCCGGGCCAGCAGCCAGAGCAGATCGAACTCCTTAGCCGTCAGCGTCTTCTCTTCGCCGCGTACCGTCACCAGCCGGGTGGCCGGGTCAATCGACAGGTCGGCGAAGGCCAGGGCCGCTGTCTGGGACGCGCTGACGCCGGGGCGGGCGCGGCGCAGCACGGCGCGCACACGGCTCACCAGTTCCTGCGGGCTGAACGGCTTCACCACGTAATCGTCGGCGCCCAGCTCCAGGCCCGCGATCCGATCAGCCTCCTCGCGCCGGGCCGTCAGCATGATGATGGGGGTGTCGCCGCGGGCCCGCAGCCAACGCGTGACCGCCAGGCCGTCCACCTTGGGCAGCATCAAGTCCAGCACCACCAGGTCGGGCGCCGCCTGCCCCAGCCAATCCAGCGCCGCTTGTCCATCCTCGGCCGTTGCCACCTGGTAGCCGGCTCGCCGCAAGTACAGGCTGACGACCTCGCGCAGGCTGGGCTCATCTTCGACGACCAAAACCGTCAGCTCTGGCATGCTGCTCCCATCGGCGGGCCGCTGGGCCCGCCCCACTGTTATACCGGCTCGCCCTTACAAAAGACTTACGGCGCCCCGTCTGACCGTAAGGGTTTTGTAAGCTGCGCGCAAGGCCGGCTTAAGCCACCCCGGCCATTATAGGCACAGCTACCCTGGTTCAAAAGGAGTTCCGATGACCCGTACATTGAGCGGCCTCACCGTTGTTCTGGCGCTGTTGCTGGCGGCTTGCGCCCCGGCGGCGACCGCGACGCCGACCGGCGACGCGATGATGGAGAAAACGCCCGAGGCCATGGGCGACGCGATGATGGAGAAAACGCCCGAGGCCATGGGCGACGCGATGATGGAGAAGACGCCCGAGGCCATGGGCGACGCGATGATGGAGAAGACGCCCGAGGCGATGGGCGACGCGATGATGGAGAAGACGCCCGAGGCCATGGGCGACGCCATGCTGGAGGCGCCGGCCTGGTTCGGCGCGGCGCTGACGGACGTCAACTCTGGCGCCACCTTCACGCTGGCGGACTTCCAGGGCAAGGTGGTCCTCGTGGAGACGCTGGCGGTGTGGTGTCCCAAGTGCCTGGAGCAGCAACGCCAGGTGCAGGCGCTGCACGCCGCTCTCGGTGAGCGCGACGATTTCGTGAGCGTGGGCCTGAACATCGACCCGAACGAGACCGCCGACATTCTGCGTAATCACACGGCGCAGAACGGCTTCGATTGGCGCTATGCCGTGGCACCGGCCGCGGTGGCGCGCGAGATTGCGGCCCTGTACGGCGACCAGTTCCTGAACCCGCCCTCCACGCCAATGTTGATCGTCGACCGCCACGGCGCCGTGCACGTCCTGCCCTTTGGCCTCAAGAGCGCGGCCGACCTCCAGGACGCCCTGGCGCCGCTCCTCAACGAGTCGTTGTAAAGGCCTGGCCCTCCGCTCATGACCCCCGACGCCGCCCTCACTTCCTTTTCGCTCGGCCTCCTGGCGATGACGAGCCCGTGTGTGCTGCCGCTCTACCCGGGCTTCCTGGCCTACCTGAGCGGCGGCCCGGCCTCCGGACGCCCGGTGGGGCGCTACTTCCTGGGCGTGTTCGTGCTGGCCGGCGTGCTGGCGATGATGCTGGCGCTGGGCCTGCTGATCGCGGTCCTGTCGATCTCCGTTGGCCGCGCGCTGGCCGTGGTGATCCCGCTGGCCGACGTGGTCATCATCGGGCTGGGCGCGCTGCTGCTGGCCGACGTCAACGTTTTCAAGAACCTGCCGCAACTGCGCGGGCCGGTGCTGGCGAACCCGTACGTCAACGCCTTCGTGTATGGCCTGCTGTACGGCCCGATCGCCCTGCCGTGCTCGGGTCCGCTGGTGGTGAGCGTGTTCGCGCTGTCCATCACGGCGGCTGAGGCGGTGAGCCGGCTGAGCGTCTTCCTGTGGTTCGGCCTGGGCTTTGGGCTGCCGCTGCTGGTGCTCTCGCTGTTGTCCGGCGCCGCCCAACGCGCGCTGACGCGCTTCTTCGCGCGCCACGCCCGGGCCGTCAACGTCCTCGGCGGCCTGTTGCTGATCGCGGTCGGCGCCTACGACCTGTGGGCGAACTGGGCGCTGATCGTAACGTACCTGGGTTGACCCGAGTCCCTGTCATGAACGCCGATAAACTTTGGCTGCTGTGCTTTGTCGGATTGCTGGCCGCGTGCACATCGGGGACAGCGCTGCCGGCCAGCGCCCCGCCGGAGGCGGGCTTGCCCAACTACGGACCCGCGCCCGAACTCACCAATACCGTCTGGCTGAACACGGATCAGCCGCTGCGGCTGGCCGATCTGCGCGGCCGGGTGGTCCTGATCGACATGTGGACGTTCGGCTGAATTAACTGCCGCAACGTGATCCCCTCGTTGAGGGGATGGCATACGCAATACGCCGGTCAGGGCCTGGTCATCATCGGCAATCACTACCCGGAGTTTGAGTACGAAAAAGAGTTGGACAACCTGCGCGAGGCCGTGCGGCGCCTGGAGGTGCCTTACCCCGTGGCCCAGGACAACGACGGCTCTACCTGGACGGCCTACCAGACGCGTTACTGGCCGACCCTGTACCTGATCGACAAGCGCGGCGACCTGCGCTACCGCCACATCGGCGAAGGCAACTCCGCCGAAACCGAGGCCGCCATCCAGGCCCTGCTGGCTGAGCCCGGTCCGTGAGCCGGGCTGGGCGACACAGCGATACAATTACCGCCGTCATCGGCTGCCAAGAGTGAGCGACGCTATGAAAATCCGACCTTCCGAAATCACGCCCGAGCACGTTTACCGTTCGCGCCCGCGCCGACCGTCGCGCCGGGGCTTCCTGCAGTTAGGCGCGCTGGCGGCCGGTTCGGCCCTGCTGGCGGCCTGCGCGCCGGCGGCGGCCACGCCGAAGACTGCGCCGACTGAGGCCGGTGCCAGTTCGCCGAACCCGAGCGCGACCACGGCCGGCGCGGCGCCCACGGACGAACTGGGTGATCCCGCCACCTCCTACGAGGCGATCACCGGCTACAACAACTTCTACGAATTCTCCACCGACAAGCAGGCCGTGGCGTCACTGGCCAAGGGCTTCCGGACCGACCCGTGGACGGTGGAAGTGGGCGGCCTGGTGCGGACGCCCAAGACGTATGGCCTGGAGGATCTGCTGGCTGGCTTCCCGTCTGAGGAGCGCATCTACCGGCTGCGCTGCGTCGAAGGCTGGTCCATGGTCATCCCCTGGCAGGGCTTCTCGCTGGCCGAGATTCTCAAGCAGGTCGAACCCACCGCCGACGCGCGGTACGTCAAATTCACCACGCTCCTTGACCGGGAGCAGATGCCGGGCTTGAGCAGTCCGTGGTACGACTGGCCTTACACCGAGGGCCTGCGCCTGGACGAGGCCATGAATCCTCTGGCGACGCTGGCCACCGGCGTGTACGGCCAGCCGCTACCGCCGCAGAACGGCGCGCCGATCCGGTTGGTGGTGCCGTGGAAGTACGGGTTCAAGAGCATCAAGTCCATCGTCAAGATCGAACTGACCGACACCCGCCCGAACACCCTCTGGAACACGGCCGCGCCGCACGAGTACGGGTTCTACTCCAACGTCAACCCGGAGGTGGATCACCCGCGCTGGTCCCAGGCCAGCGAGCGCCGCATCGGCGAGTTCGGCCGGCGTAACACGCTGATGTTCAACGGCTACGCGGAGCAGGTGGCTGACCTGTACGCGGGCCTGGACCTGCGCAGCGAGTATTGAGCCAGCCGTGACTACCCCGCCGGCCGCATTGCCGCGCCGCCCGCGCAACTGGCTGCTGATCGCCACGCACCTCGCGGCCTGGGTCCCGCTGGGCCGCGTCCTGCTGAGCACGTTCGGCAACCCCAACGCGGTCAACCCGATCCAGGATCTGACCTTTGGGACCGGACTGCCGGCCCTGATCTTCCTGCTGCTGTCGTTGGCGGTCACGCCCGCCAACACCCTGTTCGGCTGGCGCTGGGCGCTGCCGCTGCGCAAGTGGCTGGGCCTGTATGCGTTCTTTTATGCCACCGCGCACCTGTTGATCTTCGTCGGCCTGGACTACGGTTTTGACGTGGGGTTGTTGTCTGAAGCGATCTTTGAGAAGCGTTACGCGCTGGTGGGCCTGGCGGCTTTCCTGATCCTGCTGCCGCTGGCGCTCACGTCCACGCGCGGCTGGCAGCAGCGTTTGGGCAAGGTCTGGAAACAACTGCACCGCCTGGTCTACCTGGCCGCGGCCCTGGCCGTGGTCCACTTTGTCTGGCTGGTGAAAGCCGATATCCGCGAGCCGCTGGCGTACGGCGCTGTGCTGGGCGTGCTCCTCCTGGCGCGACTTCCGGCTGTGCGCCGGCGGCTGGCCCGCCTGCGCTCGCCCTCGGGCCGCGCCCCGCAGGCAACCTCAGGCGCCCCACCAGGCGTCCCGTCAGACCCCGCCTCCTGACCCGAACCGCATAAACCAAGACGCGGGCTTTCCATAATTTCATGGTTGCCCTTGGTCATATTTGGGCGTAGGATAACGGCGTCTCCTCTGAACTCAATCTATGACCATGGACGAGGCCGCTGTTCAACGCGCGCTGGACGTCAAGCGCCGGCACGAAAAAACCCTGCGGGGCAAGGCCAACGTGGTGGCCGTCGGGGTCGGCCGGCGTGTGCGCGGCGGCGTGCCCACCGACGAAATCTGCATCGTAGTCTCGGTGAAAGCGAAACTCCCCGCCGCGCGCCTGGCGCCCAGCGACGTGATCCCCAGCCGCCTGGAAGGCGTGCCCGTGGATGTCGTCGCCACCGGCGAAATCAGCGCGCTCTCGTAAACGGCATTCGATATCACCAGGAGAGAGGACGATGGCTTCTGCGAACGATCTCGAGGCAGTCCGGCAGGCGAAGCGTGAGGCGGCGGCCAGTCTGGGGGGACGGCCCAACACAGTGGCCGTCGGCGTCGGCTACAAGATCACGGGCGGCGTTCAGACCACGGACCTGGCCGTGGTGGTCTCAGTCCGGCGCAAGGTGCCGCTGGCGGAGCTGAGCGCGGCCGATGCCATCCCGCAAACGGTGGGCGGCATCCGCACTGACGTGGTGGAGACCGGCGAGATCGTGGCCTTTCAGGACCCGCGCGCCAAAATGCGCCCGGCCCGGCCGGGCATCAGTATCGGGCATTTCCAGATCACGGCCGGCACCTTTGGCTGCCTGGTCAGCAAGAACGGCGAGCGCCTGATCCTGAGCAACAACCACGTTCTGGCCAACAGCAACAATGCCCAGGTGGGCGACCCGGTCTGGCAGCCGGGCCGCGCCGACGGCGGCACCAGCGCCGACCAGATCGGCGCGCTGGCCGAGTTCGTGCCGATCGCGTTCGACGGCCAGGCGCCGCCCGGCAATGGCAACGGCTGCTCGCCGCTGTCGTCGCTGCTGTCGGTGTTTGCGCCGCGCCCGAAGCTGCAGAACGCGCCCGGCGACAACAAGGTGGACTGCGCGCTGGCCCGGCCGACCACGCCGGACCTGGTGCTGGCGGACATCCTGAACATCGGCGTGCCGGCCGGTGTGGGCACAGCCACCTTGGGCACGCAGCTGCAGAAGTCCGGCCGGACCACCGGCTACACCACCGGCACGGTCCAGCAGATCGACGTGACTGTGACCGTAAACTACGGCGGCCCGACGGCCACCTTCACGGGCCAATTGATGGCGGGCGCCATGAGCCAGGGCGGCGACTCCGGTTCGGCGGTGCTGGACATGCAGAAGCGCGTGGTCGGCCTGCTGTACGCCGGCTCCACATCCACCACCATCCTCAACCCAATCCAGTTTGTGATCGACGCGCTCGGGGTGGAAATCGTCACCAGCCCTTAGGGCCGGCCGCGCTCAGGCGTGGTCCAGGGCGGTCAGCAACAGGTGGTGATACTCGTCGCCGACGGCCTCGTCCAGCAGGCCGAAGCCGGCCTGGCTGACCCAGTCGCGCACCTGGTCCAGCTCCGGGTAGAAGTGGTAGCCGCCCTGGTGGGCGACTTCGCCCGGCAGGACCGGCAGGCCGAGCTCCTGGCCGGCGCGGTAGGCCCGCTCCAGTTCGCCGGGGTCAGTCAGCTCCACAGTGCAATAGAGCGCGCCGCCGGGCCGCAAGGCGCGCCGGAAGTTGGCCAGGACCAGCGGCCAATCCTCCGGGAAGACGGACTCCAACGCGTCCACACAGAGCAGGCCGTGATAGACGGCGGTGTCGGCCAGTTCCTGCAGACCGAGCCGGCGGACCGGCACCGTCGGATGTTTGCTCTGGGCCTGGCGCAGCATCGCGGCCGAGTGGTCGATCCCGCTGACGTTCAGGCCGGCCGCCAGGAGCAGCGGCCAATACTTGCCGGTGCCGCAGGCCGCGTCCAGCACGGCGGCGCCGGGCGGGCAGAGCGCGATGAACTGGGCCACACAGCGCCCGTGTGAGGCGTCCACAGTAGCGCCCCAGTTCTGGTCGTAGATCGGCGCGAAGAGCGTGTCCATCCGCACGCGTGACTCTGCCTGGACAGCCTGCCGCCACTTCTGCCGGTCCGGCATGCCTTACCTCACCGCCAGCCAAAGCTGCTCGTAGGGCCCGAGTTCCAGCCGGCCGGCGGCCGGCTCCACGGCCCGGCCCGTGATCAAGTCCACGCGCGGCGCGGGCGCGCCCAGCCCGGCCCAAACTATCGTCTGTGTCCGCTCGCTGAAATTCCCCAGGACCACCACGCGATCCTGGCCGGCGCCGCGCGCGAAGCCGAAGACGTGATCGCTGCCGGTATCCAGCACCGCCAGCCCGCCGCCGCTGAGGGCGGGGAGGCGCTGGCGCATCTGGATCAAGGCGCGCAGCCCCCGGAAGAGGCGGCCCTCCACCGTCGCCGGGTCGGCCCGCCGCGCGATCCGGGACCAATCGGCCGTGGGCCGGTGCACCCAACGGCTGTCGTCGTGCTTGGCCGGATCGTCGCGGTAGCTGTAGTCGTTGAGCGTGCCCACCTCGTCGCCCAGGTAGAGCAGGGGGAGGCCGCCGATGGCCAGGATGACGCCGTGGACGAGCAGGATCCGGCGGAGGGCGTGCTCCAGCAGGATTTCGCCGTTGGCGCGGGTCGCCGGGTTCGCGAGCACGTCCAGGGCCTGCTCGACGCCGGCCAGCGAGGCGCAGGTGCCCGAGATGCGGCAATCGCCGGTCTTGGGGTTCTCCTGGAAGGGCAGGCCGCGCGCGAAGCTGCCCTCGAAGCGCCCGGTGTAGAACCGGTTGAGGAACTGGCGATGGTCGTAGCCCTTCACGCCCAACAGGGCGGCGTCCTCGTCTGAGAACGTCCAGCCGATGTCGTCGTGCACGCGCACGTAGTTGACCCAGGCGCAGCTCGGGTCGATGGCGAAACGCTGGCGCATGGCCTGGGAGAGCAGGCGCACCTTGCGCGTCGCCAGCGAGTTCCACAGCAGCGCCATCAGCAGCGGGTTGTAGGACAACTGGCACTCGTCCGGGCGGATGTACTTCACCACTTCATCCGGGTGGACGATGGCCTCGGATTTGAACAGCAGCGCCGGCGCGGCCAGGCGGGCCAGGGCGTTGTAAGCCTGCAGCAGCTGGTGCGCCTGCGGCAGATTCTCGCAGTGGGTGCCGAGCTGCTTCCAGATAAAGGCGACGGCATCCATGCGCAGCACTTCCACGCCGGCGTTGGCCAGGAACAGCATCTCGCCGGCCATGGCCGTGAACACGGCCGGGTTGGCATAGTTCAGGTCCCATTGGAACGAATGGAAGGTCGTCCACACCCAGTGGCCGCTGTCGGGCAGGAACGTGAACGCGCCGGGATGCTCGTCCGGAAAGATCTCGCGCAGATGCCGTTCGTACGCGTCCGGCATCGTCCGGTCCGGGAACAGGAAGTAGAAGTCGCGGTAGTCCGGGTCGCCGGCCCGGGCTTGGACGGCCCAGGTGTGGTCATCGGCGGTGTGGTTGAAGACAAAATCCACCACCAGGCTGATGCCGTGCGCGCGCAGGTCGGCGGCCAGGGCGCGCAGTTCGGCCATGGTGCCGAGCGGGGGGTGGACCTCGCGATAGCTGCTGACGGCGTAGCCGCCGTCGCTGTTGCCGGCCGGCACCTGGAAGAGCGGCATCAGGTGCAGATAGGTCAGGCCGAGCTCCTGGAAGTACGGGATCTTGGCGCGCACGCCTTGCAGGTCGCCGGCAAACAGGTCCACGTAGCAGACGCCGCCCAGCATGTGGTGGCTGTGAAACCAGGCGGGGTCGGCCTCACGCGCGGCGTCCAGCGCGCGCAGATCGGCCGGGCGCGCCAGCCAGGCTTCGGCGGCCGTGTCTAAGACCTGTTCGAGGTGATAGAAGAAGTCGTAGCGCTGCCCGTACAGGTCGAACAGCAGCGCGAACAGGCGCGGGAAGTGCGCGTCCAGGCGCTGGCTGAAAGCGTGCCAGGCCGCCGGGCCGCACTGGTCGGCGTAACGCGCTTCCAGCCGCGGGCGCAGGCGGCGCAGTGAGAGCAGGGCTTGGGCGTGAAGCCAGACGGGGTCAGGCATGGGCGGTGCCTCGCTGCCGCTTAGGCGGACTCGGCGGCCTGCTGCGCCAGGGCGATGGCGCCCAGCACGCCGGCGCGGTTGCCCAGGGCGGGCGGGACGATGTACGCGTCGATGTGTTCCAGGATGGCCGGCGCCTGGATGTAGCCGTTGAGCAGGGCCTGGACCTCGGCGCGCACCAACGGGAAGAGCTGGCGCTGCTCCATCACGCCGCCGCCCAGGATCAGGCGCTGCGGCGAGAGCGTGCAGATGTAGCTGGTCAGCGCCAGGGCGATATAGCGCGCTTCCAATGCCCAGGCCGGGTGGTCCGGCGGCAGCGTCTCGGCGCGGCGCCCCCAGCGGCGTTCCAGGGCCGGGCCGTTGGCCAGCCCTTCAAAACAGTCGCCGTGGAAGGGGCACTGGCCCGGGAACGGGTCGGCCTGCGGGTCGCGCGGCAGGCGGATGTGCCCCATCTCCGGGTGGAGCAGGCCATGCACCAGGCGGCCGTTGAGCAGGGCGCCGCCGCCGATGCCGGTGCCGATGGTCAGGTAGAGCACGCTGTCCAGGCCCTGGCCGGCGCCCCAGCGCCATTCGCCGAGCGCGGCGCCGTTGACGTCGGTGTCGAAGCCGACCGGGACATTGAGGGCGCGGCGCAGCGGCCCCGCCAGGTCGGCGTCAGCCCAGCCGGGCTTGGGCGTGGACGTGATGTAGCCGTACTTGGGCGAGCGCGGATCGAGATCCACCGGCCCGAAGGAGGCCACGCCGACGGCGGCCACCGGGCCGTGCTGGGCCTGGGCCTCCTGCAAGAATGCCAGCGTGCGCGCGATTGTCTCCGCCGGGGTGGTGGTGGGGAAGCGCGTCTCAGCGCACAGGTCATCCGGGCCGCGGCCCAGGGCGCACACGAACTTGGTCCCGCCCGCCTCAATGCCAGCGTACAAAGCAGTCATGCCTGTCTCCTTCAAGCCTGGCTCGCTCCAGTTTTCCAGGCCAGCCAGGCGAAGCCGTAGGCCGGCAGGGTTAGCGTGCGCGCGTCCAGACGCGGGGCGCCGGCGGTGCGGCTCTCCCAGACCAGGTGCGGAACGCCGGCCGGCCAGTCCGCGCCGTCCAGCGCCACCGTCTGCGGCCGGTCCGTGAGGTTGTGGACCGCGCGGATGTCTTCGCCGGCGTGGGCGCGCATGAGGGTGAAGACCGCGCGCCCGGCGTCCAGGCGCCAGCGGCAGCTCCCGCGGCTCAGGGCCGGATGGGCTTTGCGCCGGGCGATCAGGGCGCGGTGGAAACTCAAGAGCGAGTCCGGCGCTGCCTGCTGGTCGGCCACATTCACGCGCGCCGGCCGGAAGGCGTCGTCCGCGATCACGGGCGCGTAGAAGGCGGCCGGGTCGGCGGCTGAGAAGCCCGCCGCCGGCGCCGGCTCCCACTGCATGGGTGTGCGCACGCCGTTGCGGTCCGGCAGCCAGATGTTGTCGCCCATGCCGATCTCGTCGCCGTAGTAGAGGACGGGCGAGCCGGGCAGAGCGAACAGCAGGGTGGCGGCCAGCTCCAGCTTGCGGCGGTCGTTGTCCAGCAGCGGCGCCAGCCGGCGGCGGATGCCCAGGTTGAGGCGCATGCGCGGCTCGGGCGCGTACTCGCGCCACATCCACTGCCGCTCCGCCTCGGTCACCATCTCCAGCGTCAGCTCGTCGTGGTTGCGCAGGAACGTGCACCACTGGCAGTTGGCCGGCAGCGCCGGCGTGCGGCTGAGGATCCAATCCAGCGGCTCGGCGTCGCCGCGGCGCAGGGCCATGAACAGGCGCGGCATCACCGGGAAGTGAAAGCCCATGTGAAACTCGTCGCCGTCGCCGAAGTACGGGCGCACGTCCTCGGGCCACTGGTTGGCCTCGCACAGCAGGATGCGGCCGGGGTAGTGCTCGTCCATGAAGCGGCGCAGCGCCTTCAGGTAGGCGTGGGTCTCCGGCAAGTTCTCGCAGTTGGTGCCCTCGCGCTCGAACAGGTAGGGCACGGCATCGGCACGGAAGCCGTCCACGCCCAGGTCCAGCCAGAACCTGGCCACGTCCAGCATCGCGGCCTGGACGGCCGGGTTGTCATAGTTCAGGTCCGGCTGCGAGGCGTAGAAGCGGTGCCAGAAATACTGGCCGGCCTGCTCATCCCAGGTCCAGTTGGAGGGCTCGCTGTCCAGGAAGATGATGCGCGCGTCGCGGTACTTCTGGTCGGTGTCGCTCCAGACATAGAAGTCGCGGTAAGGCGACTGCCGGTCGGCGCGCGCGGCCTGAAACCAGGGGTGCTGGTCGGAGGTGTGGTTGAGGACCAGATCGGTGATGACGCGCAGGCCGCGGGCGTGGGCCTCACGCAGCAGCGTTTGGAAGTCGTCCAGATCGCCGTAGGTGGCGTGGATGCCGCAGTAGTCGGCGATGTCGTAGCCGTCGTCCTTGAGCGGCGACGGGTAGAGCGGCTGCAGCCACAGGCAGTCCACGCCGAGCGCCTGGAGATAGTCCAGTTTCTCGGCCAGGCCGCGCAGGTCGCCGTGGCCGTCGCCGTTGCTGTCGCGGAAGGCGCGCACGTAGACTTCGTAGAAGATCGCGTCTTGGTACCAGAGGGTGTTGTCCATGGTCGTCCCGGCCGGCCCGTTGCGGTCCGGCCGCCGCGGCGCGGTGCTGTCTGACGGGTGGAAGGGAGACGCCGGGGAGGGCTGGCCTCCCCGGCGGCGGTTTAGCCCTTGACCGAGCCGGCCAGCAGGCCGCGCACGAAGAAACGCTGCAGCGAGAAGAAGACGGTCAGCGGCAGGAGCATGGTGATAAAGGCCCCGGCCGTCAGCAGGTGCCAGTCTTGGCCGCGCGAGCCGACGATCTCGGCCAGGCGCATGGTGACCAACTGCGAGCCGGGCGTGGCGCCGATGAAGATCAGGCCGACCAGGTAGTCGTTCCAGACCCACAGGAACTGGAAGATGGCGAACGACGCCAGGGCCGGCACCGCCAGCGGCAGCACCAACTGCGCGAAGATGGTGAAGTGCGAGGCGCCGTCGATAAAGGCCGACTCGAAGATATCGCGCGGCAGCTCGCTGATGTAGTTGTACAGCAGGTAGGTGGCCAGCGGCAGGCCGAAGCCGGTGTGGGCCAGCCAGACGGCCAGGAAGGTGCCGTTGATCCCCAGGGTGACGAAGTCGCGCAGGATCGGCACCAGCGCCACCTGCAGCGGCACCACGAGCAGGGCCACCACCAGGATGAAGAGCATCTTGCGACCCGGGAAGCGCATCCAGGCGAAGCCGTAGGCGGCAAAGGCGGCCAGCGCGATCGGGATGACCGTGGACGGGATGGCTACCGCCAGGCTGTTAAGGAACGAGCCGCTCATGTCGTCGCCCAGCTCGGTGACGGTGGTACCGTCCTTGAGGGTGGCCGTGTAATTGCCACCGGCCAGCACCTGGCGGTAGTTCTCGAGCGTGAAGTCGGTGTTGGCGGTCCAGCGGTACTCCTGCACCTGGACGTAGCCGATGCGCCGGTTGCCGATCCACTTGTAGCGCTGGTTCCCGACCTGAACGCCGTCGCGGAATTCCTCGAACGTGTGGGTCACGCCGCCGAGCGTCATCGGAGTGTTGCGGTCCACGCCTTCCTCCGGCCGCAGCTCGGCGACCTTCACCCAGTCCTGATGCGGGAAGATCGTCCACCAGCCGGTGCTGTTGATGTCCAGCCGGTCGCGGAACGACGAGACCAGCAGGCCGATGGTCGGGATGGTCCAGAGCAGGCAGATCAAGGCTAGGACGCCGTTGACGGCCAGGCTGGACAGGAACTTGTTGAGAGGCTTGTCGGCGTACATTAGAAGGCCTCCGGCTGGGCGAACTGGCGCAGGTTGTAGACCATCACCGGTATGACAGCGATGAACAGAACGACGGCGATAGCCGAGCCGTAGCCGTCGTTGTTGTAGGTGAAGTACTGGCGGTAGAACTCGGTGGCTATGACGCTGGTGCCGTATTGGCCGCCGGTCATGACGATGACGACGTCGAAGATCTTGAGCGTGAAGATCACGATGGTGGTGGTGACCGTGATGATCGTGCCCATGATCATCGGGATCATGATCTGGAAGAAGACCTGGACTTCGTTGGCGCCGTCCACCCGGGCGGCCTCCAGGATCTCGGTGGAGATGCCCTTGATAGCGGCCGAGAACAGCACCATCGAGTAGCCGGTCTGCAGCCAGATAACGATGACGATCAGGAAGAAGTTGTTCCAGGGTTGGAAAAAAGCGGTCCAGGCTTCGGGCTGGCCGCCTAGCGCCACCCAGAAGGCGTTGAGCAGGCCGATCTGCGCGCCGTCGGCGGGTCGCACGGCGTAGATGAAGTTCCAGATGACGCCGGCGCCCACGAACGAGATCGCCATCGGCATGAAGATTAGGCCCTTGGCCAGCGTTTCAAAGCGGCTGCGGTCGGACAACACTGCCACCAACAGGCCGAGCGAGACGGTGAAGGCCGTGCCGAAGATCATCCACAACAGGTTGTTGCGGAAGACGGTCAGCATGTTGGCATCGGTGAAGACGCCCAGGTAGTTGTCCAGCCCGATGAATTTGGTCCCAATGCTGTCGTACAGGCTGATGATGACCGTGCGCACGGCCGGCAGGGCCAGGGCCCAGATCAGCATCAGCATGGCCGGCCCGACGAAGATCCAGGCCTGCACCCGCGCGATCCAGGGCCCCGGCAGTTGTTCGGCGAAGAAGTTGGCGGTGGTGAAGAGCAGCACCATGCCGCCGACCCCCCAGACAATGGCCAGCAGGACCAGCACAAGTTGCGGCACCTGCAGATCACGCAGGATCAAGAAGCCCCAGCCCAGCCCGGCCAACGTGGCCAGCAAGGGCACCAATGCGATGGCCGTGCGGCCCCAGGCCCCGGGCGGCGCACTCGGCGATGAAGAAGTGGCCATGCGGTGATGATCCTTTCTGGAGGTGAGTCCGAAGCAGTGGCAGCCTATTGTAGGCCAGAGCGCGGCCCTGGCAAGCGGCGCGCCGTCCGGTTGCAACTGGGGCCGGCGCAGGCGCCGGCCCCAGTCTTACTGCCGATGTCCCCAGCCTTATTTCGGCCAGGAGGCGTCGATGTTCTTGAGTGCCGTGTCCAGATCCTCGGCGCCGGCCACGTAGCTGCTCATTTCCTTCCAGAACGAGCCCGCGCCCACCTGGCCCGGCATCAGGTCCGAGCCGTCGAAGCGCACGCTGGTGGCTTCCTGGATGATCTTGGCCACGCCGCGCTCGATGTCGTTGCCGTACCAGGACAGATCCGCGTCCTTGTGCGGGGCGATCGCGCCGCCGGCCTGCATCCACGACTTCAGGTGCGAGCCATGGGTGAACCATTCCAGTACTGCGATGGCGGCCGGCTCGTCCGTGAAGGCGGCCCAAATGTCACCAGCCACCAGCACCGGCTTGCCGTAAGCGGCATCCAGCGGCGGGAAGTAGAAGAAGTCGTAGTCGACCCCGGCCTGCGAGCCCTCGGGGAAGAAGCTGGTGACGAAATTGCCCTGCTTGTGCATCCAGCACTTCGGGCCATCGGCGTCGAACAGCGGCAGCGGGGCATCGCTGAAGGAAGTCTTGACGATGCCGGCCTGGCCGCCGTAGACGTACTTGTCCTGCCAGATATCGCTCATGACCTCAGCCGCGTTCTTGACCTCGGGCGACGAGAAGGGCAGCGTGCCGGCGACCCACTTGTCATAGTTCTCCAGCGAAGTGGTGCGCAGCATGATCTCTTCCATCCAGTCGGTGGCCACCCAGCCGGTGGCGGCGCCGGACTCGATGCCGACGCACCACGGGGTGCTGCCGTCGGCGACCATCTGGTCCATCAGGGCCTTCATCTCATCCCAGGTCGCCGGGATCTTGTACCCGGCTTCGTCCCAGGCCTTCTTCGGATACCACACCAGGCTCTTGCCGTTGACGCGCTCCCACACGCCGGCCATGATCTTGCCATTGGGGCCCTGCAGCATGGCCATGTCCAGCCAGGACGGGTTGTAGGTCTGCTCGAGGGTGGCCCGGTCAAAGAACTGGCCGAGGTCGGTGACTTTGCCCTGCGCCACGAAGGTGCTCAGCAGGCCCGGCTGCGGGAAGTCCACGATGTCCGGGGCGTTGCCGGCGGTGACGGCAGCCTTAATGGACGCCTCGAACTCCTTGGAGCCCTGGTATTGCACGTCGATGCCAGTCTGATCCTCAAACTCCTTGATCATGGCCTCGAACTTCTGCGCGTCCTGATCCACGAACGGGCCCGTGGCCGTGACGACGGCGCCCTTGAACTCGCCAGCCATGGCGCGCTCCAGGATGGTGCCGGTGGGCTGCGCGGGTTCAGTGGGGGCCGGGGTGGCCGCCGGGCCGCACGCCGCCAGGATCAGGGCGGTCAGCACCAGCACGCTCACCAGGTTAAAAAGCTTCTTCGACATTGTCTCCTCCGAAAGAAACGTGAACGGACAGATCGTCGGGATGCCAGGGGGTGTAGGGCCTCGGTAACGACCACCTCCTTTCAAGCGGTGGGGGGCGGCGCCGTTGTGCGCCGGACGATGAGTTCGGTCGGCAGCGCCTCGTAGCTGGGCGCGGCCACGTCGAGGGCGATGGCTTCCAGCAGGATCTCCACGCCGCGCTGCCCGGATTCGTACAGCAGTTGCCGGACGGTGGTCAGGCCGAGGTACTCGGCCAGTTCGATGTCGTCGTAGCCGACCACCGACAGGTCTTCCGGCACACGCAGGCCAACCTCGCGCGCGGCCTCCAGGACGCCCAGGGCCTGCGTGTCGCTGGCCGCGAAGATGGCGGTGGGGCGCTCCGGGAGCGTCAGGAGTTCGGTGGCCAGGGCGCGGGCTGGCTCACGGCCGTGGGCGCCCTGCTTGAGATAGTCCGCGCGCACCGGCGCCCCGGCCGCCTCGAGCGCGGCGACGTAGCCTTCGTAGCGGAAACGGCTGCGCGACGTGAAATTGAACGGGTCGTCGAAGACGTCGGACAGGTAGCCGATGCGGCGGTGGCCCAGGTTCAGCAGGTGCTGGGTGGCAAGCTGGCCGCCGTGCAGGCAGTCCTCCATCACCGACGGCAAGGCCGGGTGGCGCGCGTCCACCAGGACCACCGGGATGCCCGATTGCCGGAAGACCGCCGCCTGCTCGTCGGTGGGCGTGAACGAGACCACGATCAGGCCGTCCACGCGGTCGCGGCGCGGCACCTCGGCGAAGTACCGGTCCCGGCGCTCAACCGTCTCCACGTTGAAGACGATCAGGTCGTAGGCGGTGTCGGCCAGGGTGCCTTCCACGCCGCGCAGGCGCTCCACAAACGACGGGCGGGTGAAGAACGGGACGATGGCTCCGATGGTCAGGGTCTTGCCCAGCGACAATCGGCGCGCAGTCGGGTTAGGGGAGTAATGCAGCTCGGCGATGGCGGCCTGAACGCGCTGCCGCGTGGTCTCGCTGACGAGCGGGCTATTGTTGATCACACGCGAGACGGTGGCAAGGCCGACACCGGCTTTGTGCGCGACATCCCGGATCGTGGCTGGCATATTTTCTGGAAGCGTTTTCAGTATTGGAACCGGTTCCAAAATAGCACACCCAAACCGGCCAAGTCAACGGGTTATGAAGAAATTTTAAGTATTTTCGGGCGCGCTCAATTCCGTCGATTTGCGATCGTTCGCAGGGAGACGCGTAGACGAGCGAAAGCACCGCCAATCCGTGTCAACCGGTCGGCTTAACCTGGATGGGCCTGTTTCTGAGCGTTTGTGAAGAGGAGACTTACCCAGATGAAGTAGAAGCCGGGTGATTGGCCCTGTCAGAGCGCGTTCAGGCGGCAAATTGGCCAATTACTGGCCGGTAAAGCGGGCCGGACGGTGCTGGCGCATGGCGCTGGCCACCTGGTGAGAAGCCTCATCCGGCCGGCGCTCCAACTCGGCGGCCACCCGGTCGAAGTCGCCGGCCTCGCGGTTCTGGCTCAGCTTGTACTTGGCCTCCAGCCGCGTCACCTGGATCTGGAAGCCGACGATGGCGCGCATCTGCCGTTCCACGAAATCACGCGGCAAGGCCTCCAGCCGATAAACCGGATCGGCGCCGGAACCGGCTTCGTACCGGTCCACCATCCGCCGCAGGTGCGCGTAGAGCTCGGCTTCGTCCGTCATCAGGCGCGGACGACCGTAAACGTGCACGGCCTGGTAGTTCCAGGTGGGGACGTTGATGTGGTTATACCAGCGTGGCGAGACGTAGGTGTGCGGCCCGCCGAAGATCGCCAGCACCTCCCGCTCCGGGTCTAAAGACCGCCACTGCGGGTTGGCGCGCGCCAGGTGGCCCGTGAGCGTCCACCGGCCAGCCTCGGCGCGCTCGGTCTCCAGCAGCAGGTGGGTGGCGAACGGGGCGCCGTCCACGCTGCTCACCAGCGTCGCGAAGTCGTGGGCGTCCACAAAGCGCTTGATCTCGGCTTCGTCGGTGACGTGGTACAGGCTGGGCAGATACATGGCGCGCTCCTCCCGGGGCATTACTTCCAGTTGACCATCACCAACCCCGCCAGGCAGACGGCGATGCCGATCACGTTGACGGCCGAGACTTTCTCGTGGAACAGCCATAGGCCGATAGGGACCAGCAGGAGGGTGGCGGCGATGTTGACGATTAGGGTGGCCAGGCTGATGTTCCAGCCGCTGCGATAGACGAGCAGGAAACCCAACTCCAGGCCGACCAGGGCCAGGGCGAGCAGGACGCTGGCCCAGTTGAGTTGGCGCAGGGCGGCCGGCAGCCCGTCCCGCACGGGGTAGGCCGTGAACAGCACCACCAGCCCCAGCCCGAGGGAAGCCAGGTAGGTGACGAGGATGGACACCATCGGGTTGGCGCCCGCCGGGATGTATTTCTGGGTCACATGGTAGGCCACCGACGCAACGATCGCCAGGCCGAGGGAGAAGTAGTACACGCGCGGCTCCTTGAACAACAGGGTGGCCCCGATTGTCCCATAGCCGCTGCCGTCAGACTGGAGGCGGGGTCAGGTCACTTCACCCAGCGCGCGCAACAGGTCGGCGACGGTGACGCCGGCCAGGCTGGGGAAGACGGCCTCGGCGGCGCCGACCCGGTCAGGCGGCCCCAGCCCCACCGAGCGGAAGCCGCCGGCGCGGGCGGCCTCGATCCCGGCGGCGGCGTCTTCCACCACGGCGCAGGCCAGCGGCGGCAGGCCGAGCAAGGCGGCGGCGTGCAGAAACAAGTCCGGGGCGGGCTTCTGGCGTTCCACGCTGTGGCCGTCGGCGATGGCGTCCAGCAGCGGCGCGATCCCCAGGCGTTCCACGACCTCGCGCGCATTCTGGCTGGCCGAACCGAGCGCGGTCTGGTAGCCGGCCGCGCGCAGGGCGACGAGCAATTCGCGCGCGCCGGGGAGAACGTCGCCGGGTGAGATCGCGCGGATGAAATCGAGATAGTAGCGGTTCTTGCGGTCCATCAGCGCCTGGAGACGTTCCTCCGGGATCGGCCGGCCAGCCAGGATCAGCCGCAGCGACTCGCGCCGCGGGATGCCGCGCAGGCGCTCGTTGTCCGCGCGCGTGAAGGGCAGGCCTTCCTCATCGGCCAGGCGTTTCCAGGCGCGGTAGTGATACTCGGCGGTGTCGGTGAGCACGCCGTCGAGGTCGAAGATGAAGGCCCGGAGCATGTCAGGCTCGGATATCCACGCGCTGCAGCGCGCCGCGCTGGAAGAACTGAAAGGCCAGGCGCTTCCAGTGGCGCGGCAGGCGCGGCGTCACCGTCCAGGTGTCCCCGCGCAGGCGCAGGCCCGCGAAGCCGAAGACCACGGCCTGCCAGGTGCCGCCGGCCGAGGCGGCGTGGATGCCGTCGCCGGCGTTGCCGCGCACGTCGCGCAGATCGGCCCGCGCCGCGCGCAGGAAGTGTTCGTAGGCGGCCTCCGGCTCGTCCACCAGCCCGGCGATGATGGCCTGGATGGATGGGCCGAGCGACGAACCATAGGTGTGGTCGGTGCGCGCGTTGTAGTAGTCGTAATTGGCCCGGATCACGTCGTCGGAGTAATGGTCGTGCAGCAGGTACTGCACCATGAGGACGTCCGGCTGCTTGATCACCTGATACTCGTTGGCGCCCTCGATCCCCAGGATCTCGTGCATCGACCGGGTGCGCGGCTCGTAGCTGGCCAGGTCCACGTCCTTGAGCGCGAAGAAGCCGTCGAACTGCTCGATCAGGCCGCTCGGCAGGGTGTGCAGGCGGAGCCCGGCGGCGACGGTGCGCCAGTGCGCCAGGCGCGTCTCGGTCAGGTCCAGCCGTTGGACCAGCGTCTGCGCCTGCTCAGGGGCGTGGGCGTGCAGCCATTCCAGGCTGGCCAGCGCGGTCTCCAGGTTCCACTGTGCCAGGCGGTTGGTATAGGCGTTGTTGTCGACGTGATCGTGGTACTCGTCCGGGCCGATGACGTCGCGATACTCGTACCGGCCGGCCGCCGCGTTCCACTCGGCCCGCGCCGCGTAGAACTTGGCCGTGTCCAGGATCAGTTCGGCGCCGCGCGCCGTGAACCAGGCGTCGTCGCCGGTCACGCGCCAGTATTGATGGGCGGCGTAAGCCACGTCGGCGGAGATGTGGATGGCCAGGTCGCCCGTCCACACCCGCGCCAGCTTCTTCTTGTCCTGGAAGTCGGGCACCCAGGTGGGCGTGACTTCCTCGCCTGTGTCGGCGCTCTCCCAGGCAAACCAGGCGCCTTCGTGGCCGGCCGCCTGAGCCTTGGCGCGCGCCGCCGCCAGGGTGTGGTAACGGTAGTCCAGCAGGTTGCGGGCGATGGGTGGCGCCGTGTACGTGAACAGCGGCAGCATGAAGATTTCGGTGTCCCAGAAGGCGTGCCCGCGGTAGCCGAAGCCGGACAGCGTCTTGGCGCCGATGTTGACGCGGTCGTCGCGGCGCGGCGCCGCGATCAGCAGCTGGAACAGGTTGAAGCGCAGGGCCAGCTGGGCTTCGTCGTCGCCTTCGATGACCACGTCGCTGCGGTCCCATTCGTCTTTCCAGGCCGCGGCTTGGGCGGCCAGCGCCGCCTCCCAGCCGCCGGCCGCGGCCGCGTGCTGGGCGGCCGTCTCCGCCAGCGCCGCCTCGGCCACGTCGCGGGTCGTGGAGACCGCCACGCACTTGTCGACGATGACGGCTTGACCGGGCTGGACCGCAAAGCGCAGCACCTCGGTCGGGCGGTTCTCCACGTCCCAGAACTCGCGCGCCGCGGGCTGGCCGGCGGCAGCGTCCAGGCGCATGGCCAGGGCCACGCCGGTCCGCGACTGGCGCGTGCGGGTGTGCAGATACGTGACGGCTTCGCGTTGGCCCTGCGCCTGCCAGATCCAGTGGGCCAGCCCTTCGTTGTCGGTGCAGCCATTCAGCGCCGCCCGCACCTCCAGTTCGCCGGCAAAGTCGGGGACGACGCGGCAGCGCAGCCAGAGCACGTGTTCATCGGCCAGCGACGCGAACCGCTCGAAGGTCAGGGTGGCGCCGCGGCCCTGCGGCGAACGCCAGCGCACGGTGCGGGTCAGCGTGCCCGTGCGCAGATCCAGGCTGCGGTGGTGGGCCTCCACGGTGCCGGCGGCGAGGCTGAAACGCTCGCCGTCCAGGTGTACGCTGAGCGGCAGCCAGTCTGGGGCGTTGGCGAGCTCGGTGATGACCACCGGCGCCGCGTCGAAGACGCCGTGGATGAAGGTTGCCCGCCGGTCGCCGGGGTAGCCCTCCTCCAGCGCGCCGCGCGTCGCCAGGTAGCCGTTGCCGATGGTGAAGATGGTCTCCTGATGGTGCTGGGAGGCCGGGGTGAAAGTGTCTTGGTTAACGGTCCACATGATGAGTCAGTCTCTGGCCGGGCCGCCGGGTTCAGCCCTCTTTGGACCCGGACGTGGCCACGCTCCGGATGAAATACTTCTGAAAGGCGAAGAACAGCACCAGGATCGGCAGGGTGTTGAACAGCGAGCCGGCCAGGATGACCGAGTAGAGCGTGTAGTACTCGCCGCGGAACCACTGCAGGCCGATGGGCAGGGTGAAGTTCTCGGGCGTGCGCAGGATCAGCAGCGGCTCCATAAAGCGGTTCCACTCGCCCTGGAAGGTGAGCAGCGCCAGGGTGAGCAGCTGCGTCTGGCTGATGGGCAGCACGATGCGGAAGAAGGTGCCGAAGCGGCCGGTGCCGTCCATCTCGGCGGCCTCCTCCAGCTCCTTGGGGAAGCTCTTGTAGAACTGCGTCATCATGAACACGCCGAAGGCGTCCACCATGTGCGGCAGGATGACGCCCTCCAGCCGGTTGATCAGGTTGAAACCGGTCGGGATGGTCAGCCCGCCCAGTTCCAGCCCGCCTTTGATCACGCCCGGCCCGATGATCAGGAACTTCGGGATCAGGGTGACCACGCCCGGCATCATCATGGATACCAGCATGGCGTTGAACAGGAAGCCCTTGAGCGGGAAATCCAGCCGCGCGAAGGCGTAGCCGGCCATGGCGCAGAACAGCACACGCAGGGCCGTGGTGACCACGCCGATAATCACGCTGTTGGTGAGCCAGCGCGGGAAGAGCGCGAACGAGGTCAGTACCGTCTCGTAGTTCTTGAGTGTGAACGGCGTCGGCCACCACAGCGGCGGCGTGTAGGCGTTCTCCACCGGCTTGAGCGAGAAGACCAGGGTGAAGTACAGCGGCGCCAGGCACAAGAGTGCCCAGCCGATCAGTACGGCGTAGAAGATCGGGTTCTTGAAGCGCTCCCAGACGGCGTACAGGCCTTCGCCGGAACCGGCCGTGGGTGTGCGACGGGCAAGGGTGGCCATGCTCAGCTCCTCTCGGGCGGCTCAGTCGGCGGCGGCGCCGCTGCCTTCGATGACGCGGCGCTGCAGCAGCGTGACGGCCAGGATGATCAGGGTCAGGATGATGGCCAGGGCCGAGGCTTGGCCCATCTTGATGGTGGTGTCCTGGAACGCCCACTTGTAGATCAGGTAGGTGACGGTGGTGGTCGAATCCAGCGGACCGCCGCGCGTCATCACGTACAGCTGGTCGAAGACCTGGAAGCAGCCGATGACGCCGACCGTGACCACGAAGAAGATGACCGGGCGCAGCATCGGGATGGTGACGAACAGGAACTGCTGGAGCTTGCTGGCGCCGTCGATGCTGGCGGCCTCGTAGATGGCCGGCGCGATGTCCTGCAGACCGGCCAGGAAGATGAGCATGAGCGTCCCGCTGGTGGTGAAGATGTTCATGCCCATGATGATGTAGAAGGCCGTGCCGACCTCCCCCAGCCAGTCATAGCTGATGCCGATGATCTGGTTCACCACGCCCTGGGCCGCGAACAGCCAGATGAAGATCAGCGAGATGACCACGGACGAGGTCACCGACGGCAGGTAGAAGATCGTGCGGAAGACGCGCCGGAAGCGCAGCTGCTGGTCCATGGCGAAGGCCAGCACCAGGCTGACGATGGTCTGGAGCGGGACGACCACCAGCACGTACTTGAAGGTGTTGGGCAGCGCCTTCTCCAGAAACAGGTCGTCGGTCAGCACCCGCTGATAGCCCTCCAGCCCCCACCACTCCGGCGGCCGCAGCAGGTTGTACCGGGTGAACGACAGGTAGACGGCCCAGCCGAGGGAGAAGACGATGAACGTGAAGAAGATGAACAGCCACGGCGACAGGAACAGGTAGCCGGTGACGGCTTCGGTGAAGCGCTTGCTGCGCGCGGCCGAGCCGGGGCGGGCCAGGGTGGACATGCGGGAGGCCTCCTGCGCCGCGGGCCGGATGCGCGGCCGGGCGCGGGCGACCCGGCCCGTGAGGCCGCACCTCACGGGCCGGGCGGGTTGAGCGAGGACGGCCGACGGATTACTGGCTCTGGATCGCTTCGCGGATCTGGGTGGCGCCCTCACCGAAGGCGTCCCGCACGGACTGGCCCTCCTTGTAGACGCGCTCCAGGGCCTTGGCCATCTGGTCGTTCACGTCCGAGCCGACCGCGCCCCAGAAGAACGGCCGGGCGCCTTCGAGCGAGCCGCGGAAGATGGCCGAGGCGGCCGGGTTGTTCTTGAGATAGTCGCTGTCCTTGAGCGCCACACGCGACGGCAGCGCGAAGCCGCTCTCCAGCACCTGCTGCTGGCTGGCCGCGTTGGTCAGGAAGTCCACCACCTTCCAGGCGGCCTCGGCATTCTTGGTGTTGGCCGAGACGCCCCAGGCCACGGTGAAGATCAGGTTGCCCTCGCCGCCCGGGCCGGCCGGCGGCAGCACCACGCCGTACTGGGTGCTCGGGAACTGGTCGCGCAGATACGGGATCAGCCAGCCGCCCTCGTACACCATCGCGAACTGGCCTTTGCCGAAGACCGTGCCCTGCCAGCCTTCGCCCACGTCCGACGGCAGCGCGCCACTGCCGTCCGCTTTGAAGGCCGCGTAGAACTCGCCGCCGCCCACCGCGGCGTCGCCGTCCAGCACCGTGTCACTGTAGTCGTCGGTCATGATCCCGCCGCCGTTCTGAAAGGCGAAGATCGGGAAGCGCCCGGGATCGGCCGGCACGCCCAGGCCGTAGACGGGCTTGTTCGGGTCGGAGGCGTCGGTCAGCGCCGCCGCCGCAGCCTTCAGGTCGTCCCAGGTCCAGTCGTCGGTCGGCTCGGCCAGGCCGGCCGCCGCGAACAGGGCTTTGTTGTAGAACAGGCCCAGGCTGTTGAAGTCCTTGGGGATGCCGTAGACTTTGCCATCGAAGGTGAAGGCGTCGATCAGGGCCGGGATGAAGTCGGCCTTCTGGGTGCCGGTGGACGCCATCAGGTCGTCCAGCGGCAGCAGGACTTCGTTCTTGGCCAGTTCCTGCCACCAGAAGATGTCCATGTAGAAGATGTCCGGCTCGGTGCCGGAGGCGATGGCCGTCAGCAGGGCCTGCTTGTAGTCGCCCGTGATCGGCTCGTACTTCACCGTGATGCCGGGGTTCTCGACCGAGAACTTGTACAGCAGCGACTCGAGCAGCGCGGTCTCGGACGGGCTGGACGCCCAGCCGGAGAGCCGCACCACGGTCTGCTCGGCCGGTTTCTCCACCTCGACCACCTGGGTCTGCACGACTTCCATGGGCACTTCGACGATCTGGGTCTCGCGGATCACCTGCGGGGTAGGCGTGGCCGCGGGCGCGCAGGCGGCCAGCACCAGGGCGGCCAGGCTCAGCGCGCTGAGAGCTTGATACAGCCGTTTCATGAGTGTCTCCTCCAAGCGGGAATCTATCGGTTGTCGCAATCGCGGAGTTGTAGTACAACGGGGTAGCCCCGGTCTTTGATGGGTCCTCGGGTGGCTCACCTCCTGTGTGTTTGGAGTGGTCCTCAGCGCTCGGCACGGCTTGGCCTGCGAAACCGTTCCGTGTCGGCGCCCCCGGCGCCTCAGCGGCCGGGGCGTTTTCGTTAACGCCTCAAGCCGAGGCGCGCACGATCAACTCAGGCTGCAGGAGCACCTGGTGCTTGGCCAGGGCCTGCCCGTCCATCGTCTTGATCAACAGCTCCACACATTTGCGGCCGGCCTCGCGGATGGGCTGGCGGATGCTGGTCAGCGGCGGCCACAGGAACTCGGCCATGGGGGCGTCGTCGAAGCCGATCACGGCCAGGTCTTGCGGCACGCGCAGGCCCAGCGCCTGGGCGGCGTGCAGGGCGCCGATCGCCATGGTGTCGTTCATGGCCACCACGGCGGTCGGCCGCTGGGCCGCCTCCGCCTCCAGCCAGCGCCGCGTCGCCGCGTAGGCGAAGGCGAAGGTGCCCTCGCCGCGCGCGATCCATTCCGGCGGCGCCGTGCGGCCGGCCGCGCGCAGCGCCGCGAGGTAGCCCTCCAGGCGGTCATTGCCCACGCGCGAGTCCGCCGGCCAGGCCAGGGCCGCGATGCGCGGGTGGCCGCGCTCGATCAGGTGCGCGGTCGCCAGCCGCAGCCCGGCCGCCCCGTCCACGTCCACCCACGGAAAATCCAGGCCGGCGCTGGCCCGCCCGAAGGCCACAAACGGAAAACCCTGTTCGGTCAGGAAACGCGCCCGCGCATCGCCATAGTTCACGCTCGTCAGCACAAAACCGTCCACGTACCCGGCGTCGATAAGGTTCTGATAGCTCTGGATCTGGCTGCTGCCCTCGCGGTAGGGGAAGGGCAGGAGGTGGTAGCCGGCCGCCTCGGCCTCCTCCACCATGCTGGTCAGGAACAGGTCGAGGATGAAGTTGGCCTGGCCCGCCTGGGGCGGTTCCCAGGAATAACCGATCATGTGCGAGCGCTGGGTGCGCAGGCTGCGCGCCTGGCGATTGGGCCGATAGCCCAACTTCTGGGCCGCGCTCTGAATGCGCTGAAGCGTTTCCGGCGAGGCATGCACCTGGCCGTTGAGCACCTTGGAGACCGTCTGGTAGCTGACGCCGGCCAGTTCGGCGACGTCTTTGAGGGAAACCCGCTTACGGTTCATAAGATATCGTTCGCGCGAACGTTCGCATTGGGTGACAGTAATATAAGGGAAAGCGCCTTCCCAAGTCAACAGGGAAAATCTTCAGTTTCTGAGTCTTTGGCTAATGGCGGCGGGTGCCCACGGGTTGGCCGGCGCGGTGGGCGGGAGTTGGGGTTGCCGGGGTAGGGCCTCGCCTGGGGCGCCCAGCCGGTTCAAGAGCACCTTGCCTGATGGGACCGCTTGTCCCAAGGCAACTGGGGCAAGCTGCGGCGCGGCCTGTTCCCGCGAGCGGTTACGAGTGGGGTTGGTGCTCGGGCGCGCCACCGTCGGAGTGGCCGCCGCCCGCGCCCAGCCGGCGCTCGGTCAGGCGCGCAGCCTGCTCCATCTGGTCGCGCGTCAGGGCTGGGCCGCGTTTCACCTTCATGCCCGGCGCGGCCAATTGACGCCGGACGCGGCGGCTCCGGCACTCCGGGCAGCGCGGACGCGCCCGGTCGAACTCGGCGAAGGTGAGCTGGACGTCGAAGGCGGCGCCGCAGCGGCGGCACGCGTAGGCGTAGAGCGGCATGGCTACCCCCCGCGCCGGCCGCTCAGACTGCGCGCGGCCCAGGCCGCGCCGAAGCACAGCGTGCAGGCCAGCACGATCGAGGCGCCCAGCGAGACGTCGAAGTAGTACGAGGTGTACAGGCCGGCCACCGCCGAAAGCAAGGCCACGGCCGCCGAGAGCGCCATCATGCGCGGCAGGCGGTTGGTGAGCAGGGAGGCTGTGGCGGCCGGCGTGATCAACAGGGCGCTGGTCAGCACCACGCCCGCCACTTGCACGCCGATCACCACGGTCAGCGCCAGCAGCCCCAGCAGCCCGTAGCGCAGCCAATCGGCGCGCAGCCCGATGGCCTCGGCGTGGGTCGGGTCGAACGACGTCAGTTCCAGTTCCTTGTCGAACAGCCACAGCACGGCCAGCACCAACCCGGTGACGGCCGCCATCAGCCCCAGGTCGCTGCGCGTCACGCCCAGGATGCTGCCGAAGAGGATATGCGTGAAATCGCGGAAGGAGCCGGTGGTGCTGATGAGCAGCAAACCCAGCGCGAACATGCCCGTGAACAGGATGCCGATGGCCGTGTCCTCGCGCAGCGTCTGGCGCCGCGAGAACCAGCCGATGCCGAGCGCCGTCAGCAGGCCGGCCACCAGCGCGCCCACGGTCAGGTTCCAGTGGTTGAGGTAAGCGATCACCACGCCCGGCAGGATGGTGTGGGACAGGGCGTCGCCGATGAAGGCCATCCGGCGCAGGACGACATAGACGCCCAGGGTGGCCGAGGCCAGGCCCATCAGGGTCGCCGCGGCCAGGGCCGTCTGCATGAACGGATCGCGCAACGGATCAATCAGCCAGTGCATGCTCAGTGACTGTGCTCGCTTTCGGGGCGCTCTTGCCCGAGGCGGAGGCCGGTGAAAGAGCCGGGCGGGGCGGCTACCTCGCTGCCCTCGCACAGGTACAGGGCCCCGTCGAAGTCGGTTTCCAGCCGGCCCAGGTCATGCGTGGCCGCCACCACGGTCTTGCCGGCCTGACGCAGATCGCTCAGCACGCGCGCGATCACGGCGCGGGTGTCGGCGTCCACGGCGTTGAGCGGCTCGTCCAGGAGCAGCAGGTCGGCTTCTTGGGCCAGGGCGCGGGCCAGCAGGGCGCGCTGCTGCTGCCCGCCGGAAAGCTCGCCGATCTGGCGCGCGGCCAGGTGCGCGATGCCCAGCGCGTCCATGGTCTGGTCCACCAGCGCCCAGTCCTGGCGGCTCGGCCGGCGCAGCCAGCCTAGATGGACGTAGCGGCCCGTCATCACCAAGCGGCGCACGTCGGCCGGAAAGCGCCAGTCCAGGTCGCTGCGCTGGGGAAGGTAGGCCACGCGGTGCCGGCAATCGCCCACCGGCCGCCCGTACAGGCGGATGGTGCCGCTCTGCACCGGCAGCAGCCCGGCGCTGGCCTTGAGCAGCGTGCTCTTGCCGGCGCCGTTAGGGCCTACCAGCGCCACACGCGTGCCCACCGGCACCGTCAGGGTGATGTCGCGCAGCGCCGGCTCGGCCGTGCCCGGATACAAGGCGCGCTCGATCCTCACCGCCAGCGCGGGCGCGCCGGAGACGGGGTCCGCGTGGTTGTGACGGCTGTACGGCAGGATGACTTCAGACATGCGGTTCCTGGGCAGCGCCCTGCGTTTCGTCAGGCCGGCCTCAGCCGGCCAAGCCTTGATCCCGGCGCGCCGGCCGGGAAAACCGCTGGCTCGGCCTCACCGCAGCGCTGCCACGATGGCGTCGACATTGTAGCGCATCAAGTTGAGGTAGGTGGCGCCGGCGGTGCCGGGTTGGCCCAGGGCGTCGGTGTACAGCGGCGGCCCGACGCGCAGGTCAGTCTCGGCGGCCAGGCGCTCGATCAGGCGTGAGCTCTCGACGTTCTCGGCGAAGATCGCGGGCACGCCCTCGGCGCGGATGGCCTCGGCCAGCTTGGCGATGTCGGCCGCGGACGGTTCGCCGCCCTCGGTGGTGACGGCGCCCAGCGCCGCGCCTACGATCGTGAAGCCGTAGTCACGCGCGAAGTACCCGAACGTGTCGTGGTTGGTCACCAGCTTGCGGCGCTCGGCCGGCAGGCTGGCCACCTGCGCCTGGATATAGGCGTGCAGGCTCTCCAGTTCCTGCTGATAGGCCGCGGCGTTCGCCTGATAGTCGGCGGCGTGGGCGGGGTCGGCGGCGGCTAAGCCGGCCTGGATCTGCGCCACCACGGCGATGACGTTGGGCACGCTCTGCCAGATGTGCGGGTCGTGCTCGCCGTGGGCGTGTTCGTCCCCGTCCTCGGCGGCGTGATCGTCTTCATGCGCGCCGGCCTCCAGCAGCTCCAGGCCGGTGCTGGTCACAACCCGCTGGGCTTTGGACTCGGACGCCGTGTACAAGTCGTCCAGCCAGCTCTCAAACTCCACGCCGTTCTCGAAGATCAGGTCGGCCTCGGCCAGGGCGCGCAAGTCGCTGGGCGCCGGCTCGTAGCTGTGGGCGTCGCCATCCGGCCCCACCAGCACGGTCAGCGTGATGTGCTCGCCGCCGACGTTTTGCACCAGGTCCCCGAGGATGGAGAAGGTGGCGACGACGTTGAGCGTGTCCGCCGCCGGCGCCGGAGAGGCGGCCGGCTGGCAGGCCGCCAGCATCAGGGATACCGCCAGGGCGGCGGCCGTCAGCCGCCCCGTCAGAAGTGATGGGCGCATATTCGTCTCCTGAGAATGAAATGGACAGGCGGCCGCTCAACTGGCGCCGGCGCGGCACCCGGCACACAAACCGAACAACTGCAGCCAGTGCTCGCGGATCTGGTAGCCCGTGCGCGCCGCGATCCGGCTGATCAGGGCCTCCAGGTCATCGCCGCTGAAGTACTCGGCCCGGCCGCAGACCTGGCAGAGCAGCAGGTGCTGGTGGCCGATCTTAGCCGGCAGGTAAGCGTGACAGCCGTGCGGCTGATGCACACGCTCGATCAGGCCCAGCGCCTCGAGTTTCTCCAGCGTCCGATACACCGTCACCAGGCCCAGGGTCCGGCAACGCGCCCGCGCCAGCTCGAAGACCTGGTACGGGTTGAGCACCCGGCCGTGGGTGGCCACAACTTCCACCACGGCGCGCCGGGGCGCGGTGACGCGGTAGCCGTTGTCGTGCAGGGCCTGGAGCCAGGTGTCTGGGATGGAGGCGGTGGGTTCCGGCATGGCGATCCTTGTTGAAAGCGATTATCAGCTGCGGAGTATAATGATATTGATATTCATTGTCAATAGTGAAATAACCAGCGGGCGGCCAACTTCAATTGGCCGCCCGGGCGATGAGGGGAGAAACAGTTGTCGGGCTTCAGCGGCTGCTGTCGCGGACTGAACCGCAGGATGGGCCTACCAATGCAAGGCCCAGCGGAGCGGATCGCCGTCCGCCGGTGACTCGCGCGGGATGGTCTGAGAAGCCTCCAGGCGCGCCAGACGGCAGTTTGTTACGGCGAAGGCGCCCTGGTCGAGGTCGGCCTGGGTAAGGGTGCCGCCAGCGGCCAGCAGGCGCGGCGGGCCACCCGCGCGCTCCAGGCGCACGCTGCCTTCCAGCACCAGATAGCCCGTGCCCGCCGCCGCCTCCAGGCGGACGCCGGCCGGGTAGATGACGACCGTGTTCTTGGGCAGGCGCACGGCTTGGTTCATGGTCAGGTATTTCCGTAGAGCACGGCCGGTGTCGAGAGCGGGGCCAGGGTGGCGGTGCTCCGCCGGTGTTCTGGGAACAGCGGGAACGGGTCGAGCTCCACCTTCAACGGCTGGCAGGCACTCAAGGCCAGGGCCAGCCCCAGGATCAGCATCAGTCGGCGCATGGGAGTCCTCCTCGGGCCACACCAGCGGCTACTGGTGCAGGCGGTAGAAGCGAAAGAAGAAGTTCTCAATCGGCAGCACTTCGACCTCGCGATAGCCGGCCTGATGAGCGTAGGCGCGCAGCGTGTCGGTGCGCATCACCGTGCCGGTGCCGGTCGAGGGCTGGTCAGCCAGGCCGACGGGCAGGCAGTGCAGCACGCTCCAGCCGTACATCATCCACTCCACGTCGTTGCCGGCGGGCGTGAAGGTGTCGCCGACGCGTTCGTCCACCACCAGCACGGCGCCCTGCGGGCCGGCCAACTGGCGCATCGTCCGCAGCGCCCCCACCGGGTTGGCCATGTCGTGGACGGCCTCCAGCGCGATGGCCAGGTCATACTGGCCGGCCAGCGCCGGGTCGGCGGCGTCGCGCACATGAAAGGCCACGCGATCCGCAACGCCGGCCTCGGCCGCGTGCACGCGGGCCATGGCGATGGACGGCGCATCCAGGTCGAAGCCGTCCACCTGGATCCGCGGATAGGCGCGCGCCAGGCCGATGCTGGACCAACCGGCGCCGCAGCCGAGGTCGGCCACGCGCCCGCCGGCTTGCAGGCGCTGGTGCAGGTCCGGAATGGCCGGCAGCCACTCGCCGCCCAACTGCTGCAGGAAGGCGGCGCGGTTGATGCCGGCCTGGCCCTCGCGGAAGTCGGGGCCGTACTGGGCCAGCGGCACGCCGCCGCCGTGGCGGTAGGCGCGCAGCAGCGCGTCCATGGGCCGGGTGACGCCGACGGACAGCTGCGCCAGCGGGGCCAGGTAGTTCAGGCTGTCGCGCTCCACCAGCACTTCGGCGTGGCCGGCCGGCAGGTGATAGCGCCGCGCCAGCGGGGCTGCCTCGGCGGCTTCCACCGTCAGGAGGCCGGCCACGGTCTGCTGCTCCAGCCACTCGCGCGCATAGCGCTCCACCGTCCCGGTCTGCTGGGCCAACTCGGTTGAGGTCAGGCCGTGGCCGTTCACCCGCGCCAACGCGCGGTAATAGCCGAGCTGGTCGCCCAGGTACAGCGTGAAGATGTCGAAGAGGCCGCGGGTCGCGGTCAGCAAGCGCCCCACCAGCGCATCGCGCTGGCGTGCGTACTCGGCCGACGCCGATTCAGGTTGCGTATCCATCCTGCTCTCCTTGAATTAGGCGGGCGCGGCCGCTTACCGGCGCGGCGCGAACACCTGCAGCCAGGTTTCGCCGATCAGGCGCCACGGCCCGGCGAAACGGAAAACGGCGCCGAGCAGCCGGCGGAGTGAGTGCAACGCAGGTCTCATCATCAGCCTCCTGGACATCAGTGGGCCCAGTGTAGGGGTTCGGCGCGGCCCCCGCATCTGAAGGGGGGTATATTCCGGGGGGTATATTCTGGCCGGCGGGCGGGGGAAAGCGGACTCAGAGCAGGCTGAGGGCGCGTCCGCGGGCCACAGCCTGGACGCGGTTGTTTACGTCGAGCTTGCGATAGATGTTATTGACGTGGATGCGGACGGTGCCGCGCGTGATGACCAGGCGATCGGCGATTTCCTGGTTCTTCAAGCCTTCGGCCACCAGGCGCAGCACCTGGCGTTCGCGCTCGGTGAGGGGCTCGGCCAGTCGTTCCGCCGGAGGCGTCGGCGGCTGACCGAGGGGGGCGGCCAGCGCGCTCAGCGCGGCGCGCGCCGTGTCTTCCACGCCTTGGGCTGTCTCAGGCGCGGCGGGGAGCCGCGCCTGGGCTGTCGCGAAGCGGTCGGCGGGCAGCGTCTCCATCAGGTCTACCAGGCCGGCGACTGCGGCCTCGCGCGTCTCGCGATCGGTGCCGGGATGCCGGGCGGCCAGTGTCAGCACCGGCACGGCCTGCTCCGGTGCGCCGACGCGGCGCCACAACTCGGCCGCCACTACCAGGCAGTTCAGGCTGAAGGGCCACCAGGCGATGGCGACGGCGTTCTGCAGCGCCTCGCGCAGCGCCAGCCGGGCGGTGTCGAAGGCGCCCAACTTCAGCGCGGCCTCGCCCATCCCGAGCAGGGCCGTAGCCAGGCCGCCGCGGTCGTTGATCTCGCGATAGAGCGCGCAGCTGCGCGTGTAGAGCGCCTGGGCCTCGGCGTAGTCAGCCTGCAGGCGTGCCACGCGGCCCAGGTGGCTGAGCGCTACGGCCATGCCCTCCGGGTCGCTGAAAGCCTGCCGGAGGTCATAGCTGGCCTGAAAGTGCTGGCGGGCGCGGGCGTAGTCGCCCATGGCCCGCGCGACGCTGCCCAGATCGTTCAGGATGTACGCCATCATCCACCGGTCGCTGATGCTTTCGGCCAGGGCATAAGCCGCCTCGGCGTGGCGCCGGGCGGCCTCGTACTGTCCCAGCGCCAGCGCGGCGCTGGTGAGGACGTAGTAGGTGTCCATGAGGTTGCCGGCGTCGCCGCGGGCGGTGTGCGCGCGGCGGGCCGCCTCGCCCAGGCGCTGCGCTTCCGCGTAGTCGCCGACAATGCTGGCCAGGATGCCGAGCGCGTTGACGGGGTCACGGCCGGCGCCCGGCTCGGGCGGACGGTTGAGGGCGGTCAAGATCGCCCAGCTTGTCTCTAGCGCAGCCCGCGCCTCGGCGAACCGCCCGAGGCGCAGGCACATCCAGCCCTGGTAGACCAGGAGCTCGGCCAGCACCGGGTGGTGCGGATCGCGGGCGGTCAGGCTCTGCGCGGCTTGCGCGAAGGCCTCGGCGCCTTCGGCATAGCGGCTGTGATACTGAAACGCGCAGTGCAGGGTATCGGCCGCCTGACCCAGCAAATCGGCGTCGGCGTGGGCCACCATCCAGCGCCAGGCAGCCCGGATGTTGTCCAGGTTTTCGGCCACGTGGCGGGCGGCCTCGGCCTGCTGTCCGCCCTTGATGTCGGCGTGCCAGCCGCGCAGGTAGGCGGCGTAGTAGCTGGCGTGGCGGCGGCGCGCCTCGGCGGCGTCTGGCGCTTCGGCCAAGCGGGCTTCGGCGAATTGGCGCAGCAGTTCGTGCTGGTAGTAGCGGCCGTCCGCGTCGCGGGTGAGCAGAGCCTGGTCGAGCAGGGCGGCCAGCCCGGGCAGAGTAGCGTCGGCCACGGCCACGGCGGCGGCCAACTCAAAGGCGGCGGGGAAGACGGACAGGCGCCTGAACACGCCCTGCGCCTCGGCCGGTAAGCGGTCCCAGATGCCTTGCAGCAGCGCGGGCACGCTGCGATGCTGGGCGGGCAGATAGCGCAGATCGGTTTGCAGCAAATCGGCGCTTTCGGCGATCTGATCGGCGATGGCCGTGCACGGCAGCGTCTTGGTCCAGGCGGCCGCCAACTCCAGGGCCAGCGGCATGCCCGCCACCTGGCGGCACAGCCGCGCCACCGCGGCCGCCTCCTCGGCCAGGGAAAAGTCCGGGCGGACGCGCCGCGCGGTCTGGACGAAGAGGCGCACGGCGCCGTACGTTTCGAGCGCTTGGTCAGGGTCGGCGTCGGCGGGCGGGCAGGCCAGGCCGCCGACGGGGTAACGCCACTCGCCCAGCACATTCAGGGCTTGGCGGGACGTGATCAGCAGCTGCAGCCCCGGCGCGGCCTCCAGCAGGCCGGCCAGCTGCTCCACCGCCGTGTTGGCGGCCGCGCTGGAGTCGAGCAGGACTTCGCCGTTGTCGAGCAGCAGGCGGCAGGTCTTGTCGCGTAGGAAGGCGCGCACCTGTTCCGGCGGCGTGGCCGCCCCGGTCAGCGGCAGGCCGACGGCGTCGGCGAGGGCCTGGGCCAGCAGTCCGGCAGCGGGCAGGGCGCGCAGGCCCACGAAGAAGGCGCCGTCGGCGGGTGGCTCAGCGGCGGCCGCCGCCTGCAGGGCCAGGCGTGTCTTGCCAAAACCGCCTGGGCCGACCAGCGTCACCAGCCGGCAGGCAGGATCGCGCAACAGCCGGCCGAGATCGGCCAGCTCCCGTTCACGGCCGACGAAGGGCGTGAGCGGATGCGGCAGGTGCGAACGGCGGTCGGTGGGGCGCGCCGGTCCATCCATGGTTTGAGGTGTGAGGATTGTAAGGGGGCCGCAGAGGCGGGTCAATAGCGGCCGGCTGATCCCGCAGCTGATTTGTTCTGTATAATGAAAGTAACCCGCCTCCGGATAGCGTCCCCCTATGTCCAAAATCGCCGTTGTCACCGACTCGGTCGCCAGCATTCCAGAGCGCTTGCTCAAAGAGCTCAACATCCACACCGTGGCTTATTACATCCACCGGGGGCAGGAGGTTCTGCGTGATCTGGTCACCGTGCAGCGCGCCGAGTTCCTGCGCTGGATGGAGACGGCCGCCAAGCTGCCGACCACGGCCTGCCCCGGTCCCGGCGACTATCTGCAGCAGTATGAGGCTTTGGCAGCGGAGGGCGCCGACACGGTCATCAGTGTCCATATGTCGTCCCGGGGCAGCGGCGCGTACCAGGCCGCCAAGACGGCCCAAGAATTGGCCGCCGAGCGCCTGCCGGGTCTGCGCATCGAGGTGGTGGATACGCTCAACGTCTCGCTGTGCCAGGGCTGGATGGTCATCGAGGCGGCCCGGGCCGCGCTGGCGGGCAAGTCCGTCGAGGAGGTGCTGGCCCTGATCCGGCGCCTGATCCCGCTCACGCGCATGCTGCAGACCGCCGACACCTTGCGCTACCTGTATCTGGGCGGCCGCATCGGGCGGGCCCAGCACCTGGTGGGTTCGCTGCTGAACATCAAGCCGCTCATCAGCATGGTGGACGGCGTGATCGTGTCGCTGGGCACGGCGCGCAGCCGGCTGCGCGCCTACCAGCTGATGGTGGAGACGATGTGCCGGTCGGTCGGGCCGCGCGGCCGGATCAAGATCGCGTATGTGCACGCCGGCGCGCTGGAGGAGGTGGAGAAGCTGCGGGGGTTGGTGGAGGCCCAGTTCACGTGCGTCGAGAGTCTGATCGCCGAGCTCTCGCCGGCGCTGGCCGTGCACTCCGGGCCGGGGACGGCCGGGCTGTGCTACTACCCGGTGGAGGCGTAAGGCTGCGCGAGACCGGTCCCAGGAGCAGCAGGCCCGCCGCGGGCCTGCTTTTTGTTTACGCCGGCGCCAGGTGGCGGGCCAGGCGCTTGCCCAGGCCGATGATCGTCAAAACCGTCGGCCGGCCGAGGGCTTCCGGAAAGGTCGCGGCGTCACAGACATACAACCCGCGCACCTCGGTCTGCAAGTTGGTGTCCACGAGCGTGCCGATCCGGACCGTTCCGCTTGGGTGGGTGCCGCGCAGCGGCGACGTGAACACCGTGTCGCGCTCAGCGCCGGCCTCCACCAGGAGGCGGCGCGCCAGAGCTTCGGCCGCCGCCAGCCGCTCCCGGTCACGCGGCGTCTGCGGTTTGGTGATCCGGTCCGCGTAGACGCCGCCCGCAATCTCATCGCGCAGCTTGATCATCACGCCCAGCGCCTCGCCCCAGCGCGGCCAATGCAGGGCGTAGCGCGTGCCCTTGAGCGCGGCCATCAGCGGAAAGAGCAGCCACGGGTCGATCAGCGTGCTCAACATGTAGCCGGCGTCCAGGTCCTCCCAGGACCACGTCATCGGCGGCTCACCCCCGAGCCCAGGCCGGCGCCGCAGACCGTAGACGATCACGGTCGTGTCCATGGTCAGTCCTTCGCCGGCGCCGCGCAGCCCGGAGGCCTGCAGCAGGCGCGGCGTGCCGATGCCGCCGGCGGCCACCACCACGGTTTCCGCCTCGGCCCGGAAGGGTTGGCCGCGCCAGACGCCGTCCACGCCGGTCACGCGGCCGCCCTCGCTGCGAATCCGGCGGACGAGCGCGCCGGTCCGGAGTTCGGCGCCGCGCGCCACGGCCTCGTCGCTGTATTCGCCGGCGTGCCACTTGGCCCCGCAGCGGCAGCCCAGCAGGCAGTGGGCGCCGCACGCGAAACGCGCCGCCCGGGCCGGACGCATGAACTTCAGCTGCGGCTGCCAGGGCTGGCCGAGCGCCTGGCCGGCCTGGGCGATCTCGGTGGAGGCCGGCCCCCGCAGTTCGGGCGGCAGCGGCGCGATCCCGAGCTCGGCGATCGTCGCGGCGGCCTCGGCGGTCACGTCCACGCCGTACCGTCCTGCCAGCCAGAGCGGCGGCGGCGCCGCGCAGCCGCAGTACAGGCTCGTGGCGCCGCCCACCAGCAGCGGCCGGATGACGTTCAGGCCCTCTTGCGTGAACAGCAGGCTGGCCCGATCCGTGTAGAGCAGGGCGCCCACGTAAGTGCCATAGTGCGCGCGTCCGCGGTGATCGTGGCCGCGTTCCAGGATCAATACCCTCCGGCCGCGGGCGGCCAGTTCGCGCGCCACGGTGGCGCCGCCGGGTCCGGAACCGACTACGATGACGTCGAAGGTGGGTGGGGAAGACGCGGCCATGGCGGCAGTATCGGGCCGGCCGGCGCCGGCGTCAAGCGCCCCAAGCCGCGCCGCCAGGTTCGGTGAGCCAGGGGAGTAGATTGGATTCACCCGGTCCGAAAAAGTTGCGGCAGGAGGACGATGGGGTTATGATTGGCCGCGATGACTCTCCCGGCGGATATGCCGCGCCTGAGCTGCCCACAGTGCCATGCCCCGCTGGATCGGCAGGACGAAAACTGCCCGGCCTGCGGCGCCAGCATCGCTCTGGTGACGTTCCTGGCCGAGCAGCAGCTGTTGGGCCGCCCCAAATTCGGCACCGGCCCGCTCGGCACGGGCGCCCTGCGGCCCACCAGTGTCGAGCAACTGGTGCCGCGCCTGGGCGACTATCTGCTGGCGCAGGGCTACATCACTGAGAGCCAGCTGCAGGCGGCGCTGGCCCGCAAGAAGGCGGGCGGGTCTGGCGAGCGCCTGATCGGCCAGATCCTGGTGGAGATGGGCGTGCTCAGCCGCGAGACGCTCGACCGCGTGATCGCGCGCCAGATCCTGGAACTGCAAAACGCCTTGCTGGAGGCGAACCGTTCGCTGGAGCGGCGCGTGGCCGAGCGCACGGCCGAGCTGGAGACGGCCCTGCTCAAGCTGACCGAGATCAACCAGCTCAAAGCCAACATCGTCGCCAACATCTCGCATGAGCTGCGCACGCCGCTGACGCAGATCAAAGGCTACACCAGCCTGCTGGCCGACGGTTCGTTTGGCCAGCTGGCGGCCGAGCAGCAGTCCGCGGTGGACACGGTGATGACGGGCATCGCGCGGCTGGAGAAGATGATCGAGACCCTGATCGGCTACGCCGCCGCGGCCCGCGGCGAAATGACGCTGACGTTCGGGCCCGTGGACGTGGCGCCGATCGTGGATAGCGTGGTCCAGCGCAGCCGGGTGGCGGCCGAGAAGAAAAGCGTGCGCCTGGAGGGCCGGGTGGCCGCGCAGCTGCCGCCCGTCCGCGCCGACCAGGAGAAGCTGCGCTGGGTGCTGCTGCAGCTGGCCGACAACGCCATCAAGTTCACGCCGACGGGCGGGCGCGTGCTGCTGACCGCGGGCCTGGACAAGCAGTTGATCCGCTTCGCCGTGCAAGACACCGGCATCGGCATCCCGGAGGAGCGCCGCGACGAGATTTTCGAGGATTTCCGGCAGTTGGATGGCTCGCCGACACGCCACTATGGCGGGGCCGGGCTGGGTCTGTCCCTGGTGCGGCGCATCGTCGAGGCGCATGGGGCGCTGATCAACGTCGACAGCCGGGTCGGCCGGGGCAGTACCTTCTCATTTGAGCTGGCGGCCGTTGAGCCGGGCCGCTCGCGAGGAGTGGCGGATGGCTGACAAAAGCATCCTGCTGGTGGAGAGCGACGCCGGCGCGCTGGCGTATTTGGGCAACATGCTGCGCCGGGTGGGCTATGCCGTCACCGCGGCGCCGAGCGGCAAAGAGGGCCTGATCGAAGCCTGGCGCCTGCGGCCGGACATGATGATCATCGTCGCCGAGCTGCCGGACCTGAACGGCCTGGAGATCGTCAAGAAACTGCGCGCCGACGCCCGCACCAACAAAGCCAAGATCATCCTGCTCTCGGTGCGCAGCTACCCGCAGGACATCCTGGCCGGCGTGCAGGCCGGCGCCGACGAGTACATCGTCAAGCGGCCCGGCGCTGACGCCGAACTCCTTGAGCGCGTCCGGGCGCTCCTGCCGGCGGAGCCGGCCGCCCCGGCGGCGCCGGCTGAACCCGCCCGGCCGCCGGGCAAACTGGTCTCGTTCCTGAGCGCCAAGGGCGGCACCGGCACCTCGTCGCTGTGCGTCAACGTCGCCCAGATGGTGGGCGAGCTGGCCCGGCCCAGACCCGTGGCCGTGGTGGACCTGGTGCTGCCGATCGGGTCGCTCCACTACATCGTCGGCGTGGACACGCCGGACAAGCATGTCGTCGCCGCCACGCGGCTGGAGGCCCGCCACATCTCGGCCGACCGGATCAAGCCGCTGCTCACACAGCGCGGCGAATGGGGGTTCGATCTGCTGCCCGGCGCCCCGGACCCGGAGATCGCCCAGGAACTGCGGGTGGACCGGCTGGAGGCCGTCATCAACCAGCTGCGCCAGATGTACGACCTGGTGTTTATCGACCTCGGCCGGACGCTCTCGCGCGTCAGCCTGCCGATCATCCGCCAATCCACCCGGGTGCTGATCATCACCAGCCCGGACGCCGCCACGGTCGCCCTGACTAAAACCGCGCTGCAGTTCCTGGAGACCCAGGACGTGCGCCGCCATCGGCTGTGGCTGGTGCTCAATCGGGCGGTGGGCCTGGAAGGCCTGAGCCGGCCGGAGATGGAGAAGGAGCTCGGCTTCGCCGTGTCGGCCCTGGTCCCGCACATGGGCAGCCAGTTCACGCTGGCCAACAACCAGCACCATCCGATCAGCCGCAAATTCCCGAATGAAACGGTGCCGTTCACGCTGCAAGGTCTGGCGGCCACCTTGTATGACCAGCTGATGCAGCCCGCCGAGGAAGCGGCTGCGCCGGCCGCCTGAATCCGCCGGGAGGACCCATGAGCATCCGCATCGACGCCAAGGGCAAGATCTATACCGACGTCGTCCGCAAAGACGAGGTGCCGGTGCTGATCCAGACGTTGACCAACGTCATCCACGGCAACATCTTCCTGCGCCCGGAACAGCGCATCAAAGACGGCCTGAACGATTCGCCTGAGACGTTTATCGCCGTCACCGGCGCCGAAATCTACAGCCCGGCCGGGCACCTGCTGCACAAGGCCGCGTTCCTGACGGTCAACAAGCAGCACATTGTCTGGGTGCGCCCGGATGACGAACGTCCGGCCCATCCGGCTGAAGCGCCGGGCGGGCCGAGCGTGTAAGCGGCCGCCAGCCCCCAAGGGAGACACACGACGATGTCACTGAGCAATCGCCTCCGTGAGGCTGCCCGGCCGGCGGCCGGCGCGCCCGCGCCCGCCAGCCCGGCCTCCGCCGGCACCGCCGAGCCTGCCGGCGCGCGTCCCTCCGCGGCGGCCGCCGCCCTCGGTAATGAGCGGCTGCGCCAGTTGAAGGAATACCTGATCCAGCAGGTGGCCGGCAGCCTGGAGGACCCGACCGCGCTCAAGCAGGACGAGGCCACGCGCCGCGACATCGAGCGCCGGGTGGCTGAGGCTTACACCACGACGCGCGTCAACCTGCCCGAAACCGCGCGCGTGGAACTGGTCCGCGAGGTGGTCAACGAATTCTTCGGCTTCGGGCCCATCCAGCCGCTGCTGGACGACCCGGCCGTGTCCGAGGTCATGGTCAACGGGCCCAACCGGGTCTACGTGGAGCGCAAGGGCAAGCTGACCCTGAGCACCGTCAAGTTCGACGACGACAACCACGTCAAGCGCATCATCGACCGGATCGTCCTGCCGCTCGGCCGGCGCATCGACGTGGACAACCCGCTGGTGGATGCGCGCCTGCCGGACGGGTCGCGCGTCAATGCCGTCATCCCGCCCGTCTCCATCGACGGCCCGTCCATCACCATCCGCAAGTTCTCCACCAAGAAGCTGACGGTGGAGGACCTGATCGAGTTCGGGTCGATGACGCCGCAGATCTCGGAGTTTCTCAAGGCCTGCGTGGTCTCGCGCCTGAACGTGGTCGTCTCCGGCGGCACCGGCTCCGGCAAGACCACGCTGCTCAACGTGCTGTCCGGCTTCATCCCGGAAGACGAACGCATCGTCACTATCGAGGACGCCGCCGAGCTCAAGCTGGGGCAGGACCACGTGGTCCGGCTGGAGACCAAGAAGCCCAACCTGGAGGGCAAGTACGAGGTCACCATCCGCGACCTGGTGCGCAATGCGCTGCGCATGCGCCCGGAGCGCATCGTGGTCGGCGAGTGCCGCGGCGGCGAGACCCTGGACATGCTCCAGGCCATGAACACCGGCCATGACGGCTCGCTGACGACGCTGCACGCCAATTCCCCGCGCGACGCCCTTTCGCGCATGGAGACGATGGCGCTGATGGCGGGTATGGACATGCCGCTCAAGGTGATCCGCGAGCAGATCGCCTCGGCCATCGAACTGATCATCCAGCAGGCCCGCCTGCGCGACGGCTCGCGCAAGGTCACCTACATCACCGAGGTCATCGGCATGGAGGGCGACACGGTGGTGCTGCAGGATGTCTTCAAGTTTGTCGAGGAGGGCGTGGACGGCGACGGGCACGTAATCGGCCAGATCCGGCCGACCGGCCTGCGCCCGATGTTCACGCCCAAGCTGGAGGCGGCCGGCTTCCGGCTGCCGCCGGAGATCTTCATGACCGGCACGGCGGGCGGCCGCAGCCTCGGGCGCCGGTAAACCGGGGCCAGGAGAAGCACTATGAGCGAGACCGAGACCGCCCTGGACGTGCGCGCCAAGATGCTGGGCGTGCTCATGCGCGATGCGCGCCAGCACTCCGGCCGCACCGTCAAGGAGTGCGCCGAGGTGATCGGCGTCACGCCGGCCCAGTTCAACGCCTACGAGGCCGGCGCCAAAAGCCCGTCACTGCCCGAGCTGGAACTGCTGGCCTTTTTCTTCGAAGTGCCGCTGGCCCATTTCTGGGGCGCGACCACGCTGTCTGACAAGGCCGAGACGCGCGCCCAGGTGCCCGCCCCGGCCGTGCTCGAAATCCGCGACCGCCTGATCGGCGCCAAACTGCGCCAGGCGCGCCTGGCCGCCAAGCTCAAGCTCAAGGAGCTGGCCGATGAGCTGGGCATCTCGTCCGGCCTGCTGGCGGACTTTGAGTATGGCCAGAAATCGGTGCCGCAGCCGGAGCTGGAGGTCATCGTCAACCGGCTGGGCCTGAGCCTGGAGGACTTGCTGGAGGGCGAGGGGCAGGTGGGCGAGTGGGAGAGCGCCCAGCGCCTGTTCCAGCGCTTCAAGGATCTGCCGCCTGAACTGCGCGAGTTCGTCGTGAACCCCGTCAACGAGCACTATCTGCGCCTGGCCCAGCGCCTGAGCCAGATGCCGGCCGACCACCTGCGCGCCATCGCCACCAGCCTGCTGGACATCACTTACTAGATGACCCCGGAACAGCTCAAGGACCTCGGCCTACAGCACTACCGCGCCGAGCGCCACACCGCGGCGGCCGCCGCTTTCGACGAGGCCGCCGCGGCGTATGCAGCCGCGGGCGATCGCGGCGCCGCCGCCGAGCTGCGCAACAATGCCTGCGTCGCGTGGATGGCCTGCGGCGACTGGACCGCGGCCCTGGCGGCCGTCACCGGCACGCCCGCCGTCTTTCAGGCCCTGGGCGATACGCTGCGCCAGGGGCAGGCGCTGGCGAACCTGGCGGCCGCCCATGACGGCGCCGGCCAGGAGGAGCGCGCGGCTGAGGCGTACGTGCAGGCCATCGATCTGCTCGGCCAGGCCGGCGAGCGCGAAACGCGCGCCGCCTGCTTCAAGAAGCTGAGCGCCCTGCAGGTCAAGTCCGGTGACAAGCTGCAGGCGCTCGCCTCGATGCGGTCTGGGCTGGCGCTGACGCCGGACGAGGCGCTCTCCGCCAAAGAGAAGACCCTCAAGGGCTTGCTGGAAAAGGCCATGCGCCTGATGGGCTTGTAGGCGGCGCCTGCCGCCCCCGGCCTGTCCCGCCTCCGCGCCGGCCTTTGGCACCACCCCTTTCCGCTATGCGTCCAAGACCCGGATGGTGGCGTGGCTGGCTCGCCGGCCTGGCCGTGTGCACGGGGTGCGGGCCGGCGCTCACACCTACCCCGACCGCGGCCACCGCCCCCCCGCCCAGCTTGGCGGCGCTGCCGTCCGCCACGGCCCAGTTGCCGACGGTCACGGCCGTGCCGGCGTCCAGCGCCCTTCCGCCCACGCGCACGCCCGTCTTGCTGCCGAGCCCCACGCCCGTGCCGGACATCACGTTGTTGTTCACCGGCGATATCAACCCGGCGCGCTGCGTCTACACCATCGCCCAGGCGGCCGGGGACATGGCGCTGCCGTATCGGGCCGTCGCCGACCTGTTGCAGGGCGCCGATCTGGCCATCGGCAGCCTGGACGCGTCGATCTCAGACTACAATCCGCCCAGCCCCTGCGCCGAGTATCACCGCAACTTGCTGGCGCCCTCGGAGACCGTGGCCGGCCTGCAGTTCGCGGGCTTCGACCTGATCTCGGTCGCCACCAACCACATCAAGGACTGCGGCCTGGTGCGCGGCTGCCGCGACGAGTCGTTTCTGGATACGCTCGCTCACCTGCGCGCGGCCGGCCTCCAGCCGGTGGGCGGAGGCCTGAACCTGGCGGAGGCCAGCGCGCCCGTCATCGTCGACGTCCAGGGTGTGCGGTTTGCGTTTCTGGCGTTCACGGCCGTCAACGGCGAGGTCTGGGCCGGCGCTGATCGGCCCGGCGCGGCGCCGTTCCTGAAAGACGTGTACCTAGACGCCGTCCGGCGGGCGCGGGCTCAGGCCGACGTGGTCATCGTGCTGCCGCAGTGGGGCCGGGAATTCACCGGCCAGATCACGTGGGAACAGGCGCTCGGCGCGCAGGCCCTGGTCGAGGCCGGGGCGACCCTGGTGGTGGGCAACAATCCCCATCATGTCCAGGCCGTGGAGACGCTGGCGGGCGGGGCGGTGGTGGCGTACGCGCTCGGAAACTTCGTCTTCGATCAGCAGTGGTCGGATGGGACGGAGTTCACGGTCCAGGGGCTGATGCTGCAGGCGACTTTTCGCGGCGCGCAGTTGGTGGACGTGACCCTGCTGCCCATCCACATCCACGACAACTTCCAGCCGCGCCTGGCCGAGCCGGATGAGGCCGCCCGGATCCTGGCCGACGTGGACGAGTCACTCCGCACCAAACCCCCCGTGGACCGCTAGACCCGGCGCGTTGGTCGTGGGCTGGCCGCAGGCAGACTCCCCCGCGGGCTCAGGCGCCGCGCAGCCGCTGGGCGCCAGCTAGGCGGCCGGCGGCCCATCCACGAACGTGCCGCCGGTGATGGCGCGGTCGATCAGCCGGCGCTGCTCGTCGAAAGTCAGCACCACTTCGATTGACTCGAAGCAGCGTTCGCGGCCGAGCAGCACCTTGCGACAGACGTAGGCGGCCTCATCGCCCGCGCTCAGGTCGTTGGCCAGGTTGATGTTGGCGACGATCGTCTCGCCGCAGCGCCGGCAGCGCACGGCGATGGGCAGAAAGTGGCTCGTCGTGGCAGCCGGCGCGGGCGTGAACAGGCGCGCCAGTCGGGTCCAAAGGCTCATGGGTGTGTCTCCGCCAGCAGGCTAAGCGATAAAGCCGATTCTACACCGCAGCGTCAGGCCCACACCGCCAGCAGCACCGCCGCCAGGCCGCGCAGGAGGCCGGCCGCCAACAGCGCGGTCCGCAACCCCTGCCAATCGCCCAGGGTCGGCCCCAGCAGGGAACCCAGCAGGATGCCGAGGTTGAGCGCCAGGTTGTGCAGGGCCATGTGCGCCGGCCGGTCGTTTTCGGGTACGTGCTCCATCAGCCGGTTCACCAGGCCCGCGCCGGTCAGCGCCCACACCACGCCGCCCACGCCGGAGGCCAGGTAGTACAGAGTCGCGTCCCAGGCGGCGGCATTGAACACGGGGTAGAGGCCGAAGAACAGAGCGCCCAGGATCAAGATGCGCCGATGCCCCAGCCGCGCGCTGAGCGGCGCCAGCCACAGCGACGCGACCAGCAGCGTGCCGTAGAACAAGGCATTGCCGATGCTGATCTCGCCATCTGTCAACCGCAGTTCGTTGACCCAGTACACGGGCATGAGGGGGATGGACATGTACTGGGAGGCGTAGAAAGCCAGGTAAGCGGCCATCACCGGGCCGAACGGGCCGCGCAGCAGGTCCAGGCGCAGGAGCCGGCCGGCGCCGGCGCGCGTCAGGAAGCGCAGCCCCAGGTACTGGCGCAAGGCGTCGCCGATGCGGGGCACCGCGCCCGGCCGCGCGTCGTCCAGCAGGGCGCGCCCCACGCGCGGGGGCAGGACGCTGGGCGCCTGCACGCGGCCCAGGTAGAACGTGCTCAACCCGGCCCCGACCGCGCCGATCAGGAACACCACCTGATAATTGAGCGGGAAGACCAGCCGGTCCAGCACCTGGCCGCAGGCCAACGAAGCCGCCGTGGAGCTGATGGCCAGCAGCGCGTTGCGGCGGCCGACGACGTGGGCGCGCCACTCCGGCGCGACCACGTCCGCGAACATGGCGTTGAAGGCGATGGCCAGGGCGGTGCCCGGGATCGACATCAACACGACGAGGCCGGGCAGGGCCCAGGCCTGGGCGGCGTCCGGCAGCAGCCAGGGCAGCGGCACCAGCGCCAGGTAGCCGGCGCGCTGCCAGAGCGCGGTCTGAAAGGCCGCCGCCGTCACCGGCCGTTTCTCCAGCCAGCGGCCGGCTGGCAGCGAGAAGAACAGGTTGATCACGGCCGGGCCGCTGGTGAGCAGCGCGATCTGGAACGCTGTTCCGCCGACGCGGGCGGCGTAGACCGACAAGAACGCCATCGCGCTGCCTTGCAGGACGCCGAACCAAAAAACATCCCAATACAGCTGTTGAAACGTGAAGCGTTGGACGGGGGAGGGGAGATGCATATTCATAGCCGAAGGCCAAGTATACACAGCGCGGCGCCGCTCGGGCTCGTTCACAAGGTCAGCTATAATCCTTCCGCGCCGCCAAAGCCGGAGGGACCATGAACTTCATCGTGATCCAGGGCACCTATCATCTGACCAATCGCCTGGCCTCCGGCCGCGTGACGGGCTTCGAGCCGGACGGTGATTCGATCCATTTCCGGCCGGCCAACCCGGCCCTGTTAGAGCGCCTGCGCCGTTTGCGGAACACCTACAGCCTGACGGCGATCGGGTCGCTGCAACTGCGCCTGGAGGGCATCGACGCCCTCGAGCTGCACTACCAGGTCCCGGTGAAGGGCTCGCGCGAGACGCGCCAGCCGCGCCCGCTGGCGGATCAGGCCCGCGACACGCTGACCGGCCTGCTCGGCCTGAACCCGGTGCCCTATGCGCCGCCGGCCAACACGCGCGTGCAGCCGCCGGTGGCCCGCGATGCGGCGCCCGGTTTCATCCTGGCCCGCACGCTGGAAGTGAACGGGCGGCCCGTGGCGTTTGCTTTTGCCGGGGCGCCCCCGGCCGCCGACGGCACGGAAGTGCCGCTGGCGACGGCCCTGGTGAAACGCAGCCTGAACTACCGGGTGACGCTGGCCGGCCAGACCTACCCGATGTTCTATGATGGCCTGCCGCTGGACGCGCGCCGCGCCCTGACGGCCGCCGTGCAACGCGCCCGCGGCGCCAAACTGGGCGTGTGGCGCCGTGACCTGACGACCAAGGGCGCGCCGGCGGCCACGCCAGCCGACCTGGAAACCCACGGCGTGATCTTCCCAAAGCTGTTCCGGCGCCTGGTGGAGTACCGCGCGCAGCAGCCGGGCGCCGCGCTGGCGGACTTCCCGGCCTGGCTGAGCGCCGCGAAGCCAGAGGCCGTCCTGGACGTGCGCGAGATCGACTTCCTGGATTTTGGACAGTTGGTGCGCGTGCAGGGTGAGCGCGTGGCGCTGACCCGGCGCCCGGAAGAGCTGGTCTTCATCAGCGCGCGCTGATGCCGATGGATGGCTTTCAGCCAGAGCCGGGCGTGATCCGCTGGCGGCTGCATCTGCAGACGCCCCCGGAGCGCGTGTACGCGCTGCTGGCGACGGAGGCCGGGCGCGCGCGCTTCTGGGCGGAGTCGGCCGGCGAGCGTGACGGCGCCATCGACTTTGTTTTTCCCGGCGGCCAGATCTGGCGCGGCTGGATTCTGGAGCAGCAGCCGCCCCGCCGTTTCAGCGTCGAGTACTACGGCGGCAGCCGCACGACCTTTGAGTTGGTCGCCGATGGCGCCGGCGGGACCGACCTGACGCTGACGGACGCCGCTGTGCCGGAGGCCGACCGGGCCGAGGTGACGGCCGGCTGGGTCTCTGTCCTGCTGGCGCTCAAGGCGGCCGCCGATTTCGGCATCGACCTGCGCAACCATGACCCGGCCCGGACCTGGGACGCCGGCTTTGTCGACAACTGAGCGCGGCAGGCGGCCCCGCGGGCGTACTGCAAGGCCGAACCGCGCGACTGCTAACGCCGATCTCTTTCGGGGAGCCTTATGACCGACCAAGTCATCTACTCGATGGTGCGCGTCAAGCGCATCTTTCCGCCCAACCGCGAGGTCATCCGCGACATCTCGCTGGGCTTTTATTACGGCGCCAAGATCGGCGTGCTCGGCCTGAACGGCGCCGGCAAGAGCACGCTGCTGCGCATCATGGCCGGCGTCGACAACGACTACCTGGGCGAGACCCAGCTCTCCAAAGGCTACACGCGCGGCCTGCTGGAGCAGGAGCCGCAGCTCGATCTGGACAAGACCGTGCGCCAGGTGGTGGAGGAGGCCGTTCAGCCGATCGTGGACGCGCTCCAGCAGTTCGACGCGGTCAGCGCCAAGTTCGCCGAGCCGGACGCGGACTACGACGCCCTGATCGAGGCGCAGGGCCGGCTGCAGGAATACCTGGACAAGCACGACGCCTGGAATCTGGACAGCCGCCTGGAGTTGGCCATGGACGCCTTGCGCTGTCCGCCGCCCGACACCCCCATCCAGGTGCTCTCCGGCGGCGAGCGCCGCCGCGTGGCCTTGTGCCGGCTGCTGCTGACCGAACCCGATATCCTGCTGCTGGATGAGCCCACCAACCACCTCGACGCCGAGTCCGTGGCCTGGCTGGAGAAGCACCTGCGCGATTACGCCGGCACCGTCATCGCCGTCACCCACGACCGCTATTTTCTGGATAACGTCGCCGGCTGGATCCTGGAGCTAGACCGCGGCCACGGCATCCCGTGGAAGGGCAACTACTCGTCCTGGCTGGAGCAGAAGCAGCAGCGGCTGGCGCTGGAGGAGAAGACCGACGCGCGGCGCCAGAAGACCCTGGAGCGCGAGCTGGACTGGATCCGCATGTCGCCCAAGGCGCGCCAGGCCAAGGGCAAGGCGCGCGTCACGGCCTACGAAAAGCTGCTGGACCAGGAGAGCGAGGCGCGCCGCGAGAACCTGGAGATTTACATCCCGCCCGGCCCGCGTCTGGGCGATGTGGTCGTCGAGTTCAAGGGCGTGACCAAGGCCTTCGGCGACCGGCTGCTGCTGGAGAACCTGGACCTGAGCCTGCCGCCGGGCAGCCTGGTGGGCGTGATCGGCCCGAACGGCGCCGGCAAGAGCACGCTGCTCAAGCTGATAGCGGGCCTGGAGCAGCCCGATGCCGGCGCGGTCACGGTCGGCCAGACCGTGAAGTTGGCCTACGTCGAGCAGCTGCGCGACTCGCTGGCCGCGGATAAAAACGTGTGGGAGGAGATCACGGGCGGCGCCGAGACGGTGGTGCTCGGTCCGCGCAAGGTCAACTCGCGCGGCTATGTGGCCTCCTTCAACTTCCTGGGCGCCGACCAGCAGAAGAAGGTGGGCGTGCTCTCCGGCGGCGAGCGCAACCGCGTGCTGCTGGCCAAGATGCTCAAGGAGGGCTGCAACGTCCTGATGCTGGACGAGCCCACCAACGACCTGGACGTCAACACCCTGCGCGCGCTCGAGGAGGCGCTGGAGGAGTTCGCGGGCTGCGCGATCGTGGTCAGCCACGACCGCTGGTTCCTGGACCGGATCGCCACGCACATCCTGGCCTTTGAGGGCGACAGCCAGATCCACTTTCACTACGGCAACTGGTCGGATTACGAGGCCGAACGGCGCAAGCGCCTGGGCGTCGACGCCGACCGCCCGCACCGCATCACCTATCGCAAGCTCACGCGCTGAGTTGGAGTCCCACGTTACCGCCTATGTCCCCGCGTCTGCGCGGCAGCCTGATTGCCCTGGCCGGCACCACGGCCTGGGCCTTCACCGGCATCTTCATCAGCTGGCTGCTCATCCATCACACCATCGCGCCGCTCACGCTGGCCTTCTGGCGCGACTTGTTCACCGGCGTCGGCCTGGCCGGGCTGCTGGCCGTCTTCCGGCCGGCGGCGCTGCGCCTGCGGCGCTCCGATATTCCGTTCTTCCTGGTGTACGGTTTTGTCGGGATGGCCGTCTTCAACGCCTGCTGGACGTTCAGCGTCCAGCTCAATGGCGCCGCCGTCGCCACGGTGCTGGCGTACAGTTCGCCGGCCTTCACGGTGCTGCTCGCTCGGCTGGCGCTGGGTGAGGCGCTGACCGCGCCCAAGCTCGTGGCCGTGGCCGTCAGCCTGGCCGGGTGTGCGCTGGTGGCCGGGGCGTATGACCCGCAGGTCTGGCGCGTCAACCCGCTCGGGGTCTTGCTCGGCCTGGCGACGGGCGCGGCCTTCGCTTTCTACAACCTGGCCGGACGCTGGAGCGCCGGGCGCTTCGACAGCGCCTGGACGGTGACGACCTACGGCTTCCTGTTTGCGGCCGGGGCCTTGCTCATCCTGCAATCACTGCCGTTCCTGACGCCCGGCTCCCCGGTGGCGGCCCTGTTCAGCCTCGGCCCGGCCTGGGACGGCTGGCTGACGCTGGGGGTCCTGGCCCTGGGCCCGACCCTGCTGGGTTTCGGTTTGTACACGCGCAGCCTGCGCGATCTGCCGGCCGGCGTCGCCAGCCTGATCGCGTCCCTGGAGCCCGTGCTCACAGCCCTGATCGCGATCCCGGTCCTGGGCGAGCACATGAGTCCGGTGCAATGGCTGGGCGCCGCCCTGATCCTGGGCGCGGTGCTGTTGGTGCAATGGGAAGCCTGGCGCGAGCGGTCGGCCGAGCCCGCTTGGGCCGAGCCCGCGCCGCGCGCAAACTAGCCCGGCCGCGCCGCACTGCCGGCGGGCGCCGTTCCGAGGAGAGGCAGCGATGACGGCTTACGTGATTGTGGATATCAGTGTCACCGACCCCGCGACCTATGCCACCTACAAGCAACTCGCGCCGGCGGCCGTAGCCGCGTATGGCGGACACTATGTGGCGCGCGGGGGGCGCACCGTGACGCTCGAGGGCGATTGGCAGCCCGAGCGCCTGGTGATCCTGCAGTTCGAGAGTGTCGAGCGCGCCCAGGCCTGGTGGGACTCGCCCGAGTATCGCGACGCCAAGGCGCTGCGCCACCAGGCCGCCCGGTCACGCATGGTCGTGATCGAGGGCGTGGCCTGACCAGGCGTTAGAGCTTGCCGGCGGCGTGCGCTTTGGCCAGCACCTGTTCGGCCGCGCGCAGGATCGGCATGTCCGCCATTTTGCCGTCCAGGGCGAAGGCGCCCCGGCCGGAAGCCTGCTGGGCTTCGAAGGCCGCCACCACGCGCTGGGCGTAGGCGATGGCGGCCTCGTCCGGCGTGAAGGCCGCGTGCACCGGCGCCACCTGGTCCGGGTGGATCACCTGCTTGCCTACGTAGCCCATCTCCGCGGCCTGGCGCGCCTCGCTGATCAAACCAGCCGTGTCGCGATAATCCACGTAGACCATGTCCAGGGCCTGCAGGCCATAGGCGGCGGCATGCGTCACCACGGCTGAGCGGGCGTAGAAGACCTCCCAGCCGGCGCGCGTGCGTGTCGCGCCGATATCGCCGGCCAGGTCTTCGGCGCCGAAGATCAGGGCGGACAGCCGGCGGGAGGCGCTGGCGATGGCGGGCAGCTGGACGATGCCGCGCGCGGTCTCGATCATGGCCAGGAGGGCGATGCCGCCGCGCGGCCAGCCGTGGCGCTGCTCGGCCGCCGTGATCTGCTCGTCCAGCCACTGGATGGCCGTGCTGCTCTCGACCTTGGAGATGACCACGCCGTCCGGGCGGCCGGCGATGGTCTCGTCGAAGTCCGCCTGTTCAAAACCTGAGCCGAGCCGGTTGATCCGCACCAGTTTTTCGCTGCGGCCGAAATCCAGCTCCGCCAGGGCGGCCGGGATGGCGGCGCGCGCCTCCGCCTTGCGGTTGAGGGCGACGCCATCTTCCATGTCCAGGCAGACACAGTCCGCGCCCAACGTCGCGGCCTTCTCGATCTTGCGCCGGCTGTCGCCGGGCACGAACAGCAACGCTCGTCGCACTCGCATGGGGCTTATCTCCCAGTGATCCTATGGGCCGCGCTTCAAAAACAGCACTGTCCGTTCCAACTCCACCACCACCGCGCCGTTCTGGTTGCGCCCGATTTGCTTGAGGCGCACCAGGCCGCGGTCCGGCTTCGACGCGGACGGGCGCTTTTCCAACACCTCGGTCTCGGCGTACACGGTGTCGCCGTGGTAGACCGGCTGCGGGTGCGCCACCTTCTCGTAGCCCAGGTTGGCGACGATGGTGCCCTCGGTCAGCTCGCTCACGCTCAGGCCGACCACCAGGGCCAGGGTGAAGAGCCCGTTGACGATGCGGCGGCCGAACTGAGTCTGGGCCGCAAAGTCCTCGTTGATGTGGAGCGGCTGGGTGTTGAACGTCAGCGCCGAGAACAGGACGTTGTCCATCTCGGTCACGGTCCGGCCGGTGGCATGCCGGAATTTATCGCCGACGGCCAGGTCTTCGTAGAATTTCCCCGCCATCCCCGCCTCCTTGCGCGTAGCCAACAAGGGCTGCGCCCTCACCATCCCACGCCCGGTCAAGGGCGCTTAGGCTATGCGAATCCGCCGGCCGCACAGCTCTAAGTGGTTCATCCGGTCAATAGGTTGAGGGCGTCCCGGCGAAGGCCTGAATCCAGGCAATTGCGCCGGGCCTGGACCCCGGCGGAAGCCGGGGTGATCCAAACACCGACGGAGCGGCATACCCGGTGTGCGAGCCGGCCACCGCCGGTTGCTGTGTCGCCTCAACCAGATTTGGTCACACCCAATTCCTATCAGACTTCCAGGAAGGTCCCGTCCGGCGCGCGCCGGGCCGAACGCACCGCGACGATGGCGTCCCGGTTGAGCGGCCCGTAGATGTGCGGGAACAATTGCCCGGCCAGCGGGTCGGCGCCGGAGGTCGGCGGCTCGAAGCGCACCGGGGCGCGCACCTTGTCCGGATCGATCACCAGCACCAGAAAGTCGCCGGGCGCCGCCCGGTAGAAGCGGTTGGCGACCTCCAGCATCAACGCCAGCCCGCGCGTGCAATGCAGAAAACCCTCCGTCGCCAGGGAGGCGTTGCCGACCGGGGCCTCGGCGGCCAGCGCCGCGTAGGCGTGGGCCGGGATCAGGTGCAGGATGAAGCGCTCGTCCATGGTCTCAGGCCTCGCGGTGGCGCAGCGCCCGGCCGCGCTCGGCGAACCAGGCGCCGATGATGCTGACGACGTACAACAGGCTCATCGGCAGCATCACCAGCCCCATGTTCACAGGGTCCGTGGTGGGCGTGATGGCCGCCGCGATGACGGCGATGATGACGACGGCGAGCCGCCATTGGGACACCAGTTGCTGCGTGCGCAGCAGGCCGATCGTGGCCAGGACATAGATGATCAGCGGCATCTGAAAGGCCACGCCGATCCAGAACATCAGGTTGGTGACCAGGCCGAAGTAGGCGGTGGGCCGCCAGGCGGCGCGGAAACCCATGAAGTCCTGCAGGAACGGGATGGCGGCCGGCAGCATGATGAGGTAGGTGAAGGCCAGGCCGGCCAGGAACAGCAGGCTGATGGCTGGCAGCGACAGCAGCAGGCGCACGCGGCTGCGCGGGTAAAGGGCCGGCGCCACGAACAGGAACACCTCCAGCACAATGTACGGCATGGCGAAGGCGGTGCCCGCCAGCAGCGAGACGCGCATGAAGACCCCCACGCTCTCGGTGGGTTCGATGACCTGCATCTTGGCGATGCCTGCGGCGCCCAGCGCGAAGAAGCGGGCCACGGCCTGATCCCACGGCAGCTGGGTCAGCGCCAGCAACTCGGTCTGCGCGTTGTCGCCCAGCGGCACGGCCAGGATCGCCATCAAGCGGTCGGCGAACAGGAAACTCAGCGTGGTCGTCAGCGCCAGGACGATCACGGCCCGGAGCAGGTGGCGGCGCAGCGCGTCGATGTGTTCGACGGCGCCGGCCAACAAATCGACGAAGGAGCCGTCGGTGGGCAGGCCGCTGTCAGCCGCCGCCTCGTCTTCGGGCGGGGCGGTGAAGAAGGCGCGCGCGGACCGGGCGGCGCGCTGGCCCCAACGCAGCGGGGCGGTCACGCTCCGGAACAGGCGCTGCAGGAGGCGCCCGAGGGCCTTCAACCAGCCCCAGGGGACAGCGAGCAGGCGGCCAAGCAGTTTCATCGCGGTTGATTGCGGGCGGGCGGCGGGTTCGGCGGCAATTCCTGCGTCCAGGCCGCGAACGGATCGGCCGGCGCGGGCGGGTCGGCCGGCGGCGGAGGCGGCGCCGGTGCGGGGGTGGCGGGCAACTCCTGCGTCCAGGCC
>CALFZO010000065.1 GCA_937952305.1 uncultured Anaerolineales bacterium | reverse complement strand
GAGATCCGCTACGTGGAGAACGTCTATCGGCTGTGGGACCAGCTGCTGGAGGCCTTCCCGGCGGCGCTGACCGAGAATTGCGCCAGCGGCGGCCGCCGCCTGGACCTGGAGATGGTGCGGCGCTCGCACACCAATTGGCTCAGCGACCACAGCCAATCCGAAGCCATCGTGCGTTATCACCTGTACGGGGCCGCGCACTTCCTGCCAGCCAATCAGCTGCACACGGGCTTCGCGCATCGGTTTTTGGAGCCGCACCGGCCGGTGGATTGGGCTGGCGCGCTGCCGGCCAGCGCCTACCTCAGTCTGTTCGGCGGCAACTTCATCCTGAACGACCGCGCCCACGAGTTCGGGCCGGCCGGGCAGGCGCGGCTGCGCGTCTTCCTCGATCACTTCCGGCGCACGCGGGACGCTTTCGCCGGCGATCTGACGTTCATCGGCGCGCAGGCCGACACCTACGCGGGCGTGGCCGGTTGGGCCGGCCTGGACCCGGCCACCGGGCGGCGGGCGGCGGTGGTGTTTGGGGCCGCCTCCCCCACGCAGGCGGCCGAGCACCTGCCCGAGGCTTTTGCCTCATTGAGCGCGGCCGGCCCCCAGGCGGGCGACGCCGGCGACGAGCAATTCGCGGCTGCGTACCTGTACTATGACGCGTGAGCGTCCCTGTTAGAAACTACCCAAAGGAGGCGCCCACCTACCAACCATTCCGAGCGAAACTCTCCTTGCAGCTAGTGGAAGCCCTTTCTCGGTGAGACTACCAGGACCTTGAGGAGGATCGTATGAAGAAGAGTTGGTTGCTCAAGGCAACCGTGATTACGCTGATGGCGACGTTCATCCTGTCGGCCTGCGCGGCCCCGGCCACACCGACTCCCGCAGTGAGCGCTACCGAGCCGCCCGCGGTGACAGAGCCGACCCAGGCGCCGGCGGCAACCAGCGCCCCAGCCCAGGCTGGCGCCGAGTGGCGCATGACCGACGCCTACGCGGCCTATCCTGAGAAAATCACGCTGACGCTGGTGAAGGGCGGGCAGGAAAACGCCTCGCTGTTGCCGGAAGGCGAGAGCATCGAGGCCAACCGCGCCCTGCAGTACATCGAAGACACACTCAACATCGACATCACCTTCGAGTGGGTGGTCCCGACCGACAGCTACGCGGACAAGCTCAACCTGGCGATCTCCAGCGGCGAGATCCCGGACGCCATGATCGTCACCCCCATCCAGCTCCAGCAGCTGGTGGAGGCCGGGGTCCTCGAGGACCTGACGCCCTACGTCGAGAAGTACGCGAACAAGGACCTGCTCGAGAACTGGAACCAGACCAAGGGCGTGGCCCTGCAAGCGGCCACGATCGACGGCAAGATCTGGGGCGTGCCGAATGTGCAGCCGCAGGCCGACGCCCCGCTGATGGTGTGGGTACGCAAAGACTGGCTGGACAAACTCGGCCTGTCCGCGCCGGAGACCGTGGATGACCTGGAGGCGCTGGCCAAGGCCTTCATGGAGCAGGACCCGGACGGCGACGGCGCCGCCGACACGTATGGTCTGACCGGCACGCTCCAGCCCGTGATGGTGCCGAGCAACCTGCACGGCTTCGACGTGATCTTCAACGCTTACGGCGCCTTCCCGACGCTCTTCTACCGCGACGCCAGCGGCCAGGTCGTCTACGGCTCCACGCAGCCGCAGATGAAGGACGCGCTGGCCCGTCTGAACGCCATGTACCAGGCCGGCCTGATCGACCCTGACTTCGCCACCAAGAACACCGACACGTCCAACCAGATCGTGGTCGGCGGCGAAGGCGGCATTATGATCGGCCCCTGGTGGATCTCCTGGTGGCCGCTGAACGACTCGGTGAAAAACGACCCGAACGCCGACTGGCAGCCGTACTTGCTGAAGGACAATAACGGCCAGTTCACGTACTCGATGGGCGACTACACCAACAGCTTCGTGGTCGTCAAGAAGGGCTACGTGCACCCGGAGGTCGTCGTCAAGATCCTGAACATCCAGAACGACATCAGCTACGGTTTCAACGACGCCCCGCAGTACTACCCGAACTTCAACGAGATCTGGAACCTGCTCTTCCCGGTCCCGTTCCTGATCGAGCAGCCGTACGTGGTGGAGCGCATGGCCCGCGACTACCAGGCCGCGCTGGACGGCCAGGTCTCGCCCGACACCTTCGGCGACGCCATGCAGATCGAGTATGAGCAGATCCAGAAGGACATGGCCGATCCGCGCAGCGACCCGGCCAACTGGGCCACGCGCATGGCGCGCCTGAATGCGGCCTCGCTCCTGGCCGGCGGCTATAGCGAAGTCCGCGCCGATCCGGCGGCGGTCCGCTTCTACTCTGTCGACCCGAATTGGCCGTCGCTGAAGAAGATGGAGGAGGAGGCGCTCCTGCTCATCATCACCGGCGCGCAGCCGCTCGACTACTTCGACACGTTCGTGCAACAATGGAATGAGAGCGGCGGCGCCGACCTGCTGGCCGCCATGAACCAGTAACCGGCGGTTGTGAGTTTAGGACCGGGGCGCCGCCAGGCGCCCCGGTCACTGCCTACCCGCGGTGTCAGGCACCGGGGCGGGGTGGACGGCTGCGCTGGAAAGGACCTGTATGCACCGGAAATCAGACACGCTGGCGTACTATGTGATGATCCTGCCCGGCCTGTTCCTGCTCGTGGCTTTCACGTTCGTCCCGCTCTTCTACTCCGTCATCGCCTTCCAAAAATTCAACCCGGCCCGCGGCATTCAGAACTCACCGTGGGTGGGTTTCGACAACTTCCTGTTCCTGTTCCGGATTCAGGATGCGCGCGAAGTCTTCGCCAATACGCTCTTCATCGCCATCGGCAAGATCGGGCTGTTGCTGATCGTGGCCGTGGTCTTCGCGCTGCTGCTGAACGAGGTGCGCTTTGCCGGTCCCAAGCGTCTCATCCAGACGATGGTGTACCTGCCGCACTTCCTGTCGTGGGTGATCCTGGCGGGCATCCTGCGCACGCTGCTGGCGCGGGAAGGTCTGCTCAATGACGCCCTGGCGCTCTTCGGGCTGAAGCCCATTGCCTTCCTGGGCCAGCCGGCGACCTTTCCGTGGGTGATCATCTTCAGCGATATCTGGAAGGAGTTCGGCTTTGAAGCCATTATCTATCTGGCGGCGCTGACCAGCATCGACCCGACGCTGTACGAGGTGGCGGAGCTGGACGGCGCCAGCCGCCTGCAGAAAATGCTGTACGTGTCGCTGCCCGGCATCGCGCCGACAATTGTGCTGGTCGCCTCGCTCAGCATCGGCAACGTCCTCAACGCCAACTTCGACCAGATCGTCAACCTGTACAGCCCGATCGTATATTCCACCGGTGACGTGCTGGACACCTACGCCTACCGTGTCGGCCTGATCCAGGGCCAGTACAGCATCGGCACGACGGTGGGGTTGCTCAAGACAGTCGTGTCGTTGATCCTGATTGGTGTTTCTTATTGGGTGGCGGACCGCTTCGCCAACTACCGCATCTTCTGAGGTGCCGCATGGTCGTCTCCCGTCGCCCCCTGGACCGGATCGTCGATTGGGCCATCACGCTGTTCCTGATCGCGCTGGCGGCCAGCACGCTGCTGCCGCTGGTGCACACCCTGGCGCTGTCGTTGAGCAGCAAGCAGGCCGTCGCCGGCGGGCTGGTGTCGCTGTGGCCGGTCGGCTTCAACCTCTTCTCCTACGAGTACATCATCCAAGACGAGAAATTCTGGCGCGCCTTCGGGATCTCGCTGGCGCGGGTGGCTGTCGGCGGCTTCACGAACTTCGCCCTGACAGTGTTGACGGCCTTCCCGCTCTCGCGCAGTGCGCAGGCCTTCCCGGGCCGGAACGTCTTCATGTGGCTGATGGTGGCTGGCATGATCCTGAACGTCGGCGTGGTGCCCTGGTATCTGACCATCAGCCAGTATGGCCTGATCGACTCTTTCTGGGCGCTGATCCTGCCGACGGCGCTGCCGATCTGGAACGTCGTGATCCTGATGAACTTCTTCCGCAACCTGCCGAAGGAGCTGGACGAGGCCGCGCGCATCGACGGCGCCAATCCCTGGCAGCTGCTGTGGCACATCTACCTGCCGATCTCGCTGCCGGCACTGGCCACCGTCACGCTCTTCAGCCTGGTGGCTCACTGGAACTCTTTCTTCGACGGCCTGATCCTGATGAATAACCCGGACAATTACCCGCTGCAGACCTACATTCAGCAGCTGGTGATCGCCCAGCGCACGGTCTTGCAGAGCGGCCAGGCCCAGTTGCTCGGCCGGCTCTCCAACAACACCCTCAACGCCGCCAAGCTCTTCATCGCCATGATCCCGATCCTGATCGTCTATCCGTTCCTGCAGCGCTACTTCATCCGCGGTATCACGCTCGGCGCGGTGAAGGAATAGCCGGGGCGTTGGGACCAAAAAACAGCGGCCGGTTGGGCCGCTGTTTCTGGTTAAGGCTGCGGTCAAACTTTCGAGAAGCGCAGGCTGTGGTTGGACTCGCCGTGGATAAACAGGCGCGCCAGCTGGCCAGCCTCACGCTCGGTTTCGCGCCGGGCGGCATCCAGGCCGATGACCTGCGGGTACCAGCCCGTGGTCTCCAAGAGCGGCTGCGGCTCCGTCCAGCTGTGCGGGTCAGCCAGGTCCGGCGTAACGCTCACGTAGATCGCGGTCTGCTTCCAACGCGGATCGAGCGCCCGGTTCATCAGGATCACATACTGGCCCAGCTGATGGTTCCAATGCACCGAAGGTCCCCAGAAGGTGTCCGGCTCCGAGGCATACCAGCTGGCCCGGACCGGCACGATCGGCGTCACCGGGCCGAGCAGGCCCGGCGACTGCCAGGCGCCGGCGTGCCATTTCATCACCCGGCCGACCGGCCCCTGGCGGTCGGCGTAACGCATGCGCGCCAGCGAAATCCCCTGCTGGGCCACAGGCTTGTAGTAGGTCCCGAACAGGAAGTAGAAGTACTCGCCGGCCCGGTCCAGGATGACCGAGAAATCGCCATTGCCGCCGGCGAACCAGTAATTCCGGCCCTCCAGGTCGAGCGTCTCCGGCCCGCCGGCCAGGATCAGGCCCAGGTCATCCCAGGTGGCGCCGTCATCGTGCGAGACCACGGCGCCGATGAAGGGCGCCGTCATCGGGAACTGGCGGCCCACCTGATATTCGGCCGCGATGTAGTGGGCGGGCTCATTGTGATACCAGCCGTACAATGTGCCGTCCGGGTCTTGATGCACGGATTCGATCCAGCGTCCGCCGTCGCGCCAGCCGGTGTAGACGATCTCGCCTAGGCGCGCGAGCTGCTCCAGGTTGGGGCCGGCGTGGCGCACCGGATGGCCCGTGGACGTCAGCGCGAAGAGCTGGCCGCCCGACCACCAGCACGGGCTGTTGCAGTCCGCGTTGGTGGGGAAGCGCAGCTTGGGGGCGTCTTCGATGTCGATCCGCACCTGGCCGATTACTACCTGTCGTGTGGTCATCTGAGTTGTGGCCTCCTGAGATAGGGTTTACCGTTTTCAGCCATACCAGGCCGTTATGGACTCTTCCGCCGTTACACTTCAGACTGGGATCCCGGTCGACGCGGTCACGGTCGCGCGCCTGGAGAACGCCCAGCTCCAGGTGGACGTCTCGCCGGAGACCGGCGGGCGCGTGACGCGGCTCTATCACAAAACGCTGGACCGCGACTTCCTGTGGCGCAATCCACGCCTGGCCCTGGCGCCGGCCCCGTATGGCGCGCCCTATGATCCGAACTTCTACGGCGGCCTCGACGATGTTATCCCCGGCGACTTGCCGGAGCGGATCGGGGACCTGGACTGCCCGGATCATGGCGAGCTTTGGACGCTGCCGCTCCAGCCGGAACGCGACGGCCCGACGCTGAGGCTGCGCGGCCAGCTGCCGCGCTGGGGGCTGCGGGTGAGCAAGCACTTCAGCCTGCGGCCGGGCGCGTCCTGGCTGGACGTGGACTACCAGATCGAGAACGTCTCCGGTGAGCGGCGCGTCTTCCTGTGGAAGCTCCACGCCGCCGCCGCTATCAGCCCGGGCGACCAGCTGGACTGCCCGGCGGCGACAGGCAGCGTCGCCGACCCGCGCTGGTCGCGGTGGGGCGCGGCCGCGCCCTTCGCCTGGCCCCTGGTCGCCGGCCAGCGCGCCGATGTCATCCCGCCCGCCGACGGCACGACCGATTTCCTGTTCCTGTCCGACCTGCGCGCCGGGCGGGTGGGCCTGCGCCGCCCGGACCTGGGCGCCGAATTCAGCCTCGCCTTTGATCCGCAGGTCTTTCCGTATGTGTGCGTCTTCGCTTCTTACGGCGGCTTCGACGGCCACTACACCGCCGTGTTGGAGCCCAGCACGGCCATGCCCTTGTCGGTGAACGAGGCGGCCCGCCTCGGGCAGTGCTCGCGGCTGGCGGCCGGCGCGCGCCTGACCACGCGGGTCTCGCTCTACGCCGGGCCGCTGCGGTCTGACACTGGGTAAGGCAAAGACGATTCAGCCCGCGAAGAAAGGTTCCGGCAGGCCGCGGCCGGCGCCGTGGAGCCGGAACAGCCCGCCCGCCTCTGGGAAGCGCGCGCGCTCCGCGGCCGGGATTTCGGTCCGCGCCGAGGTGACGTACAGCACGTCTAGGTCCGCGCCGCCGAAGGCCAGGCTGGTGGGATACAGCGGCGGCACCGCCACTGTCCGCTCCAGGCGGCCAGCTGGGTCATAGCGTTCCAGGCAACTGCCGCCCCAGATCGCGGTCCAGATAAAGCCCTCGGCGTCCACGATGAGGCCATCCGGGACGCCGGGCCGGCCGGCGCGGTCGACGAAACGGCGGCGGTTGGCGAGGCCGCCGCTGGCCAGATCGAAGTCATAGGCGTAGATCACCGATGGGGTCGAGTCCACCAGGTACATGACGCGGTCGTCCGGGCTCCAGCCGATGCCGTTGGAGATGTCCAGGCCCGTGTCCATGTGGTGGATCGCGCCGTCCGGGTCGAGCCGGTACAGGTTGTTGTTGAACGGGTCGCCCAGCGTGCCGGCCCAGAAGCGCCCGCGCCGATCGACGGCGCCGTCGTTGAAGCGCGTCTCGGGTTTGTCTTGCTCGGGATCGCCGATGGCGGTCAGCGTCCGGGAGGCCGGGTCGAAGAAGCCGAAGCCCTGTTCGGTGGCCAGCACCAGGCCGCCTTGCCGCCGGAACGCCAGCACGCCCACCTGCACGCCGACGGCGACGAGGGTGTGCTCGCCGCGCGCGGGATCCAGGCGGTGGTAGCGGCGGCCTTCGATGTCCACCCAGTACAAGGCCTGCTCGCCGGTGTGCCAGAGCGGCCCTTCGCCGAGTTCGTCCTGCGCCGCGATCACGAGTTCGATTTCAGGCATCGGGTATACCTCCCTCGGCTGACCGCGCATCCGCGCTCACGCCGGCGTCACTCTCAGCAGAGCCGAGTCTTCTTCATCCAGGGCGGTGAAGAGCAGGCCCGCGTCCATCAGGCTCCGTCCCAGCTGCTGTTCGTGGCGTTCGCCTTCCAGTCCCGCGAGCGTGTACAGCCGGTCCGGCTGCAGCCCCTGCAGACGGATGGCGCGGGCCGGCTCCGCGCCGGGCAGGCGGAAGACGAACAGCAGATGGTCGGACTGGTCCGGCAGGCTGTACTGGAAGGCGGCCCAGCGCTCGCCCGCGCCGCTGCGCCGCGGTTGATCGGTCAGCCGGAAGAGGTCGGCCTCCTTAATAAACCGGCGCACGTGCTCTTGATACAGGCGGATTTGCTCGGTGATCCGCTGGGCCAGCCAGTCCGGCAAATCTGGCAGCTTCTGCGACAGGCCGAAGGCGCCCAGCATCGAGATGCGCGCGTAGTAGTCCCAGCGGCGCCGGGTGAGGCCGGGGGCGCGCGGGTTGAAGGTCTGGTATGGCGGCGGATTCAGGTTGCGCCAGTGGCTGTAGGTCCAGTGCAGCAGCACTTCAGGCGCCAGCATGAGGCTGGCCCCCCAGAAAATCTGAAGATCGTGCACGGCCCAATCCGGGTCGGACAGGTAAGTCAGGTGGGTGCGGCGCAGCAGGCCCAGGTCGATCCGCAGCCCGCCCGACGAGCAATTCTCCAGGACGACCTCCGGGAAGTCCTGGCGCAGGCGGTCCAGGGTGGCGTAGTAGCCGGCGACATGCGCGTACAGGCCGTCCCCGGCCTGGTGGCCATGATCGGTGCGGTTGCAGCCGGCGCCGGGGTCCAGGTTGAAATCGACCTTGATCCAATCGCAGCCGTAATCCCGGATCAGACCAGCCAGCGTGGCGTAGGCCCAGGCCTGAACCTGCGGGTTGCCGAAGCACACGCAGCCCACGCGTTCGCCGTCGCGCAAGGCGACGTACTCGGGGTGCGCCTCGGCCACCGCGGCCCGCGCCCCCAGCCCCTCGATCTCGCACCACAGGCCGAACTTCATCCCCCGGGCGTGGACCTGATCGGCCAGGGCGCGCAGGCCGCCCGGGAAGCGTTGGGCATTCACGCGGTGCCAGTCGCCGCGATAGTGCTCCCAGAACGTCCCGGCCTCGGCCGGGCCAAACCAGCCGGCGTCCAGGGTGCAGACCTCGAAGCCCATGGGCGCGGCGACGTCCACGTTGCGGGCGAAGACGGCCTCGTTGATCTCGGCGTCCTCATACGGCCACCAATGGTTCCACTCCACGGGCAGCCGCGCCGAGAGCGGACTGCGCGGATACCAGTGCCGGCGTCCGACGCGCGTAAATTGCTGCGCGACGGCGTTGAGGCTGTCGCCCAGCGTGACGACGACGGGCGGGCTCTCCAGGAACGCGCCGGGCGCCAGGTCTTTGAAGAACTGCCAATCGTGCAAGCCGCCGGTGAGGACGTGGCCGCCGCCGGGCAGCGGCTCGAAGCGGAAGACCCAGTTGCCAGACCAGGCCACCGCGGCCGAGAACACCTGGCCGGCCTCGTCCGTCAGCGCGAACCAGGGGTGATGGCCCTTGGATGAGCGGCCCGAGCGCGATTCCAGCACAACCGCGCCAGACAGGCGCTGCGGCTGCGGCTCGAACTCGCTGCCCCAGTTCCCGGTGAAGGCGAGCAGGTCAGTTGGGCGGTCCGGCAGAGCCAGGGCGAGCGAATCCAGGCGCTCGATGCGGACCGGGGCGGCGCTGAGGTTGCGGACCACCTGCCACGTTTCTAGGAGTGGCCCGGCCGCGTACAGGCACAGGTGCTGTTCGATCGCAAGCGCCGGGCCGCGCAGGTGGAGGACAACATGCTGGCAGCCGGGGGCGGTTGGGGCCGGGCGGGCGTCTTCCAGACTCAGATCACCCGCCTCCCAACGGCGGCCATCCGCCACCACGCCAAAGAGGCCGGACGCCGTCTGCGCGTGCGACCAGGCGGCGCCGTCCGACGCCAGGCGCTCCAGACGTACCTGGCCGTCGGTGGCTTGCAGGACTAACTTCAGGCGGCCGGTGGATAGGTCGAGGCGCGGGTCGGACATATCAGGCCGGTGTTGCGGGCATGGCCGCTGGAGTGCTGCGCAGCCGCGCCATCTTCTCGCGCCGGATCTGATGGATGCGCTGGTTGAGGAAGGCCACCGATTGGTCATCGATCTGGAAGTTCACGATCACGTCGGGCGTCCGGCCGGTGAGGGCCTTGACCTCGTCGGCGCTGGTGTGCGTGACGACGAAATGGTCGCTGGTCTGTGCCAGGCGCTTGACGCGTTCCGGGTCATCCACCGAGATGGCCTCGATGTCCCACTCGGCGCGGTAGCCGGTGAGGGTGTGCTTGAGCATGTGCGCGGTGTTCTCGTTCGTGCACACCACGCCGATCCGGGTCTTGGGGAAGCGGGCCAGGCGCAGCAGCGAATCCGGCGTGAGGCGCGTGTCGATGCCGACCACCTTCTCGGGCGGGAAGCCCAGCCGGTGGATCGTCTCGGTGATCTCGGCCAGGTGGTGATAAGTCGTGATCACCAGGTCGTAGCGCTTCAGGATCGCCGCCGGGTTCTCGTAGAAGTGGGGCAGGTTGCGGTACTCCACCGGCATGCCCAGCACCTCGATCAGGCGGCGGCCCATTTCGATGGTGTCGTGGTCGTTGCACTCATAGAAGATCGACTCGACCTGGCTGTGCCCGAAGACCTCGGCAATGGCGGTCTCCCACAGGTCGAACATCTCCCGGGACGAGACGCCGGCCGCCATCTCCTGCCAGGCCAGTTCCACCGACTGCCGGTAGAAGTAGTCGAGCAGTTCGCTCTTGGGCTTGCTGCCGGCCGTGGCCGCGCGTTTGACCGTGTAGCCTTTGCGGCCGCTGGCGTTGCTCTTGAGGATGCCGAGCTCCAAGAGCATCTGATAGGCCTTGTTGACCGTGTTGCGATTGGAGCCCAGCTCCTCCGCCAGTTTGCGCACGGGCGGCAGGCGGTCGCCGGGCGCCAGTTGGCCGGTGGTGATCCGCTGCATGATCGCCTGGGTGACCGCTTCCGCCGTGACCTGGTCTTTTGGCATAGCCTTTTGTCCTATGGCTTGCGACAAATGACAATCTGCATTAGTATAGACTAAGGTGATGGCTTTGTCATCTCGATTGTGCCCGAAAACGTCCATCTCCACAAACAGCCGGGGCGCCGTGACTTTCGCCCTGCGACTTCCCATACTCGCTCGCGCTCGGGGGCCAGGTCGCGGCGCGCAGTTTGAGCGCAGTGGCTGGGCGCGCCGCTCCGCTCACCGGTGCCCGGCGACGGGGCGCAGCCACTGGTGCGGGCCGGGCGCCGACATGTCCCAAAAGCGAAATGCACCCAAACCGCCGCCGACGCGCGGGCGAACGCCAGCCGGGAGGGGCGTCTGCCCGGGCCGACAGGAAGACCCCTGGACAAGGAAGCGATGAGTCAACCACCCAAACGCGTGATTATCACTGGGGCTTCCTCGGGCATTGGCCGGGCGACCGCGCTGCGCTTCGCGCGCGAGGGCTGGGAGGTCGGCCTGGTGGCCCGGCGTGAGCCGCTCCTGCGTCAACTGCTGGCCGAACTCCCCGCCGGCCGCCATCTGGTGTGCCCCGGCGCCTACGAAGCGCCCGCCACCGCCGAGTTGCTCGCCGACCGCGTGCGCGCAGAGTGGGGCGGCGTGGACGCGCTGGTGAACAACGCCGGCGTTTTCATGACGGCGCCAGTTCTGGACTCACCGCTGGACGAATGGCGGCGGCCCTTCGACATCATGGTGGATGGCGCCATCGCGATGTCGCGGCTGGCGGCCGGGTTTATGCCCGCGGGTGGCCGCCTCATTCATGTGACCTCCATCCATGGGGAGCGGGTGGAGGCCAGGGCCGGCGCCTACGCGATGGCCAAGGCCGCCATTAACCACTACTGCCGCGCGCTGGCGCTCGAGCTGGCGCCGCGCAACATTCTGGTCAATGCCATCGCCCCAGGCTTCGTCGACACGCCGATGAGCGTTGTGGACGGCGTGAACGAGCTGGAGGGCGAGTGGTTCCGCCGCAACTATGTGGACGGCCACCACCTGCCCCTGCGGCGCGCCGCGCAGCCGGACGAGATCGCGGGCGTGGCCTTCTTTCTGGCCGGCCCGGACGCCAGCTACATCACCGGCCAGACCCTCACCGTCGACGGCGGCCTCACGATCACCTTCTGAGCGGCTCATGCGCGTCATCGAAGCCATAGACTTCTTCTATTTGTCGATGCCCGAAATCCGTGACATCGCCGACGGCGGTCAGGATGCCCTGCTGGTGCGCGTGGTGGCCGGCGACCGGGTCGGCTGGGGCGAGTGCGAGGCCTCGCCGCTGGTAACCATCGCCAGCCTGGTCTGCCCGATGTCGCACAGCGCCTGCAAGCCGGTGGCGGCCTCGGTGCTGGGTCAGCGCCTGGAGGGCCCGGCTGACATCGCGCGCATCCATCATCAGGTGCGCCAGAACAGCATGGATCTGCTGCAGGCTGACCACGCCCTGTCCGGCATCGACATCGCCTTGTGGGATCTGCTCGGTCAGGCCAGTGACGAGCCCGTGTACCGGCTGCTGGGGTTCCCGCAGGCGACGCCGCGGCTGCCGTATTGCTCGTTGCTGTTCGGCGATACGCCGCAGGCGACGCTGCTCAAGGCCCGGGAGGCGCGCCAGCAGGGCTACCAAGCCGTGAAGCTGGGATGGGGGCCGTTTGGGCACGGCCACCTGGAGGCAGACATCGACCAGGTGGTGGCCGCCCGGGAAGGCCTCGGGCCGGACGGCCGCCTGTGCATCGACGCCGGCACAATCTGGGACGCCGACCTGGATGAAGCCGCCAAGCGCATCGCCATCCTGGAGGCCTGCAACGTCACCTGGCTGGAAGAACCCTTCCACACGGGCGCGTTGAGCGCCTACCGCACGCTGGCCGGCCATTGCCGCCAGGTCAAGCTGGCTGGCGGCGAGGGCGCGCACAACGAGTACATCGCCCGCCAAATGATCGACTATGCCGGCCTCGGCTACATCCAGATCGACGCCGGCCGGGTGGGCGGGATCACGTCGGCGCTGCGCGTCTACCAGCACGCCCAGGCCAGCGGCGTGGCCTTCGTCAACCACACCTTCACCTCGCACTTGGCGCTGAGCGCGTCGCTGCAAGTCTATGCCGGGGCCCCGGCGCAATCTCTGTGCGAGTATCCCGGCCAGTTATCGCGGCTGGCCTACACGCTGACCCGCGAGCACCTGGAGCCGGATGCCAACGGCGAGATTTGGCTGCCGGAGCGTCCGGGCCTCGGCCTCACCCCGGACCCGGCCGCGATCCGGGCATTCTTGGTGGACACTGAAATCACTGTGGGCGGACGGGTCTTGTACCGGACGCCGACGCTCTGAACAGGGAGGGCCGCATGGACAATCGCTTTGCCGGGCGCGTGGCCATCGTCACCGGCGGCGCCAGCGGGATCGGCGCCGCCATCGCTGACCGGATCGCGGCCGAGGGCGGCCAGGTCGCCCTCTTCGATCGCGACGCCGCCGCGCTGGAGCAGATCGGCCCGGCGCCGGGCCGCCTGCCCCTGATGGTGGACGTCGCCGACGAAACTGCGGTCCAGGCCGGCTTTGCCCGTGTGGTGGACCAATTCGGGCGTCTGGACATCCTCGTCAACAGCGCCGGGATCGTCGGCCCCACCAGCACCAACATCGTCGACTACCGCTCTGACGATTTCGGCCATGTCCTGCAGGTCAACCTGGTCGGCACGTTCAATGTGACCCAGGCCGCCGTCCGCGCCATGCTGCCGCGCAATTACGGGCGCATCCTGCTGATCGCGTCGATGGCGGGCAAGGAGGGCAACCCCGGCATGGTTGGCTACTCCACGGCCAAAGCCGGCGTGATCGGCCTGGTCAAGGCGGTGGGCAAGGAATACGCCGAGACCGGTCTCACCGTCAACGGGCTGGCGCCGGCCGTCATCCGCACACCGATGAACGCCAAGACGTCCCCGGAGCAGCTCCGCTACCTGACCGAGCGCATCCCCATGAAGCGCCTGGGCACGGTTGAGGAGGCGGCCGCCCTGGCCGCCTGGATCGTGTCGGACGAGGCCAGCTTTACGACGGGTTTCGTCTTCGATCTGTCCGGCGGGCGAGCGACCTATTGAGGCCTGCGGCCGGCGGCTGCGCGGGACCAGACGGAACGATTTGCCTCAGACGAAACAAAACCGCAATCAGACTGCGCCGGTGGTGAGCGCGCTCGCCCGCGGGCCGCGCCGCTGCCTCCCCGGCTAACCCTCTTCGGAACCAGGAGACCGTGTCTATGGCGTTGACAATCGAGTGGAAGCATCGGATCGAGCTCTGGCAGAAAGCTCTGTGGGAGGCCTGTTACCGGCCGCTGGGGCCGGTGGCCTTCTCCGGCTTCACGACGACCGAGCAGCTGACGCCGGACCAGGCCTGGCAGCGGCCTTTTCAGCCGATGCCGGTCGGTACGGCGTGGGGGGCCAAGTGGGAGTATGGCTGGTTTAAGGCCAGCCTGACGTTGCCGGCCGAGGCCGAGGGTCAGCGCATCGTCGTGCGCCTGTATCCGGGTGACCAGGAGAGCGTGCTGTGGATTAACGGCCGGGCGGCGGGCTCGTTTGGCTGGGGGCACCGTGAGGTGCCGTTGGCCGTGAACGCCCGCGCCGGCGAACACTACGAGTTCCTGCTGGAGTCGTACGCCGGGCACGGGCGCATCACCGTCGGCGATGGCCCGTACGCGCACGGCGTTGAGTCTGTGCCCGAGCCCGGCCCGACGCAGACGACGGTGCAGGAGTCTACCTTCGGCCTCTGGCGCGAAGCCGTCTACCAGGCGGCCCTGGACTTCACCACGCTGTTCGAGCTCAGCCAGCGCCTGGACCCGCTCAGCCTGCGCGCCTCCGAGATCGACGAGGCCTTGATGGAGGCGACGCTGTTGATCGACCCGGAGCTGCCGGAACCCGAACTGCTGGAGACCATCGCCGCTGGCCGGCGCCGGATGCAGCCAGTGCTGGAGCGCCGTAACGGCCCCACCATGCCGACGCTGTTCGCGTTCGGCCACGCCCACATTGACGTCGCCTGGCTGTGGCCGCTGGCGCAGACCGAGCGCAAGATCGCGATGACGGCGCTCAACCAGCTGCTCCTGTTTGAGGCGTATCCGGAGTTTAAGTTCCTGCAGAGTCAGCCGCACCTGTACTGGATGTTGCAGCAGCGTTATCCGGACATCTACGCGCGCTTCAAGGCGGCCGTGCAGGCTGGCCAGGTGATCGCCGACGGCGGCATGTGGATCGAGGCCGACACGAATATCACCGGCGGCGAGAGCCTGATCCGCCAGATCCTGTACGGGCGGCGCTTCTTCCGGGAGGAGCTGGGTGTGGACAGCCGCATCCTGTGGCTGCCGGACGTGTTCGGCTACTCGGGCGCTCTGCCACAGATCCTGCATGGCTGCGGCATGCGCGGTTTCGCCACACAGAAGATCACCTGGGCCTACAACGGCGGCGAGACCTTCCCGTACAACACTTTCCTGTGGGAGGGCATCGACGGCACGGCCATCCCTGCCCACATCTTCACGGACTACAACAGCGAGGTGCGGCCGAATGCCGTGCTGGACCGCTGGAACACGCGTCTGCAGAAAAACGGCCTGAGCACTATGCTGTTCGCGTTCGGCTGGGGCGACGGCGGCGGCGGCCCCACCCGTGACCACCTCGAGTTCTACCGGCGCGTCCAGGATTTGGAGGGCCTGCCGCGCGTCAAGATGGCGTCACCGGCTGAGTTCTTCGCGGACCTGGAGCAGCGCGGCGCCGTGCGTAACCGTTACGTCGGCGAACTGTACTTTCAGGCGCACCGCGGCACCTATACGTCGCAGGCGCGCACCAAGCGCGGCAACCGCCAGAGCGAGTTCGCGCTGCGCGAGGCTGAGTTCTGGGGCGCACTCGCCCGCGCTGTCAACGGCTTTGCGTTCACGGCGCAGACACTGACCGTGCCGTGGCGCAACGTGCTGCTCAACCAGTTCCACGACATCCTGCCCGGTTCATCCATTCAGCGCGTGTACGTCGAGGCTGAGGCGCTCTACGCGGAGACGATTGCGGCGGCCAGCCAGTTGGCGGAGGCCGCGGCGCAGACCCTGACGGCCGGCGGCCCTGGCCGCACCGTCTTCAACTCCTTGGCCTGGCCGCGCACGGCGCTGGTTCCCACCGAGGCCGGCCTGATGGAGGTCGCGGTCCCGGCCTGCGGCTGGGCCACCGTCACGGACACGCCGGCCCCAGCCGAGGCAGACTCCGCCGCGACCGCCGCGCTGACGAGGGACGGTTTCCGCCTGGAGAATGAGCTGCTCCGGGCCGAGTTCGACCAGCAGGGCCAGTTGGTCAGCCTGTGGGACAAGGAGACCGACCGTGAACTCATGGCGGCGCCGGGCAACCGGCTGTGCCTGTTCAAGGATGTGCCCACCAAGTGGGATGCCTGGGACATCGACAGCATGGCCGAGAGTCTGCCCGTGCGTACCGACGAGAGCGCAATCCTCACGCTGGTCCGGTCCGGCCCGCTGGCGGCCGCGGTCAGCCTGCAGCGCCGGCTGCACCACTCAACGGTGGAGCAGGTGATCACGCTGCGCCGGGGCAGCCGCCGGCTCGATTTTGACACTAGCGTCGACTGGCAGGAAAGCCACAAGCTCCTCAAGGCGTGCTTCCCGCTGGCCATCCACGCCACCGAGGCCATCTCCGAGATCCAGTTCGGCCATCTGCGCCGGCCCACCCACCAGTCACGCCAGTATGACGCCGACCGGTACGAGATCGCCAACCACAAGTGGACGGCGCTGGCCGAGGAGGGCCGGGGCGCAGCCGTGCTCAACGACTGCAAGTACGGCCTGAGCGTCAAGGGCAACAGCCTCAACCTGACCCTGCTGAAGTCGGCGCTGGCGCCGGACATGACCGCGGACAAGGGCCGGCAGACTTTCCGGTACGCCCTCTACACCTGGAACGGCAGCCTGCGGGACAGCGGCGTGGTGCGCGAAGCTTACGATCTGAACGTGCCGGTGCTGATCGCCGCCGGCTCCGGCCCGCAGCCGAGCGGGTCGTTCTTCGGCGTGGACGCCGACAACATCGTCATCGAGACGGTCAAGCCGGCCGAGGATGGCTCGCGCGCTGTCATCGTGCGCCTGTACGAAGCCATGCGTACGGCCACACGCTGCACGCTGACCGCGTCCTTGCCGGTCCGCGCCGCCGCGCAGACCAACCTGCTGGAGGAAGACGCGCAGCCGCTGACCTGGGAGGCCGGCCAGGTGCGCCTGGACTTCCGCCCGTTCGAGATCAAGACCGTACGCCTGTCCCTGTGACCCGCCGCCCGCGAGAAACGCATGTCCCACCTAAACCGTCACGATTGGGAAAACCCTCAGCTGATCGCCAGCCACCGCCGCCCCGCGCACGCCAGCGGCTGGCCGTACCCGGACGAGGCCGCCGCGCTCAGCCGCGATCCGCGCCGCTCGCCGTGGGTGCTGGACCTGGACGGCCGCTGGCGCTTTCACCTGGCGCCGAACCCGCAGACGCTGCCGGCCGACTTCTACGCGCGGGACTTCGACGCCTCCGGCTGGGATGAGCTGGAGGTGCCCGGCAACTGGACGATGCAGGGCTACGACAAGCCCGTCTACTGCAACGTCCAGATGCCCATCCCCAACACACCCCCCTTTGTGCCGGAAGACGATAACCCCACCGGGTTGTACCGGCGCGCGTTCGACCTGCCCGCCGAGTGGGCGGGCAGGCGCGTGATCCTGCGCTTCGAGGGCGTGGACTCGGCCTTCTACGTGTGGGTCAATGGGCAGGTCGTGGGCTTCAGCAAGGACTCGCGCCTGCCGGCCGAGTTCGATATCACCGACTGCGTGCAGGCCGGCACGAACACGGTGGCGACGGAGGTCATCCGCTGGTCGGACGGCTCCTACCTGGAAGACCAGGACATGTGGCGCCTGCCCGGCCTGTTCCGCAGCGTGCGCGTCTACAGCCTGCCGGACGTCTACCTGGCCGATGTCTTCGCTCAGCCGACACTGGACGCTGCGCTGCAGGACGGCCAGTTGACTGTGGTCGCTCGGCTGGGCGGGGCGCTGGGGAAGTCAGATGGCTACCGGGTTGAGATGCAGCTCTTCGACGCGGCCGGGGTCCCGGTCTTCGAGCGCTACGTCGGCGAGACGTATCACCCCAGCGATTACCGGCCGCCCCACGTCACCGTCCGCCAGCCGGTGCGCGCCCCGCACCACTGGTCGCACGAGACGCCGGCGCTGTACACGCTCGTCGTCGTCCTGCGCGACGCGGGCGGGCGGCCGGTGCAGCACACGGCCCACCGGGTGGGCTTCCGGCGGGTGGAGGTGCGCGGCCGGGAGCTCCTGATCAACGGCCGGGCGGTGCTCATCCGCGGCGTCAACCGCCACGAGCACGACGACCGGCGCGGCAAAGCCCTGACGCTGGAGTCGATGCTGGCCGACATCCGGCTGATGAAACAGCACAACTTCAACGCCGTGCGCACGTCGCACTATCCCAACGACGAGCGCTGGTATGACCTGTGCGACGAGTACGGACTGTACGTGTGGGATGAGGCCAACCTTGAGACCCACGCCCTGTACAACCGCTTGTGTCATGACCCGGAGTGGCGGCCGGCCTTCCTGGAGCGCGGCGCGCGCATGGTCGCCGAGGACGTC
>CALFZO010000064.1 GCA_937952305.1 uncultured Anaerolineales bacterium | reverse complement strand
GAGCTGACCTACTTGCCACAGGAGATGCGGTTGGAAGCCTCACTCATCCGCCGGCAGGCGGCGCTGCAACGCGGCCTGGCGGCTGCCGGGATCGAGCTGATCACGCTCAGTCTGGGGGTCTTCAACGAGAACCTGGGCGTCGTGCAGTGCTACGGGGTGGCCACGCGCGCGGACTCGCGCCAGGCGGCCCGGGCGCTGGCTGACGAGCACTTCGCGGCTGTGGCCGCGGCCTTCGCCGCCCAGTTCCCGCAGAGCCGGCTCACGCCCCTGACCAGCGAGCGCGCCGCCTGGCTGGCCACCGCACTGGAGGCCATGCCGCACGTCACGACCCTGATCGGCCAGCCGGATCCGCGCGAAAGCGCCCGGGGCGGCTCCCAACAGCAAAACAGCGGCGGCGCGCCGGCCTTCACCGAGCAGCAGAACGAGTTGCTGTTCCGGGCCCTGGCGCGCGCCCGCGAGGAGTTCGTTTTCCTGAACATCGCCACGCCCGTGCACCGGGCTGATGTCGCCCGCATGCAGACCGCTCTGGCGGACCTGACCAGCCCGATCGCGTCGCGCCAGCAGGGTGCGAGCAGCATCGGCTTCGGGGTCTCGCTGCCGATCCTGCTCAGCGCCGCGCAGGGGCTTTCGGCCGGCCAGTCGTATGGCACCGCCGACATGCAGGGCGAGTCGCACGGGACGGGTCAGGCCCACGGCACCGCGACCACCGACGGCGTGGCGAACACGGCCAGTTGGTCGCGCACCACCGGCGAAGCGCACACGGAAGGCCTGGCCCACTCGTCGAGCGTGACCCACACCAGCGGCGCCTCACATTCGGTCTCGATCTCGGAAGGAGCAGCGCAGACCAGCGGTTGGGCGGACTCGGCTGGCACCTCCCAGTCCCACGGCGTGACCAACTCCAGCAGCCACTCGGAGACGGCCAGCGGCGGCGGCGTGACGACGGTCAGCACCGGCCTGACCCAAGGCCATGCCGACAACTGGTCGGTGAACGGCGGGGTCTCCGTCGCGCCGGCCGGGATCGGGCTCTCGGCCGGCGGCAACGTCGGGGCCAGCGACTCGGTTGCCCATAGCAGCGGCGTCAGCATGGCGTCGTCCAGCGGCTGGGCCAGCACCAACTCCAGCGGCCAGTCGGTCAGCGATGTAACCACGACCAGCCAGTCCCATACGGACAGCGGCTCCGCGTCGCAGAGCCAGGGGCGGAGCGAGTCCTGGGGCTCGTTCTCGTCCACCAGCGTCGGCGAGGCCACGACCCGCAGCCAGGCCGACACGGTCAGCGAGTCACAGACCGTGGGCGGGGCCAAGACCGTGTCGCACGCCGAGACAACATCCCGGTCTCAAAGCGAGACCCAGGCCGTGTCACGCGGACACAGCGTCGCTCTGGGCCAGACGCTGGGCGCCATGCAGACGGTGGGCCTGGGGGCCGGTGTGGCGCCGTCGGCCTCCATCTCCAAATCCTTCCAGTGGAAGGACGAGAACGCGGTCGCATTGACCGAGCTCCTGGAGCAGCAGATTAGCCTGCTCAAGGAAGCGGCTGAGGAAGGCGCGCTATATTCAGACGCTTACCTTTTGACCCGGACCGCCAGCGGCCGGGCGGTGGCCGAGGTCGCCGCCGTGCAGGCCTTCGGCGGCTCGCAGGGCGTGGTCACCCACGTCCAACCGCGTCGGCCGGACAGCGCCGCTCAGGCCGAACACCTGAAGCGCCATGCGCGCTGCTTCTCACCCTCGAACCTGACCGAGACGCTGGGCTGGCTGAACGGCTATGCCTTCTCGACCCTGATCACGCCGACCCAACAGGCGGCCTATTCCGCGCCGGGTTTGTTCGAGGAGGGAACCGCGCTCACCGTCCAGGAGCGCACGCCGCCGTTCGCGCTCAACCCGGCCCTGCCCGGTGAGGTGGTCCTCGGCCACCAGTTCTCGACCGAACGCGGTGAGTTGACCGCCATCCCGCTGCGCCTGGCCGAGGACCGGCACTTCCACACCCTGTTTGCGGCCGATACTGGCTTTGGCAAGACCGTGGCCGCCGAGCGGCTGGCGGTCGAGGTGGTGGTTGTCTGGCATCACCGCGCGATCGTGCTCGACTTCGGGGCCGGCTGGCGGAAGCTGCTGCGGAGTGTGCTGCCGCGCGAGCGCGTCGACTTCTATCAGCTCTACCCGGGGGCGGTGCGGCCATTCCGCTGGAACTTCCTGCAGATCGGGCGGCGCATCGATCCGGAGACACAGATCGCGGCCACGGCGGAGCTGCTGTGCGCCGCCGGCCGGATGGGACCGAGGCAGTTAGGGTTAGTAAAACAGGCCTTGCGGGAGTCCTATCTGGAGGCGGGCGTGATCTTCCCGGCGACTCGTTATGAGACGGACAGCGTGGGCCAACGCCTGGACCGCTGGAAAGTCGTGCAGCTGGAGGAAGTGCCGGCCCTGCAGGCGGCGCGCCTGGCGCATGGGCGCTCTGGGTCTGATCTCCAAGCCGGCGGCGCGGTGTCCGCCCTCGGACCGTTCGACCGGCAGAGCCTGGCCGCCTGGCGCTCCCGGCAGGTGGGGATCGCCGCTGTGCATGCGCGGCTGGAAGCCAGGCTGTATGCCTTGGATGAACGGGATCCAGGGCGCGTGCCGCTGGAGGGCATCCTGGTGCGCCTGGAGCCGTTCACGCGCGGCGTGCTGGGGCAGATGTATGGGCCAGGCGAGGACTCCCTGGCGGTGGAGGACCTGGGCCTGCTCGGGCCGGAACCAGAGGTCGCCGACCGCTGGGGCCTGTGCATCCTGGAGGCGGGCACGATGGACGAGTTCGCCAAAGTGGTGGTGTTCTCGCTGGCCGCTTGGCACCTGTATCAGGATGCCATGATCCGTCGGCGCGAGTCACTCAGTGGTTGGCGGACTCGCCCGCTCAACATCTTCTGGGAAGAAGCGAACAAGGTGCTGACCGGCATCCCGGCAGGAGACGAAGCGGCCACGACCAGCGGGGCGGGCGCTGTCCAACTCTGGCAGAGCATGTGGCGTGACGGGCGAAAATACGCGATCTATCTGCATCCGCTAGTGCAGACCCTCTCCGATTTGCCGTCCGGGATCCTGGCCTCCTGCAACAACGCCTTCTTCGGTCAATTAAAGAGCCCCAGGGATCGGGATTTGGCCGTCGCCCATCTGGCCCGCTCGGAGCGCGGCTTCACGGACGAAGAGTACAAGCGCTACGTCAGCCGCATACCGAAGAAACTGGCAATCGTAAAGCTAGGCTACAGCGCTGATGTGGCACAACTGGAGCCGATGCTGGCCCAGCCCATGATCGTGCCTGGGGTGGAGCCAAGCGATGACGAGGTCGCTGCCTACTACGCCATGTTCTAGGAGTTTGGGTTGAGCCGGCTTGAACTCGGTGCGTACTGGCGCCGGGTGGCTCAAGATGGGGACGATGTCAGGAACGTCTCAGCCGCACTCTGGGGACCGGGGCCAGCCTCTCCTCAAGCTGAGGAACTCTACCCAGGCAAGACTGTATAGCGTCGGATGTTGCATCAGTTGTTCACGAACTTGTGGCTATTCCATTGGTGGCTTAACGTCTCGAATCCGGCGCTTGCGGAGCGCGGGTGGAACAAGGCGCCTGCGGGCGGTGGTTAGGCGGCACATGGTATTGGGATGCTCTGCGACTACCCGGCCAGGGCTCGCAAGATATCCTGAGAATGATTGGCGATCACCGAGATATGTCCTTCTCCCTCCTGGGTTGTAGATAGCTGTGCATTGAGTGAGCTTCGCGGCCACCTCTCGTCCTGTGGTTGTCCGAAGAGAACCCCTCACATGCAGCGCCCGTGGCTCCTTGGCGCAAATGATCGAAAGAGATGACTCTCGCCACTGATATTCTGAAGAGATCGCAAGAACTCCGGCGATCCGACCGGCGCGACTGGGGGCGAGTTGCAGCTCAGGCGCTTGGCGCGCAAGGCCGCAGACCAGGTTGGTACGCCAGGCAACTGGCTCACCGACGGTTCCGAGGATGATTACTCGCAGTTCGTTCGTTTCCGCGCTTGTAGTTGCCAGTGACGCGAGCCATCAACTGCTGCGCTTCCGCCTGGAGACACTGTTCAAGTTCTTCTTCGAAGTCGAGAGCTTCTCGGCCACGAAGTGTTGCGGCCACTCTACCATGGTGCAGGACCTCAACGACACCGTTCTTCCTCTTCCGAGAAGTGAAGCCGAGATCTCCCACAAAGGACTCCTGCATTGCGACTTCGTAGCGAAATTTGCGGCCGAACGTGGCGGTTCGTTCGGCCAAAGCGGGAGCGGAGCGATCGCGAAGGCCGAGTCGCCTGCAACCGCGTGTTAGCCGCCTGCCATCGATTCGATACTTTGCTCGATTATCCGCCCGAGATGGGCTTGTTCTCCAGACAGGCTGACATCAACCAGGAAATTGGCGGCCATTATTGCACGCCAAGCAGCGAATGAATCCTTTGGCACTGGCTGCAATTGAAAATACGTTTTGATATAGGTTTTCTGGAACAACTTGCGAACCCATTCCAGGAGCCAGCGCATCGGCGTTCCTTCTGGCGCTTGTGCGGCTTCCAGAATTATCGAAGCGCGAGCCACATCCCCGCAGGCGACGCCCCTCGATGCAGTCATCCAATCAATAATAATGGGGCCTCGATGAGTCACGATAATGTTGCCCGGATGAAAATCGCCATGGCATAATTGGTTTCCATCGGGCATGGAGTTTAGCAAAAGGAGGATACGTTCCTGTAAAGCCCGTGGCAGTTTATTCGTTTCAGGTATTCCGCCTCTGGCCCATTCGCGCTGTGTCTCGAGATTTGGCGATGCCGCAACAGCGTGAACCTGCGTATGCAGTTGGGCTAGCAATCGCGCAGACTGTACAACGGTCCATGGCTTTCGAGCCAATTCATTCAGGAGAGAGGGGCCCTCGATCCTCTCATAGACTATGCCCTCCCGATCCTTCAATTTCACCCTTTCGTAGACTTTCGGTACGGGCAACTGTGCATCCTGAATGTATCGACCGATGTCTACTTCCTTGTCAATCCATAATCGGGGCACGGTGGGGAAGAAAAGCTTGAGAACCTTATCGCCCTCGTATGGATAGATCTCAGCCGTACGCCCCGCAGCAATAGGTTGTTGAAGGTTGCTCATATTTCTTCTCCCCTTTCAGAGGCGGCTAACGTGGCGGTTCAGGCGCCAGCCGAGCGCGTTAGGCCTGAGCTTGTCGAAGGCCAGCGCGAAGGACGGTCGCCTGCAACCGCGTGTTGGGCGGTTGTCATTTTAAGCG
>CALFZO010000063.1 GCA_937952305.1 uncultured Anaerolineales bacterium | reverse complement strand
GCCGAGGCGGTTGCGTCCGAGCCTGCGCCGGCCTCCCCGCCTGAGCCGGTCGAAGATATGCCCGATGAGGCGCTGATTCTGGAAGCTGCCGCCGCGCCGGTCGATGCTGTGCCCGATGAGGCGCTGACCCGGCCAGCCGACGCCGCGCCGGCCGAGGCGGTTGCGTCCGAGCCTGCGGTTGCGCCGTCGCCGGACGACGCGGACGGGGACGGCGAGTGGCAGCGGGGTGATCTGCCGCAGCCGGAGTCGACCAGCGCCTGGCTTGAGGCGGCGACGGCCCCGGACCAGGCTGAGGCGGGCCTGCCGGCCACACCCGAGGCGCTGGAGCTGATCTCCGAGCCGGTGCCGGCGGCCGCGCTGGCGGTTGAGGGCGCTGACCTCGCCGAACCACCGCCGGCCGCTGAAGAACCCCTGCCGCCGGTTGGCCCGCCGCCGGTCGCCCTAAACCTGGAAGCTCTGGTGGAGAGCTTGCTGTTTGTGGCGGACGGAGCCGTGCCGGTGGCGCGCCTGGCGGAGGCGCTGGCCGTGAACGCGCGCGAAGTCGAGGCGGCCCTGGAGATCTTGGCACAGACTTACACCGATCGCGGCCTCAGCCTGCAGCGCACGCGTGACCGGGTGCAGTTGACCACGGCCCCGGCCGCCGCCGAAAAGGTCCAGATCTTCCTGGGCCTGGCGGCCGCGGCGCCCTTGTCCAAAGCTGCGCTGGAGACGCTGGCCATCATCGCCTACCAGCAGCCGGTGACGCGCCCGCAGATCGACGCCGTGCGCGGCGTCAATTCCGACAGCGTGATCAAAAACCTGCTGACCAAGGGCTTGATCGAAGAGGCCGGCCGCACCGAAGGCCCCGGCCGCCCGGTGCTGTATGGGACCACGCCGGAATTCCTGCAGCACTTCGGCCTGACATCTCTGAATGATCTGCCGCCGCTCAATCTGGATGGCCTGCGGCCGGTCCAGCCGGTGGAGATCCTGAAAGGGTGAGGGTCCGTAAGGCGCGGTTAATGTGTTTGGCCGATAATGGGCGTGAGCGAAACCGCGGCGAAGCGTGTATTACTGTCAATGACCTTTCCCGAGCTTGAAGCCGACCTGATTGTCCGGGGCGCACAGGGCGACGAAGCCGCCTGTGCGGCCCTTTTTGACGCCTACTACCCGGCCGTCCTGCGGCTGTCCCTGGGCCTGCTGAACGACCTGGGCGACGCCGAGGAAGTGGCCCAGGACGCCTTCGTGTACGCGCTCAGCCGCCTGGACCGTTACGACCCGGCCCGTTCAGCTTTCCGCACCTGGCTGTTCACCATCGCGCTGAGCCGTTGCCGTAACAAACGCCGCCGCAAGTGGCCGGAGATCGTGCCGCTGGAGGCGCTGGGGGCGGCCGGCGCCGGCGCGGTGCCGCGCGAGGTGGAGCAGGCGCTTGACCGGCGCGGGCTGCGGCGCCAATTGTGGGAGGCCGTGCAGGCCCTGCCGGACGCCTTGCGCGAGGCCGTCATCCTGCGTTACCTGGGCGACATGCGTTATCGGGAGGTGGCCGAGACGCTCGACTGCAACGCCAAGACCGCCGAGTCGCGGGTGCGCCTCGGCCTGGAGCGCCTGCGCCGCCACTTTGCCGGCGCCGAGGTGGAGCCAGCGCTGGCGGAGATGCTGGCATGGTAGCGCCGTCTTCCCCCAAACCGCCTGCACGGCCCGGCCGGCGGGACCCGCGCTGGCCGGAGGAACGCGCCCTGGAAGCGATGGCGGCGGCCATGCGGCATCTCCCCGTGGAGACCGATCGGGCGTGGGCGCGGGTCTGGGCACGCCTGCAGCCGCGGCCGGCCCCGCGGTGGCCGCTGGCGGCCGGCCTGAGCCTGGTCGCGGTGGTGTTGGCGTTAGGCCCGGTGACGGGCGTGGGCGCCTGGACCAGCCCGACCCTGGCGGCGGCCCAGGCGCCGTCGCCACGCGCCGCGCTGGTGACGCCTTCGGTCGGACGCCCGGAGCCGCGCCAGGCAGCCACGGATGCGCCCGCCCTCCACTTGCCGCCGACGCCAGCGCCTCTCCCGCCTGGACAGAGTTAGGGTGACGCCCATGGAAGAACGATTGCAGAAGCTCCTGGCCCAGGCCGGGCATGGCTCGCGGCGCGCCTGTGAGGACCTGATCTTGCAGGGACGCGTGCTCGTCAACGGCCGGCGGGCCGAGTTGGGCCAGAAGGCCGACCTGACCCGCGACACGGTGACGCTGGACGGTGAGCCGCTGGCCCGGCCGGAAAAGCTGACGTATATAGTGCTGCACAAGCCGCGCGGCGTGGTCTCGTCGCGCGAGGCGCAGGGCGACCGCCAGACCGTGGTGGACCTGGTCCCGCAGCGGCTGCGCCTCTACCCGGTGGGGCGGCTGGACCTCGATAGCGAAGGCCTGATCCTGTTGACTAATGACGGCGACCTGGCCAACCATCTCACGCATCCGCGTTACAACGTCGAGAAAGAGTATGAGGTCCTGGTGAAGGGCGACCCGGACTCCGAGCGCCTGAACGCGTGGCGGCGCGGCGTTGTCCTGGAGGACCGCGAGACCGGTAAGCGCGTGCGCACGCGCCCGGCCGACGTGCGGCGCGAAAGCGGGGCCGGCGGCAGCGCCTGGCTGCGCGTGATCATGCGCGAGGGCCGCAAACACGAGATCCGCGATACCGGCGCCACCCTCGGCCTGCCGGTGGAACGCCTGATCCGGGTGCGCCTCGGCTCGCTGACGCTCGGCAAACTGCGCGCCGGCGAATGGCGTGAGCTGACTGCGGCCGAAGTCCGGGCGCTCAAACAGTCCGCGGCTACGCCGGCGCCAGCCGCGCCGCGCCGGCCGAAGACCCGCTGACCGGCTTCAGAGCACTTTGTCGGACGGCTTACGCTGAGCACTCGGCCCGCTTCAACCGCGGCGGGCCTCGGTGAGCGGCCGCAGGAGCCGCGCCCTTTGATTTCGGCCCGCGGCCACCGCGGGGCCGCCCGGGCGGCATCAGCGCATTGTGAAACCGCTCTTGCCGCGGTATTGGGAGTTACTCATGGCGACAGCGACACTTGACGAACGTTCCTCCCCTCTGGAGCGGCCGCTCCTGGCCGTGCTGGCGTTGGACTGGGAGAAAGCCCTGTATCTGGTGCTGATCCTGGCCGCCTTCGTCACGCGCTTCTACGACCTGGGCACGCGCGTGATGAGCCACGACGAGAGCCTGCACACGCAGTACTCGTGGTACTTGTACAAGAACGGCAACTACCAGCACACGCCGATGATGCACGGACCGCTCAAGTTCCATCTGACGGCGTTTGTGTACTGGCTGCTGGGCGATAACGACTTCACGGCGCGCATCCCGACGGCGCTGATGGGCGTGGCCGCCGTCGGCCTGTGCTATTTCTTCCGCCGCTGGCTGGGACGCACCGGCGCCCTCGTGGCGGCCCTGCTGATGCTGATCTCACCGTATCAGCTCTACTATGCGCGCTATATCCGCGACGAACCCTACGTGATCGTGTGGGGGATGTTGCTGGTGCTGTGCGTCTTGAATTACCTGGAGAGTCGGTCCGCCAAGTGGCTGTACGGGCTTACCCTGGTGAGCGCCCTGTTCTACGCCACGATGGAGTCGTCCTTCATCTACATCGCCATCGTGATGGTGTTCTTGGGGCTATTCCTGGTGTATGACCTGGTCCGGACGGAGTGGCCCAGCCCCGAGCTGCGCCAGCCGTTTATGGCGCTGCTGGGTCTGGCTCTGGCGGCAGGCCTGATCGGCGTCGGTTTCTTCTTGTATCGCGACCGGCTGGGCATCGCGGCGCCGTCGGCGGGTGAGGTCCAGGTGCCGGCCGAGCCGGGCCGCAGCACGCCGGAAAGCGGGCCGATCTCGGCCTTTGAGAGCTATGCCGATCTGGCCTGGCTGGGCGCGGTCCTGGCGGGCGCGGCGGCGCTGTCGTTCGTGGCGCGCGCCTTCGGCCGCGACGGCCTCAAGCGTTTCCCGGCGCTGGATCTCATCGCCGTGCTGGGCCTGTTCGCGCTGCCGCAGTTGGCGGCCCTGCCGGTGCGCGGGCTGGGGCGCAACCCGCTCAACTACACGCTGCCGCCAATGGATGGGTTTGACCTGGGCGTCTTCCTCAGCTCGGACGCCGGGACCACCCTGATCGTCACGGTCATCATGATCGCGCTCTCGGTGGTGGTGGGCGTGGTGTGGAACCCGCGCGTCTTCCTGATCTGCGCCGCGATCTTCTACGCCGTCTACATCCCGCTCTTCACGACCTTCTTCACCAACGGCGGCGGCCTGGCCACCGGCCTGATCGGCTCGCTGGGC
>CALFZO010000062.1 GCA_937952305.1 uncultured Anaerolineales bacterium | reverse complement strand
CTCTCACGGAGGTATACCACGGAGTATTCCGCGATATTGATAACATTTGGCAACGAATAGAATAGACCTTGGAAAGACAACTCGGGCCAATTGAGATACGGGGCAACTGAGCCATCGTCGGATAGCGTCAGGGTTAGCCAGGCTCTATCCTGGTACACGCCTCCGGGATTGGTTATCCAGGTGGTCAACCCTGCCGCGGCCAGAACAAGCAGCCCCAGCGCTGCCCAACGAGACCCAGGGTAGCGGGTCAACCATAGAGCCAGCAGCGCCAGGTCTTTTGACCACCACAATGCAGCGATCATCGTCAGACCAAGACACACGTCCAACCAAGGCGGCGTAGGTGTGTAAGCAATATTGATCCACGCCCATCCGCCGATGACGGCCGAGGTGAGCAGCCAGATCAGGAACAGGCGAAGCACACGTTGGAGCCGCGCATTCGTCAACATATATCGGCCCCCTCGAACACCCCCGCCGGCCAATCCGCGTACAGGGCCTCGGCCTGGGTGAGGATGTAGCCCATAAAGGGCTCCAGGTCCTCCTCCCGCACCTCGCGCCGGCGCAGCACCCGCCGCACCGCCGAGCGCACGGCGGCCTTCACTTCGTCGCGGTGTGGCTGGGTCCAGTCCACCTTCAGGTTGTTCTTCACCACCTGGACCACGTCGTGCACCAGGTCGCGCAGGAAGGCTTCGTTGTACAGGTTCAGGAAGTTGGCGGCGACGGCGTCGTAGAAGGCCAGTTCCTCCGGCGAGAGGCCGAGCCGGGCGGCGCGCTGGTCCTCGGTCTGCCACTGCTGGCGCATCTCGATCAGGGTCCGGACCACCAGGGCGGCGTCAATGACGCGGGCGTGGTAGCGCTCCAGTGTCTGCTCCAAGAGCTTCTGGAAGGACTCGGCCTGGGCCAGGTTGCGCCGGCGCCGGCGCGCGATCTCATCCCGCACCAGTTTCTCCAGCAGCTTGAGCCGCAGGTTCTCGTGCGGGCGGTCCTTGAAGGTCTGCAAGAACTGGTCGTCCAGGATGGAGAGGTCGGCGCGCTCGAGGCCGGCGGCCTGGAAGATGTCCACCACGCCCTCGGACTCGACGCTGTCATCCACTAGGTCGCGCACGGCCTGGGCCACGGTCTTATCGGCCTTCTGGCCCGGCGCCGTCTTCAGGATCTGCTTGCGCGCCCGCTGGTAGAAGATGACCTCGTCCGCGTAAGGCCGGCACTCGTCCAGGTGCTTGACGAGCAGGAAGGCCGCCGAGAGGCGCGCCTCCGCCTGCAGGAAGGCGTCGCGCCGGGCGTCATCCGTGGCCAGGTAGCCATAGACGCCGGCGTACAGGTCCTCGATGCCGATCAGGCTGAGAGTACGCCAGCCGCCGTAGTCCTGGCCGGCCGGCAGAGTCGCCCGGGTAGCGGCTAATTCCGCCATGAATAGGGGCCTGGCCGTGGCCTGCAGGTCCGGGGCCGGCTCACTCTCGTCGCCGCTCTGGCTGTAGCGGGCGGCGGCCTCGCGCAGTTCGTCTCCGATGCCGATGTAGTCCACCACCAGGCCGGCCGGCTTATCGCGGAAGACGCGGTTGACGCGCGAAATGGCCTGGATCATGGTGTGCCCGCGCATGGGCTTATCGACGTAGAGCGTGTGCAGGCACGGGAGGTCGGTGCCGGTCAGCCACATATCACAGACGATGACCAGGGCCAGCGCGTCGTCAGGGTCGAGCATGCGCTTCTTGATGAGGTCCCGCTGGGTCTTGGTGGTCAGGTGGCCAGCCGCGCTCCACTCCGGCGGGTCCTCGCTCAGATTGCCCGTCATCACGATCTTGACCTCGGGACAGCCGGGCAGGGCGGTCAAAGCGTCGTAGAGCTTGACGCAGTTGGCGCGCTCCATACACACGATCAGGGCCTTGCCCTGGAGCGTGGCCGTGCGCGCCCGGAAATGGGCCAACAGGTCGGCGGCCAACTCGTCCAGGCGCTCCTTGGCCCGGGCGGCGGCGGAGAGCGCGGCCCACTTGGCGCGCTGGCGGGCGGCCTCGGCGTCCGCGCCGGGGATGGCGGCCAGCTCCGCGTCCAGGTCCTTGGGCTTGAGGTGCAGGCGGATCAGGCGCGGCTCGTAGAAGATCGGGACCGTGGCCTTGTCCTTCTGGGATTGGGCGATAGTGTAGGTGTGGATGACGTCGCCGAAGACGGCCACGGTGTCCGCGCCGCTCAGGCTGATGGGCGTGCCCGTGAAGCCAAGCCGCAGGGCGTTGGGCAGGGCCTCGGCCAGGTAGCGCGCGAAGCCGGCCTCGAAGCCGTACTGCGAGCGGTGGGCCTCGTCCGCGATGACGATGACGTTGCGGCGCGCGCTGAGCAGCGGGTGAGCGGCCTCGCCCTCCTTGAGCGTGAACTTCTCGATGGTGGTCAGGACCACGGCGCCGCCCGTGGTCTGCAGCAGGCCGCGCAGGTCGTCCACGCTGGCGGCCTGGCGCACGTCGCCCACCAGGGCGCGGGCCACGCCGAACTGGTCGGAGAGCTGGTCGTCCAGGTCGGTGCGGTCCACCTGGATCAGGAAGAGCGGGTTCTCCAGTTCTGGTTGGCGGCGCAGCAGGCTGACCAGAAACACCATCGAGAGCGACTTGCCCGAGCCGGTGGTGTGCCAGATGACGCCGATGCGCCGGTCGGCGGCCTGACCCGCCCGAACCAGCGCCAGCGTCCTTTCCACGGCCAGGCGCACAGCGAAGAACTGGTGGTACTTGGCGCCCTTCTTGGTGACCTTGTCGTTGGCGACCTCGAACAGGATGAAGTCGCGGAGGTAGGCCAGGAGCCGGTCCTTAGGGAAGAGGCCCTCCACCAGGGTCTTCATGCTGGCAGTGGTGGTCGGCTCCACGGTCAGCCCGTCGCGGGACTGCCAGGGCGCGTACCACTCCAGGCTGGCCGGCCACATGCCGTGCAGGGTGTGATTGCCGTCCGAGATGACGGCCAGGGCGTTGTAGTCGAAGAGCTGGGCGATGCCGTAGACGTAGTGCTGGATCTGGTTAAAGGCGTCGTCCACGCTGGCGCTGGCCGAGTGCGGGTTCTTGAGCTCGAAGACCACCAGCGGCAGGCCGTTGACGAAGATGACGATGTCGGGCCGGCGGTCGTTCTGGCCGTGGATGGGGAGCTGGTTGACGACGTGGAAATTGTTGTTACCGGGGTTGTCCCAATCGATTCCGTACAGGTGCCGGTGCTCGACGCGGCCGTCTGGGAATTCCACCTTGAGCTCGAAGCCGCGCGTCAGGCGCTGGTGGAAATCCAGGTTGCGGCGCAGGGTGTCCACGCCCTGGGGCCGGCTGATGACGTGGACGGCCTCGTCCAGGGCGGCCTGGGGCAGGTCCGGGTAGCGGCGCGCGAGCCAGGCGCGCAGGATGTCAGGGAGCACCACCCGCTCAAGTGGACGCTCAAGCTCAGGGCCGAACAGGTGGTGGTAGCCGAGACCTTCCAGCCGCTCGATGGTGGTCAGCTCGAAATCCGTCTCGGTGCCCCGGTGCCCGGTCATGGCTTCCCCTGTTACCCGATGGCGCGCTCGACCTGTTTCTCGGCGGCCTTGACCCGAATCTCGCCCGAGAGCAGCTTTGGCAGCAGCGCGTCGCGGATGCTGGCGAGGGTTGTCACCTGGCGCTCGTTGTTTTCAATGCTCTGGTCAAATGGGTGTGCTCGACGCTCAAACTCGGCCACGACTCGTGGCTCAGGCACGATGATCTTGAGGCCCCGGAAATCAGACCCGCCAATTGATCCGAACAGGGTGCCTTCACCTTCAAATACGTCGAACTCATCTCCGAGCGACCGCATTGCGTAGTAGGTGAAGGAGCGACTGCCGCTCTTGTGACGAATGGCGGACACGCCACGCCCGATGGAGCAGTTTTCTAGAGCCATATTGACGTCGCCTACGGGTGCGCGAACACTAACCAGGGTGTCCCCGGCGTTGGCAAGACGGGTCGGCGCGGTACAGAACACACGCGGTGTCGGGTAGCGAAAGCCGAAGTCCGTACGGCCCTGATAAAAAGCAGTGCCTTCTCCCAGTTCATTGTATGTGTTTCCGGGCGGAGATTGGCCCATGGTCAAGTTGTACTCTTCGCCTACAATTCCCGTCTTCCATCCTTGCGGTATCGGCCCCAACACCGAGTCCTGAAACGCCGCCGGGAAGAGCGCGGCGGTCTCGGCGCTCATGCCGAAGGGCCGGCGGCCCTCGGCCTTGGCCGTCACCGGGTCGAAATCCACAAACCAGGACTTGAACAGCGCCGCCGCCATCTGCTCCAGGGTGCGGTTCATGCGGCGGTTGAGCTCGATCTTGTCATCCAGCGCGCCGAGGACGCGGGCGATGGCGTGTTGCTCGGCGATTGGTGGGCACTCAAATTTATAGTCTTTGATTTGTTGGCCGCTAATATGGGGGACTGATGTGCCTGTTTGGACGGCCAATATGTAATCGGTAAAGTCTGCGCTGCCAATGACATATTTTAAGAATCGTTGATCTAGCCCGTTTTTGCCACGCAAGCGTGCAACGCGTTGAACGAGCAAGGCGGGTAAATCGTGCGCCGTAATCGCTGCATATTTCAGGCCTGCCTCGATCCAGGGTCTGTCCATGGCTAGTACAACGTCCCCGGGTTGAAGGGCATAATCGGTCAGGCCATCAAGCTTCGATTCTGGCCAGTGTTTGGCATCATCCCATCTGATGCTCCCTTGAACGACGTTGTCCCCCCGCAATAAGCGCGGTGCTGCTGGATCGTTTACATACTCGGCACTCTTGAAGGGGAAGCCGGCAAGTATTTCCGCTTCGGCGCCCAGCGTTGTATTTCGCCGTTTACCTTGTGTCATAACCGAGATCTTGAAGGGCGGAGCGGATTTGAACATCCAGTTCGGCTGCCTTTACGAATTGGGTGCGTAGTTCTTCTACAAGCCTCGGCATTCTTTCTTCAAAGATTTCATCACTGTCATCGGTATCGGCTGACCCCACATACCGCCCTGGCGTCAGCGCGTAATTGTGCTCGCGCACCTCATCCAGCGTCGCCACGCGGCAGAAGCCGGGCACGGCCTCTGGAACTCCCTGGCGCTTGAACTGCCGGTACACGCCCGCGATCTGCTCTAGCTCCTCGGCGGTCAGCTCCTTTTGCTTGCGCGAGCCCGGGATCAGGGTGCCCAGCTTGCGGCCATCGATAAACAGGATCTCGTTTGCGCGGGCGCGGTAGCCGTGGGTGCCCCTGCGGTTCTTGGCCAGGAACCACAGCCCGCACGGGATCTGGGTGTTGGCGAACAGTTGGCCTGTGAGCTGCACGATGCAATCCACATAACCCTGCTCCATCAGCGCCTTGCGCACCTCCAGCCGCGCCGTCTCACTGTTGCTCAGTTCGCCGGTGGCCATCACAAAGCCGGCCGTGCCGCCGTCCTTCAGGTGGTGCAGGAAGTGCAGCATCCACATGGTGTTGGCGTTGCGCACGGAGAGCGGCATGGGCTGGCCGCCCAGAGTCAGGCGTGGGTCTTTGTCCGGGATGCGGCTCGCACCCCAGCCCTCGTCGCCCTTGGAGCCGTCGTTAAAGGGCGGGTTGGCCAGGAGGTAGTCGGCTTTGAGGCCGGCGTGCTTGTCGTCCGTGTAGGAGTTGCCCAGCTGAACATCTCCATCCAGGCCGTGGATGAACAGGTTCATGCGGCACAGGCGGTAGGTGAAGTCCTTACTCTCCTGGCCGAAGAACGAGAGCTTGCCGTTGTGCCGGGTGAACGCATCTGATTGCACAAACATCCCGCCTGAGCCGCAGCACGGGTCGAAAACCTTGCCGGCGGTCGGCTCCAGCATGGCCACCAGCAGGCGCACGATGCTGGCCGGCGTGAAGTACTCGCCGCCGCGCTTGCCCTCCGTGGACGCGAACTCGCCAATGAAATATTCGTAGATGCGGCCGATCAGGTCCGTGCCGCCGTGGTCCTGCTCGAAGACGTCCTTGGAGAACAGGTTGATCAGGCCGGCCAGGCCCTCGCGCTCCAGATTGGAGCCGGCGTAGATGCGCGGCAGGAGGCCCTTGAGCTTATCGGGGTAGGTGTCCTCCAGCAACTGCAGGACGTTATCCAGCCGGACCTTGATGTCGTCGGCGGTGGCGATGGCGCGGATATTCTCCCAGCGGGCAGCCTCCGGGATGGGGAAGACGCTGGCGCTGCGGTACTCGTCCGGGTCGTCCAGGGCCTTCTTGTAGCCGTAATACTCGCTCTTGGGCTCCTTGATCAGCCGGCCCAGCTCGGCGCGGCGGGCGTCGTAGCGCAGGCTTAGAAAGCGCAGGAAGATGATGGGCAGGACGTAGCGCTTGTAGTCCGCCGGCTCCACCGAGCCGCGCAGCTTGATGGCGGCCTGGAAGAGCTCATCCAGCAGGGCTTTGAGGTTGCCGTTGCCGGCGCCATTGCGGGCAACGGCGGGTTGGGGTTTCGCGGTCTTTTTGCCTCGCGGCATGTAGAGTCTCCTGGTCGGTTCAGACGTGGCCTGAGTTTAGCCTGATCCGGCGCTCACGGCCACCATTTCGCCGTGTCGATGATGGCCCGGGCGGTCTCACGGACGGCGCGCTCGCCGCCGAGGCGGTGGATGACCGGCAGCAGGGCTTCGATAATTCGGAGCAGTTGAGGGCGGCCGGCGGGAGCGAAGGCATTGAGAGTATCCGAAACCATTTGGGTTTCGGACTTGCCGGCAGCTCGGCTGAGGTCCAGCCAACCTGAAGCTGCTAGGCTAATGAACTGAGAGCTATTCACGCCGTTCGCCATATGACAGGCCATCTGCCAGACTTCGTAGTGAAGATCATGCACGTCCGGCGGCAGGCGTTCGGCCACGGCCAGGATGGCGTCGGCGCGCGCGCTTTCAGCTTGAATGGCCCGCGCAGCGCGTAGGGCTTCGGCCAACACGGCGGCCTGCTCCGCCGGCGGCTGACGCTCCGCTACGGCGCACAGAGCGTTGGCACGCTTCCTCTCGTCTTGAATGGCCCGCGCAGCGCCCAGGGCTTCTACCAACACGGCGGCTTGTTCCGTCCGCGGCAGGTGCTCGGCCACGACCAGGAGGGAATCGACGCGCGTGCCTTCGTCCTGAACCGCTCGTACGGCGCGCAGGGCTTCGGCCAGTACAGCCGCTTGCTCCCCTGGCGGCAGGCGCTCGGCCACGGCGCACAGGGCGTTGGCGCGCCGCCTTTCGTCTTCAATGGCCCGCGCAGCGTTGAAGGCTTCGGCTAGCACAGCCGCTTGCTCCGCCGGCGGCAGGCGCTCGGCCACGGCGCGCAGGGCGTTGGCGCGCTCCCTCTTGTCTTGAATTGCTCGCGCGGCGCTCAGGGCTCTGGCCAGCAAGGCCGGGACGTCCGGCGGCAGGCGCTCGACCACCGCACACAGGGCGTCGGCGCGCCACCATTTGTCTTGAAAGGTCTGCGCGGCGAGCAGGGCCTCGGCCAACACCACCGTTTGCTCTTCTGGCGGCAGGCCCTCGGCCACAGTGCTCAGGGCGTCAGCGCGCCATTCTTCGTTTTCAATAGCTCGAGCGGCGCGCAAGGCTTCGGCCAATATGGCGGCTTGCTCCGCTGGCGGCAGGTGCTCGGCCACGGCGCACAGGGCACGTGCGCGCAACGCTTCGTATTGAAGGCCCCGCGCAACGCTCAAAGCCTCGTCCACCAGGGCGGGGGCGTCCGGCGGCAAGCGCTCGGCCACGGCGCCTAGGGCACTGGCACGCTCCCCTTCGTCTTGAATGGCCTGTGCAGCGCGCAGGGCTTCGGCCAGTACGGCCGCTTGCTCCGCTAGCCGCAGGCGCTCGGCCAGGGACAGGAGGGCGTCGACGCGCGGGCCTTCGTTTGGAATGGCCCGCGCGGCGCGCAGGGCTTCGGCCAATACGGCGGCCTGCTCCGCCGGCGGCAGGCGCTCGGCCACGGCGCGCAGGGCGTTGGCGCGCTCCCTCTCGCCTTGAATTGCTCGCGCGGCGCCCGAGGCTTCAGCCAGTACGGCCGCTTGCTCCGCTAGCGGCAGGCGCTCGGCCAGGGACAGGAGGGCGTCGACGCGCGGGCCTTCGTTTGGAATGACCCGAGCGGCGCGCAAGGCTTCGGCCAATACGGCGGCCTGCTCCGCCGGCGGCAAGCGCTCGGCCACGGCGCGCAGGGCGTTGGCGCGCCGCCACTCGTCGTGAATGGCCCGCGCGACGCGCAGCGCTTCGGCTAGCACAGCCGCTTGCTCCGCCGGCGGCAGGCGCTCGGCCACGACGCGTAGAGCGTTGGCGCGCTCCCTCTCGTCTTGAATGGCCTGTGCAGCCCGCAGGGCTTCGGCCAGTACGGCCGCTTGCTCCGCCGGCGGCAGGCGCTCGGCCACGGCGCCCAGGGCGCTGGCACGCTCCCCTTCGTCTTGAATGGCCTGTGCAGCGCACAGGGCTTCGGCCAGTACGGCCGCTTGCTCCGCCGGCGGCAGGCGCTCGGCCACGGCGCACAGGGCGTTGGCACAGTCCCTCTCGTTTTGAATGCTCCGTGCCATGCTCAGGGCCTCTGCCAGCAGGGCCGGGACGTTCGGTGGCAGGCGCTTGGCTACGGCACGCAGAGCGTTGGCATGGTCCCTCTCGTTTTGAATTGCCTTCGATATGCTCAAGGCCTCGGCTAGCAGGGCGGGAACATTCAGTGTCAGGCGTTCAGCTACGGCGCTCAGGGCGTTGGCGCGCCGCCACTCGTCGTGAATGGCCCGTGTGGCCCGCAGGGCTTCGGCCAATACGGCGACTTGCTCCGCCGGCGGCAAGCGTCCGGCCACGGTGCTCAGGGAGTTGGCGCGGCGCTCTTCATCTTGAATGGCCCACGCAACGCTCAGGGCCTCTACCAGTAGCGCGGGGAGGTTTGGCGACAGGCGCTCGGCCACGACGCACAGGGCGTTGGCACGCCCTCCTTCGTCTTGAATGGCCTGCACGGCGTTCATGGCTTCGGCTAGCACGACAGCCTGCTCAGTCGCCGGCAGGCGCTCGGCCACGGCGCACAGGGCGTCGGCGCGGCGCCATGCGTCTTGACTAACCCGCGCGGCGTTCATGGCTTCGGCCAGCACGGCAGCCTGCTCAGCCGGCGGCAAGCGCTCGGCCACGGCGCACAGGGTGTCGGCGCGTTCCCCCTCGTCTTGAATAGCCCGCGCAATGCTCAGGGCCTGGGCCAGCAGGGCAGGGGCGTCCCGCGGCAGGCGCTCGGCCGCGGCACGCAGGGCGTCGGCGCGGCGCCATTCGTCTTGAATGGTCAGCGCAACGTCCAAGGCTTCGGCCAGCACGGAAGCTTGCTTCGCTGGTAACAAGAACTCCAGCAGCAGGATAAGGCTGGCAAACTGCTCCCAAGCCTCTGGCTTGCGACGAGCCAGGGCTAGGGCAAGTCTTGGGCTCAATACTCCGATTCCAAGACACCCCATTATTAAGTCATCATCAATGTTGGCGCTTAGCGAGGTCACACTCGCCAAACAGGCCGCCGCGCGCACGAATTGGGCCAGTGCTTCCGACCCCTCGCGTTCGGCCTGTGTCCAAGCCCGGCGGGCATCGCCCAGAAAACCATCCGGCGTGCCATCCACCCATTCCCAGGCCCGCAGCCAGCCTTCACATACGAGAGCGTAGAACGCCTTGGCCGGCGCGCGGGCCGCTTCAAGATGGGCGCCATAGTAGCGCACGATGTAGGCAGGCGCATCTGCGGGCTTCAGTGAGCCGGTTTCCAGGCCCGTCAGCGTCACACGCCCATAGCCCAAAAACCGTCTCTGCCAGCTTTCCGTCTCGGAGCGTGTCAAAGCCCCGGCAAAGTAATCCCGCAGGCGCGGGTGGCTAAAGGTGTAGCCCGTCTGCTCGCCATCGCCAATCAACAGCCGCCCCACAGCTTGCGCGGCCTCGGCCAGCGTGAACGAGTCGGGGATTTCGTTTGGCGCCAGTGCCAGCACATCGGCCTTATCCAGCGGTCCCAGCGCGGTCGCGCACAGGTTGAGTAGGGCTTTCACGCTCGGCTCGCGCAGGGGACTAGCACTGCCCCAGAGTTGGCGTTGTTCGTGCCACCAGCGATCCAGGTAGGCCTTCAGGCCGGGCTGGAGCTTGAGCAGGTCATCGGGCGTAACGAGCGCGGCCTGCTCGCCTTGCGGGAGCAGGGCCTCCACGTACAGGCGCACCAGCAGCGGATCGCCCTCGCTCAACTCGTGCAGGCGTGTCACCACGTCGAAGTGCGCGGCGAGCGCATCCAGCGGATCCCCCATCTGCGCCAACACGTCGCGCACACCGGCCAGGTCCAGGCCGCCCAGCCCTAACGACAGGGCGTGCCCGGGCCGTTCCCAACCCAGGCGGTTCAGCCAGCCCTCGGGGCCAGAGTCGCCGGCCAGGGGGCGGGCGGCAACCAGGACGCGTAGGTGTTCCGGCGGCTCGGTCGGGAACAGGTCCGCGCCGATCTCCCAGGCGGCCTCGTCCAGGCCATCCAGCACCACCAGCACCCGCCCGCCGGCCGCCGGGGGCCGGCGCAGGTAATCCTGGGCCACGCCCTTGTACTGGCTGACGTCGAAGGCCTGGGTCATCTTCTCGCCGTAGACGTGGGCCAGGCGCGCGGCCAGGGCCGCGAAAACCCCCACATCGCGG
>CALFZO010000061.1 GCA_937952305.1 uncultured Anaerolineales bacterium | reverse complement strand
CCGCGACCGCGACGTTCACGGCGACACCCAGCGCTACGGCCACGGCGACCGCGACCGCGACATTCACGGCGACACCCAGCGCCACCGCGACCGCGACCGCCACGGCGACCGCGACCGCGACCGCGACGTTCACGGCGACACCCAGCGCTACGGCCACGGCGACCGCGACAGCGACGTTCACGACAACGCCTGACGCCACCGCGACCGCGACAGCGACGTTCACGACAACGCCTGACGCCACGGCGACGGCGACAGCGACAGCCAGCGCTACGGCTACCCGGACGCCAACTGCCACGCAGCCCATCCCGTCGACGGGCGGCCTTAGCTTCTATTTGCCCTTCATCGTTCGTTGAAGCTCCGGCTTCGCGATCCAGGCGAGCGCCAATAGGACCTCCGGTCTACTACCTAGTTCCCATGTTCGCGCCAGCCCTGAAGCGCATAATTACAGCAAGGCGATAACCAGTGCGGCATCGGCGAGACACGCCGGCCGCTGCGCCCTGCGAACGTCAGCTTCTTATCGGCCTTTGGCCCCTCGTGCCTCGTCCACTTGGAAATGATGAACGCGTCTCGTTCTGCAGCAGAAGGACTTGGCCGGCGGGTTTCCGTCTTCTTGGGACTACTGTAGGTCAGGATTACCAGCATGCTCCGTCTCCTCAACCGTTGGTCCGCCCGCAGCCTCCTGCTCGCCAGTGCTTTGGTGCTGTTCTTGGCGCCCACCGCGGCCCCTGCGGCGGTGCAGGCCGCCGGGCCGGCGCCGATCCTGCTCATCGTCAACGACGCCTACGGCGCCAACCCGTTCGGACGTTACCTGGGCGAGATCCTGCGCGCCGAGGGCCTGAACGCCTACGACGTGATCACGCTGGACACGCTGGCCGCAGGCGACCTGTCCGCCCACAAGGTCGCGATCCTGGCTGAGACGACGCTGACCGCGCCGCAGGCGACGCTGCTGACCGACTATGTCACCGGCGGCGGGCGCCTGATCGCTATGCGCCCGGACGCCCAGATCACGGCCCTGTTCGGCCTCGGCGCGGCCGCCGGGACACAGACCGACGGCTATCTCAAATTCGAGACCAATCAGGCGCCGGCGGCCGGGCTGACAGCCTCGGCCCTGCAGATCCACGGCACGGCTGACAAGTACGCCCTCTCCGGCGGAACGGCCGTGGCGCTCCTGTACAGCGACCGCACCACGCCGACGGTGTACCCGGCCGTGGTCCTGGGCACGACTGGCCGCGTCGCCGCGTTCACCTACGACCTGGCCCGCAACATCGTCCTCACCCGCCAGGGCAATCCGGCCAACGCCAATCTGGACACCGACGACGACGGCGTGACGCGGACCATCGACCTGTTCATCACTTCGCCCGTCACCACCGCCGTGCCCTGGATCGACCGCGAGTTGATTCCGGTGCCGCAGGCCGACGAGCAGATGCGGCTGCTGGCCCGGCTGGTGCAGGCGCAGCTGACGCCGCAGCTGCCGCTGCCGCAGCTCTGGTACTTTCCGGGCACGGCCAAGACCGTGCTGGTGCTCACCGGCGACGCGCACGCCAACGCGCAGCAGCAGTACCAAAATGAGATCAACAGCCTGGCGAGCCGCGACGCCACGATCACGCTGTACATCACCGAGGGCGGCTACCTGTCGGACGACCTGGCCGGCGGCCCGCTGCAGGCGCTGACCTGGTCGGCCCAGGGCCACGACTTCGGCATCCACCCCTACGGCGCCTCGGATGGCACCACCCTGACCGACAGCTACGCCGCGTATGTGACCTGGTTTGGGGCCACCTTCCCGGGCGTGCCGCTCTCGCGCACGGTGCGCAACCACAAAGTCGCCTGGGAGGGCTGGACCTCGGCGGCCGAGATCGCGGCCGGCCATGGCATCGCCCTGGACACCAACTTTTACCACTGGGGCCGCTGGCTGCAGAAGGCCGACGGCACCTGGCCGCACGGCTACATCACCGGGAGCGGCCAGCCGATGCGCTTCGTGAGGGCGGACGGCACTGTCCTGCCGATCTACCAGCAGTTGACCCAATTGGTGGACGAGCAGTTTATCGGCTCCATCGGCGACACGGTTCCGCGCAGCGATGGCTGGGAGCAGCTCGACGGCGACCAGGCCCTGATCGTCACACGCCAGCAGATCGACGCCAGCCTGGCCGGCGACTACGCCGCGCTGATGGCGCAGTTCCACGTCGACTATTACGACTACCCGTCGGCGCGCACCTGGGCTGAAGGCACCGTGGATTACGCCCGGGCCAACAACGTGCCCATCTATAACGCCGACCAGTGGCTGACCTTCACCGAGGTCCGCTCAGGCGCCAACTTCACCGACCTGAGTTGGTCGGCGGCCACGCGCACGCTCTCGTTCACGCAGGTGGCGACGGCCACCTCCGGCGTGTCCCTGACCGTGATGCTGCCGTTGACCTACGAGGGCTATGGCCTGCAGACCGTCACCGTGGACGGCTCGCCGGCGGCCTTCAGCCAGCAGACCATCAAGGGGCAGAAGGTGGCGTTTGTCACGCTGGCCTCCGGCTCGCGCGCCGTGACCGCCGCCTACACCGGGCCGCTGCCGGACGGCACGGCCACGCAGTCGACCTATGCCGAACTCAACCCAGGCTGCGCGGTGCAGGCCAACACGCACGTCAGCGACCTGAACGGCGGCGCCCTCAGCCTGTCTGGCACGCTGGCCGACCAGTTCGCGGGCGCCAGCCTGAACGCCGGCCTGTGGAACACTGGTGCCTGGCCCACCGGCCCGTACTCGCCCACCGTCAACGCCGGCCGTCTGACCCTGCCGGGCGGCGGCTGGGTGGCCTCCACAGTCACCCATGGCCGTGGCATGGCCGAGGCCTGGGTCGAATTCGGCAGCGGCACTTCCCAGGCGTTCGGGTACGCCGAGCCGAATTTCGCCACGCACTATTTCCTCTTCAGCACCTACAACCCGGATGGGCCGTACGACGGCAACCTGCGCGCGCGCGTGCGCGCCGGCGGGGCCGAGCAGAAAGTGAACCTGGGCGCTATCCCGACGGGCCTGCACCGCTACCGGGTGGAGTGGAGCCTGGTGAGCGGGTCCGCCGACCGCATCCGGTTCTACATCGATGGCGTGCTCGTGGCTGAGTTCGACATCAGCAACGACGCCGTACCGACCATGCCCCTGTATTTCTCCAATGACGGCCTGGCCGACCTGAACGTGGACGCCGTCAACGAGTCGCCCGACTATGTCGGCGCCGGCACCTATACGAGCTGCGTCTTCGATGCGGGCGTGGACTATGCCTGGCAGACGGTCAGTTGGTCGGCCACAGTCACGGCCACCACGGCGCTGACGGTGGAGGCCAAGACCTCCTTCGACGGCAGCGCCTGGTCAGATTGGACGGTGGTGGCCTCGAATGGCGGCGCCCTCGGCCGGCCGGCCCGTTATGCGCAATACCGGCTGAGTCTGGCCACCAACGCCACTACGCAGTCACCGGTCGTCGACGCGGTGACGCTCGGCTACGGCGCTGGCCTGGCGTCCCTGGCCAAGAGCGATGGCCGGACCAGCGCGACCCTGGGCGAGACGGTGGCGTTTACGCTGAGTGTGAGCGTGCCGCAGACCACCACCTACAGTCTGTTGGTCACCGACACGCTGCCCGCCGGCTATGCCTTCAACCCCGCGCACGTGGCCGTCACCGGTGTCACCGTCGCCCCGACGTTTACCACCGCCGGCCCCACCGACGGCAGCGCGCCCGTGACGCTGAAGTGGGATTTCGGCAATGCCGTCGCGACCACCGACACGGTGCGGATGGTCTATACCGCCACCGTGGCCAACGTCTCCAGCAACCAGCAGGGCGTGGTCCTGAACAACACCTTCACCGCCACGTACAAGAACTCGCTCGGCGCCCAGCAGGCGGGGGTCAACGGGGCTGAGGCGCTGACGCTGGCCGAGCCGGTGTTGAGCGCGGCCAAGAGCATCGTCGCCGCCAACGCGCACGCCGGGGGCTCGCTCACCTACCGCGTCGTCATCACCCATCCGGGCGGCGCTAACACCAGCCCAGCCTTTGATGCCAAGCTGATCGACACCTTGCCGTCCACGTTGGCCCTGGTCTCCGGCGCCGTCTCCGTGACCTCGACCGGGCCGGTCACGCTCACCGGCACTTCCCTCGTCGGCAACGTGCTGACCGTCGACATCGCCGCGTTCGCGGCCGGCGGCAGCGTCACCGTCGAGTACACGCCCACCCTCGACAGCGACGTGCTCATCGGGCAGGTCATCAGCAACACGGCCGTGATCGTCTGGTCGAGCCAGCCCGGCGCGGTGACGCAGGAGCGCAACGGCGGCGGCGACAGCCTCAACGACTACCGCCTGCAGCGCTCGGTGAGCCAGGTGGCGCAGGGCGCGCAGTTCGCGTTGCAGGTGGACGAGGGCGGCGCGGTGGCCTACGCCGGCCAGCCTGTGACCTATACCGTGACCTACAAGAACACCGGCAACTATGCCGCCGGCGGGGTGACCGTCACCACGACCGTGCCCGTGGACACGACTTTCGCCAGCGCGGCCAGTTCGCCGGGTTGGTCGTGCCAGTCCGGCGGCTTGCCGGGCGCCCTGTGCACGTACACCGTCGGCGCACTGGCCCCGGATGCCAGCGGCGCCCTGACCTTCGTGGTCCTGGTGGATCCCGCCACCGCGCTCAGCGCGGTCGGCCTGAATGCCACTGTCAGCGCGCCGGCCGCGCTGACGGTGACCGCCGGTGACACAACGCCGCTGGGTTTGCGCTCGGTCTATCTGCCGTTCCTGGCGCGTCTGCCCTGAGCCTGGGCGCCGCCCGGCGCCGGTTTCGCTTCGCATTCAACAACATGGCTGAGTGGCAACCCCACTCAGTCATGTTGTTGTCTCGTTGTTCTCATGGTAAACCTAGAGGCCCGTCCGCCGGGCCAGGCTGGCCGCCAGCCGTCGCGCCGTGCCCGTCTCCGGGCGCAGGGGGGCGGGCCTGGCCGTCTGCCTGGGGATCGGCTGGGCGGGCAGTGTTGGACAACCATGGCGCGGCTAAGGAGGCTGGTGATGAGACGATTTCTGCGAGTGCTGCTGATCGGGCTGGCGGGGCTGACCATGCTGGCCGCCCTGTGGCCGCCCGCTCAGACCTACGGTCAGGCCGACGGCCCGCAACTCACGCCGACGCCGGTCCGCATCTATCTGCCCATGATGCGCAGCGGCGCCGGCGTGCCCGTCACCGGGGCGGCCACCTTCGCGCTCGGGCCGGGCGGCTCGGACGTGGTGCCGCACCAGCTCGTGCGCACCGCCGCCGACCGCCTGTATGTGTTTACGGCGGTGCAGAGCTCGCCCACGGTGCGCGTCTACTACACGCCCACGGGCGGCTTCCCGGACAGCGCGGCCGCGTTCTCGGCCGGCCCAACGTTCAATGAAACCAACGGCGTCCCGCTGTCGCTGGACGCGGCCTTCGACGGCGGCAGCCTGGTCTACGTGGTCGTCAATACCACCAGCGGTTACCTCAAGCTCTATCCCTTTGACCTGGCCACCAATACGTTCAAGGCCGTCAAGCAGCTGGCCACCAACGGCGGCACGCGCCCGGCCAACGACCTGTATGTCGGCACCAGCGGCCTTTCGGCCATGGTGGATCAGGCCGGTGTGCTGCATGTGGCTTACTGGCGCAGCGACAACCGCATCGTCCACGCCGCCTACACCTACAACGCCGGCACCGGCGCGCTGACCACGGTCGCGGCGGCCACGCTGGTGGATACGGCGGGGAGCGCCAACCATCCGTCCCTGGCCGTCTCGCCCGCCGACAACTCCGTCACCGTGGCCTGGATGTCGGAGGCCAGCGGCCAGTACCGCATCCTGGCGCGCGTGCGCTCCAGCGCCGGCAGCTGGGGCAGCGTCCAGACGGTCAGCACGGCCACGGCCTGGCACAGCACCAGCTTCGGCCTGAACGTGGACCAGGGTCCGAGCCTGGTCATCAGCCCGGACGGGACCAAGCACCTGGCTTTCATCGAGCACTACGACGGCACCGGCGATTACGGCCGCATCCACTACGCCGTGTTCGCGGGCTCAAGCTGGCAGGATACCGCCCTGGCCAACTACAGCCATGATCCCGCGTTGGCCCTCAACGCCGCCGGTGACGTCTACCTCGTCGGCCACGGCCACCCTAAAAACGGCAGCGTGGCTGCCAGCGCCTGCCTGAGCATGCTCAACATGTGCTACCTGAAGAAAGCGAGCGGCGGCAGTTGGGGCTCGGCGCAGCTGCTGGTCCAGGCCACGGCTTCGCAGTCCTACGATGCCAGCCCCTCGACCCGCTGGTCGGCCGTCGGTTTCAACCGGCCGGAAGTGGTGGAGGCGCTGTTCTTCTCCATCCTGAACGGCGACTACTATCATCCGACCTTGCACTACGCGCGGCTGCCGTGATCACCGGCCAAGTCATTTCCGGCCGGATTGGGGCGGTCTGAGGGCGGCTGTGGTACCTACGGCGCATTGTCCTCGGCTTGTCCGCGGACGACACTGGTAGGGATGGCTCGGCCCATTGGATTCGGCGCCGCCACACAAGGACCATGACCGACACAGCCCCGCGAGCCAACCGGCACGCCTCCCCCCCGCACCTCACCCTGACCGTCGCCGACGAGCGCTTTGGCCCGATCGGATACGTCGTGATCGACCGGCCCTTGCGCGGGACGACCTCCGGCGGCACCCGCTTTGCCCCGGACGTCAGCCCGGCCGAGCTGGCCCAGCTGGCGCGCGCCATGACCTACAAGTGGGCGTTCCTCAACGTGCCGATGGGCGGCGCCAAGGCGGGCGTGTTCGCGGACCCGGACCGGCTGGGGGTTTCGCGCGCCGACCTCATGGAGGCCTTCGGCCGCGCCATCGCCCCGCTGGTGCAGCGCCAGGTCTACCTGCCCGGCATCGATTTGGGCACGACCCTGGACGATCTGCGCGCCATCATGCGCGGCGCCGGCCGGCCGTTGCCTGAGAAGCAGATCGACGGTTCGTACGTCACCGCGCTGACCGTCTTCGAGACCTTGCGCCAGTCCGTCCAATTCACGGGCGGCAGCCTGGCCGGCCAGCGGGTGGCGCTGGAGGGGTTTGGCAAGGTCGCCAGCCAGATCGCCCAGTTCCTGGCCGAGGCCGGGGCGCGGATCGTGGCCCTGTCTACGCTGGAGGGCGCGCTGGCCAATGAGGCCGGCCTGGATGTGCGCCGCTTGCTGGCGCTCAAGGCCGTGCACGGCGACAGCCTGGTGCGCTACTATCCGGGCGGCCAGCCGCTGGCGCCGGAGCAGCTCTTCACCTGGCCGGTCGATGTGGTCATCCCCGGCGCGCGGCCGGGCGTCATCCACGCCGGTAACGCCGACCAGGTGCAGGCCCGTTGGCTGGTGCCGATCTCCAACGTCCCGGTCACCGCCGACGCCGAGCAGCGTCTGCTGGCGCGCGGCGTGCTGGTGCTGCCGGATTTCGTCGCCAACTGCGGCGGCATCCTGGCCTCGGCCATGCTGAGCGATGGTTTTGACCTGGACGATGCGCGCCGGTTGGTGACCACCACCTTCGCCCAGGTCGTCCACGAACTGCTGGCGGGCGCCCAGGCCTCGCAGGTGAGCGTGCTGGCCGCGGCCCGTGCCCTGGCCTGGCGCAACCATGACAGCCTGGGCCAGACCCCAGCCCAGCCCGGCGACTTGATGAGCCGGGTGGCGCGCGTGATCCGCGGCCAGGCGCTCGACGGCGTCTGGCGGCGCTTGGCCTGGCGCGCCCATCACCAGCAGCCCGACGCGCCGGCCGCGGTGCGCCGCGCCGCCGCCGACCGCTTCGCCGAGCTCACCCTCGGCCAGACCCTGCAGCGCATCCAGGAAGAGCCCAGCGCGGCCTGAGCGTTTTCAGCCAGTTAGACGAGTAAACCGATGAGCGGCGTATTCGGGATCTTGGACAGCCGCCGCGCCCAGCCTCTGGCCGCGGTGCTGGCGCAGATGGGCCGGTGCATGGCGCACCGCCCGTGGTTTCAGGTAGAGACCCTGTGCGACGAGGCGGCCGGCGTCGGCCTGGGGCGTCTGGGGATTGGCCTGTTCAACGCCGCGCCGCAGCCCGTCCAGGACGAAGCCGGCACGGTCGCCGTCTTTCTGCGCGGGGAGTTCTCCAATGCCGGCGCTGTGCGCCGCGCGCTGCAGGCCGACGGCGTCCAGTTGCGCGACGACAGCGACCCGGAGTTGGCACTGCGCCTCTACCAGCGCCGCGGCCCGCACTTCGCGGCCGAACTGCAGGGCGCCTTCCTGCTGGCCGTGTGGGATCGCCGGCGCCAGACAGTGCTGGTGGCCAACGATCGGCACGGCTTGTATCCGCTCTACTATGCCCACGCTCACGGCCGGCTCGTCTTCGCCCCTGAGCTGAAAGGCGTGCTGTGCGACCCCGCCGTGCGGCCGGTGCTCGACGAGACGGCCCTGGCGGAATATCTGCGCTTCCAGCTGCTGCTCGGCGCCAAGACCTTCTTCGAGGGCGTGCAGCTGCTGCCGAACGCCGCGCTGCTGGAGTTCAACCTGCGCGACGGCGCTTTGACCCTGACGCCGTACTGGGACTTCAGCCGGCTGCCGGCCGAGCCGGCGGCCATCGACTTCGCGACAGCGGTCCGTGAGGCCGGCGCCCGTCTGAAAACGGCCGTGGACCGGTTGAGCGCCACCTCGCTGCGCCTGGGGATGTACCTGAGCGGCGGGCTGGATTCACGCGTCATCCTGGGGTTGTTGGAACCGGACCGCCTGCCGATCACGACGCTTACCTACGGCCATCCCCAATCGCGCGACGTCATCTACGCCGGCCGGCTGGCCGCCCGCGCCGGCACCCGCCATCACTTCAGCGCGGTCACCGACGGCACCTGGGTGCCCGCGCACGCCGACTTTCACCTGACGCTGACCGAAGGCTTTCACAGTTGGATCCACGCCCACGGCATCAGCCTGTTGCCGCAGGCCCGCGACCTGATGGACGTGAACCTGACCGGCCTGCACGGCGCTGAGCTCAACTGGGAAGACCCGGCGCTGTACGCGGCGCCGGACGAGCTGGCCTACCTGGGCCGGCTCTACCGCGCGCTGCTGCACGACACCACCTGGCCGTCGCTGGATGAGGCGGACGAGGCCGAGCTGTACGCGCCCGCCGTCGCCGGACGCCTGCGCGGCCGCGCCTACGAGTCGCTACGCGCCGAAGTGCAGCGGGTGGCGCATCTCTCGTATCATCAGCGCACGATCCACTTCTCGTTCCAGGCCGACCGGCGCCTGTACCAGTACTACACCGTCTTCAACCGGTCGCACCTCGAACAGCGCTACCCGTTCTTTGACGATGCTTACCTGGACTTCGTGTATGCGCTGCCGCCGGCTTTCCTGTTCAAGCGCAAGCTGCGCCGCGCCGTCATCGTGGACCGCCTGCCGCACCTGGCCAGCATCCCGTATGACAAAGACGACCTGCCGGTGACGGGCTCCGAGACCACCCAGCGCCTCGCCGCGCTGCTCCACCGCGCCGAGCACTTCGTGAATCATCACCTGCCGCGTCCGCTCTTCCCGGAATACGGCTCGCTGTACATGGACTATGAGAGCTGGCTGCGCGGCGACTTGCGGGCGTGGGGCCAGGCGTTGCTGTTCGGCGAGGCGCTGCGCCGGCGCGGCCTGCTGGCGCCGGCTTTTCTGGAATCGCTCTGGCGCCGGCAGATGTCCGGGCTGGAGCCGAACATGATCGGCAAAATAGCGCCGATCATGACGCTCGAGCTGTTGCTGCGCCGCTTTTGCGATGCGGCCTGATGCCGGGGAGACCACCTCGATGGGCTCGCCGTCATCCTGTCCACTGGGACTGTGCTCAGGGGGGAAGCGATGAAGACGCGTTCAGGCGCAGAATGGCTGGCGCTGGAGCTGGAGCGACGGGGTGTAGACGTGGTCTTTGGCATCCCGGGCCTGCACAACCTGGATCTGTTCGAGGCCCTGCGCTGCCGGGGTGTGCGCGTGGTGACGGCCGCGCACGAGCTGGGCGTGGGGTTCCTGGCCAACGGCTATGCCCGCGCCACCGGGCGCCCGGGCGTGTTTGTCACCGTGCCAGGGCCCGGGCTGACCAACGCGCTGACGGCCATCGCCGAGGCGCACCTGGACTCATGTCCGCTGATCGGCCTGGTCACCAACGTCCGCTTCGACCTGCCGCGGCGTTATCAGATCCACCAGATTCCGCAAATGGACGTCGTGACGCCGGTGGCCAAGGCGGTCTGGGCGGCGCGGGCCCCGGCGGAACTGTCGGCGCTGCTGGCCGCCGCCTTCGACCTGAGCCTGGCCGGTGAGCCCGGTCCGGTGATCCTGGACATCTCCGCCGACGCGCTCGCCGGACGCGCGCACCACCCCGCGGCGCCGCCAGCGCCGGCGGCGCCGGCCTCGCTGGCGGCGGCAGCCCTGGACGGCTTGCTCGCGCGCCTGGGCCTGGCCCGGCGTATCGGGCTGGTGGTGGGGCAGGGCGCGTTCGGCGCGGCGCCGCTCGTGCCGGCGCTGGCCGAGCGCCTATCGGCGCCGGTCTTCACCACGCTCTCCGGCCGCGGCTGTCTGCGCGAGGATCATCCGCTCTCGCTCGGCTTCGGCTGGGGTCCGGGCGGCACGACGGCCGTCAACGCCGTCCTGGATACGTGCGATTTGATCCTGGCGCTGGGGACGCGCTTCGCCGACCTCGGCACCGACAGCTACCACCTGCGGCTGCGCGCGCCGCTGATCCACGTGGACGCCTCGCCCGCGGTCTTCCACCACAACTACCCGGCCGAGCTGACCCTCACGGCGGATGCCCGCGCCTTGGCCGAGGCCCTCCTGGCGCGCCTGCCGGCTCGGCCGGCCGATCCGGAACTGGCCGCCGCTATCGCCGCCGCGCGCGGGCTTCAGGCGGCGCGCCAGGCCCAGCGCCGGCCGGCCGTGTTCCAGTTGGGCGCGGCCGCCGGGACGCCGGCTGAGTTCTACGGCGCGCTGCGCCAGGCCCTGCCGGACGACGCGCTGCTGGTGACCGACTCTGGTTACAATCAAGTCCTGACCAAGCAGTATTGGCGGGTGCTGGGGCCGCGCACCTTCCTGTGCCCGAGCGATTACCAGGCCATGGGGTTCGCGGTGCCGGCCGCCATCGGCGCGGCCCTGGCCTGCCCCGGCCGCCGCGTGGCGGCGATTGTCGGGGATGGCGGTTTTGCGATGAGCGGTTTCGATATCCTGACGGCCGTGCGGGAACGCGTCGACGTGCTCTTCATCGTGCTCAACGACGGCGGCTATGGCTTCATCCGCGCCGCTCAGGAGGCCACCTTCGGCGTCGCCACGGCGGTGGATCAGGCCACGCCGGACTTCAGCCTCCTGGCGCGCAGCTTCGGCTTGCGCTACGCCGCCTCCGGCGCGGACCTGGCCGGCACGCTGCAGGCCGCGCTGGCCGCGCCGGGTCCCACGCTGCTGGAGGTGCGCGTCCGCCACCCGCGCCGCCCGGATTGGGAGCGGCTGCAACTCTCCTGGCGCCGCGACGCCAAACGGCTGGCCCGCCGCTGGCTGCGACTGGGGCGCGCCGCCGGCGCGAAGCAGCGGCCATGAGCGGCGTCTTCGGCGTCGTCGACACCCGGCTGCGCTGGCCGCTGGCCCCGCTGCTGACGACGATGGGCGCGCGGATGCGCCACCAGCCCTGGTACCAGTGCGAGACCTGGGCGGACCCGGCCGCCGGCGTGGGGCTGGGGCGCCTCGGCATCGGGCTCCTGAACCCGGAGCCGCAGCCGGTCTGGAACGCCGACCGGTCGGTGGCGCTCGTCCTGGCCGGGGAGTTCTACCGGGATCAGACGATCGTGGCGGCGCCCGAGCAGTGGGCGCTGGAGCGCTACGCGGCCGACGGCCCCGCGTTTGCCAAGAACCTGGAGGGCGCTTTTGTCATCGCCGTGTGGGATGTGCGCCGGCGACGGCTGCTGCTGACCAACGACCGCTTTGGGCTGTATCCCACCTACCTGGCCCACGGGCCGGGCTGGTTCTTCTTCGCGCCGGAGGTCAAGGGCGTGTTGTGCGCCCCGGACCAGCCCCGCACCCTGGACCTGGTTGCGCTGGCCGAGTATGTCCGTTTCCAGCATCTCCTCGGGACGCGGACTTTTTTTGAGGGCGTGGCACAGCTCGAGCCGGCCGTGATCCTGGAATACGACCTGGCTGACGGACAGATGGCGCGGTCGCAGTATTGGTCGCCGAATGACCTGCCGCACCGCCCCAATTTGAGCTTTGCGGACGCCGCCGTCGAAACGGGCCGCCTGCTGCGGCGGGCGGTGGAGCGTTTGTCCGGCGACCGCCTGCGGCCGGGCGTCTACCTGAGCGGCGGCCTGGACTCGCGCATCCTGCTCGGCCTGACGACGCGCCGGCCGGTTACCTCGCTGACGTACGGCGCCGCCAACTCGCGCGACGTGCATTACGCCGCCCGGATCGCGCGCGCGATGGGCAGCCAGCACCATTGGTTTGACCTTCCCACGGGTCAGTGGGTGCTGGACTATGTGGACCGGCATCTGGCGCTGACCGAGGGCTTCCATAGCTGGGTCCACGCGCACGGGATCAGCACCCTGGATGCTGCGCGCGATTGGATCGACGTCAACCTGAGCGGCTGGGACGGCGGCACCGTGATGGGCTACGGCGGCAGCATTGAGCCGCGGCAGATCCGAGCCGCCGACGATCTGGCCTTGACCACGTACTTGTTTGAGCTCTTCAATCAGGTCTGCACGTGGCCGGGGCTCACCGAGGCCGAGGAGCAGATCCTGTACCCGCCCGCGCTGCGCCGGCAGCTGCAAGGGGCGGCGTTCGACTCGTTGCGAGAGGCGCTGCGGCCCTACCTGGGGCTGCGCCCGGATATTCGCGCGGAGCTGTTCTACGTGCGTCAGCACTGCGGCCGGCTGACGCACAACATGATGGCCTTCTATCGTTCGCACGTGGAAGTGCGCTTTCCGTTCTTCGATTATCAACTGTTCGACTTCCTGTACTCCCTGCCGTCCGAATTGCGCGGCGACCGGGTTTTGTATCGGGCGGTCCTGCAGCGCGAGACGCCGGCGCTGGCGCTGATCCCCTATAACTACGACGAACTTTTGCCCACCTCCCGGAGTTGGCTGCGCAGCGCGCATGGCCTGGTCACCAAGGTGCGGCACCGGGCGCAGCGCCATTGGCCGGGCCTCTTTCCGGCCCGCCACACCCTGTACGCCGACTATGAAGCCTATCTGCGCGGCGAGCTGCGCCCCTGGGCGGAATCCATCCTGTTCGACCGGCGCGTGGCCGAGCGCGGCCTGTTCGAGCCGCGGAGCCTGCGCGCCCTGATGGCCCGCCACGTCTCCGGCCAGGAACAATGGACCATCGGCAAGATCGCGCCGCTGATCACCTACGAGATGATGCTGCGGAGCTTGTATGACGCTTGAAACCGCCTGGTCCCAAACTGCCGTCTTGGCGCCGGCAGCAGCGGGCCATCATAAGGAAGGCCGCCACGGACGATGAGACTACTCTACGCCGTCCACCACCTGCCGCCCACCCACACGGGCGGCGCCGAGAACCGCGCGCTGCGGACCGCCCGCTGGATGAGCGGGCAGGGGCATGCCGTCGAGCTCATGGGCGTCGAGTCGATTGACCGCGCCGAGCCGGCTTACCAGGACGCCCACGAAGCCGCCCTGGTCATCCGGCGCCTGAATTTTGACGCGCACGCCTTCTCCGACCGCTGGCACTGGCAGTACGACAACGAAATCTTGGAAGAGCGCGTGGCGGCCGCCCTGGCCGAGTTTCGCCCGGACGTCTTTCACCTGATCAGCGGTTACCTGATGACGGCCGGGGCGCTGCGGGCCGCCCACCGCGCCGGCGTGCCCATCGTCGTCACCTTAACCGATTTCTGGTTTCTGTGTCCGCACATCACGCTGCTGCGCAGCGACGGCTCGCTGTGCCCGCGCCCGCCGGAAGATGCGCTCGGCTGTGTGCGCTGCCTGGCCCAGGAGCGCCGCCTCTTCCGGCTGCCGGCGCGCTGGTTGCGCGGCCTGGCCGACGCCATCTGGCGCGTGGCTGGTGATCGGCTGCCCTGGCTGCCGGTGTCAGGGGCGCAGGTGCAGGCGCGGCGCGTGAGCCTGCACGAAGCCCTGGATTGGGCGAGCGTGCTGATCTGCCCGTCCCGTTTTCTGCTGGATCAGTATCAGCAGGCCGGCGTCGCGCCGCACAAGCTGCGGCTGATGCGGCAGGGCCTGGTGCTGCCGGCGAATCCGGCGCCCACGGCTGAGGCGCCGCCCCGGTCCGTCTTCACCATCGGCTATTCGGGCCAGATCAAGGCCCACAAAGGCGTGGACCTGCTCATCGAGGCTGCGCGCCAGCTCACCGCCGCCGGCTTTCCGCTGACGTTAGCGCTGTACGGGGACACGGCCGAGGACCCGGCCTATATGCGGTCGCTCCAGCACCGCTTCGGCGAGGTCCCTTGGCTGGAGTGGCGCGGCCGCTACACGGCCGCCCAGGTCTGGCCGGTGCTGGCCGGCCTGGACGTGCTGGTGGTGCCCTCGCGCTGGTATGAGAACAGCCCGAACGTGATCCTGGAGGCGCAGGCCGCGCGCGTGCCCGTGGTCACCACCGACCTGGGCGGCATGTCCGAACTGGTCCGGCACGAGGTGGACGGGTTGTTGTTCCGCCTGAACGATGCCGACGATTTGGCCCGCCAGTTGACGCGGCTGCTCACCGAGCCGGACCTCCTGCGCCGCCTGCGCGCCCAGGCCCCGCCGGTGAAGGCCCTCGCCGACGAGATGCACGCCCTGGAATTGATCTACCAGGAGTTGACGGCGCCGGGTGGCCGCCAGGCGGACGCCCATGAATGACGCACAGCCTCCGGCCGGCCCCGCTTCGGTCGGCCGCACGATCTTCCGCAACGCCCTCATCATCACCCTGGGCAGCGTCACGCTCAAGGCGCTGAATTTTCTGTTCAGCGTGTACGTCGTCCGGCGCCTGGGTGATGACAGCTTCGGCCAGTACTCGATCGTGCAGGCCTGGGTGGGCCTGTTCAGCATCTTCGCCGAGCTCGGCGTTTCCCAATATGTGATGCGCGCCATCGCCCAGGACCGCCGCCGGGCGGCGGCGCTGTTCTGGAACCTGGTGGCCTTGCGCCTGCTGCTGGCCGGCGTCGGCATCGTCGGCATCACGCTGGGCGCCCGGGCCGCCGGCTACAGCGCGCCCCTGGTCTTGGGCGTCTTCCTGTACACGTGGACGTTCGTCCTATCCGCGTTCACGGCGCCGCTGGAAACGCTGCTGACCGCGCACGAGCGCTTCGGCGACGTGACGGCCATGACGATCGTGGGCCAGGTGGCCTTCATGGTGCTGGGGGGCGGCGTGCTGCTGGCGGGTTGGGGCTTCACGGTCCTGATCGGCGTGGGGCTGGCGGCCATGCTGCCGCCGCTGGCTTACGGCGGATGGGCGGCCCGGCGGCATGGCTTGCTGTCGTTCCGGCCGCAGATCACGCCGCGCGTCTGGCCGACGCTGCTGCGCCACGGGCTGCCCTTCGGCCTGATCTCGTTGGCCCTGGTCATCGCCTTCAGCATTGACACGGTCATGCTCTCCTGGACGGTGCCCGAGAACTACGTCGCCTGGTACCGCGTAGCCTACAACCTGATCTTCTCCGTGGTCGGCCTGCTCTCCAGCTTCAGCATCGCCATGGTGCCGTCGCTGGCGCGCGCCTATGTGGACGATGTCGCCCAGGTGGAGCGCTGGTATTACCGCTCCTTCAAATTCATCCTGCTGATCTCGCTGCCGGCGGCCGTCGGCGGGATGCTGGTGGCCTTCCCACTGATTCGCCTGCTGTATGCGCCGTCGACCCTGCCGGCGGCCGTGGCGCTGCAGGTGCTGGTGTGGGACGTGCCGCTGCTGATGTACGCCTCCTTCTGCGGGAACATGACCACAGTGGTGAGCGAGGAAAAGGCGGCCGCCCGCATTTACGGCCTGAACGCCGTCGCCAACCTGCTCCTCAACGCCTATGCCATCCCGCGCTTCGGCGTGGTGGGCGCGGCCCTGGTGACGGTGGTGACCGACCTGATCGGCGCGCTCCAGTTCTTCTTTCTGCTCCGGCGCAAGCTGCGGCTGCCGGCCGTCGGCGGGCTCATGGCGCGCATCGCCCTGGCGTCGGCGTTGATGGGCGGCGTGCTGGTGTTAAGCGGCGCCCAGACGTTGTGGGTGCTGCTGCCGTTGGGCGGCCTGGTGTACGCCGGGTTGGTCTGGGTGCTGCGTCTGCTCGAGCCGGGCGAGTGGGACGCGATCCGGCGGCTGCTGCGCCGGCGCCCGGCCGGACCTGATCCGCGCCCCGCTGGCCGGGGCTGAGCGTCACCCGACTTAATTCCCAGTTCAGACCAAAACAGAGCGGCGTAGTACTATTGGCGGGTTGTTGAGGGGCAAGGGGCCGGGCACACTACCCTGTAGCCTGGCCGGTCTTCGCCGGGCGCCCGGAACGCATATCACGGCATGAAGAAACTTTCCTCCACGGTTCTGCGCAATTCGGCGGTCGGCGTCGCCGCCCAGTTCGCCATCAAGGCGCTCTCCTTCCTGTTCACGGTCATGGTCGTCCGCAACCTGGGGCCGGGCGTCTACGGTCAGTACACGGGTGTGCTGGCCTTCGGCGCCGTCTTTGCCATCTTCAGCGACCTGGGTCTGAGCATCTACACCGTGCGCGAGGTGGCGCGCTGGCGTGACGCCGCGGACGGCCGGCAGCGCGTTGAGCGGCTGTACGGCAACGTCCTGACGCTGCGCCTGACGCTGTCCGTGGTGACGGCCGGGCTGCTGGTGGTGATGGCTTGGCTCACCGGCCAGCCGCTGGACATGGTCGGCGCCATCGCCTTGAGCTCGCTGGGTCTGGTCTTGTACGCGGTGCAGGGCACCAGCGAGGCGGTCCTGAGCGGTTTCGAGCGCGTCGACCTGTCGTCCGGCTCGCGCGTCCTCAATCAACTTGTCTTTGTGGCGCTGGGCGCGGTGGTGCTCTGGCGCGGGATCGGCTACTACGGCCTGATCGTGGCCGGGCACATCGGCGTCAGCCTGATGACGTGGACGTGCTGGCGCGGCGTGCGGAAGCTGGGCCTGCGCCCGGCGCGGCCGGACCCGCGCCAGTGGTGGCCCCTGGTGCGGGCCAGCCTGCCCTTCGGCCTGATCGGCTTCGCGCTGGGCCTGTCCTATAAGTTCGACAGCGTCCTGCTGACCTACCGCAGCCAGGCGGAGACGGGCCTGTACAACGCCGTCTATAACCTGGTCTTCTCAGCCGCCATCCTGTCCAACGCCTTCAATACCGCGCTCTATCCGTCGCTCACCCGCCAGGCGGCCACCCACCCGGAAAGCCTGCCGCGCATCTACGCTCGCGCCCTGCGCTACCTGATGGTGATGGCGCTGCCCATCGCGGCCGGTATCTGGGCGCTGTCTGATCAGCTGGTGCCCTTCCTGTTCGGCGACAAGTACGCCGGCGCCGCGCCGGCCCTGGCCATCATCATCTGGGTCGTGCCGCTCATGTACGCGTCCGAGTTCCTGGGCTACGTGGTCCTGATCGCGGGCAAGGAGCGCTACGTGGCGCGGTCGGTGCTGATCAGCACGGCCTGCAACGTGGCCGCCAACCTGGTGCTGGTGCCGATCTACGGCTACATGGGCGCGGCCGTGATGACGGTGGTCACCGAAGCGATCCTGGTGACGCAATACCTGTGGCTGCTGCGCGATCTGCTCCGCGAGCTGGATTGGGGCGCCATGGTGCTGCGCCCGGCCCTGGCCGCCGCGGTCATGGCGGGCCTGGTCCTGGTGGTGCGCGCCGACTGGCCGTGGCCGGCCAGCGTGGCGCTGGGGGCCGTGGTCTATGCCGGCCTGCTCGTGGTGCTGCGCGTTATCGGCCAAGATGAAGTGCGCTTTGCCAAGGGCTTGCGTTCGGGGGAGGTTGGTTAATGAAGCTCTTGCTGGCCGTCCATCACTTCCCCCCGGCTTACACGGGCGGCGCGGAGTGGGAAGCCTACAACACGGCCCAGGCCTTGCGCGCGGATGGCCATACCGTGCGCATCCTGTGTGTGGAGCGCATCGACCGCGGCGCCGCGCCGCCGGGGACGCTCACCTGGGTGGACGACACCTACGACGGTCTGCCTGTCCGGCGCCTGATCTTTGACCTCTCGTCCGCGCCGGATCCGGAGCGCTGGGAGTTTGACAACACCTGGATCGGCGACCACCTGCGCGAGCTGCTGGCGGAGTTCCAGCCAGACATCTTCCACCTGATGGGCGGCTACCTGATCACGGGCCGGGCCGTGCGCGTGGCGCGCGCCGCCGGCGTGCCGGTGGTGGTCAGCCTGATGGACTTCTGGTTCCTGTGCCGGCGTCTCTCGCTGCTGCGCTCCGATGGCCAACTCTCCACGATCCCGGTGAACCCGGCCGCCTGCGCCCGCTGCCTGGGCGAGGAGGCGCGCCGCTACCGCTGGCTGGGCCGCCTGGCGCCCAGCCTGGCGCAGGCCTTCTGGGACAGCCGGCGTGACCGGACCCAGCTGATCGCCGACCGGCAGGCTTTCCTGAACGACTCGCTCAATCACGCCGACGCCCTCATCAGCCGCTCCCAATTCCTGCGCCAGACCTTCATCCAGGCCGGCGTGGCTCCGGAGCGGCTGGTCTTCGTGCGCCAGGGCCGCGATTTTCCCGGCCTGACGGTGGCCGACCCGATCCCGCCAGCCAAGCCCGGGCTGCGCATCGGCTACCTGGGCCAGGTGGCCGCCCACAAGGGCGTGCACGTCCTGCTGGAGGCCGCCCGCCAACTGCCGGACCTGCCGCTCGCGGTGCGCGTCTACGGCGGGCTGCAGGCCTTTCCAGAATACGTGGAGCGGCTGCGCCGCCTGGCCGCGGGTGATGCCCGCCTGCACCTGGCCGGCCCCTACCAGGGCCAGGCCGCCTTGAGCAAAATCCTGCGCGAGCTGGACGTGATCGTCGTGCCGTCGGTGTGGTACGAGAACAGCCCGAACGTGATCCTGGAGGCCTTCGCCCATCGCGTTCCGGTTCTCGTCTCCAACCTGGGCGGTATGGCCGAGTTGGTCAACGACGGCGTGGACGGCCTGCGCTTCGCGCCCGGCGACGCCGCCGACCTGGCGCGCTGCCTGCGCCGGCTGGTGGAGGAGCCGGAACTGCTCCCGCGCCTGCGCGCCGGCATCAGCCCAATCAAGAGCGTGGCCGAGGAGATGCAGGAGTTGGAGCGCGTCTACCAGCAGGTGCGTCAGCAGCACCAGTCCGCGCCGGAGAGCGCCTGACCCATGCGCCTGGGCATCGACGTCCGCTACCTGTCGCACGGCCTGGTCGGCGGCGTGCACACCTACCTGCGCCACTTTGTGCCGGCCCTGCTGGCCCAGACCGGCGCGCACAGCGTCTTCTTGTACGCGGACGCCAAGCGCCCGTTTGAGCTGACCGACCTGCCCGCGCACGTCACCGTCCGCGTCCTGCCCTATCGCAACGGCCTGTCCAGCTTCCAGAACGACCTGTGGACGCTGCGGGCCTGGATGGCGCGCGATCAACTGGACGTGGCCCACTTCCCGGCCAACTACGGCTTCGCGCCGCCGGGGGCGCGGTCGGTCATCACCCTGCACGATGAGATCAACGTCATGCCGTGGTGGGAGATCGTCAAGGGCCACCGCAAGGACGCGCGCACCGTCGGGATGATGACGTACCTGCACGCCTGCTCCACGGCGGCCGTGCGCCGCGCGCACTTGCTGGTGACCGTGTCTGAGTATGCGCGCCAGCAGATCGCGCGCTACAGCGGCTTCGCCGTCGACCGGATCGTGGCCGTGCACCACGCGCCCACGCCGGACCTGCGCCGCGTCACCGATCCGGCCCGGCTGGCCGAGGTCCGGGCCCGCCTGGCCGTGCCCGAGCGCTTTGTGCTGGCCGACGGCATCAAGAACCCGGGCGTCCTCGTCCGCGCCTGGCGCCGCCTGCCGGAGGCGTTGCGCGCTGGCCGCCAGATGGTATTCTTCTCGCGTCGTCCCGACCCGCCGGCCGTCATTCACGAGGCCGTCGCCGCCGGTCAGGCGCGCCTGCTCATCCGGCCCTCGCGGGAAGACCTGATCGCGCTTTACAGTCAGACGGAGGTTTTCGTCTTCCCGTCCTGGATCGAGGGCTTTGGCCTCCCGATCCTGGAAGCCATGACGTGCGGCGCGCCCGTGATCGCGTCGACGCGCGGCTCCATCCCGGAGGTGGCCGGCGGGGCCGCCCTGCTCATGGACGCCGAGGACGACGCCGCCCTGGCCGCGCACCTGACGCGGCTGCTGCCGGACCCGGCCGAGGCCGACCGTCTGCGCGCGCTGGGCTTCGCCCGGGCCGCGCAGTTCGATTGGGGGAAGACGGCCGGCCGCCTCCTGGAAAGCTATCACCAAGCCTTGCGCTGGCCGGCCTGAGTCCGTTGCCGTCTTGCCATGCTGCCGCGTGTCGCGCTCCTCGTCCTGTGCTATAACGGCGTCGACCTGACGCTGACGTGCCTGGACTCCCTGCGCCGCCTGGACTACCCCAATTACGAAGTCATCGTGGTGGATAACGCCTCCACCGACCACACGGTGGCGGCCGTGCGCCGGAGCTATCCGGAGGCCCACCTGATCGAGACCGGCGCCAACCTCGGCTACGCCGAAGGCAACAACGTCGGCTTGCGCGCGGCGCTGGAACGCGGCGCGGATCTGGTCTTCGTGCTCAACAACGACACCACCGTCGAGCCGGATTGTGTCGCCAAGCTGGTGCAGGCCAGCCAGGCGCACCCGCGCGCGGGCATCCTTGGCCCCATGGTCTATACATGGGACGAAGGTCACATAATCTTTTCCGCCGGCGGCGTGGTAGACTGGCGAAACGCCGACGCCTATAACATCGGGGCTGGCGCAGTCGATGTGGGCCAGCATCCGGCCCGCCCGGTGGATTGGATCAACGGCTGCGGCCTGATGATCACCCGGACCGCCCTTGAGAGAGTTGGCTTGCTCGACGGCCGCTTCTTTATGTACTGGGAAGAGACCGACTGGTGTTACCGAGTGCGGGCGGCCGGGCTGGAAGTGCGCTTCGAGCCGTCAGCTCAGATGCGGCACAAGGCCCCCATCCACTATCGTGAGCTTGGGCCGACCACGCTCTACTATGTGACGCGCAACCGCCTGCTCTTCTGCGCCCGGCATGCGCCGGCGCCGTGGAAATGGCTGGTCCTGGCCCATGCCTTTTCGGGAGCCCTGCGCGGTATCGTCCGGCACATCCTCAACCGCCGTGCCGCCCACGCCCGGGCCACCCAGTGGGCGCTCCGTGACGCCCTGCGCGGGCGTTGGGGCCGGCAGCCTTCAACGAGATGGAGTAACCTCAATCCGTGACAACTAAAGTCCTGGTAACCGGCAGCGCGGGGTTCATCGGTTCGCACGTGGTGGATGATCTCCTGGCGCTGGGCTATGACGTGGTCGCCCTGGATGACCTGAGCGGCGGCTATCGCAGCAACGTGTCCGAGCAGGCCGAGTTCGTCCACGGCAGCATCGCCGATGTGGACCTGGTCAACCGGCTGTTCGCCCAGCACCGGTTCGACTACGTCTACCACCTGGCCGCCTACGCGGCCGAAGGCCTCAGCCACTTCATCCGCCGCTTCAACTACGAGACCAACCTGGTTGGCAGCGTCAACCTGATCAATGCCTCGGTCCTGCACGACGTCAAGTGCTTCGTGTTCACGTCGTCCATCGCCGTCTACGGCGCCAACCAGCTGCCGATGACCGAGGACCTGATGCCCAGCCCGGAGGACCCGTACGGCGTCTCCAAGCTGGCGGTGGAGCTGGACCTGCGCGCCGCGCACCACATGTTCGGCCTGAACGCCATCGTCTTCCGGCCGCACAACGTCTACGGCGAGCGCCAGAACATCGCCGACCGCTATCGCAACGTCGTCGGCATCTTCATGAACCAGATCCTCAAGGGCGAGCCGATGTCCGTCTTCGGCGACGGCGAGCAGACGCGGGCATTCTCGTACGTCAAAGACGTGTCGCCCATCATCGCCCGCTCGGTGCAGGTGCCGCGCGCCTACAACGAGGTCTTCAACATCGGCGCGGACGTGCCCTACAGCGTCAACACGCTGGCGCGCTGCGTGGCCGAGGCCATGGGGGCGCCGCTCAACCTCGTCCACCTGCCGGCCCGCAACGAGGTCGTCCACGCCTACTCCAGCCACGCCAAAGTGGCCGAGTTCTTCGACGCGCGCCCTGGCTTCACGCTGGAGGCCGGCCTGGCCCGCATGGCGGCCTGGGTGCGCGAGCACGGCGCGCGCAGCACGCCGGTGTTCCAAAACATCGAAGTCCCCAAGAACCTGCCGCCCAGCTGGGCCAAGGCGTAACGGAGAGCCCGCATGGCCCGGCCGCGCATCACCACCGTTGTCCTCAACACCAATCGGCGTGACGATACGCTCAACTGCCTGGCGTCGCTGGCGCAGTCGACCTACGCGCCGCATCACATCCTGGTGCTGGACAACAGCTCCACCGACGGCTCAGTCGAGGCCATTCAGGCCCGCTACCCGCAGGTCCAGATCGAGCGCCTGCGCGAGAACCTGGGCTATGCCGGCAACAACAACGTCGGCATCCGCCTGGCCCTGCAGCAGGGCGCCGACTGGGTGTTTGTCCTGAACGAGGACACGCTGGTGGAGCCGGATTGTCTGGACCGCCTGATGGAGGCGGCCGCCGCCGACCCCGCCATCGGCGTCGTCGGGCCGATGGTGTACACCTTCGATCCCGGCCAGGTCATCAGCTCGGCCGGCGGGCGCGTCCTGTGGCCGATCGCGGACGCCGTCAACGTCGGCATGGGCGAGGTCGATCAGGGCCAGTATCCGGCCCGCCCGGTCGATTTCATCAACGGCTGCGGCCTGCTGATCAGCCGCGCGGCCATCGAGCGCGCCGGCGTGCTGGACGAGACCTTCTTCATCTATTTCGAGGAGACCGATTGGTGCGCGCGTGTGCGCCAGGCCGGCTTCCGGGTCCACTTCGAGCCGGCCGCCCGCATGCGCCACAAGGCGCCCATCCACTGGAGCGGCTTCGGGCCTTCCACCTTGTACTACGTCACCCGCAACCGGCTGCGCTTCTTTGTGCGGCATACGCCGGTCCAGCACAAGCCGCTGGCGGTCTGGCGCGCCGTGAGCGGCGCGGTGCGCGGCATCTACGGCCACCGCCGGGCGGGGCGGCCTGAGCACGCCCGCGCCACGGGCTACGCCCTGCTGCACGCCGTCCAGCGCCGCTGGGGCAAGGCCGACGCCTCCCTGTGGAAGACCGACGCGTCTGACCGGACGCTCAGCCACGTCGCCCGGCCGAAGCCGTAGCGTATGGCCCGGCGTCCTCTGTCACCGGTATCTATCTGTCCTGGGGCGCTTGCCCGGCGCCAGGAGTAAGGTTGCTTGCGCCTCCTCTTCCTCTCGCGCTGGTTCCCGTACCCGGCCGATAACGGCTCCAAGCTGCGCGTCTTCAACCTGCTCAAGCAGCTGTCGGCGCGGCATGTGGTCCACCTGGTGTCGTTCACGTCCGAGCCGGTGAGCGCCGAGCGCTGGGCGGCCGTGCGCGCCGTCTGCCAGCAGGTGGACACGGTCCTGTACACGCCCTTCCAGCCCTGGAGCTGGCGCGCCCTGCGCGGCTTCTTTGACCCGCGCCCGCGTTCGGTGGTGGACACGCACAACCTTGAGATGAGCGCCCTGATCGCGCACGCCTGCCGCGAGTACTCCTTTGACCTGGTGCTGGCGTCCGAAATCGACATGGCGCCCTACGCTCTGGAAGTGCCCAACGCCGTCCGCATGCTGGAAGAGCTGGAGCTGACCACGATCTACGAGCATTTTGCCCGCGCGCACTCCCTGGGGCGCCGCCTGCGCGCCGGGCTGACCTGGTGGAAGCTGTCCCGCTACACGCGCTACCTGCTCAGTAACCTGGATGCCTGCACGGTGGTGTCCGAGGCCGAACGTGAGCACGTGCTGCGTAGCGCCGGCAGCCGGGCGCGCGTGGATGTGGTGCCCAATGGTGTGGATGTGGCCGGCTATAGCGGCGATTTTGGCGCGCCTGAGCCGGATACGCTCATCTACTCCGGCGCGCTCACCTACTCGGCCAACTTCGACGCCGTGGACTATTTCCTGCGCGAGGTCTATCCGCGCATTCTGGCCGCGCGCCCGGCGGTTAAGTTCTACGTCACCGGCAAGCTGGACGGCGTGCCCGTGGAACGCCTGCCGCGCCAGCCCGGCGTCGTCTTCACCGGCTACCTGGCCGACGTGCGGCCGGCCGTGGCCCGCAGCTGGGCCAGCGTCGTCCCGCTGCGTCTGGGCGGCGGCACCCGCCTGAAGATCCTGGAGGCCCTGGCACTGGGTACGCCGGTGGTGGCCACGGCCAAGGGCGCCGAGGGGTTGGAGTTGGTGCCCGGCCGCGATTATCTGCTGGCCGACAACGCGGCCGAGATGGCCGAGGCCGTGCTCAGCCTGCTGAGCGACCCTGATCTGCGTGAGCGCCTGGTGCGCCACGGCCGGCGGCTGGTGGAGAGCCGTTACGATTGGAGCGCGGTCGGCCAGCAGCTGCTGACTGTGCTGGAGCGCCTGGTGCCCACGGCCCGGTCGATCCCGGCCGAACTGCCGCGGACCCGGCTGCCGGATGTCAAGGTGCCCTGATGACGGCGACACGCCCGGATCGAGTTGAGGCCGGCCACCCCCTGCCGGCTGGCGCTGGCGTCCTGGCGCGCTGGTGGCGGGTGGCGGCCGTCATCGGCGTCCTGGGCGGCGCCGCCGCGCTCGGCTTCGCCACGGTTAAGGTGGCGGACCGCCTCGACCCGTGGCTGGCGGTGGTGGCGGCCGCGGCGCCGCTGGCCGTGTTCGGCCTGAATGAGCTGATCAAGCGCTGGAACTGGATGCCGATCCTGATCCTGATCGCGGCCGCCTTCATCCCGGTCAGCCTGCCCACCGGCACCGAGAGCCGGCTGGTGGACAGCCTGCTGCTGACGCTGGGCTTCGCCGGCCTGTGGATCCTGCGCATGATCACGGTCGAGCGGCGCCTGTCGCTGATCCCGTCGCCGCTCAACGCGCCGATCCTGATCTTCATGGCCGTCAACCTGGTGGCGGTCGGGTGGAGCGTGGTCTTCCGCGACCCGCTCGTCTATGCCAGCAACTCTTTCATGATCGTGCAGATCGCGTCGGCCGTGGTCAACATGGCCCTGCCCGGCGTGCTGTTGATGATGAACAACTTCGTCCACGACGTGCGCACGCTTAAGGCGCTGGTCGGCGTCATGTTGTTCGCGGGCGGCGTTGGCCTGCTCAAGCGCTTTGATCTTGTCTCCGGGCTGCCGATCAACGTCGAAGGCCTGTTCACGATGTGGGTCATCACGTTGTCGCTGGGCCTGGCCCTGTTCGTGCCGCGCCTGCCGCAGTGGGCGCGCGCGCTGCTGTTCACCCTGGCCGGCCTGTACTTGTTCTGGGGCCTGATCCTGCACGTCAGCTGGCTGGCCGGCTGGCTGCCCGGTATCCTGGCCGTCGGCGTGATCCTGTTCATGCGCTCCAAACGCACCTGGATCCTGGCGGTGCTGGGCGTGATCGTCGTCATCGCCCTGAACATGGACTTCGTCAACAGCACGCTGGGCAACGAGAACACCGAGAGCGGCGGCACGCGCATGGCGGCCTGGGCCCAGAACTGGAAGATCACCAAGGACCATCTGCTCTTCGGGACCGGCCCGGCCGGCTACGCTGCGTATTACATGTCCTACTTCCCGACCAACGCCATGGCCACGCACAGCAACTACGTCGATATGCTGGCCCAGGTCGGGATCATCGGCGTGATCCCGTTTCTGATCTACTTCGTCGGGCTGGCCGTGATCGGCTACCGGTTATGCCTGCGCGTGCGCGGACGCGGGGATTTCGTCGAGGCGCTGGCCAACGTCGGATTCGCTGGCACAGTCTCGTGCCTCATCACGATGGCGTTCGGCGACTGGCTTTTCCCCTTCGCCTACACCCAGACCATCGCCGGCTTTGACTACGTCGTCTACTCCTGGCTGTTCATGGGCACGATCCTGGTGCTGGACCGGCTGACGGCGGCCGAGCCGGCGGCCGAGCCGGCGCCGCCCGGCGGAGCGCTGGTCCATGCCTGATGTCTCGGTCATCATCGTCAACTGGAACACGCGCGATCTGCTCGAGCGCTGCCTGACGACGGCCCAGGCCAACGCCGGGGCGCTGAGTCTGGAGCTGGTGGTGGTGGACAACGCCTCCAGCGACGACAGCGTGGCCATGACCCGGGCGCGCTTTCCGGGCGCGCGCCTGATCGCCAACACCGCCAACGTCGGCTTTGCCCGGGCCAACAACCAGGGCGCGGCCGAGGCGCACGGCCGCTACCTGTTGCTGCTCAACAGCGACGCCTTTCTGCAGCCCGGCGCGCTGGAGGCGCTGGTGCAGGTCGCGGACGCGCAGCCGCGGGCGGGCCTGGTGGGCGCGCACTTGCGCAACGCCGACGGCACCTTTCAGGCGTCGCACACGCCGTTTCCCAGCCTGGGGCGCGAGTTTTTGATCCTGTCCGGCCTGGGCCGCCTGGCTTACGGCCGGTATTTCCCGAGCCGCGGCCCGGATGAGGCGCGCGGCCCGCAGTCCGTGGACTACGTGGAGGGCGCCTGCCTGCTGGTGCGGCCGGAGGCCTACGCCGCCGTCGGCGGTCTGGACGAGGGCTACTTCATGTACGCCGAGGAAGTTGACCTGTGCTACGCTTTGCGCCGGGCCGGCTGGCAGGTGTGGTATCACCCGCAGGCCCGCGTGACGCACCTGGGCGGCGCCAGCAGCCGCAACCGGCGGCCGGAGCGCGAAGGCGATCTCTATACCAGCCGTGTGCGCTTCTTCCGCAAACACTACGGCGCGGGCGCGGCCGAGGCGCTTAAGGCGCTCATCTATGTCTTCACGGCCCTCAAAATAATCGGCCACACGCTGCTGCGCCGGCTCAGCGGCGGGCGGTTAGGCCGGCCGGTGGTCTCACTCAGCACCCTGGCCGCCAAACTCAAAAACGCGTGACGCGGCCGGCTGCCGGCCCATAGCCCCGAAGTCCCCCAACCTTCGGCCTATTCCAACCCGCGCGCGTTTGCTTGTTTACTTAACACTATGGAAGTCCTCTTGCTGACGCAGGTCTTGCCGTACCCGCCGGACAGCGGCCCCAAGGTCAAGACCTGGAACGTGCTCAAATACCTGGCGCGCCATCACGCCGTGACGCTGGTGTCATTCGTGCGCGGTGACCAATCGGCCGAGGTCGAGGTCCTGCGCCGCTATTGCCGTGCCGTGCACACCGTGCCGATGGAGCGCGCGCCCCTGGCCGACGGCCTGGCGCTGGCGCGCAGCCTGGCCACCGGTGAGCCGTGGATGATGGCGCGCGATGACCGCGCCGCGATGCGCGCCCTGGTGGACCGGCTGGCGGCCGAAAACCACTTCGACGTGGCCCACGCCGACCAGCTCAACATGGCGCAATATGCCGCGCGCGTCCGCGGTGCGCGCACCGTGCTGGATGCCCACAACGCGCTCTGGCTGTTGTACAAGCGCCTGGCGGCCACCATGGGGCCTGGCCCGCGCCGGCTGCTGCTGGAGCGCGATTGGCGTCTGCTCAAGGCCTATGAGGGCCGCCTGGTGCGCGACTTCGACGTGGTGCTGGCCGTGAGCGACGAGGACGAGGGCGCGCTGATCGAGGCCGCCGGAGCGCCGCGCGATATCACCGTCATCCCCATCGCCGTCGACACCGACGAGCTGCCCGTGTCGGCCCGCCGCCCGGAGACGCGCCACCTCCTGCACATCGGCACCATGTACTGGCCGCCGAACATCGACGGCATGTGGTGGTTCATCCACGAGGTTTACCCGCAGATCCGGGCCGCGCGGCCGGACGCCGTCCTGGACGTGGTGGGCTCGCGCCCGCCGCAGGAACTGCTAGCCCTCAACGGCCCGCGCCACGGCGTCAACGTCACCGGCTACGTCAAGGACCCGCAGCTGTACCTGGAGCAGGCCGGCGTCTTCATTGTGCCGCTGCGGGCGGGCGGGGGGATGCGCGTCAAGATCCTGGAGGCGTTGGCGCGCGGTCTGCCGCTGGTGACCACCTCGCTGGGCTGTGAGGGGATCGCCGTCGAGCACGAGCGGCATGTGCTGATCGCGGACACGCCGGAGGCCTTTGCCGAGGCCTGTCTGCGCCTGCTCAACGACCGCGCCCTGGCCGACGCGCTCGGCCGCGCCGGGCGGCAACTGATCGAGACCACGTACGACTATCGCGCCGCCTGCCGGCCGCTCGAGGCGCTCTACCGCGGGGCGCCGCAGCCCGCGCCGGCCTAGCCCGCCGCTGGCCCGGTCGGCGTCGCCGCGGTCCCTCCCTGGTCTTCCACACTCAAGGTGCTTAACTTGCGCGCCGCATTTTCTACCGACCGCCGCCTCGCCCTGGTGCTGTTCGCGCTGTCTCTGCTGACGTACGTCTACGTCTTTCCGCGCTGGGCCGACCCCAACCAGGACTCGCGCCTCAAGATGGTGGTGGCCGTCGTCGACGACGGCACTTTCCAGATCGACCGCTATCTCGGGACGACCGTGGACTACGCCAAAGTGAACGGCCACTATTACAGCGACAAAGCGCCGGGCGTGGCCTTTCTGGGGATGCCCGTCTACGCCGCGCTGCGGCGCCTGCCCGGTATGGACGCGCTGACGGCGCGCCTGGAAAACAGCGCCGCCTTCCAGGGCACGCTGCGCGCTGAAGGCAGCGGCGTCAACGCGCAGAAGGTGCGCTTCGCCCTGGCCCAGGTGGCCATCGCCGCCGTTGTGGGCGCCTTCCCGTCCGCGCTGCTCGTGGCGCTGCTCTATCTGTGGCTGGCGCGCCTCACCGAGAGCCGCTGGCCGCGCCTGGCGGTGGCCTTGGGCTATGGCCTGCTCACGCCGGCCTTCGCTTACGCCAACACGCTGTACGGGCACCAGCTCGCCGCCGCCCTGCTCTTCGGCGCGTTCTTCTGGGTCTCGACCGCGCGCCGGCCGTTGGGCGTCCCGGCCTTGCTCGCCATCGGCGGGCTGCTGAGCTACGCCGTCGTCACCGAGTATCCGGTGGCGCTGGTGACCGGCCTGTTGTACCTGTACACGGCCTATCGCCTCTACCGCCTTGGCCAGCCGTTCGGCCTGGCCTGGGTGACGCTCTCGGCGGCCGTGATCGCGGCCGGCTGGATGGCCTACAACAACGCCATCTTCGGCGGGCCGCTCAACCTCGGCTACGAGTACTCCGAGCTGTGGCAGACCCAGCATCACTCCGGCTTCATGAGCCTGTCGCTGCCCACGGTCGAGGCCGCCTGGGGCATCACCTTCGGCCTGTTCCGCGGCCTGTTTGTGCTCGCGCCCTGGCTGCTGCTGGCCGTGCCCGGCTTCTGGCTCTGGGCGCGCTCCGGCCGGGACCGGCTGGAGTTGACGGTGGCGCTGGCGGCGGTGCTGGCCCTGTACTTCTTCAATACCACGTCGGTGATGTGGTGGGGCGGCTTCGCGATCGGGCCGCGCTACGTTCTGCCGATGCTGCCGTTCCTGGCGCTGGGCGCGGCCTGGACGTTCCAGGCGGCCGCCGGCCGCGCCTGGCTGCGCGCGCTGGCCGTGCTCCTGCTGGCTTGGTCATTTGTGGCCACCTGGGCGCTGACGCTGGCCGAGCAGGCCTTCCCGCCGGACACGCTGTTCAATCCGCTGGTCGAGTATGCGCTGCCCAACTGGCTGGCCGGCAACATCGCCCGCAATGCCGGCACCCTCGTCGGTCTGCGCGGCCCGGCCGGCCTGCTGCCGCTCGTCGCGCTGTGGGTGCTGGCGGCTGGCGCGGCCTGGTGGTTTGAGCGCCGGCACGCGGCTCCGCTGACGGCGGGCACCGTGGCGCAGCCGGTCAACCGCTGATGGACACCCCGCGCTCGTCTACGCCGCGCGGCACCGTGTCCGCGGCCGAATGGGGATTTGTCGCGGCCGTCAGCGTCGGCGTGCTGCTGGTCACGGCCTTGCCGTACGCCTACGCCTACCTCACCACGCCGCCCGGCCTGCAGTTCATGGGCATCATGGTCAACGTGCCCGACCATGTGCAGTACTTCTCGTGGCTGCGCGAGCTTTCGACGGCGAACCTGGCGGCCAACAAGCTGACGCCCGAGCCCAACGCGCCGATCTTCTTCAACCTGCTGTGGTGGCTGCTCGGGCGCGGCAGCCGCTGGCTGGGCTGGGACTACGCCGCCATGTTCCAGGTGCTGCGGGTGGTGGCGACGGCGGCGTTTCTGGTGGTGCTGTACCGGCTGTGCGCGTGGTTCCTGCCGGAGCGCTGGCCGCGCCAGACGGCGTTCCTGGTGGCGGTCTTCGCCTCCGGTTTCGGCTGGGTCTTGATCGCGGCCAAATACCTGCTGCGCCTGGACGAGTTTCCGCTCTTCGTCAACCTGCTCATTTACATCGTCGAGCCGAACACGTTCTTCGGCATCCTGTCCACGCCGCACCTGATCGGGGCCGCGCTCTACATGTTTGCGTTCGACCTGGTGCTGCGCGGCGAGGTGCGCGGCCAGTGGCGCTACGCCGTGGCCGCCGGCCTGTGGACGCTGTTCCTGGGCTTCCAGCACGCCTATGACCTCTTCTTGGTCTACGGCATCCTGGGCGCCTATGGCCTGCTCAAGCTGGCGCGCGACCGCCGCCTGCCGGTGTTCCTGTTCTGGTCCGGCGTGATCATCGCGGCCCTGTCGGCCTGGCCGGGCCTGTACTCGTTCCTGCTGACCTCGCTGGACCCGATCTGGCGCGACGTGCTGGCCCAATTCGACAACGCCGGCGTGTTCACGCCCAACCCGCTGCTGCTGCCGGTGCTGCTGGGGCCGGCCTTCCTGCTGGCGCTCTTGACGCTGTTCAAGGACGGCGTCTTCAAGCTGCGCGGCCTGGACGATGGCGACCTGTTCCTGAAGGCCTGGTTCTGGGCGAACTTCCTGCTGGTCTATCTGCCTACGAACTTTCAGATCAAAATGCTGAACGGCTGGCAGGTGCCGATCGCGATTCTGGCCACGCAGGGCCTGTTCAAATACGGCCTGCCCTGGCTGCAGCGCGTGGCCGCCGGGCGGCGCTGGGCCTGGTCGCCGGCCGGGTGGCAGCGCGGCCTGGCTGTCCTGCTGCTGGTCGCGGTCGTCCCCACCAACGTCTACCTGTGGGCGTGGCGTTTCCTCGACCTGGGCCGCCACACTTATCCCTACTACCTGCGCGTTGACGAGTTGTCCGCTATGGCGTGGCTGGCCGAGCAGGGGCGCGGCGCCGACGTGGTGTTAAGCTCCGAGACGCTGGGCCAATATGTGCCGGCGTTGACCGGCCAGCACGCCTTTCTGGCGCACTGGGCCCAGACCGTAGATTACTACGGCAAGCAGGCGCTAGTGGCCGAATTCTTCGACGCCGCCACGCCCGACGCACGCCGGCAGGCGCTCCTGGCCGAGTACAGCGTGGACTACGTGCTCTACGGTCCGGTCGAGCAGGCGTTGGGGGGCTATAATCCGGAGGCCGCGCCCTTCTTGGAGAGTGTCTTCGCGACCTCCGCTGTCAGGGTATTCCGAGTGCGATGATGATGCTGTCTAATGCCCGCCTCCCCCGTTGGCCAGTTTGGCTGCTGCGCGCCGGCCTGTTGCTCGCCCTGCTGGCCGGCGGTTCGGCCGCGCCCTTGCAGGCCCAGACCCCGGCGCCGCCGCCGGCCGCGCCGATCGCGATGCCGACGTGGACTGAGCCCATCCAGTTGTCCACGCCGGGCCAGTCGTCCTGGTTCCCGGATGTCTTCGCCGACCCGACCGGGACCGTGCACGTGCTTTGGTCCACGACCGTGTCCACCGGCCCCGGCCAGGTGTATGACGCCGTCATCTACCGGACCAGCACGGACGGCGAGAGCTGGACCGAAGCCATCGACATCGCCGCCATTGCCACCAAGGGCGCGGTCACCCGCGCCTCGATGCTGATCGACCCCGGCGGGATTTTTCATCTGCTCTACCGCAGCTACACGATCTACTACACGCATGCGGCGGTGACCAACGTGCGCGCCAACGTCATGCTGCCGGCGCGTGAGATCAGCACGCCGGACGCCGGCTACTTCTCGCGCATGGCCATGGACTCGCAGGGCCGCCTGCACGTGATCTACAGCGAGAACGTCTACGACCCCAGCTGCAACGGCTGTTTCCACGCCTTCTACCGCTACTCGGACGATTCCGGCGTCAACTTCTCCGAGCCGGTGGATATCTCGCGCCTGCCCACCGGCATGGCCAAACCGCAGTTCCTGATCGACCCCGACGACAATCTGCACGTCGTCTGGGAGGTGGGGCGGGGCGGTGACCTGGGCCAGGTGCCCGAGCCGGCCACGGTCGCTTATGCCGCTTCCTATGATCGCGGCGCCACCTGGACCGCGCAGTACGACTTCGTGCCGCCGGACGCCGAGGGCCGCAACATTGCCCTGGGCCGCGCGGGCGATGGCACGCTGCTGGTGGCCTGGCTGTCGCCGGTGCCGGGCGCCGACGTGGTGTACTACAACACCTCCAGCGACAACGGCCGCACCTGGTCTGAGCCGCAGCTCCTGCCGGGCGTGTGGGGGGCCTGGTCGATCTACCAGGGCAAGACCGACACCTACATGATGACGACCGACGACCTCGGCCGCGTCTACCTGTTCCTGGTGGGGCGGACGGCCGAGGCCCAGAAGACGCTCAGCGTCTTGCTCTTGGTCTGGCAGGACGGGCGCTGGTCGCAGCCGCAGGCGATCCAAACCTACACCGGCGACGCCCCCGAGTGGCCGCGCCTGTCCATCGGCAACGGCAACCAGTTGAACCTGACCTGGTTCGTGCGCAACAAGGCCGCGGTCTTTGCCTCCGACCGGGGCCAGTACACGGTCTGGTACACGCGCGGCGCGATCGATGCGCCGGCGGTGCCTACCAGCGTCTGGCCCAGCGTCATCGCGGCCGGCGAGCCGACCGCCACGCTGACGCCGACGCTGCCGCCGCAGTTGAGCACGCCGACGCCTACGCGGGTCGCGGTGACGCCGGCGGCGCCCATCGACTTCTACAGCGAATACGACTACTTGATCCTGGCCGCCCAGAGCATCCTGCCCGTCATCGCCCTGATCGCGATCGCGGCCATCATCAACCGCGTGCGCCGCGGCTGACCGGCGCGGCCGTTCTTGGCGGCAGTGCGCCGCGGACTGGCATTCAGCTGGCCCGCGTCTTTTTTTTTTTTGCGCCGCCCGGCCGCCTGTTTTCGGCTAGAATCGCTGATTGTGTCCACCTTACCCAAGACCGATTTCCTGCTCGATCCCGACGTCGTCTTCTTGAATCACGGCTCCTTTGGCGCTTGCCCGCGCCCGGTCTTCGCCGAGTACCAGCGCTGGCAGGCGGAGTTGGAGCGCCAGCCGGTGGAGTTCCTGGGCCGGCGCTACTCAGACCTGCTGCGCTCCGCCCGGGAGGCCCTGGCCGCCTATGTCGGCGCCGCGCCGGACGAGCTGGTCTACGTGCCCAACGCCACCACCGCCCTCAACATCGTGGCCCGCAGCCTGCGCCTGGAGCCCGGCGATGAAATCCTGACCACCGACCATGAGTACGGCGCCATGGACCGGACCTGGCGCTTCCTGTGCGCCAAGTGGGGCGCGCGCTACCTCACCCAGCCGATCCCGGTGCCGGTGACCACGGCTGAGGCGTTCGTGGATGCCTTTTGGGAAGGGGTGACACCGGCCACGCGCGTGATCTTCATCAGCCACCTCACGTCGCCGACGGCCTTGGTGTTCCCGCTGCGCGCGATCTGCCGCCGCGCCCGGGCGGCCGGCCTGCTCACCATCGTCGACGGCGCGCACACGGTCGGCCAAATCCCGCTGGACCTGGCCGACCTGGGCGCCGACATCTACACCAGCAACTGCCACAAGTGGCTGTGCGCGCCTAAGGGCTCGGCCTTCCTGTATGTGCGGCGGGATCTCCAGCGCCTGATCGAGCCGCTGATCGTCAGTTGGGGCTGGCAGAGCGAGGCGCCGGGGCCGTCGCGATTTATCGACGAACACGAGTACACCGGCACCCGCGACATCGCCGCCTACCTGGCCACGCCCGCCGCCATCGCCTTCACGCAGCAGCCTCAGTGGGAGACGGTGCGCGCGGAGTGCCACGCGCTGGCAGTGGAGGCTCAGACGCGCGTGGGCGCGCTGACCGGCCTGGCGCCGCTCAGCGGCCCGGATTGGTTCGCGCAGATGGTGTCGCTGCCGCTGCCCGCCTGCGATGTGGGCGCGCTCAAGGCGCGCCTGTACGACGAGTTTCGGGTGGAGGTGCCGGTGCTGCGCTGGGACGAGCACACCCTGGTGCGAGTGTCTTGCCAGGCCTACAACACGCGCGCGGACCTGGATCAACTGGTGGCCGGCCTGCACACGCTGCTGCCGCAGGTGCGGCGGCCGTGATCGTTCAGCGCTGGCCGCGGTGGCTGCGGGCGGTGTTCCTGAGCGCCATCCCGCTTGTGGCGCTCGGGATGCTGGCCTTGGGCTTCTGGCAACTGGCCCGGCTGCAGGAGCGCCGCGCGCAGAATGCCGCCATCGAGCAGCGCGTGGCCCAGGCGCCGCTGGTGCTGTCTGGCGTTTCATTGCCGGAGCCGCCGGAAGCCTTGGACTATCGGCCGGCCATCGTCCGCGGGACATTCGACCCGGCCGGTGAGATCGTCTGGCGCAATCAGGCCTACCAGGGCGCGCCGGGCGTCCACGTCATCACGCCCCTGCGCCTGACGGGATCAGACGTCGCCATCTTGGTGGATCGCGGCTGGCTCCCGTACACACAGGCGGAACTGGAAGCGCGCCGGGCCTACCCGCCCCCCGCCGGCGAACAGGCAATCAGCGGCCTGTTGCGGCTGCCGGTGACCCGCAACGCGGACTTCCTGCCGGCTGACCCGACCAACAGCCCGGAGCAGCCGCGGCTGGACGCGTGGTTCTGGCTGGACATCGCCCAGATCGAGACGCAGACCGCGTACCCGTTGCTGCCCATGCTGCTGGTCCAGGCGCCCGACCCCGAACCGGCCGCGCTGCCCATCCGCACATTGGTGCTTGACCTGAGCGACGGGCCGCACCTCGGCTACGCGCTGCAATGGTTCGCTTTCGCGGCGATCGCCGCATTTGGGCCGTTGATCTACTGGTGGCGTAACCGCGCGCGCCCGGCGGCCGGCTGAGATTGCCGCGCTGCCCAGTCCACGATCGGCGCTGGCCTGGCGATTAAATGGAGACGGCCTCTCCCGTGGGAGAGGCCGCTCGGTTTAGCAGGTCGGGGTGCAGTCAGATACTAGATGGCGTTGATGATGTTGCTGAACACGTTGCCGATCGTCGGGCCGAGGATCGCCAGAACGACGATCACGACCACCGCGACCAGCACGAGGATCAGCGCGTACTCAACCAAGCCTTGACCCTTGTTGTCCTTGAAAGTGAGCATAGTAGAATGTCCTTTCTGAATAATCAGGGTAGCGAGTGTGCGTGTGTAAACGTGCTGGACCTGCTAACTAACGCGATTATAGGGCTAATTCAGACGTCACACAACCGAAAAACTGATGGCGTTGGTTTGGTAAGGTTTGGTTAGCCCCGCGTTAGAGTTGCAGCGGTGAGTTGCGGTGAGCCCAGACCATCCTGAGACCGGTCAAGGTAACTGGTAAAGTTCGACCAGGACGCCGTTGGCGCTCTCGGGATGAACAAACGCATAGCGGCGTCCGGCCTCGCCCAGGCGCGGCGTCTCATCGATGAGGCGGAAGCCCTGGGCGCGCAGCCGCTCCAGCATGCCGGCAATATCGTCGACCTCAACGCAGACATGGTGCAGGCCCGGCCCGCGCTTGGCCAAATAGCGCGCCAGCCCGGAATCAGTCGTCGTCGGTTTCACCAACTCGACGTGGCTTTCGCCGACTGGCAGAAAAGCCACCGCCGCCTGCTGTTCTGGCACGTCGGCCGTGTGGTCGAGCGACAGCCCCAGGCCATCGCGCCAGAAGCTGAGGGGTTGGTCGAGATCGTTGACGACCAGGGCGATATGGTTGATGCGGATTGCGTTCGGCATGCTCAGATAACCTCGTTCAGAGAAGGGTGCGGCGCTACACGGTGGGTTGATACTCGCCCCAGACCTGGCGCAACGTGTGGCAGATCTCGCCGACGGTGACGTAGTTCTCCACGCAGGCCACGAAAAGCGGCATCAGATTGGCCTGGCCGCGCGCGGCCTGCTCGAGTTGGGCCCGCAGTTCGGCCACCCGGTTGTTGTCTCGCCGCGCCCGCAGCGCCGCCAGGCGCTGGCGGGCCTGGGCCTCGCTGGCCGGGTCGATCTTCAGGCGCTCGACGGCGCCGGCCGCCTCGGCCGTGACGAACTCGTTGACGCCGACAACGATCTGCTCTTTGCGCTCGATGGCGCGCTGGTAAGTGTACGCGGCCTCCTGGATCTCGGCCTGCAGGAAACCCTGCTCGATGGCGCGCAGCGCGCCGCCCATCTCGTCGATGCGGCGCAGGTACGCGAAGGCGCGCCGCTCGATCTCGTCGGTGAGCGTTTCCAGGGCGTAAGCGCCGGCCAGCGGGTCGATGGTGTCGGCCAGACCGGACTCGTAGGCGATGATCTGCTGGGTGCGCAGGGCCACCTGGGCGGCATGCGCCGTCGGCAGCGCCAGCGCTTCGTCCATGCTGTTGGTGTGCAGCGACTGCGTCCCGCCCAGCACGGCCGCCAGCGCCTGCACGGCCACGCGCACGATGTTATTCTCCACCTGTTGGGCCGTGAGCGTGGAGCCGCCGGTCTGCGTGTGGAAGCGCAGCATCCAGGAGCGCGGGTCCTGGGCGCCGAAGCGCTCCCGCATCAGCTTGGCCCACATCCGCCGGGCCGCCCGGAACTTGGCTACCTCTTCCAGAAACTGGTTGTGGGCGTTGAAGAAGAACGACAGCTGCGGCGCGAACTCGTCTACGCCCAGGCCCGCGTCCAGCGCCGCCTGCACGTAGGCGACGGCGTTGGCCAGCGTGAAGGCCACCTCCTGCACGGCCGTGCTGCCGGCCTCGCGGATGTGATAGCCCGAGATCGAGATCGTGTTCCACTGCGGCACTTCGGTCTGGCAGTATTTGAAAATATCCGTGATCAGGCGCATGGACGGCGCCGGCGGGAAGATGTACGTGCCGCGCGCCACATACTCTTTGAGGATGTCGTTCTGGATCGTGCCGCGCAGGCGGCGCGCTTCCACGCCCTGCTGCCGGCCCACGGCGATGTACAGCGCCAGCAGGATGCCGGCCGGCGCGTTGATGGTCATGCTGGTGCTGACCTTGTCCAGCGGGATGCCGTCGAACAGGCGCGCCATGTCCTCCAGGGACGAGATCGATACCCCCACCTTGCCGACCTCGCCCAGGGCGAGCGCGTCGTCGGCGTCGTAACCGATCTGAGTGGGCAGATCGAAGGCCACCGAGAGCCCGGTCTGGCCCTGGCCCAGCAAGAACTTGTAGCGCGCGTTCGACTCCTCGGCCGTGGCGTAGCCCGCGTACTGGCGCATGGTCCAGAAGCGGCCGCGGTACATTGTGGGCTGGATGCCGCGCGTAAAGGGATACTCGCCCGGGAGGCCGAGCGCTGCGAGGTAATCCGGGCCGGCCTCGGCGGGCAGATAGAGGCGCTCCAGCGGAATGCCCGAGGAGGTGCTGAAGTGCGGGCGCCGTTCGGCGTTCTTGCGCAGGACCGGGCCCAGTGTCTTTTCTTCCCAGCGTTGCAGTAAGTCAGAAGCGTGCGTCATAGTTGTGCTCGTGAGAGGGGCGGTAGTCGACGGAGGAGCGGCGCGGCTAGACCGTCCAGGCCCAGCGCCGCGAAGAGACAAAGCGGCGGCAACAGCGGGAGAAAATAGCGCTGCCAGTCGAACGGCACGGCCCACAGCGTGAAGGCCAGCGTGGCCGCCGCCCAGGCCCATACGGCCTGCTCGCCGCGCGTGGCCGGGCCGCAGCGGTCCCGCCCCAGCCGCAGGGCGCTGAAAGCCAGGCCGGCCGTCGCCAGCCCGGCCAGGCCGGCGCCCGCCCACAGCGAGCCGTGCTGCAGCGGCGCGGCGAGGTAAGCGTCCACCTGCGGCGCCAGCTGCGCCACCTGGTCCGCGACGGCCACATCCCACGCCGCCGGCGTTTGCACCGTGAGCGCGGTGACCGCGGCGCGCAACCGCTCGGCCGCGCCCGGCAGCAACAGCTGTGGCGCGAATTCGCCGAGCGCGCTGGTCTGTTCACGCACCAACGCGGTCCGCAGCGCCAGCGCCGTCTCCAGCCCAAGCCTGGGCGCGCGCCACAAGACCGGGCTGAGCGCCAGGAAGACGAGCGTTGCGGCGGCGCCGGCGATCAGGCCGGCACCCATGAGCGCGCCCAGCCGTTGGCGCCCAGGCCAGCGGGCCTGGCCGAACGCCAGCCCCACCACGCCGGCCAGGGCCGGCACCAGGGCCAGCGCGCTGGCCTTAACGGCCAGTGCGAGGCCGAACGCAGCACCCAGCCCGGCCGCAGAGCCAGTCAGCCGCCTCCAGCCAGGCGGGGTTGTCCGGTCCGCCAGGCGGGCCAGGGCCAGGCCCGCCAGTATGGTCAGCGCCGAGGCAAAGAGCAGCGGCCCCTCCGCCATCGCGCGCCGCGCATGCAGGAGCATCAGCGGGTGCAGCAGCAGCAGTCCGCCGGCGACCAGGCCGAGGCCGGGGCCGCGCAGGACGGCGCCCAGGCCCAGGAGCAGGACGGCGGTGAGGGCGCCCAGCACGGCTGCCGGCGTCCGGCCCGCGTGCAGCAGCTCCGGCCTCGGCAGCGCCCCGCCGGCGACATTCGTCGCCCACGACTGGCGCCAATCCCAATCCGCATTCAGATCAGCCGCGCGTTCACCGGCCAGCCACCAGCCGAGCCCCACCAGGTAGCGCTGGGCGGGCCCATCCAGCAGGCGATAGCGGCTCTCCGGCGTGAGCGGGGCGCCCGGCGTCCAGGCCAGGCGGGCGGGTTGGCCCTCCAGAAAGGCTGTGGCGAAATCCCGGCTCATGAACAGATACGTGCTTTCGTCAGGATGGAAGGGCACGCCGTCGAGACCGGCGGCGTACAGCGCCAGGCTGCCGAGCGCCAGCGCGGCGGCGGCCAGGGCCAGGCGCAGCGGAGACGGACGCGTCATCGGGGGGATTGTAGCCGGGCGGCCGGCTGGGCCTCAGTACAAAACGTCACCGGGTCATCAGCCGATTGTCGGCGGCGGCCGGCCGGTCGTCTGCCTCAAGCAATGGTGATCATGACCTGGTTCTGCTCGACGCTGTCGCCGGGCTTGACCTTGATGCGGTGGACCGTGCCGTCGCGCGGGCTCCTGAGCTCATTCTGCATCTTCATCGACTCAAGGATGATCAGGTTGTCGCCCTTCTGGACCGCCTGACCCTCCTCCACCGGCACGGCGACCACCAGGCCCGGCATCGGCGCCTTGAGGTTGAACTCGCCGGACGGGCCGCCCGCGGCCACGCCGCCGGCCGCGCGCAGGCGCTTCTCGCGCTCGTCCTCGACCAGCGCCGAGTAGAGGCTGCCATGCAGGAGCACCTGCTGCTCGCCGAATTCATCGCCCGGGTAGACGAAGGCCTCATGCGATTGGCCATTCACCAGGAGCGTGTAGACCGGCTGGTCGCCGATGCGCACAAAGTCGACCTCGTACTCCACCCCGTCCACCAGGACATGATGATCGTCGATGACTTCGATGGCGAAGGTCTGCGCATTGACGGTGGTGATGTATTTCATAGAGTCCTGTTTTGGCCGCCGGCCTCAACAGCCGGAGGGCACGAGTTCCAACCGGCCGAAGGGCAGACCCGAGTCGACCGGTTGGCCGGCGTCGTCCAGCAGCCAGGCGCGCTCGTCGGTCTCCGCTTGCCACAAGCCCACTTTCCAGAACGCCAGCAGCGGCGTCGCCACATTCTCCGGGATGAGGACGGTGTAACGATCCTCAAAGAGGCGGCCCGGCTCCCAGGCCGTGGTCGGGTTGCGGCCCAGACCCGGATAGGTGTCGCGCTGCGCGATCAGCTTCGTCCCGGCCTCCAGCAAATGCACAAAGACGGAATACGGCAGCGCGGTGCGCCGCAGCGGTTCCCAAAAGATCGAGACGACGACGCGGTCGCCGGGATGCGCGCGGCCGGCCGAAACCGCATAGCCGCGGATCACGGCCACATCGCCCAGGACGGCGTCCACGCGGGTCGCCGACACCGGCAGGCCGGACAGGGCCGGGGGCGGCGTGTAGGCCGGGATCAAGACGACGGTCAGCAGGGCCACACTCAGGGTCGCCGAGGTGACTGGCCCGGCCCAGGTGAGCAGGCGGCGCGCGCGCCGCGGCGCTAAAGCGCGGAGGCCGAGCACCACCAGGACGCCAAACGCGGGCAGGGCCGGATAGAGGTAACGGCCCTGGGCGCCGGTGGGGCTCAAAGTGATGTAGCCGATCAGGGCCACAGTCAGCACCAGACCGCTCAACAGCAGGGCGACAACCCGGCCGCGCTGCTCGGCCGGCCAGCGCCGCCAGCCTCGCGTCAGGCCGAAGGCGGCCAGCCCGGTCACGCCAGCCAATCCGGAGTAGACCCAGTTCGGCAGGCCCAGCTCACCCCAGCCGATGCGGCCCCAGAACGTGGCCCAGGCATACGCCAGGCCGTCACCCCACCACGCGAAGCCGACGCTGGCCGGATGGATGGCGTAGGTCGCCAGGTTGGCACTCAGGCTGGTCGGCTCGCCGAACAACAACCAGTTGCGCGCATACCACCAGCCCCCGCCGAGAGCGGCGCCGACGCCGAGCCAGGCCAGCAGCCCGAGCGCCGCGCGCCAGGGGCGGCGGGCGCCCTCGGCCCAGAAGAGCAGCAGCGCAGCGGCCGGGATCCACAGGAGCAGAGCCGTCAACTTCATCAGCCCGCCCAGGCCGATGACCAGGCCAAGCCCGGCGGCGCGCCGCGCCGTGAAGCCGGCCGCATGGCAGCGCAACGCCAGCCACAGGCTGACGGCGCCCAGAGCCGCCGCCCCGGCGTCATTCTGCACCGAGCCGCTGACACTCACGAACATCGGCAGGAAAGCCGCCAGGCCCAGGGCGGCCAGGGCGCCGCCCTCGTCCAGCAGAGCCCGGCCCACCTGATAGACGGCGATCACGGTCAGCAGGCCGAAAAGCAGCGACGTCAACCGCGCGACGTGGACGGCCAGGGCCGTGTCGCGGAACGGCCAAGCATCCCACGGGCCGTGCAGGAACAGGTTCTTGTTGTCCACGCCGGGCTCCCAGTGGCGGAAGCCGGCGTACGGATTGCGCCGCGCCTCATAGTCGGCCAGATCGCGGGCCGGGAAAGGCGCCGCCAGGAGCGCGGCCGCCAGGTAGTAGAGCGGCGGCTGGTGGTATTCCGACTGTTCGCCCGGGACGAAGACCGGGACGCGCTGCTCCTGCAACAGGAATTGCACATAGCCGAAGTGCTCGCGCTCGTCTGAGGTTTCAAACGGCGGCTGGACGACGTTGTAGGCCAGCGCCAGCAGCCCGTAAAGGCCGACGATGACCCAGCCCGCGCGCGGCAGCGGCCGCCAGATCGCCAGCGGTGCCGCCGGGGAGGCGGCCGGCGGGCGGTTCATGGCCGCGCGCGGGCGGCGGGCTCAGCGGTGCATCCGCTCATAACGGCCGACCCATTTCCAGTTGCTGGTGTCGCGCTTGCCGCGCTGGACCAGCTGCGCCGCCTGCTGGCTTTGCCGGTGTGCGGCCACGGTGGCCATGATGGCGGCGATGTGCGGGAAGGTTTCTTTGCCTTCTTCCATCTCCTCCAGGCTGAAGCGCTCCTCGATGAAGCGCGTGTCAAAGCTGCCGGCCAGGAAGCGGTGCGAATCCAGGATGCGTTGGTGGAAGGGCAGCGTGGTCTTGACGCCGACGATGCGGTACTCCTCCAGCGCGCGGCGCATGCGCAGGATGGCTTCGCCGCGCGTCTCACCGTAGCAGATCAGCTTGCCGATGAGCGAGTCGTAATACGGCGTGATCTCGAAGCCGGCATACACGCCGGTGTCGACGCGGATGCCGGGGCCGGTGGGCAGCACGGTGACCTCGATGGTGCCCGTCGACGGCAGGAAGTTGTTGTACGGATCCTCGGCGTTGATGCGGCACTCGATCGCCCAGCCGTTGAGCTTGACGTCGGCCTGGGTGTAGCGCAGTTTGCGGCCGCGCGCGATGCGGATCTGCTCCTTGACGATGTCCACGCCGGTCACCAGTTCGGTGACTGGGTGCTCCACCTGCAGGCGGGTGTTCATCTCCATGAAGTAGAAATTCTGGTCTTTATCCACCAGGCATTCGATCGTGCCGGCGTTGTGGTAATCCACGGCCGCCGCCGCCCGGCAGGCCATGGCGCCCATGCGCTGGCGGAAGGCCTCATCGTCGGCGATGAACGGCGACGGCGCTTCTTCCAGGATCTTCTGGTGGCGGCGCTGCAGCGAGCACTCGCGCTCGCCCAGGTGGATGACGTTGCCGTGGTGGTCGGCCAGGATCTGGATCTCGATGTGGCGTGCGCCGGTGATCAACTTCTCCAGATAGACGTTGCCGTCGCCGAAGGCGGCCTCGGCCTCGCGGCGCGCGGCCGCCAGCCGGCCGCGCATCTCGTCCAGCGCCTGCACTTCGCGCATGCCTTTGCCGCCCCCGCCGGCAGTGGCTTTGATCAGCAGCGGAAAACCGATCTGCGGCGCGATCGCCAGCAGGTCGTCGTCGCGCAGGTCGCCTTCGCCTTCGGTGCCGGGGATGACCGGCACGCCGGCCTTGGCCACGGTCGCGCGGGCCACGGCCTTGTCGCCCATGGCGGCGATGGCCGACGGCTTGGGACCGATGAAGGCGATGCCGGCCTCGGCGCAGGCCTCGGCAAAGTCCTCGCGCTCCGCCAGAAAGCCGTAGCCGGGGTGGATGGCGTCCACTTCAGCCTGGCGGGCGATGGCCAGGATCTTGTCGATGCGCAGGTAGCTCTCCCGCGACGGCGCCGGTCCGAGCCGGTAGGCCTCGTCGGCGTAGCGGACGTGCAGGGCGCCGCGGTCCACGTCCGAGAAGACGGCGACCGTGCGGATGCCCAGCTCCTTGCAGGCGCGGATGACGCGGACGGCGATCTCGCCCCGGTTGGCGATCAGGACCTTTTTGAACATAGCGCTCCTAATCAGGCGACTTCACTCCGCATTATAGCGCGGAGCTATCCCGCCTCCTATCGCGGCCGGTTCCGGCGGCATCCGCGTATAATCGGGCGCATGGATCCGTTGCTGGCCCGTGCCCTGGAAACCGCCCACCTGCTCGGCGCGGCTTACGCCGATGTGCGCCTGATTGAATCGACCGAGGAAAGCCTGTCGGTTAAGAACGGCGTCGTCGACGGCCTGAGCTACGTCGAATCGGCGGGCTTTGGCGTGCGCGTCCTGGTGGATGGCGCCTGGGGGTTTGCCAGCAGCCGGGCCCTGACGGCGGCCGAGGTCGACCGCGTGGCCGCCCAGGCCGTGCGCATTGCCCGGGCGTCCGGCCTGGCGCGGAATGGCTCGATCCGATTAGGGGCGGCGGTGACCAGCCGCGGCGCCTATACGACGCCGCTCCAGGTAGACCCGTTCGCGATTTCCACGGACGCTAAGCTGGGCCTGTTGTTCGCGGCCGACGCCGCCATGGCGCGCGCCGCCGGGCCGCGCCGCGCCGGCGAGACGCTCGTCCGGCATGGCAGCCTGATCTTCGTTCGCGAGCGCAAGGCCTTCGCCAATAGCGAAGGCGCTGATATCACGCAGACCCTGTATGAAGCCGGCGGCGGGATCATGGCCACGGCGATCACGGCCGACGACGTCCAGCGCCGCTCCTATCCGAACTCGGCCGAACGCCAGCAGGGCACGGCCGGCTGGGAGTACGTGCTGGCCATGGACTTGCCCGGCCAGGCGGAGCGCGTCGCGACGGAGGCCCGGCAGCTGTTGTCGGCGGCGGCCTGCCCGCACGACACGGTCACCGATGTGATCCTGGGCGCCGCGCAGCTCGCGCTGCAGATCCACGAGTCCTGCGGCCATCCCACCGAGCTGGACCGCGTCTTCGGGACGGAGGCCGACTACGCCGGCGGCTCGTTCCTGACGCTGGAGAAGCGCGGCCGATTCCGCTATGGCGCCGAGGTGGTCAACCTGACCGCCGACGCCGTGCGCGCGACCGGCCTGGGGACGTTCGGCTGGGACGACGAAGGCGTGCCGGCCGCCACGACGCCGATCGTGCGGGACGGGCTGTTTGTCGGCTACCTGATGTCGCGCGAGACCGCGGCGCGCTTGGAGCTCCCGTCCAACGGCTGCATGCGCGCGGCCGGCTGGAACCGCCTGCCGCTGGTGCGCATGACCAACGTCAGCCTGGAACCCGGCGCCTGGCGGCTGGCCGACCTGATCGCGGACACCGAGAGCGGCCTCCTGATGGAGACGAACCGCTCCTGGAGCATCGACGACAAACGCTACAACTTCCAGTTCGGCACCGAGGTCGGCTACGAGATCAAGAACGGCCGGCTGGGGCGGCTGCTCAAGAACTGCACTTACACCGGCAACACGCCCGACTTCTGGAACAGCTGTGACGCGGTCTGTTCGGCCGAACACTGGACGATGTATGGCACGCCCAACTGCGGCAAGGGCCAGCCCGTTCAGGTGATGCACACCGGCCACGGCGCCGCGCCGGCCCGTTTTCGCGGTGTCCGGGTCGGTGTCCTCGAGTAAGCCCCTCCGTAGCGTCCGCGCGCGGCCTCGGTATTTTTCCGGTGGAGGCGCCTTCGCGTTGAACGTTAAAATTAACCGGCAGGCCCAGGCTTGCCAGGGTCTGCGGGGGTCATCACGCGCGGCCGTCCGGCCGCTGTTTTTTTGTGAGGTGCCATGGTTAAGCTGCGCTGGATTTCACGGTGGGTCGGCCAGGGTGTTCTGGCCGTCCTGGTGGGGTTGATGGCGGCCGGCCCGGCTTGCGCCGGCGAGCGTTTGGGGCAGGCGGATCCACTGGCCACCACCACGGTCTACCTGCCGTGGGCGTCGCGCTCCTACACCAACCTGGCCGAGTGGACGCAGGAGGCCGGCAATGCCCAGCGCACCGGCTACATCAATATCGAGCCGGCCGAGCCCTGGACGCTGCTGTGGACGTGGAACGGCCCGGACGGGAGCGGTGGCACCGGCAACCACTTCTACAACGCGCCGCGCGAGGCGCGCACTGTGGCGGGCGGCGGCTCCGTGTTTGTGCCGGCCGGGGCGAACGGGCTGTATGCGCTGGCGTCCGACAGCGGCCAGGCGCGCTGGAACCTCACCGCGACCACCTTCAACGCGACCCCGGCCTATGACCCGGCCACCGGCATGGTCTTCGCCGGCGGCGCCGACGGCAAGCTCTACAAGGTAAACGCCGCCACGGGCGCCGCCACCACCTACACCGTCGGCAGTCCCGTCAACCGCGCCGTGCTCGTGGCCGACGGTTTCGTCTACGCCCTGGCCGAAAACGGCCAGCTGCACAAGGTCAACGCCGTCACCTTGGCCCAGGCCTGGGTGTACTCGGCCGGCAGCGACACCGTGCGCGGCAGCGGCCTGGCCTACTCCGCCTCGCGCGACGTCCTGGTCTTTGGCACATCCGACCTGTATGTGCACGCTGTCAACAACAGCAGCGGCACGCAGAAGTGGAAGGTGAAGCCCACGTCTAACCCGCCGACCGCCAACCAGTACGAGTACCGCTGGTACTGGCCGGTGGTGGCTGACAGCGCCGGCGTGGTCTTCCTGCGCATGCGCCTGGAGCACAACGCCGGATTGTGGGGCTATACCGGCAACGCCAAGGGCATCTGGCCGAACAGCAACGGCGAGGCGCGCACGTTCCTCAACAACAACGCCGCCAAGCAGAACCTGTTCGCCCTCAACCTGGACGACGGCACGAAGAAGTTTATCCCAGCTGTGGGGTATGGCGGCACGGAAGACTTATGCAGCGGCCAGGCCTGCCTCACCACCGGGCCGCTGCCCGTGGTGCGGAGTTGGGCGGATGGCAAGCAGGTGGCTTATATCCCCTTCCGCAACGGGCAGTCCAACCCGCCCGACGGCCGGTGGGACTCGCACATGGGCGAGATGGTGCTGGATGGCAGTACGATCTCCGGGTTGGCGGCCGGCGACCTGCGCTTCGTGCGCATGAGCCGCTACAACGGGGCCGGCGGCAACTCCTACATTCATGTCACCGACGAGCTCAACCCGATCACGATGGCAGGCACGACGCTCTTCCACGCCCATTGGGGGGCCAGCGAGGCCGTGCGCATCACCGACCGCGCCAGCAGCCGCGGCTTGTCCTACTCCAACCCTATCGTCACCGCCAATCGGCCGGCCGTCATCCGACGCCAGGCGTCCTGCGGCAACTTCAACGCGACGACGCACTCCACCACCTGTGGGCTGACCCTGTTTGGCGATGGACGCTACTGGGACGGCCCCGGCTTCTGGACTTACTGGAACACCTTCGATCCGCCGACACCGACCTCGGCCTCCCAGGCTTACAGCGACGGGATGCGGCCGCGCTACACCTACGTCAGCGGCAAGCTCCTGGTAATGGAGGGCAACGGCGGCGAACTCATGGTCTTCCGCCACAGCGGGCCCTAACCGCCGCGTTGGCTGTGTAACAAATCGACCGCCTGCCTCGTCCTATCCTTGGCGGCTGGACGGCCCTCGGCCGCCCTTTCCCTCTCCGCGAGGTCAGCATGGTCTCCCTGTTCCAGCGCCGCCCCAGTCTGGCCGCCGCCGCCGCCAACCTGGAGAAACACGGCTTCAGCCCCGCCGAGGGCGGCCGGCTGGCCGCCTTCCTGGAGCGATCCGCGCCGCGCGCGGTCTACCACGCCAACCCGCGCCACCTGGCCGAACAACTCGGCCTCGACGAACGCGGCGCCCTGCGGCTGCTCGTGGCCGCCCTGTATGAAGGCCTGATCACCCTGCACTGGGACGTGCGCTGCCCGCGCTGCGGGCAGGCCACCGCCCACACCGGGCTTAACGGGCTGCGGCACGAAACGACCTGCAGCTTCTGTCAGGCCACCCATGCACCCCGGCTGGACCAGGAGGTCCGCGTCACCTTCAGCGTCCATCGCCGCTTCCGCGCGCTGACCCCGGCGGCCGACGACCGTGCTTACCGGGCGGAGGTGGAGGCGCGCCTGGGCGCCGTCCCCGGCCACACCCTGCTGCTGCTCCCGGAATTTCAACGGCTCTTCCCGCAGGAGCGGCTGCTCCCAGACGAGAGCCTGGAGGTGGCGCGCGTGGCCTTGCTCTTCACGGACCTGGCCGGCTCCACGGCGCTGTACGCTCAGCGCGGCGACCCGCGCGCTTACCACCTGGTGCGCCTGCACTTCGCTGAGTTATTCGCGGCGGCGGATCGGCACGGCGGCACGGTAGTCAAGAACATCGGCGACGCTGTCATGGCCGCCTTTCAGACGCCGGCCGAGGCCTTGCAGGCCGCGCTGGCGATGCAGGCCGGGATCGCGCGCCTCAACCAGCGCGAGCGGTTGGCCGGCGACGAGCAGTTGATCCTCAAAATCGGCCTGCACAGCGGGCCCTGTCTGCACGTCACTCTCAACGACCGGCCGGACTACTTCGGCACCACCGTGAATGTCGCGGCCCGGGTCCAGGGCCTCTCGCGCGGGCGTGACGTGGCCTTCACCGACGCCGTCCACGGCGAGGCCGAGGCCGCGGCTTTGCTGGCCGGGCGGCCGCTGCAGACGACGCGAGCCGCGCTGAAAGGCCTGGACGGCGAACTGACCGTTTACCGCCTGACCGGGCCGGACGCGGTCTGAGCGGGCCGGGAGCAAGGCGCCGGCCTTCGGCCGCCAAAGGCCATGGCCCGGCGCTTGCGTCCGCCCGGCAATCCGGGTATTTTTTACCCGCCGGGCGCGGCCCCGCGGCCGGCCGCCGTTTTCCGCCCATAGGCAGGTTATGAAAGACCGCCGTTCCGTAGACGACCTCTCCATCGCCGAACTGCAGCGCGTGCTGTCTGAGAAGAAGCGCGAGGCGCGGGAGGCCCGCCTGGCGCGCTACCGCGAGACGGGCCGTGCCCGGCCGGTGGTGCCGGTGGGCGTCCTGCCGCCCGCCGACGGCGCGCCGGGGCCTGAGTCTCCGCCCCGGCCGCGCAGCCTGGCGCGCCGGCTGTTCGACGCCGTGCTGCTGCTGATCGAGATCGCGGCCGTGGTGGGCTTGGTGTACGTGATCTACAACGGCAAGAACATCCTGGACAGCCTGAACCAGGAGGCCGCTCAATCCATCGCCGAGAGCGTGCAGGCGTTGCCGACGCTGGTGCCGACGCCCGTGATCACGGCCATCGTGCTCCCGTCCGGCCATACGCCGCCGACCGATCCGGGCGGCGCCCAGTTCAACGCGGCCGAGATCCCGGAGTCCATGCGCTCGCTGTGGCAGGCGCTGCCGGCACCGGCCCTGCCCACCCAGGGACCGACCCAGGCGCGCCGGATCGTCATCCCGGCCCTCAACGTGGACGCGCCCATCGTGCAGGGCGACGGCTGGGACCAGCTCAAGAAGGGCGTGGGCCAGCACATTGGCAGCGGCGACCCGGGCCAGCCCGGCAACCTGGTGCTGTCCGCCCACAACGATATCTTCGGCGAAATCTTCCGCTACCTGGACCGGCTGCAGCCGGGTGATGAGATCCAGATTCACACGGTCAGCCAGATCTACACCTACTTCATCACCGGGACGCGCATCGTCGAGCCGACCGAGGTGAGCGTCTTGGCGCCCACCGTCCACTCTTCCCTTACGCTCATTTCGTGTTATCCTTACCTGATTGACAACCAAAGGATCGTGGTCAACGCCGATCTGCGCACGCAGTAGGCGGCCACGGCCTGAAACCGGACGGAGAGTGGGTTATGAGCAAAGTACGCAAGGCTAAGAAACTGCGTCAACCGAATGTGCCGATGGGCACGGGGCCGGCGATGGCGCTCGGCGGTGGGGCCGAGCGGGCCGTCGAAGCGGCCGGCCCGGAGATCAACCCGTCGGAGTTCGACTATAGCGACACCAAGAAAGATCTGACGCGGATCGGCGCGCTGGCCGGGACGTTCATCGTCATCTTGGTCGCGCTGTCGTTCTTTATTCGATAGACCGCTGCGTTGATTGGCCTCGGCCAGGGCAGGGCGCCCTGGCCTTTTTCTTTAACATTGGCAGGGCGCCCCCGCCGGACTGCCTCAACTGGGCCATTCCCGTAATAGCCCGCAAAGGCTAGGACCTGCGCGTTATTGAAGGCTCAGGGGTTGTCGCTTATCGTCAACATGATGCGCATTCTTTTTGTTGTGCCCTACGTGCCAAACCTGATCCGGGTGCGGCCGTACAACTTCATCCGGCGGCTGGTGCACCGCGGCCATCAGGTGACGGTCCTGACGACCTGGACAGCGGCTGCCGAGCGCGCCGACGTCGAGGCCTTGCGGGGCGAGGGCGTGGACGTGCGCGCCGTGTCCTTGCCGGCCTGGCGCTCCGCCCTGAATTGTGTGGGCGTCCTGCCGAGCCGGACGCCCCTCCAGGCCGCCTACTGCTGGCAGCCGGAGTTGATCCCGGCCGGGCTGTTGGAGACGCTCCAGCCCGACGTGGTGCATGTCGAGCACCTGCGCGGGGCCTGGTACGGGCTTCACATCAAGCAGTGGCGTGACCGCCAGGGCGCGAGTTTCCCGATCGTTTGGGACAGCGTCGACTGCATCAGCCTGTTGTTCCGGCATGCGGCGGCGCGCAGCCGGCGGCTGGCGAGCCGGCTGATCTCCGGGTTGGAGCTGGGCCGCACGGAACACTATGAAGGCTGGCTGGTGCGGCAGTTCGACCGGACCCTGGTGACCGCGCCGATGGACCGCGCTGCGCTGCTGGAGCTGGCGGCCCGCCAACCAGCCTCCAACCAAAGTCCTCCGCCGGACTTAAGAGTGATTCCAAATGGAGTGGATCTGGACTATTTTAGTGTCGCACCGGGGGTGAAGCGGGAGCCGGCCACGGTAGTGATGAGCGGCAAGATGAGCTACCACGCCAACGTCACCATGGTGCTGCACTTTGTCCAGGCGGTCTTTCCTCGTATCCGCGCCCAACGCCCAGACGTAAAGCTGTGGATCGTGGGCAAGGAGCCGACGGCCCAGATCCAGGCGTTGGCGCAGGATCCAGCCATCACCGTGACGGGCACCGTTCCAGATCTACGGCCGTATCTTCAGCAAGCTACCCTCGCCGTCGCACCAGTGGCGTACGGCGTTGGGATCCAGAATAAAGTGCTCGAAGCCATGGCGTGCGGCACGCCGGTCGTCTCAACGCCGCAGTCTGTGTCCGCCCTGGAACTCCAACCGGGGCGCGAGGCCCTGATCGCCGACGAGCCCCAGGCTTTCGCCGACGCAGTGCTGAGCCTGCTGGGTGACCCGGGCCGCCGAGACGCGGTCGGCCAGGCGGGTCGGAAGTATGTGACGACCCGTCACGACTGGGCCAACATCGCTGCCGCTTTGGAGGATAGCTATCATGGCATCCCAGCCTATGCTTGACGAAATCTCGCCCGTCTCAACCGTGTCGGTCTACCCTGAACTCCAGAGCCTGACGCGCCGGACGCGTTCCCTGGTGCTGGTGGTGGCGCTGGTCATCACCGATGTCGCCATGGTCGGTCTGGCTTTCTGGCTGGCCTACGTCGTGCGCTTCACGCTGGACCTGCCGCTGTTCTACCGCGACTCGGCGCCGAACGTGTTCTACTACGGCGCGCTGGTGGTGGCCTTCATCGTGCCGCTGTGGCTCGGCATTTTCGCCGTCATGGGGCTGTACAGCTCGGCCAACCTGGTCGGCGGCGTGCGCGAGTACAACCTGCTCTTCCGGGCAACGACGACCGGCCTGGTGCCGGTGGCGGTCCTGGACTTCCTGGTGCCCACTTTCCTGGTGGCCCGCGGCTGGGTTCTGGTGGCCTGGGGGCTCGCCTTTTTGCTGGTGGCGATCGGGCGCTTCGCGATGCGGCGCATCATCTACCAGTTGCGCGGGCGCGGCCTGTTCCTGGCCCCGGCCGTCATCGTCGGCGCCAACCAGGAAGGCCGCTGGCTGGCCGAGCAGCTCCTCAAGTCCCGGCACTCCGGCCTGAAGCTGGTGGGCTTCGTGGATGAGAAGGTCCCGGCCGGCACGCTGCTCTTCCACAACCTGCCGGCGCTGGGCTCGGTGGACCAGATGGACAAGCTCATCCGGCGCTACGGCATCGAAGAGGTGGTCCTGGCCACCAGCGCGATCTCGTCGCGCGACCGGATGCTGGAGCTGTTCAAGCGCTACAGCAACTCAGATCAGGTCAACCTGCGCTTGTCGTCGGGCCTGTACGAGATCATCACCACCGGTCTGCAGGTCCAGGAGCTGGGCTACGTGCCCCTGGTCAATGTCAACAAGGTCCGTCTGACCGGCTTCGACAGCGTCCTGAAGCTGGCCCTGGACTACTGTCTGACGATCCCGGGCCTGCTCGCGATCCTGCCGCTGCTGGCCCTGCTGGCCCTGGCCATCAAGCTGGATTCGCCCGGCCCGGTCATCTACCGGCGCCGCGTGATGGGCCTGAACGGCAAGCAGTTTGACGCCTTCAAGTTCCGGACCATGCACGTCAACGGCGACCGCATCCTGGATCAGCACCCGGAGTTGAAGGCCGAGCTGGCCCGCACCCACAAGCTCAAGAACGACCCGCGCGTCACGCGCGTGGGCGTCTTCCTGCGCAAGTTCAGCCTGGACGAACTGCCTCAGCTGCTGAACGTGCTGGCCGGCGAGATGTCGCTGGTGGGGCCGCGCATGATTGCCCCCCAGGAGATGGCCCAGTACAACCAGTGGGGCCTGAACCTGCTCACGGTGCGCCCGGGCCTGACCGGCCTGTGGCAGGTCAGCGGCCGCTCGGACGTCAGCTATGAGGACCGGGTCCGCCTCGACATGTACTACATCCGCAATTGGACAATCTGGCTGGACCTGCAGATCCTGTTCCAGACTTTCCCGGCGGTGATTCGCAGCCGGGGCGCCTATTAGCCTGGCGACGGGGGCCCGTCTCCAGCGGGCAGCTGCCTCCGTCTGAGGCCGGCGGACCCCCGCCGGCCTCATCTATAATGGGCGTTCGCTGTCTGTTCAGGAGCACGACCACGCATGCGAGTCCTGGTGACCGGCGGAGCCGGCTTTATTGGCTCCCATGTCGTCGACCGGTTGTTGGCCGAGGGTTACGAGGTCGCGGTCGTCGACGACTTGTCGGCCGGGCGGCGCAGCCACCTCAACCCCCGCGCGCGCTTCTATCAGCTGGATGTCCGGGACCCGCGCCTGGCGCAAGTCTTCGAGCAGGAGCGGCCGGATTTTGTCGATCATCACGCGGCCCAGGTGGATGTGCGCCGTTCCGTGGCTGACCCGCTGCTGGACGCCGACATCAACGTGCGCGGCTCGCTGAACGTCCTGGAGTGCGCGCGGCGCGTCGGCGTCCGGCGCGTGGTGTACAGTTCCACCGGTGGAGCGGTCTACGGCGAGCCCCAGTACCTGCCCTGCGACGAGCAGCATCCGGTCAACCCGATCTGCCCCTACGGGGCCAGCAAACACACCGTCGAGCACTACCTGTTCATGTATCGGCAGTTGTACGGCCTGGAGTACGTGGTGCTGCGCTACCCGAACGTCTATGGGCCGCGCCAGAACCCGCACGGCGAGGCCGGCGTCGTCGCGGTCTTCGCCGACCGGATGCGGCGCGGCGAGCCGGTGGTCATCTACGGCGACGGCGAGCAGACCCGCGACTTCGTCTGGGTCGGCGACTGCGCCGAGGCCAACGTGTTGGCGTTGCGGGCGCCCCACGCGGCCGCCATCTACAACCTCGGCTGGGGGCGGCCGACCTCGGTGAACGAGGTCTTCGCGGCCCTGCAGACGGTTACCGCCTATCCCCATCCGCCCGCCTACGGCCCGGCCAAGCTCGGGGAGACGCGTTTTATCTACCTGGACGCGGCCAAGGCGCGCCGCGAGCTGGGCTGGCAGCCCACGGTCGACCTGCCCACCGGGCTGGCCAGGACCGCGGAATTTTTCGCGCAGAGTGAACGCCAACCATGATCATTGTCCAAGCTCCCTTGCGTGTCAGTTTCTTCGGCGGCGGTACCGACTTCCCGGACTACTTCAACGAGGAAGGCGGCTGCGTGCTGTCCTGCGCCATCGACAAGTACATCTTCGTCACGATCAAGAAGCGCTTTGATACCCTGCTGCGCATCGGCTACACGCGCCAGGAGATGGTCGAGAGCGTCGATCAGATCCGGCACGAGCTGATCCGCGAAGCGCTGCGCCTCACGGCAATCCGCGACGGCGTCGAGATCACCACGATGGGTGATATCCCCTCGGCCGGCTCCGGGCTGGGCTCGTCCAGCACCGTGACGGTTGGCGCCCTGCATGCCATGCACTCTTATCAGGGCGACCTGGTCACGGCCGAACAGCTGGCCCGCGAGGCCTGCGACATCGAGATCGGCCGTCTGGGCAAGCCGATCGGCGTCCAGGACCAGTACATTGCCGCTTTTGGCGGTCTGCGCCTGTTTGAGTTCCGGCCCGGCGGCCAGGTGGACAGCGAACGCGTGCGGCTGGATCCGGGTCTGCAGATGCGCCTGAACGAGAGCCTGCTGCTGTTTTTTACCGGCGTCACGCGCAAGGCGGACACGATTCTGGGCGAGCAGAAGCGCAACATCGCCGACCGCCGCGCGATCCTGCGCGAGATGAAGGCCATGGCCCTGCACGCCCGCGACGAACTCCAGTCCGGGCGGTTGGAGACGCTCGGGGACCTGCTGCACACCGGCTGGGAGCTGAAGAAGCGTCTGGCCAGCCAGATCAGCAATGGTGAGCTAGACGAGATGTACGAAGCGGCGCGGCGGGCTGGGGCGGTGGGGGGGAAGATAACGGGAGCGGGCGGCGGCGGCTTCTTGCTGCTGTACTGTCAGCCGGAGCGCCGGGCGGCGGTGCGCGCCGCCCTGAGCCATCTTCAGGAACTGCCGTTCCAGTTGGAACAGGACGGCAGTAAGGTGATCTTCAACTATCGACGCTGACAAAAACGGCTTCCCTGGGGGAAGCCGCGTTGGCGAAACATCGATTCAGGAAGACAGGCGCGAGGTGGTCGAGCGCTGGGGGGCCATCTCTGGCATAATGAGCGGCTCTTCCGCCCACGCTTCGGTCTCAGTGACCCGGGCCGAGGCCATGCACGCAATCAGCATGATGCTGGCGGAGGCCAGAACGGCCAGGATGCCAAGTGTGACCAGGATCGTCGCCATTGAGACTGCCTTTCTGGATCAACTTGCCTTGCGATAGTACTATTGTACCTGGGTTCGCCAATCGAGTCCATAAATAAGATATTAGCTGTGGTTGGAGGGCCTCTAACGAAGCCGGGCCCCTAACCGGGATCTACCGATTATGGAACTCCGTGACTACATCGCTCCCCTGCAGAAATGGTGGTGGCTGATTCTGGCGTCGATGGCGATCGGCGGCGTCTCGGCCTATTATTTCACCCGGGAATTGCCGCCGGTCTACATGGCGCGCACGACGCTGCTGGTGGGGCGCGCCATCTTTGAGTCCAATCCGACCGGCAACGAGTTTGGCCTGGGGCAGACGCTGGCGCGGGCCTATGCGGACCTGGCGCGGCGCGAGCCGGTGGCCCAGGCCACCATGGCCGAACTCGGGCTGACCGAGATGCCGGACTACGAGGCCTATGCCTTGCCGGATGGTCAGTTCCTGGATATCACCGTCACGGACAGCAGCCAGGAGTTGGCCCAGATGGTCGCCAACGAACTGGCCCGGCAGCTCATCCGGCAGAGCCCGTCCGGCGCTGTGTCCGAGGTCGACGCCAAGCGCCAGGAGTTCGTGCGCCAACAGCTGGACGAGCTGCAGACCAAGATCAACGACACCGGCGAGGCCATCACCCTCAAGCAGACTGAGCTGGCCGATTTGTCCAGCGCCTCGGAGATCGCGTCCGCCCAGGCCGAGCTGGAAGCGCTGGAGACACGCCTGACCTCGCTGCAGGCCAACTACGCCACCCTGCTGGCCAACACGGAACAGGGCGCCACCAATACCCTCTCGGTGTTCGAGCCGGCCGGGTTGCCGACCGAGCCGGTCGGCCCGCGCAAGACGCTGATCGTTCTGGTGGCGGTCATGGGCGGCCTGGTCTTGGCCACCGGCGCCGCTTACCTGATCGAGTTCCTGGATGACACCCTCAAGTCGCCGGACGACGTCGGCCGGCTGCTGCCCTATCCGATCATCGGCTACATCAGTGAGATGCAGCGCGGCAAGAACGGACTGCTCTCGGTCGCGGACGCGCCGCGCTCGCCGCTGGCGGAGGCCTTCCGCTCGCTGCGGACCAATCTGGAATTCGCCAGCGTCGACAAGTCACTGAAGACCATCCTGGTCACCAGCCCCACCCCCGGCGACGGCAAGTCGTCGACGGCCATGAACCTGGCCCTGATCATCGCCCAGGGCGGCAAGCGGGTCGTGCTGCTGGACGCCGACCTGCGCAAGCCCAGCGTGCACCGGCTGATGGGTATGCCCAACCGCGACGGTCTGAGCGACCTGTTCCGCGGCCACCTGAGCGTGGCCGACGTCCTGCGGCCGTGGCGCAAGGACAACGTCTCCGTCATCACCAGCGGCACCGTGCCGCCCAATCCCACCGAACTGCTGGGTTCCAAGCGCATGGACCAGGTGCTGGCCGAACTGCAGGAAATGGCCGACGTCGTCATCGTCGACGCGCCGCCGTTCTTCGTCGCCGACACCTGGGTGCTGTCGTCCAAGGTCAACGGCGTGCTGCTGGTGCTGCAGGCCGGCCGCACGCGCCGCAACGTCGTCCGCTCGATGCTGGACCAGATCAAGCGCGTCGGCGCGCCGGTGGTGGGCGTGGTGCTCAACCGGGTGACGCGCTCACGCGGCGCCTACAGCCGCTACGCCTACCTGAGCTATTTCTATTACAGCCGCGACGAGGGCGAGGGCGCCGGGCAACTGCCGGCGGTGCGCGCGCCGCGGGCCTTGCAGGCGATGCTGCGCAGCCTGCAGCGCCCGGCCGGCCGCGACGAGGCCGGCGCGGGCAGCGAGCCCCAGCTGGAGGCGCCCAACAACGGGCACGTCCACCGGGTGGAGGTGCTGCCGCCGGCCGCGTCCGAGCCGACCACCGAGCGCAACCGTGTGTCGCTGGACCTGCTGTATGCCATCAGCCGTGAGCTGGCCACGCAGCTGGATCTGCGCGACCTGATGCAGCGCATCCTGCAGATGACGCTGGACAGCGTCGGCGCCACCAGCGGCAGCATGATCGTGCTGGACGAGCGCGGCGACGCCATGGAAGGCGTCCTGATCTACCAGGGCAAGACCGCGGTCCAGACGGCCGAGCAGCTGGCGGACGTGGTGGAGCGCGGCCTGGCGGGCTGGGTGATCGAGAATCGCCGCCCGGTGGTGCTGAGCAACACCAACGACGACCCGCGCTGGCTGCGCCGCAACTGGGACGACAACCAGGCCGCCGCGGCCACACCGCGTTCGGCCATCAGCGTGCCGTTGATGGCCAACGACCGCGTCGTCGGCGTGCTGACGCTGGTCCATCCCAACGTCGGCCACTTCACGCGCGATGACCTGTCCATGCTCACCGCCATCGCCGTCGGTATTTCGTTCACGAGCCAGATGTACGCCAACTGACCGGCCGCGCGAGCCGGCGCCCAAAAAAGACCGGGGTGGACGGCACTGCCGTCCACCCCGGTCTGCGTTAACGCTCGGGAAGCCCGGCGTTACAGGCGATTGACCGCGGCCACGATCGTCTCCAGCTCCGCCGGGGTGAGCTGGGGATGAACGGGCAGGGAGATGACTTCTTTGGAGAGCCGTTCGGTCACCGGCAGGCTCACCTCGCCCAATTGCTCGCGGACGTAACCCTGCTGGTGGGCGGGCACCGGGTAGAACACGCCGGTGCCCACGCCGGCGTCGGTCAGCTGCTTCACGGCGGCGTCGCGATCGCGGCCGGCCGGCATGCGGACCGTGTACTGGTGCCAGACGTGGCCGTAGCCGTCCTTGACCTTGGGCGTAATCACGGACGTGATGCCGCCGTTCAGGACGGCGGCGTTGGCGCGGCGCTTGGCCGTGAAGTCCGGCAGGCGGTCCATCTGGGCGACGCCGATGGCGGCGTGCAGGTCGCTCAGCCGGTAGTTGTAGCCCAGCATCTCGTGATAGTAGCGGCGCTTCATGCCGTGCTGGCGCAGCAGCCGGCAGTGCTCGGCCAGGGCGTCGTCGTTGGTGGTGATCATGCCGCCTTCGCCCGTCATCACGTTCTTGGTGGCGTACAGGCTGAACATGCCGGTGCCGAAGCTCCCGACCGTCCGGCCCTGGTAGGTGGCCCCGACCGCCTGGCAGGCGTCCTCGATGACCTTCAGCCCGTGCTTGTCGGCGATGGCCTGGATGCGGCCCATATCGCACGGATAGCCGTACAGGTGCACGAGCAGGATGGCCTTGGTGCGCGGCGTGATGGCGGCCTCGATCAGATCGGGATTGATATTGAAGGTCTCGGCGTCCACGTCCACAAACACCGGCTTGGCGCCCACGAACAGGATGCAGTTGACGGTGGCAATGAACGTGAAGGCGACGGTGATGACCTCGTCGCCGGGGCCGATGCCGTTGGCGACCAGGGCCAGGTGCAGGGCGGTGGTGCCGGACGAGGTGGCGATGGCGTGCTTGACGCCGCTGGCGGCCGCGAACTTCTCTTCCAGCTTGGCCACGCGCGGGCCCTGCACCAGCATGCCGGACTCCAGCACCTCCAGCACGGCTTGTTTTTCAGCTTCGCCCAGGTAAGGCTTGGACACGGGGATCATGAAGGTTCCACTCCGATAAGGCGCCGCCCGCCTGGCGGGCCCAGCGCGCGGGGCCGGGACCGGGGGTCCGGCTTAGTTGTCGACGATCAGGCGCTCGTAGGTGGCGCGCGGGATCAGGACGGCCAGCCCGCTCTTGGGGCAGAGCAGACGGACGTCGTCGCCGCCCGCCGGCTGCTCGGGCGCCGCGCTCATTTTGGCGCCGGACGGGCTGACGAAACCGCGCAGGCGGGCCGGGTTGCCGAACACCAGGCCGTAGTCCGGCACGTCGCGGGTGACCACGGCGCCAGCGCCGACCATGGCCCACCGGCCGACGGTGATGCCGCACACCAGGATCGCCCCGGCGCCGATGGCGGCGCCGGTTCGCACGCGTGTCTCGCTCAACACCCAGTCGTCGGCGCTCTTGAGCGAGCCGTCTAGGTTGATGGCGCGCGGATTGCGGTCGTTGGTGAAGACCATGTGCGGACCGCAGAACACGCCGTCCTCCAGCACGACGCCGTGATAGACGGAGATGCCGTTCTGGATCTTGCAGTTGTCGCCGATGTGGACGCCGGCGTCGATGTAGACGTCTTTGCTGAGGATGCAGTTGCGGCCCAGGACGGCGCCTTCGCGCACCTGGCAGTGATTCCAGATCCGCGTCCCCGGCCCGATTTCGGCCAGGTCAGAGACTTCGGCGGTGGGGTGGATTCGGACGTTGTCGCGCTCACGCATATCGGTTTGGGCGCTCCTTTCTTGCAAAACCACTCGGAAAGCGCATGGCCCCATTATGCGGAGGGAGCGGCAAAAAAGACAGCCTGACCGCTGTCCTATGCGCCGCTGGGAAAGTTGGGGGTGGTTGGCGGGCCGGCCGGGCCGGTCACTCGAATTCCAGCTCGCTCAGCGCGGCCTCGTCCTCGGTCCACTCGCCCAGCGAGATCAACTCGATGTCGCCGAACATCGCGGACTGGCGCGCCTCGATCTTGCGGCGCTTGATGAGTTCGAGCGTGGCCAGGAACGTGACGACGATCTCCATCCGGCTCTGCGCCCCGGCCAGCAGCTTCTGGAACACCACATGCCCGCCGCGCTCGCGCAGCGAACGCGCGATCAGATGGATCTGATCGCGGATGGTCACCTTGGGCGGGGCGACGACGGTGCCCAGTTCGGGCTTGTCCGGCACCAGCGCCAACGCGCGCCGGACGGCCTCCAGCAGGTCGAGCGGGGTCACGCCGCTCAGGTCGAGTGTCTTCTCCACCTTGGGCGGCGGGGCCAGGCGCAGATAAGTGCGCAGGTTGGCGGTCTCGCGTTCGTGCAGGCTGTGGGCGATCTGCTTGTACTTCTTGTAGGCCAGCAGCTGGCGGGCCAGTTCATCGCCCGGATCTTCCTCGCCCGGCGCGCGCTCCACCGGCCGCGGCAGGAGCGCCTCGCTCTTGATCAGGACCAGGCGCGCCGCGATCACCAGGAAGTCGGCGATGTCCGCCAGGTTGAGCTGCTCCAGGACTTTGATGTAACCCAGAAACTGGTCGGTCACCTGGGCCAGCGCAACCTTGGTGATATCCAGCTCCTCGCGCTCGATCAGCTGCAGGAGCAGGTCGAGCGGGCCGGAGAAGACCGGCAGTTGGACGGTGTAAGCAGACGGCGAAGCGTTCATTGGAACCACAGGGCGACGACGACGAAGCCGCCGATGATCAACAGGACGATGACGAAGATGGCGGTCAGGGCGAGCCGTTGCTCGCGCGCCTGGCGGGCCGCCGCCGCTTGCAGGGCGGCTTGCCGGCGCTGGTCGATGGCCTCTAGCTGCGCCAGGCGCTGGCGGGCGCCGGCCTCTTCCTGCGCCGACACGGCCGCCAGGTCGCGGCGCTCCTGGTGGAAGCGCTCGCCGGCGTCGCCGGCCCGCTCGATCAGCGCGGCCAGGGTGTCCAGGCTGCGGCCGCAGGCCACGCAGCGTTCGGCCCCGCTCCAGTTGCGGGTCTGGCAGTTGGGGCAGGTGCGCCCCAGCGCCAGGTTGCAGCTCTGGCAGATCTCGGCGCCGGCCGCGTTGACGAACTCGCAGCGCGGGCAGACCGGCCCGGCCATCTCGTTGAGCTCGTTGCAGAAGGTGCAGCGCACGCGCCCATCCGGCTCCAGCTCCAGGCCGGCGCCGGTGCAATGGTAACACGTCAGCGCCTTGAGGGTCTGGCGCAGGGTGCGGGCCACTGGCTGCGCGGCCGCGGGGACCGGCGGCACCGTCTCGGCGTTGCTGGCGGCCTGGGCCGCTGGCGGCGCGGCGGGCGAGCTCGGGCGCGCGGCCGGATCGCCCGGCGTGAGGGCGGAGGCCGGGACGATGATCTGGGCCGCCGCGGCCGGGTTGTTCAGGTAACCCAGGAACTCCTCCGCGCTCTGGCAGCGCTCGCCGGGATCGCGGGCCAGGCTCTTGAGGATCAGGCGTTCCAGGCCGTCCGCCAGGTTCGGCTGCCACTGGCGCGGCGATGGCCGGACCGCGTGGGCGTGCTGGAGCATGATCGCCAGGGGCGTCTCGGCCTCGAAGGGCACGCGGCCGGTGATCAGCTCAAACAGGATCACGCCCAGAGCGTACAGGTCAGCGCGCTGGTCCACGGCCGCGCCCAGGGCCTGTTCCGGGGACATATAGGCGGGTGTGCCCGTGGCCGTGCCCGTGGCCGTCAACGTCTCGCCGCCGACCATCTTGGCCACGCCGAAGTCCGTCAGGACGACGCGCCCGCTCTTATCCAACATGACGTTGGCGGGCTTGACGTCGCGGTGGACGACGTTCTGCTTGTGGGCATAGGCCAGCGCCTGGGCGATCTCGCGCACGACGCGCAAGGCCTGCGCCTCGGGCAGCGTCTGGCCGCGCTGGGCCAGCTTAGCCAACAGCCGGTTCAGCGCATCGCCCTCGATGTACTCCATCACCATGTACGGCTGGCCGGCCTCGACGTCGAAATCGAAGACCTGGATGATGTTGGGGTGGCGCAGGGCGGCCACGTTCTTGGCCTCGCGCTCGAAGCGTTTCAGGAAATCCGGGTCGGCCGTCAGCTGCGGCAGGATCACCTTGAGCGCCACGTAGCGGTCCAGCGTGGTTTGGTAGGCGCGGTAGACCTCGGCCATGCCGCCGCGGCCCAGGCGCTGCACCACGCGGTACTTGCCGATCGTGCGCCCGGTCAGGTCAGCGGGTTGGTCCATGCGCCCGTCCTTTCACGGCCGCGGCGTGAGCAGCCGGTAGGTGAAGCCGTTCATGGCGATCTCGCCGGCCGGCTGGTAGTGCGCGCCCAGCGCCTCCAGCACCGGCGGCGGGTAGAACTGCGCGCGCAGGATGACGAGCCCGAAGGCCCGCGCCTCGATCTGGCGGATCTCCTCGGCCGGATCGAACAGCCCGGCCTGGTACATCACCAGCTGCACGAAAGGGTTGGTGACCACGGGCTTGCCGGCCGCCAGCACGAAGGCGGCCTCCTCGGAGAAGACCGGCCCCGGCGCCGCCCGGGCGCGCGCCATGATGGCGTAGCCGGCCTCATGGTCGGCGCGGGTGGGGCGCGGGCCCAGCTGGGTGTAACCCTGCGAGTCGTAATAGCCGCGGCCGGAATTGTCGGCCACGCCGAGCAGACGCGCCAGCGGGGCGTAGACCGGCCCGTCCGTGTAGACGTGCAGCGTGAGCCGGGTCTGGACCAGGACGAGCAGCGGCAGCACGACGGCCACGCCGATCCGGAACCACACCGAGCGGGTCGCGGCGGCGCTGCCCCTCAGCAGCTTCCCGACGGCCAGGCCGGCCAGCAGGCAGGCGGCGGCCGTGGTGGTGACGAAGTACGATTCACCGGCCCCGAACTTGCCGGACAGCGCGCCGTTGGCGAAGGCGAACGCGAACCAGACCGCGTAGGCCGAGAGACGGCTGAAGTACAGCTCGTAGATGAAGTAGCCGAAGGCGGCGACCGCGATCACGCCGTGCAGCTCCAGCCACTCGCGGTAGAAGCCCAGCGTCTGCTGGAGGTCATAGTCGTTGAGGTTGGCGCGGATGATGCTCACGAACCACCAGCCCTGCGTCTGCCAATCGATCCACAAGAACAGCCCGCCGCCCACCAGCGCCAGGCCCAGGCCGGCCGCCAGGGCGCGGCGCGGCCCGCGCAGGAACAGGTAGGCGAAGGCCGCCAGCGCCGTCGCCAGCGCGAGCGGCTTGGAGTAACCGGCGGCCAGCAGGGCGGCCAGGCCCAGCAGCAGACGCCGGTCCCGCCACGGCGCGGCCTGGACGGCGCCGGCGGCCGACCGCCAGTCGAAGCGCGCCAGGGCGACGATGGCCAGCGTCTCAAACATCACCATGGTCATGTGCTGGCGGAAGAGCGGGCCGATGGCGAACGTGTAATTCGACGCCAGGAAGAGCAGGCCGGTGAGCGCCGCGGCCAGCGTCTGGCCGGTCTCGCGGCGCACGGCCCAGGCCAGCGCGCCGGCGGCGACGAGCGAAGCCAGGAAACTGACCAGGCGTCCGGTCCACAGGTGCGGGCCGAAGACCAGGACGAGCGGCGCCGTCAGCAGGTGGAAGACGGGCGGGTAGATCGACGTATAGAACGGGAAGACCTGGCTGTCCTGGTACGGCCAGCGGCCCTGGGTGTGGAGCAGCGTGTCGTACAGCTCAAAGCCCTCGCCCTGGTCATAGTCGAACGGGAAACGCAGCAGCGAGGCCGTGTAGTGGCCGTACACCAGGAACTGGCCGACCAGGGCGAGGACGGCCAGGCCGAACAGCAGGGCGGAGAGCCAACGCGCCCAGCGGGGGAGGCCGTCAGGCGCCGGGCCGAGGATTGCGGTGCGCACCAGATCTCGCTTTGGCGGATCCCGCCGGGTCAGGCCGGGCGATCGCCCAGGGGCAGCAGGGCCAGGCCGAGCACGGTCAGCAGGCCGGCGGCCCCCAGCGCCAGGCTTTGGGCCGGCCCCAGGCCCGTCCATTGGCCGGCCCCGAAGACATCGGCGGCCAGCAGGGCGCTGGCCGCGCCCAACCCGGCGCAGACAGTCAGCCAGCCGAGTTGGCGTTTGGTAATTGGCGGATCCGGCGGGAACGACACGCCGCGATTATAGCATCGCGGACCGGCTGCAACTCGCGGCGCCGCCTCGCGTAAGGGTGGGTAGGAGACCTTCAGACGATGACGTTGATGAGTGAGCGGCGGCCGTCGCGGAGTGAGCGTTATTGGGCGATGGCCGCCCACCTGACCGCGCTGGTGACTGTGATCGCCGGCCTGGTCAGCGGCGGGGTGGGGGCCGTGGCCGCGCTCTTTGTGCCGTTAGGGATGGCCCTGTACTGGCGCGAGCGCTCGCCCTATGCGGCCTTCCATGCGCTGCAGGCCACGGTCTTCCAGGCCGGCGGCGCGATCCTGTATATTTTGACGGCGGTGGCCTCGGCGCTGGCCCTGGTCCTGGGCTGGCTGGTCACGGCCGCGGTCAGCGTCGCCCTGCTGGGTCTGGTGTTCCTGCCGGTGGCGGCCGGCCTGACGGTGCTGGTGCTGCTCGTCCTGGCGGCGGCGCCGGTGGCTGGCTTGCTGTGGGTGCTGCGTGGCGCCGATCAGGCTTTTCGGGGCCAGGCGTTTGAGTATCCCTTGGCCGGCCGGCTGGCGGCGCGCGCCCTGGCGTTCGAGGCGGTGCCGCGCCTGCGGTAAACCGGGCGCACGAAAAAGGCCGGAGCGGGTGGCTCCGGCCAATTCTGGTGAGGTGGGGTGAGGCGGGCGGGCGGCCCGCCTTTATTTTTGGACGAGCGGCAGGAAACGCCCGATCAGCAGCGCGAAGAAGACGCCGGACAGCAGCAGCAGCGCGTAGAAGCGGTTGTCGTAGCGCAGGTGCATGTAGTACAGGACCACCAGCGTGGCCTTGAGGACGGCGAAGATGACCAGCAGCGGGACCTTGATCGAGTCAAGCTCGGGCGGCACGAACGACACGAAGAGCTCGATGACGGTGAAGACTGCCAGCCAGGCGAAGACGCGCAAATAGTCCGGGTGCGGGCGGGTGTGCTCGGCGGGGGTGTGGGGGTGTTCCATGATGACCTCGTCGGGGGGGGCGCTTAGAGCAGATAGACCAGGGTGAAGATGAAGATCCAGACGACGTCGACGAAGTGCCAGTACAGCCCGAAGACCTCGTAGCCCATGTGGTCGGCCTGGGTGAAGCCGCCGCGCAGGGTGTGCGCAATCAGGACCAGCGCCCACAGCACGCCGATGAAGACGTGCAGGCCGTGGAAGCCGGTCAGGAAGAAGAAGCCGGAGCCGAAGCGGTCGCTGACGAGCGTGATGCCCTCGGCGTACAGCTTGCTGTACTCAAAGGCCTGGATGCCGATGAAGGCGGCGCCGAGCACGGCCGTGGCGCCCAGCCAGCGGGCCAGCCCCAGCCGGTCGCCGCGCTGGATGGCCGAGAGCCCCAGCACCACGCACAGGCTGCTGGTCAACAGCAGGAAGGTGTTGACCGAGACGATCAGCAGCGCCTCCAGGTTGTGCAGGGCGTGGTTGACGTCGGTGTCCCGGATCCACAGGTAGAGCATGTTGGCGATCAGGGCGCCGAAGAGGATGCACTCGGTGCCGATGAACGCCCACATCGCAAACTTGGCCGCCTCGGAGCCGCCCAGCGGTTCGGCGTGATCCCGGACGCGCGCCCGGATGTTGGTGGACAGCCAGAAGCCCACCGCCAACAGCAGCACCACCCCACCGCCGCCCATCAGCCCCAAGCCCAGCCCCTCTGTGGCGGAGCCGCGCCAGAACAGGAAGCCGAACATGATCAGGCCCAGGCCCAGTCCGACCAACATCGGCCAGACTGTGGGGCGCGGGAGATGAATCTCGTGGGAGGCGTTTTCGTCGACCGAATGAGCCATGTTGTTCTCCGAGGCGGGGGCGGACGCGTTCTGGTCAATCTGCGGCGGCAAATGTACCATACGGGCATAGCCGCGTCAACGTAAAACCACTAACCAGGCAGGGTTTGTAAGGATAAGTCTTTCATTATTGTTCTATAAGACTTTACAGAGTTTGACGGTACTCTTGCTTTGGTTATAATTCGACCCGTCCAGTGATTGGCCCTCAAATCGTCCTGTCCTGACGCCCCTGCGCATGGCATGAGGAGGCAAAGTTGAAATCCGCAGTGTCGACTCGTTGGTGGTTGACTTTTATTGTTTTTGCCGTGGTGACCATCGGGGCCGTGGCCGCCCTGGTGTGGGCGTCTGTGGGGCAGCCCGAGCCGACGTTGGGCGCGTGCCCGCCGGCCTGCCCGTACGAGTTCCGCCTGCCGTCAACGCTGCTCCCGGCGTCCGATGAGGCCGGCAGCATCAACTTCCTCTTCATGATGATCCTGGTGCTGGCCGGCATCGTCTTTGTGGTGGTGGAAGGCGCCCTGATCTTCACGGTGTTCAAGTTCCGCAACCGGCCGCCCGAGACGGCCCTGCAGATCCACGGTGACACCAAGCTGGAGATCGCCTGGACGGCGGCGCCGGCCCTGATCCTGTTTGTCATCATGGGCTTCACGCTGCGCACGATGAGCGAAGTGCGCGGCCCGGCCACCGGCCAGGTGCTGACCGTGAAGGCCATCGGCCACCAGTTCTGGTGGGAGTTCCGCTACCCGAACCAGAACGTGGTCACGGCCAGTGAGCTGGTCGTCCCGGTCAACACCACCATCGAGGTCGCGCTGGAATCGGTGGACGTGGAGCACGGCTTCTGGGCGCCGGAGCTGTTCGGCAAAGTCGACGCCATCCCGGGCTACACCACGCGCGTGCGCTTCACGCCGACCTCGGTCGGCCGGGGCGAGTACGGCGGGCAGTGCACGCAGTACTGCGGCACGCAGCACGCCCAAATGCGCTTCTCAGTGCTGGTGAAGACCCAGGCCGAGTTCGACGCGTGGGTGGCCGCCCAGCAGCAGCCGGCGCCGGCCGCCGAAACGCTGGCCGGCGACGTCAAGGCCGGCTACGACGCTTTCCTCAACCCGCAGAACGCGTGCGTGGCCTGTCACCAGATCGACGGCACAACGGCGGCCGGGCAGATCGGCCCCAACCTGACGCACGTCGGCAGCCGCGCCCATCTGGCCGGCGGCATCCTGGCCAACACGCCCGCGAACCTGGCCGCCTGGCTGCGCGGACCGCAAGACGTCAAGCCCGGCAACAAGATGGTCATCCGCAAGCTCGATGACGCGACGATCAACAGCCTGGTCGCTTACCTGACCAGCCTGAAGTAGTAAAGGTAAACGCACCCATGGCGACTCAAGCTCACGCCCTGCCGGCCACGCGCAAGCCCTTCCTGGCCGAAGCCCTGGACTGGATCACGACGGTCGATCACAAGAAGATCGGCATCCTGTATCTGTGCCTGAACTTCTTCTTCTTCATCCTGGCCGGCGTGATGGCGCTCGTCATCCGCACGCAGCTGGCCTGGTCCAACCTGAAGATCGTCGACCCGGACCGCTATAACGAGCTGTTCACGATGCACGGCACCACCATGATCTTCCTGGTGATCGTGCCGATCTGGGCCGGCTTCGCCAATTACGTCCTGCCGCTGATGATCGGCGCGCGCGACATGGCTTTCCCGCGCCTGAACGCCTTCTCGTTCTGGCTGCTGTTCTTCAGCGGCCTGGTGATGTACTCGTCCTACTTCTTCGGCACGGTGCCCAACGCCGGCTGGACGGCTTACCCGCCGCTGACCGCCGACGCCAACGCGCTGCCCGGCATCGACTTCTGGATCCTGGGCCTGCACCTGGGCGGCCTGTCGTCGCTCTTCGGCGCCATCAACTTCATCGTCACCACCATGCGCCTGCGCGCGCCGGGCATGAAGCTGACCCAGGTGCCGATGTTCGTCTGGTCGATGCTGGTGACGTCGTTCATGGTGCTGTTCGGGACGCCGATGCTGTCGGTGGCCATCACGCTGCTGCTGGCCGACCGGCACTTCGGCACCAGTTTCTTCCTGCCGGCCGGCGGCGGCGACCCGCTGCTGTGGCAGAACCTGTTCTGGTTTTACTCGCACCCGGCCGTCTACATCATGATCCTGCCGGCCATGGGCCTGGTGTCCGAGGTCCTGCAGACTTTCTCGCGCAAGCCGTTGTTCGGCTACAGCTTCATCGCCTGGTCGTCGGTGGCCATCGCCGTGCTCGGCTTCAGCGTCTGGGCCCACCACATGTTCCAGGTCGGCTCGAGCCTGGCCGTCAACACCTTCTTCTCGCTGGCCACGATCGTCATCGCCGTGCCGACCGGCGTGAAGATCTTCAACTGGATCGCCACGATGTGGGGCGGGGCGCTGCGGCTGGAGCCGCCGATGTACTTCGCCATCGGCATGGTGACCATGTTCATCATCGGCGGCCTGAGCGGCGTCATGCTCGGCTCGGTGCCCGTCAACTGGCAGATGCACCAGACCTACTTTGTCGTCGCCCACCTGCACTACGTGCTGTTCGGCGGCTCGGTCTTCGGCATCTTCGGCGCCTTCTACTACTGGCTGCCCAAGATGACGGGCTTCAAGCTGAACCGCAGCCTGGGCGTCTGGCACTTCTGGCTCATGATGATGGGCTTCAACCTGACTTTCTTCCCGCAGCACATCGCCGGCATCCTGGGCATGCCGCGCCGCATCTACACCTACGCCGCCAACCAGGGCTGGGAGACGTATAATCTGCTCTCGACCCTCGGCGCGTTCCTGATCGCGGTGTCGGTGCTGGTCTTCATCATCAATTTCTTTGTCAGCGCCCGCAAGGCCGAGCCGGCCGGCGAAAACCCGTGGGAGGCTCCGTCCCTGGAGTGGGCGACAAGTTCGCCGCCTCCGGAGTACAATTTCGCCCAGATCCCGACTGTCTCGGGCCAGAACCCGCTCTGGGCCCGCCCGGGCGGCGCCGCCGACCCGAGCGGCCACGGCACCCACTGACGGGCCGGGCCGCCGGTGGCCCGGCCAATCTGCTCGAGACGTGACTGCGGCGGCCCGCCGGGCGAGATGATCGCTCGGCGGGTCGCCGATGTGCGACCACAATGACACGCTCTGCTTTACCCCTCTCTCCGGCCACTCAATCCTTCCGCTGGTTGGCGCTGGCTGCGGCGGGGAGCGTGTTCGCGTGGCTGGCCCTGGACGGCATTGTCCGGGCCAGCGGATACGGCGCCGGCTGCGTCGGTCATTGGCCGCTGTGCAACGGCCAGTGGCTGCCCCTGCTCAGCCGGCTGGTCTGGCTGGACCTGCTGGCCCGCGCGGCCGCGGCCCTGGTGATCCCGCTGCTCCTGGCGCTGGCGGCCGTGGCCTGGCGCGCTTACCGGCGCGTCCGGTGGGTGCTGTGGCCCACCTGGCTGGCCGTGGGCGCGTTCCTGATCCGTTTCTTGTTGGGGAGCCTGGCCCCGTCGGTGGGCCTCAACGTGCTGAACTTCGCCCTCGGCCTGGCGCTGCTGGCGCTGACGGTGGTCGCCGCCGTGGTGGCCTTCCAGTTGCAGCGCGACGCCCGGGTGGGCGAGGCCCTGTTCCATTTCGACGCTGTGAGCCGGCAGGCCGGCGTGGCTGTCCTGGCCGTGTTCACGCTGTTGGTGGTGGGCCAGTGGGTGGCGGTGACCGGAGCGCGGGCGGCCTGCCCGTACTGGCCGTGGTGCACCAGCCAGTTCCTGCCGGAAACGCCGCTGGGGGTGCTGGCGAGCAGCCATCGCCTGCTGGCCCTGGTGGCCGGCGGGCTGCTGCTGGGCAGCCTGGTGGCGGCCTGGCAGCTGCGCGGCGAGCACACGGCTGTGGTAGTGACGGCCACCTTGTCCGGCGCCTTCTTTGGCGGCGAAGTGTTGATCGGGGCGGCCAACGTCCTCAACGCCTTTCCCCTGCATTTTGGCAGCTTGCATATCGTGACGGCGCTGGCCGTGTGGGTCGGCGTGGTAGCGTTCGCGGTGCTGGCGATGCAATACGTGCGCCTGTCGCCGCTGCGCTCAGCCGCGGTAGTGCTGCGCTTCGGCCAACTGCGGCTGCGCCAGGTGCTGGTGGATTACTTCATCCTGACCAAGCCCATCGTGATGGTGCTGCTGCTGGTCACCACGGCCGCCGCGATGGTGGTGGCTGGGCGGGATTGGCCGCCGCTGGATTTGTTCTGGTGGACGATGCTCGGCGGGGCGCTGGCCTCCGGCGGAGCCTCGGCCTTGAACCAGGTGATCGACCATGACCTGGACAAGCACATGGCGCGCACCTCGCGCCGGCCCTTGGCGCAGGGGCGCATCTCCCTGCCGGCCGGGCTGGCGTTCGGCCTGGTGCTCAACGTGGCGTCCTTCTACGTGCTGGCGGTCTTCGCCAGCCTGGGGGCGGCCTTCTGGGCGATGGTGGGCAGCCTGTACTACGTGGTCGCCTACTCGCTCTTCCTGAAAAAGACGACGCCGCAGAACATCGTCATCGGCGGCGGCGCCGGCGCCATCCCGCCGCTGGTGGGCTGGGCGGCCGTGACCGGGACCGTCGACGCCCCGGCGCTGTTCCTGTTCGCCCTGGTCTTCTTCTGGACGCCCCCGCACTTCTGGGCGCTGGCGCTGCTCAAGAAGAACGACTACGCCCGCGCCGGCGTGCCGATGCTGCCGGTGGTGGTGGGCGAGGCCGAGACGCGCCGGCAAATCCTGCTGTACACGCTGGTGCTGGTGGCGCTGTCGCTGTTGTTCACGCCCGCGGGCGTGGCCGGGCTGATCTACCTGGTCGGCGCGGCCGTGCTGGGGCTGGGCTTCGTGGCCCATTCACTCTGGCTGATGCGGGCGCCCAGCAACAAGGTCGCCTGGCGCGTGTACAAGTATTCGAGCTACTACCTGGCGCTGATGTTTGCGGTCATGGTGCTGGATCGGTTCTTCTACGTGGCGGTGTGAGGCCGCCGAAACGAGAGCTTGACATGAAGAAGCGTGACGTGGTCCGCAACCTGGTGTTAGGCGGGGGGCTGGTGGTGCTGGCGGTGCTGTTCACGCTTGCGTCGCTCTGGTACATCCAATTCTTCCTGGCGCTCCCGCGCGAATGAACAAGGTGCCATGACAGTCACTCAGACTCCTCCGCCCGTCGTCAAATCGAACGGCGTCTCGAACGGGTCGGGCGCTTCCGGCCCGCAAGGCCCGCTGGGGCCGGCCGGCGACGGTCAACCCCTGCCGCCGGCCCGCCGCAACAGCGTCTTCCCGTTGCTGCTGGACTTCGGCCTGGTCACGGCCGCTTTCGGCCTGATCATCGTGCGGCCGGTGTTCAGCCCGCTGGCCGGCAACGTCGCCATCGTGGTCGGCGTGGTGCTGGCCGTGACCGCGCTGGCGGGCTGGATCCGCGAAGCCCGCGGCGAGTACCTGCGGCTGCAAGATTGAGCCTGCCGCGCCCCGCCTGGCCCGGCGTTATAATGGCCAGCGTGGCCGCTGTGCCGCGCCGCGTCCGCTGGCGCCTGGGTCTGGAGGCCGCTGCCCTGACCGTAGGCCTGGTGGCGCTGGCGCTGGCGTTGCGCGCGTTCCCGCTGAGGCCGGAGGCGCGCGAGTTGGCCTGGTCGCTCAACCTCGGTGACCTGGAGGCCCGCGGCACCGTGGCGCCGGCCCAGCGCGGCGTAAACCGCGTCGAACTGGTGTTGACCGACCCGGCCGGCCAGCCGGTGACGGCCGCCGAAGTCGAGGTCGCCTTTTTGCCTGTCGGGGGTGGCGCCGTGATTGCGCGGCGCACCTTGACGCCCGTGGCGGATCGGCCGGGTTGGTGGGCGGCCGGCGGCCTGGCGTTGACGCGTCCGGGCCCCTGGCAGATGCTGATCACGGTGCGGCGGCCTGACCAGCCGAACGCGTATGCGTCGCTGGATTGGCAGATCGGCCCGGACAATGGGCTGCGGCGATCCGACGAAACCGTGTCAGCTGAGGCGCGCTGGCGCGGCTGGCTGAACACGAATGGCCCGGCGCTGCTGGGCACGCTGGCTGTGCTGGGCGTGGCCGGCTGGGGGTGGCGCGTCGGGCGGATTGTGCGGCGCGGCCAGGCTGCGCCGGCTGAGAACTGACTCGATCCCTGCGCCGCACCGGCGTGGGTTTGCTCGGAGGAGGAACTGCCTTGCGTCGTTTTATCCCTTCATTGGTGGTGGCGTTCGGCCTGCTCGCCCTCGGCGCGGTCGCCATCGTGATCTGGCAGGGCGGTGGCGGACTGGGCCCGGACTCGTCGCAGAGCACGCTCCTGATCATGGTCGGCGGCGTGCTGGCGGGCCTGGTGGTGATCCTGGTCCTCGGCGCGGGTCTGGGGTGGGCCGTCAACGGCCTGGCGGCGCTGGTGAGCGGCGAACGCAAGCCCAAGCCCGCCAAGGCGACCGCTGTGGCCGTCGCCCCGCCGGCGGTGGCCCCGGCGCCCGCCAAGAAGGCGGCGGAGACGCCCACTGTCTGGCTCTCCGATGCCCGCTCCCAGATGTATTTCTGGGGCGCCACCATTGTGCTCGTCCTGGGCTTCCTGGTGGTGCGCGCTCTGGCGGCCGGCTCGCCGCCCGGCTACCCGCTGGATCGTCTGCCGGATTTGAATACCACGCTCTTTGAGCTGCCGGTGGCGAACCTGCCGGTCACCGAGGCCGTCGCCCTGGGGGCCGTGGTGTTGGCGGTGCTGGTCTCGACCGTCATCGCCGGCTGGGTCATCGCCCAGATCACCGTCCTGTTCGCGCGCCAGGCCCAGCAGGCGGCGGGCGGAGCTGGCGCGGACAAGGCCAAGTCAGCTCCGGCGCCCAAGCCGGCGGCCGAACAGCCGAAGATCTTCCTGTATGACCGGCGCTCGCTGCTGATCTTCTCGATCACAGCGGTCATCCTGATCGGGGCCTTCCTGGGTGTGCGCGCCTGGGCCGCCGCTGTGCCGCTGGGGTACACGCCTTTTGACCGCATCGCCAACGTCACCGTCTTCACGCTGCCCGGCGAAAAGATTGCGGGCTGGCCGTCACAGATTGTGCCCGGCCCCGGCGACGAGGCCACCGCCCTGCAGACGGCTGTCCTCGTGATCCTGGTCACGTTGGGCGGCGTGGGCGTGGTCGGTTTCGGCCTGGCGCGCCTGCTGGAGGCCTTCAGCACGACCAAGGCGACGGTGCAGCAGGCTAAGACGCCGGGCTGGGGCGCCCAAGAGCTGACCCAGCTGGAGGCCGCCGTGCAGAAGGGGCTAGCCCGGCCCTTCCCGCCGCGCCTCAACGGCCTGGATCAGGTGATCGTCGTCATCTTCCTGGGCATCTTGGCCTTGCTGGCGGTTTGGGTTGTGCCCGGTATCGGCCAGGCTTTGGACACGGACCGCGCGATTGAGGCGACGCGTGTGGCCGCCTCCTGGACGCCCACGCCGACGGCCGGCCCGGTGGTGACGCTGGCCGAACTCGTGGCCGAACTGCCGGCCGGCGATGCCGCCGCCGGCAAGACCGCCACCGAGACGCGCGGCTGCGTGGCCTGCCATATCGCCGCCGATCCGTCAGCGGCCCTGGTCGGCTCGCCCTGGCTGGCCGCGCAGTCCAAGGACGGCCTCGGGGTCTCCGAGCATGCCGCCAGCCGGCCGGGCGAGGCCAGCTACACGGGCCGGGCCGAGAACGCCACCGAGTATCTGTACGAGTCGATTACAAACCCGAGTGCGTACCTGGTGGCCGGCTTCCAGCCGAACATCATGCCCGCGAATTACGGCCAGACGCTGCCGCCGCAGGAGCTGGCCGACATCATCGCCTACCTGACGACCCTGAAGTAACCGGAGCGCGTTGACCCACCGGCCGCAGAGGCCCGCCCACCGGCGGCCTCTGCGGCCTTTGCGTATAGAGGCTGGAATGGACATGCCTTGGCTGAGACGGGGGTTGGGACTGGGTTTGGCCGCGCTGCTGTGGGCGGCCTGCGCGCCGGCGCCGTCGGCCACGCCAACCCCGACGGCGGCGGCCCCGCGGCCGCTCTCCACGGCGCTGGCGGACCTGGAGGCTGAGTTCCAGGCCCTGCCCGCCGGTGACGGCGAGGCCGGCCGGCAGGCCTTCACCAGTTCCGGCTGCTCGGCCTGCCATGCGCTGGAGCCTGAGAAGCGCATCGTCGGGCCGTCCCTGGCGGAGGTCGGCGCCCAGGCCGCTGAGCGCGAAGCCGGCCTGTCGGCGGAGCTGTACCTGTACAAGTCCATCACACGCCCAGACGCCTTTGTGCTGACCGGCTACACGCCCGGCCTGATGCCGGCCGCTTTCCTGGATACGCTGCCGCCGCAAACCCTGGCCGATCTAATCGCCTTTTTGTTGTCGCTGCGTTAGTGACTCCGCGCGCACAAGCGAGTAGGAGATACGGTTGGTTGACGCCCATTTTGATCCATGATAACTTTTCCGCAAGTGAGGTAAAGGTTCCCGTTCGTGTCCGTCGTTACGAAGGACGCCTGCCGAGGCCTGCGTCGGTATGGCGTTTTTTATTCGCCCGCAGACATGGACGCGGCCTAATTGCTTGCGCCTCACGAGCTTTTCTGGGTCAGAAGGAGGCACCCGCAACATGACCAATCGCGTCACCGGTACTGTCAAGTGGTTCAGCCGAGTCAAGGGCTACGGGTTTATCAGCCCGGACAGCGGAGAGAAGGACGTGTTTGTCCACTACTCCGCGATCATCGGGGAGGGTTACCGTAACCTTGAGGAGGGCCAGCGCGTCGAGTTCTCGATTGAGGACACGCCCAAGGGCCCGCAGGCCGCACAGGTGGTGGGCATGACCACCACGGCGCTCGCGTAACCGACCTCGCTGGCAATTCAGCCCCGGCCCTCCGCCGGGGCTTTTCGATATAATTGGGGTATGCGCGGTTTTGGTTTTCTGCCCCCCGGTTAGTTCCCGGCCCGTCCACCCCCACCGCTTGTCTCTTCGTCTGGGTGGTTCCAGCGGCCCGTCTGCCTGACGGCGTCCGCTGGCAGAGTGCTTCAGTGTTGAGACAAGAGGGTTTCCATGTTTGCGTCCCAATCGAATAATGTCCGCCGCGGGCGCGTCGTCCTGACGTTCGCCTTGGTGTTGTTGCTGATCGAGTTCCTGGATGAGCTCGTCTTTGGCGTGGGTGAAGCGGCCTGGCCGTTGATCCGCGCCGACCTGGGCCTGAGCTATCTCCAGATCGGCCTGTTGCTGAGCGTGCCGCGCCTGGTGGGGTCAGCCGTCGAGCCGTTCCTCTGCCTACTGGGCGACCTCGGCCACCGGCGCGCGATTGTTCTCGGCGGCGGCCTGCTGTTTGCGTTGGCGTGCGCGCTGTCCGGCCTGGCGCGAGATTTCCTCGTCCTGCTGCTGTCCTTCGTGCTGTTCAACCCGTCGTCCGGGGCGTTCGTCGGCCTGTCGCAGGCGACGCTCATGGACCTGGAGCCGCGCCGCCACGAGCAGATGATGGCGCGCTGGACGCTGGCCGGCTCGCTGGGGGTGGTCGCCGGCCCGCTGGCGCTCGGCGCTGCGCTTTGGCTGGGCGCGGGCTGGCGCGCGGCCTTTATCGCCCTGGCCGCCATCGCGCTCCTCCTGGTCGGCCTCGCCGCCCGCCACCAGTTCCCGCGCGCCTCGGCGGCCGAAGGCCACGATCTGCGGGCCGGGTTCCAGGAGGCGCTGCGCGCCCTGCGCCGGCCGGCCGTGCTGCGTTGGCTGGCGCTGCTGGAATTCTCGGACTTCATGCTGGACATCCTGCTCGGCTTCCTGGCCCTCTACATGGTGGACGTGGCCGGCGCCACGCCGGAGCAGGGCGCGCTGGCCGTCGCGGTCTGGGCCGGCGTCGGGCTGGTGGGCGATGCGCTGCTGATCCCGCTGCTGGAGCGCGTGCGCGGATTGAGTTACCTGCGCGTCAGCGCCGCCATCATGCTGGTGCTGTATCCGGCGTTCCTGCTCACGCCGGTCTTTGAACTCAAGCTGATCTGGCTGGCGCTCCTGGGCTTGTTCAACTCCGGCTGGTACGCCATCCTCAAGGGCCAACTCTACGCCTCCATGCCGGGCCAGTCGGGCACAGTCTTGGCCGTCGACTCGCTCTTCGGCCTGGCGGCGGGCTTTGTGCCCGCGCTGCTGGGCTGGGTGGGCGAGCAGTTCGGGCTGCCGGTCACCATGTGGGTGCTGCTGTTGGGGCCGGTCGCGCTGCTGCTCGGCTTGCCGCGCGCGTCGGCCAGCCCCGCCCGCCCTGCCGACGAGCCCGCGCCGGTTCAGCCCTTGGACTGAGCGGTGTTTCCGGCGGCCGATGGATGCTGGGTCGGTGGCGAACGGATAGCATGGGCCTAGTTTGACCGCTTCAATTCATGGCGGCCTCGCTGGCGCGAGCCGCCGGCCTGGAGGTCACATGCCCCGATTCGCCGTGCGCGCTGGTCTAATGGTCGGTGTGGTTCTCGTTATCGCGGCGCTGCAGTTGCCCGCGGCTGCGCGAGCCCAGGACACCGGGCAGGCCGGCTTCACGTTGCTGCTGCCGTTGGTCACCCGCCAGAGCGGCGGGACGCCCCAGCCGCAACCGATCGTGCGCGCGGCGCTCTTCCTGGATTCGGCGCAGAAGATCGGCACCGGCAGCCTCATCGCCGACGGGCAGGGCGGCCTGCATACCGCCTACGCCCAGGTGCTGCCCTTGGCGGACCACCCGCAGGCCGTTTACCTCTACTGCGCGCCCGGCGCGGACTGCGGCCAAAGCGCCAACTGGCACGGCGTCGCCCTGGCCGACGATGTGGACGAGGTCCAGCTGGCCGTGACGACGGGCGGCCAGCCGCGCCTGCTCATCCGCACGCGCGCGGCCGAGAACGGCTACGACAACGATTACCTGTACGCGGCCTGTGACATCGCCTGCACCGATCCGGCGCAGTGGGAGAGCACGTTCGTGGTGAGCACGTACGGCACGTCGATGTTCGCTATCTCGGACTTCACCAGCCCGCAGCGCTACTTCACCCTGGACCCGCAGGGCCGGCCGCGCTTCATCTACTTCGACCGCAACTACTTCATCGAGCCCGACCACATCGGCGTCTTCTACGTGTACTGCGACGCGGACTGCACCAGCAACCCGGCCGGCGACCCGCACTGGTTCGAGACCCAGATCAGCCTGGCGCAGGGTTATCAGTACGAAGTCTTCAAGTACCCGGCGCTGGCCTTCACGCCGGCCGGCGAACCGCGCGTGCTGGCCGACGTGATCACGCTCAACACCGACGACTCGGGCATCTACTACGCCGCCTGCGACGACCAGTGCGACGACGGCGCCAACTGGCAGCGCGTGCGCCTGGCCGACCGCGGCTCCGGCACCGAAGTGTCCTGGGACCTGGAGGTGGACGGGCAGGGCCGGCCGCGCGCCGCTTACTTTGACGGCAGCTATATCAACAACGGCGGCGAGATCCTGTACTACGTCTGGTGCGACGGCGACTGCCTGAACGGGGCCGCCTGGCACGGCCTGGACCTGGAACTGGCCCAGCGTACGGGCAAGCACCCGGACCTGGAGCTGGACGCCCAGGGCCGGCCGCGCATCGCGCACATGGTCTCCGGCGGCGGCGGGCTGGGCTATGCCTGGTGCAACGCAAACTGCGGCGTCAAGGCCAGCTGGCAGGAGCAGGTGCTGGAAACCGAGGCCGCGCTGTCGGCGGCCTGGCCTGTGGCGCGCCCCGGCCACTGTGACGCCGGCTTCTGGGACAGCAAGACCCCGGTGCTCACGCTGGACCCGGCCGGCCAGCCGCGCATCAGCTACGACTCGGCGTACGAGACGCGCTGCTGGTATGACGACCCCACCGACAATCTGGGACCGTATCTCAAGTTTCACCAACTCTGGCATACAGTGCGCGTGCAGATCCTGCCCAAGCCGTAGAGTTCGCGGCCCCAGTGGCAGTCCTGGGCGGCCCCGGTTCAACCAGCCGGGGCCGCCCTTTTTGTTTGACACTCAAAACATATGTTCTATAATAGAGGCTGATGGACACGTTGGGGAAACTGGAACTGCTCAGCCAACAGATGGCTCTGGAACCGGCCGAGGACGCCGACACGCTGCGCCCGCCGGCAACCCCGGCGCCGACGCCGGACCACGCGCTGCGTGAGCCCGGCCCGGGTTACAGCGCCGCTGAGCCCGGCCGGCACGGTCGGGCGCCGTGCGGGCATTCGCCGGCGGAGCTGCACGCGGCCATGCAGGCGGTGACCCAGGACGGCGGCGACCCCGCGCCGGACCTGGACCGCAAACGCCATTCGCTCGGCGTGAGCTACGCGGCCATGCCGGGCGGCAAGCGCATCGCCCTGCTCAAGACGCTGCTCACGTCGGCGTGTGAGCGGGACTGCTACTATTGCCCGTTCCGGGCGCGCCGCAATTTCCGCCGGGCCACCTTCAAGCCGGACGAGATGGCCGCCGTCTTCAGCCAGATGAACCGCTCCGGCGCCGCTGAGGGCCTGTTCCTGAGCTCGGGCGTCGCCGGCGGCGGTGTGCGCACCCAGGACCGCCTGATCGATACGGCGGAGATCCTGCGGCGGCGCCACCAGTTCCGCGGCTACCTGCACCTCAAGCTCATGCCGGGCGCTGAACACGATCAGGTGCTGCGCGCTATGCAGCTGGCGGACCGCGTCTCCATCAACCTGGAGGCCCCCAACACCGATCGCCTGCGCCGGCTCGCGCCGCACAAGGTCTTCCTGGAGGAGCTGCTCCAGCCTTTGCAGTGGGCGCACGAGATCCGGCGTACCCAGCCCGCGCGGACCACGCTGTTCGGCCGCTGGCCGTCCCTGGTCACACAATTGGTGGTCGGCGGCGCCGGCGAAGACGACCTGGAGATCCTGTCCACTACCGCGCACCTCACCCAGCAGCTGCGCCTGGCGCGCGTCTACTTTTCGGCTTTTCATCCGGTCCCGGAGACGCCGCTGGAAGACCTGCCGGCCGAGAACCCGTGGCGCGAGCATCGCCTGTATCAGGCGTCCTTTTTGCTGCGCGACTATGGCTTCGAGCTGGAGGACATGCCGTTTACGCCACAGGGACGCCTGCCGCTGGACGCCGACCCCAAGCTCGCCTGGGCGCGGACCAACCTGAGTGAGACGCCGGTGGAAGTGAACCGCGCGGAGCGGCCGGCCTTGCTGCGGGTGCCCGGCCTCGGCCCGAAAGGCGTCGACGTGATCCTGGCCGCGCGCCGGCACGGCAAGCTGCGGGATCTGCGCGACCTGCGCGCCCTGGGGGTGCTGGCTGACCGGGCCGCGCCGTTCATCCTGCTGGATGGCCGCCGGCCCGCGCATCAGCTGGCTCTGTTCTGAAGCGGCCGCCGTGTGACCACGGAGACAGCCCGCCGCGCGGAAAGGCCGCAGCGCGCCGTTGGGCACTCTCGGATCAGCCCTGATCGCCAAGGAGAACGCATGTCATATCCCAACCGCCAGGGTTTTCTAGTCGTTCCGCCCGCCGGCCAGGGGCCGGGCGTCCTCGTCTTGCACGCCTGGTGGGGTCTGAACGACACCGTCAAGTCGGTCTGCAGCCGCCTGGCCGAGGCCGGTTACGTAGCCTACGCTCCTGACCTCTATCATGGCCAGATCGCGGCGACCATCCCCGAGGCCGAGGCCCTGGTCAAGGCGCTGGACGGCGACCACGCCCAGGCCGACCTCGCAGCGGCCGTCCACTACCTCAACACGCGGGCCGGGCCAGGCGGCCTGGCTGTCGTCGGTTTCTCGCTGGGCGCCTTCTTTGCGCTGGGGCTGGCCGCCGCTGATCCCGCACACATCCGCGCCGTCGTCCTCTTCTATGGGACCGGCAGCGACGATTGCGGCCAATCGCAAGCGGCCTACCTCGGCCACTTTGCCGAGGCCGACCCCTTCGAGCCGCAAGCCAACGTGGATCTGCTGGCCCAGGCTTTGCGGCGCGCCGGGCGGCCGGTGAATTTCCATCAGTACCCGGGCACGGGCCACTGGTTCTTTGAACCTGATCGCCAGGACGCTTACAATCAGGCTGCGGCCGCCTTGGCGTGGGAACGGACGCTGACCTTCCTGGCAGATACCCTGCCGTCCGGCTCGAACAGAGCCGGCTGACCAACCGGCCGCCGTCCCGCGCTAACGGAGCACCAATGAGTCGTCCCTCCCCGGGCAAGTTCAAGGTCTACCTGGAAGTCGGGAACCGCCGCACCTTTGCGGCGGCGCTGGAGTGGCCTGGGTGGTGCCGCTCCGGGCGCGATGAAGCGGCAGCGCTCCAGGCCCTGTTCGCGTATGGCCCGCGCTACGCGCGCGTGCTGCGGCCGGCGCGCCTGGGCTTCCAGGCCCCCAAGCCGGCCGCGGCCCTGGTCGTGGCGGAACGCCTGACCGGCAATGCGACGACCGATTTCGGCGCGCCGGACCTGGCGCCGGCCGGCGACGGCGAGCCTGTGGACGACGCGGACCTGAGGCGGCTGCAAGCCGTGCTGGCGGCGTGCTGGCGGGCGTGGGACGCCGTGGTCCAGCGGGCCGCGGGCCAGCCCTTGCGGACAGGTCCGCGGGGCGGCGGACGAGGTTTGGACGGCCTCAACGAGCACGTGCTCGGGGCCGAGCAGAGCTATCTGTCCGCGCTGGGCGGGAGGCTGACCCTGCCGAAAGGCGCCGCGCTGTCGGCGGGACCGCTCCGCCAGGCCATCCTGGAGACCCTGACCGCCGCCGCCCGCGGCGAGATTGCCGAGCGCGGCCCGCGCGGCGGGAAACGCTGGTCGCCGCGCTACTTCGTGCGCCGCGCGGCCTGGCATATCCTGGATCACGTCTGGGAGATAGAAGATCGGCTGCCAGCCCCGGCCGAGTAAGCGGGCGGCCGAGGCCTCGGGCGGGCAGGGCGGCTGGCGTATAATGCCGGGACCGCCCTATGACCGCCAATACGGACCAATCCCTTGTGCAGCGCTATGACCCGCCCTGGTCGGTGCGCGCCTACATCGGCATTAGCTGGCTGCTGGGCTGGGTATTGGTGCTGGACGGCCTCTACCAGAGGCTGTGGGGCGCTTACCTGCCGCTCGACCCAGCCTGGATGCCGTGGGCGGCGCTGGTGCGTGCGCTCGGCTTCGGGCCGTTGGACAGCGGCTGGCCTCTCATCTGCCTCGGTTTCGGCCTGATCGGTTCCGGCTTCGGACTGGTGGCGCGCCGCCGCTGGGGCTACAACATCGGCCTGGGATCGGCGCTGCTGGCGCTGGCCTATCCCTACCTCGGCACCGTGCTTGGCCTGATCGGTATAGCCTGCCTGAGCCTGCCCATCACGCGCCGCTACGTGCAGTCGTCGCGCCTGTGAGGCCGGCGGCTGTTGCAGCCCGCCCGTTCTGCACTACAATCCGCGCCGAATAACCCGCCCGCCCGACTGTTGGAGGATGCATGGCTACCGATGCCGCCTTGCTGGCCGAGGTCCCGCTGTTTCAATTTCTGGACGAGAACGAGCGCGCCAACCTGGCCGCCAGCCTGGACGACGTGAGTTTCGCCGCCGGCCAGGCCATCTTCGCCGCCGGCGACCCGGGCGGGGCCATGTACGTCATCCGCTCCGGCGAGGTCGAGATCTTCTTCAAGGACAACACCGGCAACAAGATCGTGCTGGAGGAGGCCGGGCCGGGCCACTTCTTCGGGGAGTTGTCGCTGCTCGACCAGGGCTCGCGCACGGCCAGCGCCGTCGCGGTCAGCCCGGTGGAGGCGCTGCGGGTGGACCAGCAGGACCTGGATCAGCTGGTGCGCGCGTATCCGCAAGCGGCGCTGGACCTGCTCTCGGCCATGGGGCGGCGGATGCGCGTCACCACGGAACTGCTGCGCCACACCGCCTCGCGCAACGTCAACGCCGAGATCGAGGAGAAACGCAGCCTGATCGACCGGGCCGCCGACTGGATCGCGGCCTTCAGCGGCAGCATCCCGTTCCTGGGCCTGCACATCGTCTGGTTCGCCGTCTGGATCGGCTGGAACGTGGTGGCTGGGGAAGGCGGCCGCTTCGATCCGTTCCCGTTCGGCCTGTTGACGATGACGGTCTCGCTGGAGGCCATCATCCTGTCGGTCTTCGTGCTGCTCAGCCAGAACCGCCAGATCGAGAAGGACCGCGTCCGGTCCGACGTCGAGTACGACGTCAACCTGAAGGCAGAATTGGAAATCATGCAGCTGCATGAGAAAGTGGACCGGCTCACGGCCGATGTCTTGAGCCGCCTGGCCGCCATCGAGCGGGCGACGGGCGGGACCAGCCAGGCTAGTTGAGGCCGGTCACCGGCACTCTGCAAACAAACCGGGCGCGTCGCAAATCGCGGCGCGCCCGGTTTGTTTTGACGCGGGTGGAGGCAGAAGTGCCGGCGAGCGTTCAATCCGAGGCTGGCTGCGGCACGAAGTTGGGCTGCCAGACCCCGGCGCTGGGCACGCTGACCGGGCGCGCCGGCGCCGGCCGGGCCGCGGCCGGCTGCTCACCGCCGCGCGCCAGGGCCTCGATCTCGTCCCGGCTGGAAAGCACGCGCACCACCTGGCCATCCTGCATCTGAATGACGCGGTCGGTGTAGGCCACCATGCGCAGGTCGTGTGTCACCATGATGCCGGCCCGGTTCTGTTCGTGGATCAGCTCGGCGAAGGTCTGCACTACCTGGAAGGCGCGCTCGGTGTCCAGGCTGGCGGTCGGCTCGTCGGCCAGCACCAGGGCCGGGCGGTGGACCAGGGCGCGGGCGATGGCCACGCGCTGCTGCTGACCGCCTGACATCTGCGACGGCAGGTTGTGCAGGCGCTCGCCCAGGCCGAGCCGCACCAGCAGCTCGCGCGCCCGGTCGCGCCCGGCCCGATCCAGGCGCCCGTTGAGACGCAGCATCAGCTCGACGTTCTCCTGGGCCGTCAGGTAGGGGACCAGGTTGTTGGCCTGGAACGTGAAGCCGATCTTCTCGCGCCGGAAGCTGACGCGCTCGGCGTCCTTCATCTTCGCCAGGTCCTGGCCATCCACCAGCACCTCGCCGGACGACGGCGAGAGCAGCGCCGCCAGGATGGCCAGCAGCGTGGTCTTGCCGGAGCCGCTCGGCCCCACCAGCGCCACGAACTCGCCGGCGTTGACCTGCAATGACACCTGATCGACGGCGTGGATGGTCTGGCCATCCAGCCGGTACGTTTTAACGACGGACTTGGTCTCTAAAGCCACGGTGGACATGCTTACCTCACTATGACGCCAGGCCTAAAGCCTTGAGCGGCTCGATGCGCACTGAGTAACGGATGGATACGCTGCCGCCGAGCGGGCCGATCAGGAGCAGGGCGGTCAGCGCGGCGACCACCGACGGGCCGGTGAACGCGAACGGGATGGTGGGCGGGAGCCCCAGAGTCAGCAGCAGCGTCGCCGCTCCGCCCAGGCCCACGCCGAAAGCGGTCACCACAATGATCTGGAGGATGGCCGCCGCGCCCACGGCCAGGTTGGCGGCGCCGATCGCTTTGAGGACGCCGATCTGCGGCACCTTCTGGAGCACCTGGATCTGGAAGAAGCCGCCGATGACGAGCACGCCGATGAGCAAGGTGAAGATCTGCTGGGTGCTGAGCGTGCTCTGCTGGGCGCTGTAGCCTGGCAGGTTCTCATAGGCCTCGCGGATGGTCAGCACCTCGATGTCGTCGACCTGGCCGATCAGCTGCGCGCGCACCGTCTCGAGCTGGGCCGGGTCGGCCAGACGGATGGCGATCGCGTTCACGGTCAGCTCGGCGCGGCTGGACTCGCCTTCGCCCTTGGGCCGGATGCGGTCCCACGTGTACAGCGGCACGAAAACGGTGGGCTGGAACAGGTACTGCTGGCCGTCGCTCACGCCGACGACCTTGAGCGAGAAGTACTCATCGCGGGTGCCTTGCGTTGACTGCACCACGACCGTGTCGCCGACCTGGACCTCCAGGCGCTGCAGCACGGCGCGGTCCAGGATGGCCTCGGAGGCCGAGTTGGTGCTCAGCGCGCGGCCCTGCAGGACGGCCGGTTCGCCCGGCCGGCCAGGCTCCACGCCCACCAGCGAGATGCGCAGCGGCGGCGTATCCGCGTCGGCCGGCAGCGGCTCCGCCAGGACGGCGCTGGCAAACGCCACGGCGCCGGCTTCGTCCACGCCGTCCACGCGCGCGACGGCGCTGACGCGCGACCGGGCCAGCCGGCTGGCCGCGATCAGCTTGTCCGAGCGCTCGGCCAGGACGACGAGCTGCGCGTCCAACTTGGAGAGGTACTCGCGGTTGCTGTTAGCCAGCCCTTCCGCCAGGGCCGCGATGAACAGGACCAGGATGGTGATCAGCGCGATCACCATGCTGAACAGGAAATACCGCCCGCGATTCCGCCAAACTTCCTTCAGGGCTAAATGCCCGGCAACACTCAGGTCGTTCATGCCATGTCCTTTCTACAGGCTGACTCTAGCCGAGTTGTTCCGGGATGTCCAATATTTGTATAATCTTTTGCTGTGTTTGTATCATGTGCCCGGGAAGGGCCGGTAACCGGGTGCGTCTGGGGGAGGGCCGGCGCCGGGCGGGCTCAGGCCGGCCCGGCGGCCGGGGTGGGCAGTGTGAGGATAAAGGTGGTGCCCTGGTTTTCGCCGGCGCTGTGGAACTCCAGCGTACCGCCCATGAGCTCAGCCAGCCGGCGGGAGATGCTCAGCCCGAGACCGGTGCCGCCAAAGCGGCGCGTCGAGCTGCCGTCCGCCTGGGTGAAGGGCTGGAAGAGCCTGGCCTGCTGATCCGGCCGCACGCCCACGCCCGTGTCTTCCACCAGCACGCGCACCGTGGCCCCGGCTACCTCCAGGGCTAACCGTACGCGCCCTTGCAGCGTGAACTTGACGGCGTTGTCCAGCAGGTTGAGCAGGATCTGGCGGACCCGGCTGTGGTCGGCCCAGACCGTCGGCAGGCTGGACGGCGCGGGCGCGATCTCCAGCTGGATCTGTTTGTCGCCGATCTGGGGCGTCATCAGCGCCACGACCTCGGCGACCAGCAGATCCAGGTTCACCTCCTGCAGGTGGAGGTCCACGCGGCCGGCCTCGACGCGGGCGATGTCCAGCAGGTTGTTGATCAGGCCGAGCAGCTGGCGCGAGGCGCGGCTGGCGACCTCGATGAACTGGCGCTCTTCCTCGCGGGTGTCGCACATCCCATCCAGCACCAGGTCCAGCGCGCCGATGATGCCGGTCAGCGGTGTGCGCAGCTCGTGCGAGGTGTTGGCCAGGAACTCGCTCTTGGCGCGGTTGGCGGCTTCCGCGGCCTGACGCGCCAGGCGCAAGGCGCGGATGAGTTGGGCGTTCTGCAGGGCCAGCGCCGCGCGCTCGGCGAAGGCCGCCACCAGGCGCTGGTCGCGCTCGGAGAACGCGTCCGCGTTCGGCCGCTGCAAGTCCAGCACGCCCAGCGTGCGCCCGCCGGCCTTGAGCGGCACCACCAGCTCGGAGTGCGACGCCGGGTTGACGCGGACGTAGCGCGGGTCGGCGGCCACCTCGCGCGCGTAGACCGCCTCGCCGGTGCGCGCTGCCGCCACCGTCAGCCCCGGGCCCTCCAGGGGCATGCGCCGCCGGACGGCCACGGCCTCGTGCCCGGTGATGGCGATGAAGACCAGTTCGCCGGCGGCCTCGTCGATCAGGCCCAGCGAGGCGTGTGCGAACGCGAACTCGGCCGCCAGCGTGTCGGTGATGCGCTGGGCCAGCGCCTCCACGGCCGACGATTCGCCGACCAGCGGCCCGGAGGCCCGGTACAGGCCGGCCAGTTCGGCCGCCTGCTGCTGGAGGGAGTCATAGAGCTGGGCGTTGTAGATAGCGATGCCGGCCTGATCGGCAAACGCCAGCAGCCGGTCGGCGTGGGTGGAGTTGAAGAAGCCGGGGGTGGTGCTGTAGAGGTTGATCAGGCCGATGACGTCATCGCGCACCAGGATCGGCGCGCTCACCAGCGACCGGATGTCGGCCAGTTCCGGCCGGGCCAGCCAGGCCGGGTCGGAGCTGGTATCGGCCAGAACCACGGGCAGCCGGCGCCGCGCAATCTCAGTCAGCAGCGGGTCCTGGGCGATGACCAGGCGCATCTGCCGGAGTTGGGCGTCTGCCAGGCCAAAGCGCTCAAAGCCTTGCCAGCGCACCGGCCGGCCGACCAGGCCCTGGCCCGGTTGATTGTCGATCAGGATCACGTCGGCGGCCTCGTGCGGCACGACCCGGCCGACGTTGAGCAGGATCCGCTCGAGCAAGTAGTCGTAGTGCAGGGTACTGTTGAGGGCGGCCGCGGTCTCGCGCAGCGCCTCGGCCAACAGGCGCTGGTCGCGTTCGACGGCTTCAGACTGCTTGCGGGCGGTGATATCCTGGACGGCCTCATACAACTGCGCCGGGCCGTCAGGCTCGGCGCGCACCGGCCGCCCCTGGAAGCGCAGCCAGCGCACCTGGCCGTCGCGACCGATTAGGCGCGCCTCGAGGCTGTGGCGCTCACCCATCAGCAGGTGGTCGAAGTGGTCGCGGGCCGCGGCAGCGTCGTCAGGATGGAAGGCCCGCCGCAGTCCGTCCAGGTCGGCCAGGTCTTCGGGCAGCCAGCCGGTGGTGGCCGCGAAACCGGCGTTGGCCCAGGCCAGAGTCGGCGTCCGGCCGGGGGAGGCCTCCAGCGCAAAGGCGCAATCGGCGGCCAGTTCGGCGATGATCTGTGCCCGCTGGGCGGCCGCCCAGCGCGCCACCGCCCTCCGGGCGATGCCGGGCAGGCGCTCAAGACTGTCCGGCGTCAGGCAGTCCGCGGCGCCGGCGCGCAGGGCCTCCACTGCCGCTTCGGCCACGGCCGCCGCGCTGGTGGAGTTTTCGTTCAGCAGGACGATGACGGGCACCGCCGGGCGGCGGGCCTGCACGGCGCGCAACAGCGCCAGGCCGGGGCCGGCCACCACCAGGTCCGGGGCGGCCTGGTCCAAGGCAGCGGCCTCCGCTGCCGCTTGCACCTCCCAGCTTCCGGGGTCGGCCAGGAGAGCTGCGCGCAGGCGCTCACGCAGGGACGTGTCCGTGTGCAGCAGAAGACACTTCATCCGGCCCATGGCGGCCGTTCGCGGATAGGCCCGCGGCGCGGCCACTCCTGCAGTTTACTTCAGTTTGGCAAGGGTCGCAGCTTCCTGACGGGCGACGCCAACCAGGTCTCACCGAGACAGGATGATCTGTTCGCGCTCGTACAGGCGGATGGACAGGGCCACCAGGATGGCGGCCAGCCCCAGCGTGACGGCGGCCGAGATCAGCACATTGGCGGCGCTGACCGGTTCGGCGCGCATGAACTGGTTGATCAGGATCTGCTGGCCGAAGGTGGGGATCAGCATCGTCCACAGGTCCGGCTTGATGGGGATGAAGGCCAGCCCCAGGCCGGGCAGCGCCGGGACGAGCGGCAGGAAGCCGACGTAGGTCTGGGCCTCCTTGAAGTTGCGCGCGAAGGTGGCGATGATCATCTGCAGGGCGGTGGCCAGCACGATCATCGGCAGGCAGACCAGGAAGATGCCGGCCAGGGCCAGCGGATCGATGCTCAGGCGGAAGCCGATGAACTCCTCCAGCGGCACGACGTTGAAGATCACGGCATACGCGCCCAGCGTCAGCAGCAGGACGGCGCTGGCGAAGGGCAGCGCGGCCAGCAGCTTGCCCAGCACAATTTCGCGCCGGGCGGCCGGGTTGATCAGCAGCGGCTCCAGCGAGCCGCGTTCGCGCTCGCCGGCGGTCGAATCGATGATCACACCGGCGCCGCCCGAGAACAGGGCGAACATCAGGAAATAGGGCAGCGCGTTGAGGAAGATCAGGACCTGACTCTGGGGCGTGGCGGTGTCCAAGCTCTGGACCGTCAGCGGCTGGATGACGGCCGGGCTCAGGCCGCGCGCCACCAGCCGCAGGGCCGCGATCTGGCGGCTGTAGGCGTTGAGCAGGCTGCGCGTGCGTGACACGGACAGGCTGGCGGACTGGCGCGAGCTGTCCTCGACGATCTGCACCGACGCCGGGCGGCCGGCTGCGAAATCTTCGGCGTAGTCGGCGGGGATGATCAGCACCAGTTCGACGTCGCCGTTGCGCACAGCCGTCTCCGGGTCGTCCGGCGCCGGCACGATCTCGACGTTCTGCTGTTGCAGGAAAGCCACCAGGTTGGGGGCGTGCTCGGCGCCGCGCACAGGCAGCGTCAGCGGCTTGGTGGCGCCCTCTCGGAAGAAGACCTGCCCCAGGATGACGATGAGCATCAGGATCAGCAGCGGCCCGAGCAGCGCGCCGATGATGGCGCTGCCCAGCGTGCGCCGGTCCCGCAGATTGTCGATGACCTCTTTGACGAAGACGATGCCGATCCGGTCCATCACCGCTCCAATCCTTCCTCTGAGCCGATCACGCTCACGAAGGCGTCCTCGAGGTTGGCCTGGCCGGTCTGGCGGCGCAGCTCCTCGGGCGAGCCGTAGGCCACCACCTTGCCGTGGGCGATGATGACGATCTGGTCGCACAGGGCGGCCACTTCCTGCATGATGTGGCTGGAGAACAGCACGCAGCGGCCGTCGTCGCGCAGGCGCCGGATCACGTCGCGCATGGCGCGCGTGCTCATCACGTCCAGGCCGTTGGTGGGCTCGTCTAGCAGCACGTTGCCGGGGCCGTGCGCCAGGGCGCGGGCGATGGCGACCTTGAGGCGCTCGCCGGTGGAGAAGCCCTCCGTGCGCCGGTCGGCGATCTCGCCCATATCCAGCAGTTTTAGCAGCGCGTCGATGCGCGTCTCCAGGGCCGCGCCGGCCAGGCCGTGCAGCCGGCCGAAGTAGCGGATGTTCTCGCGCGCCGTCAGCCGCGGGTACAGGCCGCGCGCGTCCGGCAGCGCCCCGATGCGGCGCTGGACCTCGAGCGCGGAGCGCGTGATGTCGTGGCCGTCGAGGCGGGCCGTGCCGGCGTCCGGCCGCAGCAGCGTGTAGAGCATGCGCAGCGTGGTGCTTTTGCCCGCCCCGTTCGGCCCGAGCAGACCCGTGATCTGGCCGTCCGGCGCCACAAACGAGACACCCTGGACGGCTTTGACCGTGCCGAAAGATTTGTGCAGGTCGAGGACTTCGATCATGAGCGTTGGGGCCTGAGGCTGGCGGTCCGCGCGCCCTATGGCCGCGGTCCGGTGAAGCTCACAAAGAATGGCGGCGGCTGGATGGCCTGCACGCAGGTCGTGTCCAGGCCGGTCAGCGCGCCCTGGGCGATAAAGTCCTTCACCAGCCGATCTACGCAGCCACGGATCAGGAGGCCGTGCCCCATGCCGGGGGCGACCAGATGCAGGCTGTTGGGCAGGGAACGGGCGACCACGTCCGCGTACTTGGGCGGCGTGATCGGGTCGGCCTCGCCGGACAGGAGCAGCGCCGGCGTGTCCGAGACGATGGGCGCGCGGAAGTCGGCGCTGACGGCGCCCTGCGGCCAGGCCGCGCAGACCTCGCGCAGCGTGCGGGTGCGGTCGCCGAAAACCGGGCCGGCGGCGGCGGCGGCGGCGGCGGCCGTGATCAGCGGCGCGTCCTCGGCGCAGGCCACGGCGTAGAACATGCCGTCGTACAGGCCGGCGTCCAGGCTCACGGCCTGGGCCACCAGCGGCGCATAGTTGCCGTCGGTGTAAGCGGTGTGGATGGTCAGCGGCAGCAGCGCCACGAACTCGGGCGCGTAGAGGGCGTTGAAGATGACGCTGGTCAGGATGTCGCGCGTCAGGGTGAACGCCAGCGGCGCGCCGGTCAACGGATTGGCGATCGCCAGGTCCACGGGCTGCGCGTCCAGGCGCTCCAGCACGGCCGCCAACTCAGCGCGCACGTCCGGGTAAGCGGCCTGGCAGGCGGCATCGGCCTCGCAGCGCGCCAGCGTCAACTCCAGCGCCCGCTGGCCGTCCAGGGAGGCGTCCAGCAGCAGGCGGAAGGCCGGATCGACCACCGAGTCCAGGACGACGGCGCGGACGCGGTCCGGGTACAGACGCCAGTAGGTCTGCGCGGCGCGCGTGCCGTAGGAGGCCCCGTACAGGTTGATACGCGCGTAGCCCAGGGCGGCGCGCACCGCGTCCAGGTCCTGCATGGCGATCTCGGTCGTGTACAGGCGCAGATCGGCGTCCAGGCGGGCCGGGCAGGCCTTGAGCGCGGCGATGAGCTGGGCCTCGTCCATCACCGTCTCGTCTTCAGGGTCGAGGCAGCGCAGCGGGTTAGACTGGCCGGTGCCGCGCTGGTCCACCAGCACCAGGTCGCGATCCTGGTTGATCTGCTCGAAGGCTGAGATCAAGTCCGAGAAGGCTTCGGTGGCGGCCTGGCCGGGGCCGCCGGCCAGCAGGAAGACCGGGTCTGGTTCCGGGCTGCGGCTGACGGCCGGCACCACGGCGACGCGCAGCGTGATCTGGCGTCCGTCCGGCTGAGCGCGATCCTCCGGCACGGTGAGCGTGCCGCAGCGCGCGTCCACCTGGCTGGCGCTGCTCGGGGATGAGAGGACGCAGTCGGTCAGGGTCAGCGTCGGGGCGGCCGGCGCCAGAGTGGAGGGCGCGGCGGCGCAGGCCGCGGCGAGCGCCAAGACGATGGGAGCGAGCAGGACGCGGAGGCGCATAGACAGGTCCGACGCTGGCCACCGGGCGGTGCGGACAGTGGCCAGCGCCGGCGACAAGAGAAAGCGTTAGCTGCTGGAGGCCGTGGGCATGTACGGCAGGATGGCCTTGGCCAGGTTCTGGGTGGGCATGGTCTGCAGCCAGATGCGGCCCGGCCCGCGCAGCGTGGCCAGGAACAGGCCCTCACCGCCGAACAGGATGTTGGTGACGCCCTTGACCATTTCGATGTCGAAGCCGACGGTGGGCTCGTACATGGCGACGTGGCCGGTGTCTACCTTGAGGACCTGGTTAGCCTCCAACGTGTATTCCACGATCTCGCCGTCCAGGCAGACGAAGGCGACGCCCGGGCCGGTGAGCTTCTGCATGATGAAGCCCTCGCCGCCAAACAGGCCGGCGCCGAGCTTGCGGCGGAAGTGGATGTCCAGGCCGACGGTCTTCTCCGCGCACAGGAAGGCCGACTTCTGGCAGATCAACTGCTGGCCCTCGCCCAACTGGATGGGCACGATCTTGCCGGGGAAGTCCGAGGCGAAGGCGACGATGCCCTTGCCATTGACGCTGGTGTACTCCACCAGGAACAGGCTCTCGCCGGAGACGGCGCGCTTGAGGATGCCGCCCAGCCCGCCGCCGCGGCCGCTGGTCTTCATGTCGATGTTGGCGCTCATCCAGGCCATGCCGCCGCTCTCGGAGTAGACGGTCTCGCCGGGGTCGAGTTCCAGGATCACGGCCTGCAGCGTCGAGCCGATGATCTTGTACTCCATGCCCGTGATGCCCTTGCCGCTGCCGGTGACAGTTGGATCGGGCAGATCAAGCCGATTGCTCATGCTGGGTTCTCCTTGGTAAGTGACCTGGCCCGATTATACCGTCAGGCGTTGGGCCGGCTGATGACTGTTGGCTCCCAGACGCCTGTCAGGCGGAGCGGGATGCGCGCGGAGGCCAGAGCGGCCCAAGAGCGGTCAGGCAGGACCGGGTTAGCGTGAGCGGGCCGAGGCGCATCCGGCGGGGTGGTCGGCGGCGGGGAATGGGGACGCGTCCGGCGGGGGCGGCTCGCTCCCCACGGAAGCCGGCAGCGCCCGGAAGGTCAGGGCGGCCAGCGTCAGCAGGAAGGCCAGGGCCGCGCTCCCCGCCCGAACGGCGTTGGCCTGGTTCCAGGCGGCCCGGGTTGCGGCCCAATCACTCGGCAACGCCGGCGGGTCCCATGACTCGATGTACATGTTCAGCGGCAAATGGACGTTGGCGGTGAAGACGACGACCCCGACCAGGTAGATGGCCGCGCCGGTGGCCAGGAGCCAGAAGGGCGCGCTGGCGGCGTGCCGCCAGTTGAGAGCCAGGGCCGCAGCCGGCGCTGCTACCCCGCCGAAAAATAGCACCCCAAAGGCCGGATGGCGCACCGTCTGGTTCAGCAAGGACTGGACGGTGGCATAGGTTGAGCCGTCCACCTGGGCCAGGGCGAGATTGACGTTGATCGTGTAGGTGGCGAAGAAGCCTGCCATCAGGCCCAACCCCAGGGCGGCCAGGGACAGGGCGGCGTTTTCGACGGCAGTCGTCCGCATCGGCGGCACTCCTGGTGGCCCGCCCGGCCCGCGCCTGAGCCGGCGCGAGCCGGACTCTAGGCTAATAGGCGCGGCCGCACGGCGTCGGCCCAGGCGCTGACCGTCCGGAAATCGCGAAAGTCGCCGGCGGTGTCGTTCTCGCTGAACAGGCGGTAGAGCTGCTGCATGGCCGGCGCCATCTTGCTGTAATCCAGAGCTCCAGCGAAAAGCCCTCTTTCCACCGGCCGGACTTCGGGGATCCGGGCCTGCACGGCCTCCAGCACCTTCACCGGGCCCGCCCGCTGGGCCTCGTCCTGGCTCAGCGCCAGGGTCATGCAGGTGAGGAAGTAGGCCGTCGGCAGCGCCGCCAGGGTTGCCCGGTGCTGCTCCACAAAGCTGACCGCCGCCGGCATCCACTCGTCCGAGATGATCGGAGCGCCGATGATCACGGCCCGGTAAGGCGTGAGGTCGGTGACGTGTTCGACGCGCCGGACCTCGGTGGGCGTGCCGGCCCGATGGAGGCCCTGGGCGATGACGTCGGCGAGGCCGCTCGTCGAGCCGTACTGGCTGGCGTAGGCCACCAGCACCGTCTCACCCGCCGTGGCGGGGCCGTACTGGCGCTCGATGAACTCCAGGGCCGGCTGGCGGGTGGCCCAGTAGCCGAGGCCGCCCAGACCGCTCAGGGCCACCCCGCTCACACCCGCTCCGATGAGGAATTGCCTCCGGCTGACCTTCATTGTTTTACGCATGTCATTCTCCTGGGTTAGGCGACAGGCCGGCGCGATCAGGCGCGTGGTCTGCCGAAGTCGTCAAAGCCGAAGGGCCTGGCCGGCGGGTCACCGTGAGCGGTGCCGCAGCCGCGCGGCGATCCAGCGCCAGTTGTTGGCCAAGTGCACCAGCACCAGGCCCAGGCTCAGGTAGAAGGCCGTGGTGTGGAAAGCCGAAACCCGCGGGGCGTAGATCAGGGCGACAATCGCGCCGCTGGCGCCCAGGGGGACGAAACTGAGCACCAGCAGCAGCCCGAGCAGCAGGCCGCGCCGTGAGTGCGCCGGGATCTGGCCCAACCGCTGCACAGTGGCCCTGAGCCACGGCCAGTGCAAGGCCAGGTGGATGACCGCGCCCGCGAGCGTGACCGTGGCGATGAGGATGTGGGAGGTGGTGTCTAGGTAGGCCGAGAGGCCGGCCCCCGTCATCAGGCCGGCCAGGATCAGGTCGACCCCGGCGTTGACGCGGGTCCGGTTGATGGCGTGCGGCTTGGGGCGGAATGGCGATCGATTGGTGGGGGGCTCGGTGATCATAGATCGTTCCTGGCTCAGGCGCCCGCGCGCCGTCTCATAACCTGGCGCCAGAATAAGCCGAAGCCCGGCCGCCGGTAACAGGCGCGCGGCGGTTTCAGCACCCTACCCAGGTAGGCAATCCGCGGGATTTCAATCCATACCCGGGTAGGTGCTGTCGGCGGCGCGCGACTGCTATACTCTGTTGAGCCGCCCTAGCGCCCGCCCGTTCCGCCTATGTCGCAGCTGTCTGCTCGTGGCTTGCACGGCGCCCTCACCCGGCGCTACATCCTCGTCACCGTCAGCGCCTTGCTCGTGATCGAGATCCTGGCCTTTCTGCTGGTCCCGCGCCTGATGCCGCCCTACGCTGTTGCCATGCAGCCCGATATCTACCTGATGGAACGGCTGACCGCGACGGCGGCGGGCTACCTGGAGGCCGATGACCGCGAGGGCCTGAACCGCTGGCTCCAGACTTTGCGTGAGCCGGTGCTCAACGTCAGCCTGGCCAACGACTGGCCGCGGGCGAGTCTGACCGCCTTCCCGCAGCGGAGTACGCAAACCCTGCTGATCTTCCATCCGGAGGCTGGGGTAATCGCCGTCACGCCGCCGCAGAGCCCCTTTCGCGCAATCCAGACAATTGAGGACCTGCCCGGTCCGCTCGGCAGCGAGCTGTTTCGTTCCGTGCCAGCCCGCCCCGGCGCCAATGGGGTGCGCGTCTACACCGGCAGCCAGTCGGTGGCCGTGAATCCCATCCAGCGGGCCGACGGCACCTTGCTCGGGCTGCTGGTGTTGGTGAACCTGGCCGCCGATGTGCCGCCCTCCCTGGGGAAGGTGGCCGCCTTCGCCGGCGTGTCCGTCCTGGTGATCACATTGGCCGTGGGCTTGCTGGGGGCCGTCTTCGGCTCGCTGGCCGCGCGCTACCTGGTGGGCCGCGTCAAGGGCCTGGCCCGCACGACGGCCGCTTGGGGCGTGGGTGACTTCTCGCAGCCGGTGACCGGCGGCGCCGGCCGCGATGAGCTCGACGACCTGGGGCGGCACCTCAACCAGCTGCGGACGCAGATCCAGGCCCTGCTGGCCGAGCGGGAAGGCTGGGCCGCCCAGGCTGAGCGTGACCGGGTCGCCCGTGAACTGCACGATTCGGTCAAACAGCAGCTCTTCACCATCCGTATGCATCTGGCGACGGCCCAGACGCTGACGCGCCAGGGCAGCCCGCAGGCCGCCCAGTACCTCCAGAGCGCGGCCGCAGTGACGCAGCACGCCCAGGACGAACTGGCGGCCATCATCCAGGTGCTGCACCGTGCGGCCGGCGGCGCCCTGGAACTGCCGGAGCGGGTGCGGGAAGTGACCGCCGCCTGGTCGGCCCAGACCGGCTTGGCCGTCACGACCGACATCGCTGAAGCGGCGCGGCTGCCCGTAGCCGCCACCCACGCTCTCATGCGCGTGTTGCAGGAGGCCCTGGCGAACGTCTACCGGCACAGCGGCGCACGACGGGTGCGGGTGAGGGCGACCGCCTCCGCCGGCCAGGTCCGGCTGGAGGTCGTCGACGACGGGCACGGCTTTGACCCGGCCGCGGTGCAGCTGGGGCTGGGGCTGATCTCGATGCGTGAACGGATGGAGGCGTTGGGCGGCACGCTGTCCATTCACAGTGGCAGCGCCGGCACGCGGGTTGAGGCGGTGCTGCCGGCGGCCCAGGAGGAGCAGGGATGAGCCGGATCCGCGTGTTGATCGTGGACGACCATGCCATAGTGCGCGGCGGCGTGGCCGGGCTGCTGCAAGCCCAGCCCGATCTGGAACTGGTGGGCGAAGCCGCCTCCGGCGCGGAGGCGGTGCGGCGTGTGGCCGATTTGGTGCCGGACGTGGTGCTGATGGACTTGGTGATGCCGGAGATGGACGGGGTAGAGGCGACGGCCCAGGTCCGCCGGGTGAGCCCGCGCACCCAGGTGGTGGTGCTGACCTCGCACCATAGCGACGAGCATGTCTTCCCGGCCATCCGAGCCGGCGCTCTCTCTTACGTGCTGAAGGACATCGACCCGGAACAACTGTTGGCGACCATCCGGGCGGCGGCGCGGGGCGAGGCCGTCATCCACCCGCAGGTGGCGGCGCGGCTCATGCAGGAATTGCGCGGCGACCCCCAGGCGGCCCATCCGTTCCTGGAGCTGACCGAGCGTGAGCGCGAGGTGCTGCTGCTCGTCGCCGATGGGCGCTCGAACACCGAGATCGCCGAGCGCCTGACGCTGAGTATGCCGACGATCAAGGGCTACGTCAGCAACATCCTAGGGAAGCTGCACTTGAGCGATCGCACTCAGGCGGCCGTCTACGCCTGGCGCGAGGGGATCATGCGCCGGGACGAACCGGAGGCCGCCGCCAGACGCCGAAAACAATGACGGCAAAGAGGCCAAAGGCCACCAGTGAGCTGACCAGGTTGAAGACTGGGTCGAGCGTATCCAGCTGGAACAAGGCCGGCGTGCGCAGCGCGCTGTCTGGATAGGTAGCGCCCAAGGCCGCAAAGAGGTTGTTGGCCGCGTGCAGGCCCAGGGCCAATTCCAGCCCGCCGTCGCGCAGTGTGAGCCAGGCCGCGAACGCCCCGAAGGCGAAATAGTACAGGGCCAGCAGCCCGAAGTTCACGGCGACCTCGGGGTTGCCCAGGTGCGGCAGCATGAACAGCACCCCGGAGAGCAGGCTGAGCCCGAGCGGGTGGCGCCAGCGCAGGCCCGCCGTCTGCAAGAGGTAGCCGCGAAAAAGCAGTTCCTCGGCCGAAGTCTGCAGCGGGACCAACAGCACCACGAGCACGGCAAAGGTCAGGAAAGGGCCGGGTTGAAAGGCCCAGGCATAACGGCCGGGATACAACCCCGCCTCTACCAACGCCAGCCCAAAGGCCAAGCCCAGCCACACGCCGGCGCCCTGCGCCACGCGCCTCCAATCGACGCGCGCCTCGGCCGTGACCAGGCTGGCCAGCGGCCGGCCATGGACGACGCGGACAGCCAGGAACAGCCCGAGCAACAGGCACACGAAGCTCGCCATCGTCACCAGGAACAGGGCCAGCGGATTGAGCGCCTCCAGCTCGGCCGTGCCGCTGGCGATCACCAGGACGACGGCCGGGATCGAGCCCAGGATCAGCCAGGCGCCCAGAATCAACGCCAGCGCCAGCAGGTAACGCCACCATTGGTTGCGGCCGCGATAGACGGCGTCTAGGTAAGCGTGCATGATCGGTCCTCCATGCTCAACTCGCGGCCACGACCGTGGTGGCGGCGGAGTCGCTCAACAGAACCGGGCGCAGCCAGGTCGGCCCGGTGGGGCGGGGCGAAGCGGAAGGTGTGTCAGTCATGCGTGGCGCCGGTCTCCTGAGGTTCGGCCTGGTACTGGGTGGGATAGAACGCCAGCGCCAGGGCGTACAGCTCGCGGCCGCCCTTGTCTGGCGCCTCGGTGAAGTCCTTTAGCAGCCCCAGGACGCGTTCATAGAAACGGCGCGCCTGGGCAGGTGTAAAACGCCCAAAGCCGCGCCTGGCCAGCAAGGCCCGCGGCTGCGGCGCCGTCTGCGCCAGGTCGAGGCAGCCGGCCTGGGCGCTGCGCGCGATGTCGGCGCGGGTCTCATCTATGACGAAGGCCAGGATGGCTTCCAGGCCGCCGTCCGCGCTGGCTGCTCCGGTCGTGATCCAGGATCGGTCGACGCGGAACTGGCGCGCGGTGGCGCGATAGTGCTTCTCGATAATGCCGGAGACGATTTCGGTGTGGACGACGCGGATGAAGCCGTGCTTCTCCAGCAGGTTGACGTGGTAGTACAGGCGCGTCGGCGGCTGGCTGAACTCAGCCGCCAGCGCCTTGACGGTGGCCGGCCGCTGCACCAGCGCCTCCACCAGGTGGGCGCGCAGCGGATCCGAGATCAGTTTGAGATCGGCCAGGTCGATCAGCCGGATCTCGGCGGGTTCAAAGGCGGTGGTATCTGACACAGCCGGTCCTGTATTCTGTAAACCGCAAACATTCAAATCTTATAGAATGTTCTATCAAAGTTGGTTGGCCTTGTCCTTAAGGCCGCTTCAAATCGCTTTGAAGACACCCTCTGCCGGCGGTGACTTGAGTCAGGTAGAATAAATGCGCGTCTTCCCTTCCACCAACGCGGCGACTGGCACGCCGTCTCCGAGCTTGGCTTGTGCGATGGCGGACCCGCCGCGGTGGCGTCGAGCAGATCGGCTCGGCGCTTGCGGGTGGACACAGCACCAGGTGTGGACTTATGCCGACAACTGAGCCGACGACCGCTGCTGCAGCGGTAAGCCTGGACGATCCCAAGCTCTACCTCAACCGCGAACTGAGCATGCTGGAATTCTTCGTGCGTGTGCTGGAGGAGGCGCGCGACCCGTCTAACCCGTTGCTGGAGCGCATCAAGTTCCTGTCCATCGTCGGCTCCAACCTGGACGAGTTCTTCATGGTGCGGGTGGGCGGCCTCAAGCAGCAGGTGGAGGCCGGCGTGGTGGAGTTGTCGCCGGATGGTCTGACGCCGGCCGAGCAACTGGCCGCCATCCGCAAGGCCGCCCACAAGTTGATGCAGGACGCGCGGCTGTGCTGGCGCGACGCGCTGGCGCCCGGCCTGGCCGAGGCCGGCCTGCATGTGCTGGACTACGGCGCTCTGAACTCGGCCCAGAAGACCAAGGTCGACCAGTACTTCGACGAGGTGGTCTTCCCGGTGCTGACGCCGCTGGCCTTTGACCCGGGCCGGCCGTTCCCGCATATCTCCAACCTCAGCCTAAACCTGGCCATCCTGATCCAGGACAACAACAAGCAGGAGCGCTTCGCGCGCGTCAAGGTGCCCAGCACCCTGCCGCGCCTGGTGCCCATCAAGCGCTCGTCGGGCGGGACGCGCAAAGACGGCACCGTGCCGTACAGCCATTACTTCGTCTGGCTGGACCAGGTGATCGCGGCCCACCTGGACAAGCTCTTCCCGGGCATGCGCGTGGTGGAGGCGCACCCCTTCCATGTGACGCGCGACGCCGACATCGTCATCCAGGAACTGGAGGCCGCCGACCTGCTTGAGACGATGGAACGCGGCGTGCGCCAACGGCGCTTCGGCTCGGTCGTGCGCGTCAAGATCCTGGAGTCTATGCCGCCCCATCTGCGTGACCTGCTGGTGGAGAACCTGGATATGGACCGCCGCGACGTGTACGTGGTGGAAGGCCCGCTCGGCCTGAGCGACCTGCGCGCCCTGTACGCCATCGACCGCTATGATCTGAAGGACGCGCCGTTCGTGCCGGCCCTGCCGGCGCCGCTGAACCACAAACGCTTCGACGGCGACTTGTTCGCGGCCATCCGCACCAACGATATCCTGCTCCATCACCCGTATGACTCGTTCAAGCCGGTGGTGCAGTTTCTCCAGCAGGCCGCGCGCGATCCGGACGTGCTGGCCATCAAGCAGACCCTCTACCGGGTGGGCCGCAATTCGCCGGTGGTGGAGACGCTGCTGGAGGCCAGCGAGAACGGCAAGCAGGTGGCCGTGCTGGTGGAGCTCAAGGCGCGCTTCGACGAGGAGAGCAACATCGGTTGGGCGCGCAAGCTGGAGGCCGCCGGCGTGCACGTGGTCTATGGCCTGCTCGGCCTCAAGACCCATTCCAAGATCGCGATGGTGGTGCGCCAGGAGGGCGACGGCATCCGCCGCTACGTCCACCTGGCCACCGGCAACTACAATCACATCACCTCGCAGGTCTACACCGACCTGGGAATGTTCACGTGTGACGACGCCGTCGGCGCCGATGCCACGGACCTGTTCAACTATCTGACCGGCTACTCCGCCAAGACGCAATATCGCCGGCTGCTGGTGGCGCCGATCAACCTGCGCCGGCGCTTCGTCGAGCTGATGGACCGCGAGATCCAGCATGCCCGCGAGGGGCGCGGCGGGCACGTCATCTTCAAGATGAACGCGCTGACCGATCGGGGCATGATCCAGCACTTCTACCGGGCGGCCCAGGCCGGCGTGAAGATGGACCTGGTGGTGCGCGGGATGTGCTGCCTGCGTCCGGGCGTGCCCGGCGTCAGCGACACGGTGCGCGTCAGCAGCCTCGTCGGCCGCTTTCTGGAGCACAGCCGCATCTACTACTTCCGCAACGCCGGCGACGAGGAGATCTACCTGGGCAGCGCCGACGTGATGACGCGCAACATCGACCGCCGGGTGGAGGTGCTTTTCCCGCTGCGCGAGCAGCGCCTGGTGCGCCAGATCCGGGACGAGGTCCTCAAGACCTACCTGGCCGACACCGTCAAGGCCCGGCTGCTGACGCCGGAGGGCACCTACGAGCGCCTGAAGCTCAAGAAAGACCAGCCGGCCGTCAACGCCCAGGCCCTGCTCCTGAACCACCGCGCGCAGCCCTGACCGCTGCCCTGAGGCCAGCCGCCATGTTCTCGTCCGCGGGTTTCCCCGCCTCCGACGCGGAGGTCATTGACGCCAACCGGCGCGGCGAGTTCGCGCCGTCCCAGAAGCGCTGGGTTGTGCTGCGCCTGCTGCCGAGCTTGTTCACCGGCGCCGTCGGCGGGCTGTTCCTGATCCCGTTCGGGCTGTGTTTCGGGCTGAGCCTGGGGCCGTCGCTGCTGGCGGATGGCGACTGGCTGCCGGCCGTGTTTCTGGGCGGGGTGGGTCTGCTGCTGGCTATCGGCGCGGTGGGGGCGCTGTGGGCGGTGGCGCCGGCCGCCTTGGCGCTGGTGGACGTCTACGCCGGCCGGGTGGAGACCGCCGACGGCCGGCTGGTCTGGAAGGGCCGCGAGTACCGCGGTGAGATTGAGGGCCGGCAACTGCGGCTGCTGACCGGCGACGAACGCGCGCCGGGCGGGTACCGCTTCTACTTCTTGCCGCGGTCCGGCTTCATCGTCAGTGCCGAGCGCGCCTTCCTGAGCGGCCTGGAGACCAACTCCGACGAGGAGCTGCGGCGCGCGCTGCAGGCCGTCTTCGATTTCCGGCCGGAAGACCTGGCGGAAAACGCGGCCGGCCGGCTCTCCGCCCGGCAGGCCGCCGGCCAGTGGTGGGCGTACGGCCGGCAGGGCCTGCTGCTGGGCCTGTTCTTCGTCCCTTTCATCCTGGTCTTTGGCTTCCTGTTCCCGTACCTGTTCCTGGTCAAGGACGGGCTGGCCGGCGAACCGGTCGCCTGGGAGAATTGGATCCCGGCGCTGTGCGCGCCCGCCTTCATCCTGTTGTTCGCGGGGCTGGCCCTCAGCGGGCTGGTGAAGCCGCTCCAGGATCTGCGGGCCGGGGTAGTGGAGACCGCCTCTGGTGAAGTGGCCGAGCGCACGATCGTGACCGGTTCCGGCAAGAGCCGGCGCACCCACTACTATTTCGAGCTGGGCGGCCAGCGTCATCCCGTGCCGGCGGTGGCCCTGCAGGCGCTGGTACAGGGCCGGCCGTACCGGCTGTATTTCCTGCCGCGTTCCAAGAAAGTGATCAGCGTCGAGCCGCTCTAAGCGGCGGCTCCACCCACCGCTGCCGTTGCCGCGATCGGCTGCCGGACCACCGCCAACGGCGGTGGATAAGATTGGAGAGCCTCATGCTGCCCCTCGCCCCGTTTGGCCGCACCGGCCATCTCAGCTCCCGCGTCATTTTTGGCGCCGCCGCCCTGGGAGCGGTGACCCAGGCCCAGGCCGATGCCGCGCTGGACCTGCTCCTGGCGGCCGGCGTCAACCACCTCGATACCGCCGCCAGCTACGGCGACTCTGAGCTGCGCCTCGGGCCGTGGATGGACCACCACCGCGCCCGGTTCTTCCTGGCCACCAAAACCGGCGAGCGCACACGTCCGGCGGCGCGCGACTCCATCCAGCGGTCGCTGGAGCGTCTGCGCACCGACCACGTGGATCTCATCCAGCTGCACGCGCTGCACGATCCCCAGGAGTGGGAGACGGCGTTGGGGCCGGGCGGGGCGCTGGAGGCCTGCGTGGAGGCCCGCGAGCAAGGGCTGACGCGTTTCATCGGCATCACCGGCCACGGCCTGACCATCGCCGCCATGCACCGGCGGGCCCTGGAGCGCTTCGATTTTGACTCCGTCCTGCTGCCGTACAGCTATCTGCAGACGCGCCACGCGCAATACGCCGCCGATGTGGACGCCTTGCTGACTGTCTGCCGCGAGCGCAACGTGGCTGTGCAGACCATCAAGGCCCTGGTGCGCGCGCCGTGGGGCGGCCGCCCGCAGACGGCCGCCACCTGGTACGAGCCGCTGACCGACCCGGACGCTATCGCGCTGGCCGCCCACTGGGTGCTGGGCAACCCGCAAGTGTTTCTGAACAGCGTCGGCGATCTGAGCGTCCTGCCGACGTTGTTGGACGCGGCCGCGCGCTTCCAGGGCCGTCCATCCGAGGCGGCGATGGACGCGGCCCTGACCCAGCAGGCGATGGCCCCGCTGTTCGCGTAATCCCCTCGCTGTTGGCGGCCGGCTGCATGGCCGCCGATCAGTTCCGGCAAAACTAAAACGGCTCTGACGCCAACGCGTCAGAGCCGTTGTGGTCTCCTGGCTCTGGGCTACAGTTCGCCGAGGCGCGACTGCAGTTTGGCGCGGCTTTCCTGCGCCTGGGCGAGCTTGGCGCGCTCCTTGGCCACCACGGCCGGCGGCGCCTTGGTCGTGAAGTCCGAGGCCAGCAAGTTCTCGCTCTTGGCGATCTGTTTTTCGAGATCGGCCAGTTCTTTCTCCAGGCGGGCGCGCTCGACCCCTAAGTCCACCAGGCCCTCCAGCGGCAGGAAGACCTGGGTGGCGCCCTCCACCAGGGTCAACGCGTTCCGAGGCGCCTCGGCCTCGGCCGTGATCACCAAGCGGGCCCCATCCAGGCCGGCCAGGGACATGAACAGCGCCCGCTGCTCGGCCAGCCAGCCCGTCTGCGGGCCGAGCACGATCGTCGCCGGGATGCGCTTGCGCGGCTCCACCTTCTTCTCCGCGCGCACATTGCGGATCCCGCGCACCAGGGCGCGCACGTGCTCAAAGTCATCCAGGGCGGCCGCGTCCACGGCGCCGGCCGTGGGCCAGGCGGCCACGATCAGGGCCGGCGCTTCGTCCGCGGCGCGGGGCAGTTTCTGCCAGACCGCTTCGGTGATGTAGGGCACGAACGGGTGCAGCAGGCGCAGGGTCTGGTCCAGCACGTACACGAGCAGGTTGCGGACGCCGTCCTTGGCGGCGGCGGCCTCACCCTGCAGCGTGATCTTGGCGATCTCGACGTACCAGTCGGCGAAGTCTCCCCACAAGAAGTCATAGGCCAGCGTCCCGGCCTGGCCGAACTCGTAATCATCCATCAGGCGCGTGCAATCGGCGGCCACCTGGCCCAGGCGCGCCAGGATCCAGCGGTCCGCCAGCGTCTGCGGCTGCGGGTCCGCGCGCCGGAAGCCGTCCGGCAGGTTGGTGACGATGAAGCGCGTGATGTTCCAGATCTTGTTGGCGAAGTTGCGGTTGGCCTCCACGCGGCTCAGGCTCAGGTTGAGGTCGTTGCCGGGCGTGCCGCTGGTGAGCAGCGTGAAGCGCAGAGCGTCGGTGCCGTACTCGTCCATCACCTGGCGCGGGTCGATCACGTTGCCCAGGGTCTTAGACATCTTGCGGCCGTGCTCGTCGCGCACCAGGCCGTGCAGGTAGACGGTGTGGAACGGCGCCCGGCCCGTATATTCCAGGCCGGACATGATCATGCGCGCCACCCAGAAGAACAGGATGTCGTAGCCGGTCTCCATCACGCTGGTCGGGTAGAAGTAGCGCAGGTCGGGCGTGTCGTCCGGCCAGCCGAGCGTGGAGAACGGCCACAGGCCGGACGAGAACCAGGTGTCCAGCACGTCCGGGTCCTGCTCCAGGCGCACGTCCGGACCGTGCTGGGCGCGGGCCTGCGCGTAGGCCTCGGCCTCGGTGTGGGCGCAGAACTGCTCGTCGGTGGGGCGGCCGTCCGGGCCGAGCCGGTACCAGACCGGGATGCGGTGGCCCCACCAGAGCTGGCGGCTGATGCACCAGTCCTTGATGCGCTCCGGGTCCAGCCAGTTGAAGTAGACCTTTTCGAAGTGCGCGGGGATGATGCGGATGCGGCCGTCGCGCACCGCCGCCGTGGCGGCCTCGGCCAGCGGCCGGATGGTCACGAACCACTGCGTCGAGACCATCGGCTCCACGATCTCGCCGCCGCGCTGGGAGCGGGGCGTGTTGCGCTGGTAGGGCTCTTCCTTGATCACCAGGTCGGCCACGCGCATGTCGGCCCACAGCTGCTGGCGGCATTCGAAGCGGTCCAGGCCCTGGTAGGAGCCGCCGGCGGCCGTGATCTTGGCCGCGCGGTCCAGCACCGAGATGATCGGCAGGCCGTGGCGCGCGCCGATTTCGTAGTCGGCGAAGTCATGGCCCGGCGTGATCTTGAGCGCGCCCGTGCCGAACTCGCGGTCCACGGCTTCGTCGGCGATGACCGGGATGGGCCGGTCCAGGATCGGCACCAGGGCCTGCCGGCCGATGAACTTCTGATAGCGCGGGTCGTCCGGGTGCACGGCCACGGCGGTGTCGCCCAGGATGGTCTCCGGGCGCGTGGTCGCCACCGGGATGAAGTCGGTCGTCTCCTGGCCGGCGCCGGGTGCCAGGCGGTACTTGAAGTAGTACAGGGAGCCGGGCTCCTCGCTGTACTCCACCTCCAGGTCGCTGACGGCCGTCTTCAGGCCCGGGCTCCAATTGATCAGGCGCGGGCCGCGATAGATGAGGCCGCGCCGATACAGGCTCACGAAGGCCTCGCGCACGGCCCGGCTCAACCCGTCGTCCAGCGTGAAGCGCTCGCGGCTCCAATCGCAGGAGGCGCCCAGCCGGCGGAGCTGGTCGTAGATGATGCTGCCGTACTTCTTCTTCCAGGCCCAGCAGCGCTCCAGGAAGGCCTCGCGGCCCAGCTCCTCGCGCGTCACTTCCTCGGTGCGCAGCAGGTCCTTCTCCACCTGGAGCTGGGTGGCGATGCCGGCGTGGTCGGAGCCCGGCACCCACAGCGTCGGCTCGCCCCGCATCCGGTGGTAGCGGATCATCAGATCCTCCACCGACACGAACATGGCGTGGCCCAAGTGCAGCTCGCCGGTGACGTTGGGCGGGGGGATGGAGATGACGAACGGCTTGCGGCTCGGATCATGGCCGGGCTCGTTGGGGTCGTTGGCCGGCCGGAACCAGCCGTTCTGCTCCCACCAGCTGTACAGGTCACGCTCGGTGGCGTCGAAATCGTAGGTCTTGGGGAAATCGGTCGACATCGTCTCTCCACTCAATTCCGCTGAGTCACTGAATCTGCAAAGCGCCGGGCGGCAGAACCGCGTGCACGCCGCGCACTTCGTTGACGATCTGGGTGATGCGCAAATCCACAACCAGGCTGGCCAGGGCCAGCGCCTGGACCCGTTCCAGGCCGTGCAGCTCGGCCAACAGGTCCAGCATGCCTTCCAGCGCCAGGTAGGCGGCCTCGTTCAGGTCCGCGTGCAGGCCAAAGGTCAGCCAGCCGGCCGGCGTATGCGCGCGCGGCGCTTTCAGGCGCAGGTCGGGCCGCAGCTCAAACGTCAGGCGCACCCGCTCCAGCGGGCACTCGATGGCGGTGACGCAGACCTCGCCATCGCCCTGGACGGCGTGGCCGTCGCCGGCCGAGAACAGCGCGCCCGGCACGGCGATAGGCAGGTAGAGGGTGCTGCCGGCCACCAGTTCCTTGCAGTCCAGGTTGCCGCCGGTGGCGCGCGGCGGGATCGTGCTGTGGCGGCCCGGCTCGGCCGGCGGCAGGCCCATCACCCCCAGGAACGGCCGCAGGGCCAGGATGTGCCCGAACTGGTTGCGCCCGGTCAGCCGCTCCGGATCGAGGTCCCACAGGAGGGCGAGCTCGCGGTCCGCCAGGCCAAGGCGCTGGTTGACCGGATGCTCCCAGGCGCCGACGAAGGTGGCGCCGAAGGTCCCCGCGCGGATCTCGTCGATGTGGACGGCCAGCGTCATCCCCGGCTCGGCCCCCCGGATGGCGATCGGCCCGCACAGCGCATGGCCGGTGTCCTGATCGGGCTGGAGCGGCCCAAAGCGGCGCCGCGGCGAACCATCGCGATGATGGGGCTCCAGACCCCAGCCGGAGTCCAGGGTGCGCAGGATCACGCTGTCGCCGGGGTCGATGGTCAGCGCCGGCGGCAGGGCGCGGGAGAAGTGGCCGTGCAGCGTGCGCCGCTCCGGCTCAAGCGTATGCAGAGTCATGGGTGCCTCCGCCGGGGCTGGCGGTGAGCCGCTCGGGCCGCGCTCAGCCCAGCTTCTTGGTGGTCTCGTCCATCACCAGGCCGTGCGCGCCGGTGCGGGATTTCTCGTGCAGCTCAAAGGCTTTCTTGACGGTGTCGCCGAAGATCTCGGTCCGGCGGTTGGGGCCGCTGCCGATCTCGCACGAGAACACCTCGCCGGTGGCGAGCGAGACCAGGAAGCGCAGCTCCACCAGCTCGGTCGTCTTCTTGTACTCGCCCAGCGCCTTCGCGGCGGTCACGGCCTGCTTGCCGTCGGTGAAAACGAACAGCACCCCGTCGCCCAGGTGATTGTGGATACGGCCGCCGTTCTTGGTGATCAGGTCGTAGGCGGCCTGCATGATCTCCTGCAGCACCGGCAGCGCCTTGGCGTAGCCGACATTCCGGGCATAGGCGCCGAACTTGTCCAGGTCCGCGTAGCCAACGGTGATGGTCTGAGGCGTCATGGTGGTCTGCTCCTTCGGCATGAAATAAAAAAGCCCTCTCGCCGCTGAGGGCGAAAGGACCTGACTCCCGGCCTTCCGTGGTACCACCTCAGTTCCTGCCGCGGCGCAGGCGCCAGCGGCAGACACTTGGGCCGCGCTATCGGGCGGACCCGCGCCGCTCTAGGCCGCCGGGTCACTCCCGGCGGTGTCTGCGGCGGACTCGCAAGCGACCTTCGGCGGTGGCGGCTGAGGCGGGGTCACAGCGAGGCCCGCCCTCTCTGACAGCGCCTGGCCGCTGGGCGGCCGCGCCTACTCCTCTTGGTCGTCGTCCGGTTCTGAATTGCCGCGAGTATATCACAGCCCGTCCGGCCGCCGCCACCGTTGCCCGGTCAGCTTTGACAGCGCCGCCGCCCCTGGCTACAATCGCGGCATTCAACCGCCACCCAGTGATCCCCGAAGGGAGTCTCGTATGCCGCGTGCCACGTCCGTCCAGGAAGTCTTCGATATGATCCCGAGCCGGTTCCTGCCCGAGAAAGCCGGCGACCTCAAAGCCGTGATCCAGTTCGACCTGAATGGCGACGGCGGCGGACAGCACTACCTCAGCATCGGGGACCAAGCCTGCACGGTCCAGCCCGGCCTCTCCCCCAACCCCAGCATGACCCTGTCGGCCTCGGCCGCCGATTTCCTCGGCCTGATGAACGGCGAGCTGAATGCCATGCAGGCGTTCATGCAGGGCAAGATCCGGGTCAAGGGCGACGTGTCGCTGGCCATGAAGATGCAGGCCATTTTCGGCATCGGCGCTCCCTGACCGCCCCTGCCGGCTGCAACACTGACACGAGGCGACGGCCGGACCAATGCGGGTCCGGCCGTCGTTGTTATGGTGGCGGGCGCTCCTGGCGCTTTGTCGTAGGACCTAAGGGCTATGGGAGCGGCCCCGGCGCAAAGTTAATATACTGTTATTAGTCTGCCGTATTCGCCTAACATTACCCCATTGGAGCACCAGGCCCACCGGCGGGCCTCGGCGTAGAGGACAGCCGAACCGTGTCCGTCAGTGTCCAGGCTTTCGATTTTCAGGCCGGCGACGCCCACTGGCCCCAACTATGGGGTGGCAGCCCGCTCGAGGCCGCGGACGCTGAGCAGCCCGGCTACGAACGGGACGCCGTGCTGGTGCAGGCCTGCCTCGACGGCGACGAGTCCGCCTGGCAGAAGCTGGTCGAGCGTTATGGCCCGATGGTCTACTCCATTCCCCGGCGCCTGGGCCTGTCCGAGGTGGACGCGGAGGACGTCTTCCAGAACGTCTTCCTGGTGGCGTTTCAGCGCCTGGGTTCCCTCCGCAACTACACCTCGCTGTGCGCGTGGCTGATCAAGATCACGCATCGCGAGTGCCTGCATTTCTTCAAGCGCACACCTGAGTACGCCGAGCTGGCGGACGAGATCCTGGACGCCGCCGCCCTGATGCCGGACGAGGTCGAGCTGTGGGAGAAGCGGACGCTGGTGCGGGCCGCCCTGGCCCGCCTCGACCCGCGCAGCCGGGCGCTGTTGCAGGCGCTGTTCTTTGAAGTTGTGACTCCGAGTTATGAAGAGGTCGCCGAACGCCTGGGGGTGGCGTTGGGCGCGATCGGGCCGACGCGGGCGCGGTCCCTCAAGAAGCTTGAGGTGATCCTGACGTCGATGGGCCTGGAATGGGGCGGCGACTGACCGGCAGCGAGGCGCGGGGTTGTCAGACAGGCGCGTTTCGCGTATAGTCCCGTTGCCGGTACGGCGCCGGCCCAACAAGACGCTGTGGCTGACAACGCCCATTTACCCGCCTACGATGAGTTGGTCGCGTACGTGCTGGGCGAGCTGGATTCGGCTCGCGCCAGCCGTGTAACCGCGCATCTCGCCGACTGTATTGACTGCCGGGCCACAGCCCGGCGCCTCCATCAACTCCGCAACTTGCTCCGCCGGCGCGACGTATACGCGCCGCCGCCCGCCGCGCTGGCCCGCGCCCAAGCCATCTATCGCGCCCCGCAACCGGCCCGTCCCGCCGCCCGGACCGCGCGCCTGGCCCCGTTGTCGCTGCGCTATGCCCTCACCCTGATCATCCTGGTCGTGACCTGCGGCTTCAGCAGCACCTACGCCATGGCCGACCTCTCGCGCGAGGCCTTGCCCGGCGATGCCCTCTACCCGGTCAAAACCGCCATCGAGGATCTGCAGATGGCGGTGATCACGGATGAAGCCGACAAGACCCGGCTGCAGATATACCGCGCGCGGACACGCGCCCATGAACTTCTGGCGCTGGCCGCCGAAGGCCGCTACGATGATCTGTCGGCGGCGACCGTGGCTTTTGAGGCCCAGGTGGCGGAGACCAACGCCTGGCTCGGTCTGGTCATGGAGACGGACCCGATCCTGGGGACCACGCTGGCGGAACGCCTGGAGCGTGAGCTGAGTTCCACCAGCCGCCAACTGGCCCAGATCCAGTTCAGCGCGCCCCTGGCCCGCCCCGCCATTGCGCAAGCCGTGGCGGCCTCCGAGACTGGCAAAACGATCGCGCTGGCCCAGATCCCGATCCCGACTTACCTGCCGCTGATGCCGCCCGATACGCCGACCCAGCCCGCCCCGGCGACGGCGGCGCCTACGTCCACGCCGATCCACTTCAGCGCTCCGCTGCCTGCGGCGACGGCGGTGCCCTCGTCCACGCCGTGGCCCACGCCAACCTCGACGCCGACCAACACCGGCACGCCGACGCCGCTCCCGAGCTGCCCACCGAGACCCCGTCGCCGACGCCGACGGAGACGGCCACCGAGACGCCGACTCCGACCGAAACCCCATCGCCGACGCCGACGATGACCGCGACGCCGGTCGAGACCGCGACGCCGGAGCCCAGCGCGACGCCGGACGCCAGCCCCACCGCGGTTGAGCTGAGCCCAACGCCAGCCACCGGCGGCCGGCCGGCCTGGCCCCCGAAACCCACGCCGACGCCGCGCCAGGGCGATATCGCCGTGGGCCTCGCCACGCCAATCCCCACCACAACTCCTCTGCCGTAGCCGGCTGCCTTGGCCCGGCGCGCTGCCTGGCCGACCCCAACGCCTGCCTCTTTGTCTCCTTAAAAGTTCCTATTCCTATTGCTTGTCAGAAGAATCAAGTTATACTGTGGGAGCTTGTGGGGGAAAGTGGGTAAAAGTGGAACGCCGAGCCAGCTCGGCGTTCATCTATTAACGGGATAATCAGAACGTATGTTCATGGGCGAGTACGCCCACGCGATCGACGACAAGGGGCGGCTGACTATCCCAGCCAGATTTCGGGATTCCTTGGGGCAGGGAGCCGTGGTCACCCGCGGTTTCGACAAAAACCTGATTTTGTACACGGTCGAGGCTTTCCGCAACCTGAGCACGCGGACGCGGGCCCTGAGCCCCACGGATCCCACTCACCGCGCTCTGCTGCGGATGGCTTTCTCCAGCGCCAGCGAGGCCGAGCCCGATAAGCAAGGCCGCATTCTGATCCCGCCTTTCCTGCGCGAGTACGCGGAGCTGGTCGATGAGTGTGTGGTCGTCGGGGTGGGCGATTACATCGAAGTCTGGAGCCGCGCGGCCTGGGCGGCCCAACTGGAGACGATCAACGACCCCGCGTTGAACGCCCAGCGCTTTGCGGGGATGAACCTGGCCATCGACAGCCCCGTGGGGTGAGGCCAGGCCGGCGATGAGCGCGCACATCCCGGTCCTTTACCAAGCCATCCTGACCGAGCTGCGGCCGCACCCGGGCGGCCTGTACCTCGACGGCACCGTGGGGGCCGGCGGGCACGCCGCCGGTTTGCTGGAGCGTTCGGCCCCGGACGGCCGGCTGATCGGCCTAGATCGGGACCCGGCCGCGCTGACGGTGGCGCGTGAACGGCTGGCGGCCTTTGGCGAGCGGGTGCGCCTGATCCAGGCCCCTTACACGCGCATGGCCGAGTTCGCGGAGGAGGCCAGCGTCGACGGCATCTTGCTCGATCTCGGTTTGTCGTCGCTGCAGCTGGGCGATCCGGCGCGCGGTTTCTCGTTCCAGACCGACGGTCCGCTCGACATGCGCTTCGGGCCGGACACGGAGCGGACGGCCGCCGAGATCGTCAATGAATGGCCGCTGGAAGACCTGGCGGATGTGCTCTTTGAATATGGTGAGGAGCGGCACAGCCGGCGCATCGCGCGCGCCATCGGCGCCGCCCGGCCGGTGCCGAGCACGCGCGCCCTGGCCGAGATCGTGGCCCGGGCGCTGCCCGGCGGCGAGCGTCAACGCCGCTCGCTCCACCCGGCCACCCGCACGTTTCAAGCGCTGCGCATCGCGGTCAATGAGGAGCTGGAGGCCGTGGCGCAGGTGCTGCCCGTGGCGCTCCGGCTGCTCCGGCCGGGCGGGCGGCTGGCCGTGATCGCTTTTCACTCGCTGGAGGACCGCCTGGTGAAGCGTTTTTTTCGGGCGCAGGCGGTTGCAACTTCTGTGCCGGCGTCGCTGCGGGAAGTGACGCGCAAACCCATGGAGCCTACGCCAGACGAAGCCGCCGAAAACCCGCGCGCGCGCAGCGCCAAGCTGCGTGTCGCCGAAAAGCTGCCGGCGGCCATGGCATAGAGTTTGCATAGGACAGGCCTTGATATGCAAAGCCTCTACCCAACCCAAATCATTCGTGCCTTTCGCCAGGCGCCCTGGCGGCAGCAGACGCAGCTGCTGGCGGCGTTGTCCATCGGTCTGATGGTGGTGCTGGTGGTCGGCGGCCTGTATCTGGCCGTGGCCTCGCGCGCCGGCAATGCCGGGCGCGATCTGCAGGACGCCGAGGACCGCAAAGCCGAGCTGCTGCGCGAGAACGACCGCCTGCGCGCCCAACTGGCGGATTTGCGCTCCATGGACCGGCTGGCCGGCCGGGCGCTGGCGTTGGGCTTCATCCCCGCGCAGCCTGAAAACGTCCATTACATCGCCGTGCCGGACTTTCCTTATCCGGAGCTGGCCCAGCCGGCGGCGCCCGTCGCCACCGCGCAGGTGACGACGCCGGCCTCGCCCATGGATTGGCTGACGCGCACACTGCAGGCACTGCTGGGAGGCGGTTAACGCCATGCCGCAAACCGTCTACGTCCGCCTGCGCCTGATCCTGATCGGCCTGGCCATTGTGGCCGGGCTCGTCGTTATTCAGCTTGTCCGCATCGATTTCGACTCGACTTCGGCTGACTACTTCCGCAGCGTCGGCACGCTGCTCAGCGAGCGCCCCCGGGAGTTCGCGCCGGGCCGCGGCCGCATCCTGGACCGCAACGGCGAGCTCCTGGCCACCAACGACGTCCAGTACGAGGTCAGCATTTCGCCGCCGAGCGTCAGCGACGCCGACGAGGTGGCCGAGACGCTGTCCGGTTTGCTGAACATGTCGGTGGTGGAGCTGCGCGCCGCGGCTGAGAGCGAGACGCCCTACGTGCTGGTGAAACGGCCGGTGGAGGCGCAGGTGGGCGAAGCCGTCGAGCAGATGCGCGAGGACCGCCAGACCATGCTGTACGGCGTGGACCTGACGCCCATCCCGCACCGCGTCTATCCGGGCGGGAGCCTGGCCGCGGGCGTGCTCGGCTTTGTGGGCTACAACGACCAGGGCAAGCAGGTCGGTTACTTCGGCGTGGAGGGCTTCTACAACGATTGGCTCTCCGGCCGCGCCGTGCAGGGTTCGGAGCAGCTGGTGCCGTTCAACGCCCAGATCGACCCGGTCCCGGACCAGGGCGCCGACCTGTATCTGACGATCGACCGCGACGTGCAATTCCTGGTGGAGGGCATCCTGGCCAACGCCGTGCAGGTCTACGGCGCCGAGGGCGGCACGATCGTGGTCATGGATCCGCGCAGCGGCGAACTGCTGGCAGTGGCGTCCTATCCGACCTATGACCCCAACAACTACGCCGCCGTGGAACTGCCCAACCCGCAGAACGCGGCCGTCGGCGGGCAGTTCGAGCCCGGCTCGACGCTCAAGATCCTGACGATGGCGGCGGCGTTGGACCTGGGCCTGGTCCAGCCGAACACGGCCTTCTTTGACACCGGCTTCATCGAGGTCGGCGGCTGGGCCATCCGCAACTGGGACGGCGGCGCCTGGGGCGCCACCGACATGGTCGGCTGCCTGCGCCATTCGTTGAATGTGTGCATGGCCAGCCTGTCCACCCAGATGGGGCCGGATGCGTTCTACAACTACATGGCCGCCTTCGGCCTGGGCCACCGCACCAATGTCGACCTGGCCGCCGAAGTGAACGGGCGCCTGAAGACGCCCGGTGACATCGACTGGTTCGAGTCCGACCTGGGCACCAACGCGTTCGGGCAGGGCGTGGCCGTCACTCCGCTCCAGCTCATCACGGCGGTGTCGGCGGTGGCGAATGGCGGCGTGATGATGCAGCCGCACGTGCTCCGCCGCGTCGAGAACGGCAGCCAGTCGCACACCACCCAGCCGCAGGTGCTCGGCCGGCCGATCCGGCCGGAGACGGCGGCGGCCCTGAACGAGATGCTGGCCCAGTCGCTGGAGCAGGGCGAAGGCGACCAGGCGCTGGTGCCGGGCTACCGGCTGGCCGGCAAGACCGGCACAGCCCAGATCCCGATCCCGGGCGGCTACGACGCCCGCCAGACCATCGCCTCGTTTGTGGGCTGGGGGCCGGTGGACGACCCGCGCTTCATCGTCCTGGTGAAGCTGGACAAACCGCGCACCAGCATCTGGGGCTCAGAGACGGCCGCGCCCACGTTTGCGGCGCTGGTCCAGCGGCTGGTAGTGCTGCTGCAGATCCCGCCGGACGACGTCCGCGCAGGGCTGGCGCTCCGGTGACGGCGGCCTGGCCGAACCGCCCGGCGCCGTGAGGCGAACGCGCTGACATGCTGACGCTGGGCGTTGTGATCGAGGCCCTCACCGGCTACCAGGCCGCGGGCGGGCCGCAGATCATCACCGATGTCGCGATCGATTCGCGGCACAGCATCCCGGGCTCGCTGTTCGTGGCGCTGCCCGGCGAGCGCACCGACGGCCATGACTACGTCGCGGCCGCCTTCGCCAAAGGCGCCATCGCGGCCCTGGTCCAGAAGGACGGCCCGGGCGACTGCGCGGTGGTGGACCTGCGCGAGCCGCTGACGTTCGAGCAGGCGGCGCACATCCCGGTGCCGGTGTGCCTGCGGGTGGACGACAGCCTCCAGGCGATGCAGACGCTGGCCGCCTTCTGGCGGCGCCGCCTGAGTGTGCGCGTGGTCGGCGTCACCGGCAGCGTGGGCAAGACGACCAGCAAAGAGTTGATCGCGGCCGTGCTCAGCACGCGCTATCGCACCTTTAAAACCGAGGGCAACTACAACAACGAGATCGGCCTGCCGCTGATGCTGCTCAAACTGACCGAGGCGCATGAGCGCGCGGTGCTGGAGCTGGGCTTCTATCAGGTGGGCGAGATCGCCCAGCTGTGCGGCTGGGCCCAGCCGCACGTCGGCGTCGTTAACAACGTCTACGCCGTCCACCTGGAGCGGGCCGGCAGCCTGGACAACATCGTCCAGGGCAAGGGCGAGCTGGTGGAGGCGCTGCCGCCGGACGGCACCGCCATCCTCAACCTGGACGATCCGCGTGTGATGTTAATGCGGGCGCGGACTCGAGCGCGCACATTCACCTATGGCCTGGACCCGGCCGCCGACCTGTGGGCCGATCAGATCGAGAGCCATGGCCTGACCGGCGTGCACTTCCAGTTGCATCACCGCCGCGAGGCCCTGCACGTGCGGGTCCCGCTGCTCGGCCAGCACTCCGTCCATACCGCCCTGCGGGCGGCCGCGGTCGGGCTGGTGGAGGGCCTCACCTGGCAGGAGATCGTCGAGGGCCTGCAGTCTATCGGCGCGGTGCAGCTGCGGCTGGCCGCCGTCAAAGGCCCGGGCGGCAGCCTGCTGATCGACGACACCTACAACGCCTCGCCGGAGTCGAGCATCGCCGCGCTCAACTTGTTGAGCGAGATCGAAGGGCGCAAGGTGGCCGTGCTCGGTGACATGCTGGAGCTGGGTTCTTACGAGGAATCCGGCCACCGGATCGTGGGCCGGCGCGCGCGCGACGTGGCCGATGTGCTGGTGACGATCGGGGCGCGCGCCCGGCTGATCGCTGACGAGGCCCGCCAGGCCGGTCTGCCGGCCGCCGCCATCGCCGAGTTCCTGACCGGCGAGGAGGCCCTGCCGTATCTGCGCGGCCTGATCGGCGCCGGCGACGTGGTCCTGCTCAAAGGCTCGCGCGGGCTGCGGCTGGACCGGCTGGTGCGCGCGCTGGGCGAGGAGGCGCAGGCGTAACCCGGACGCCGGGCACACGCACCTGCGGCAACCGATGCGAGAAGCGGCCTTTGCGCTGGCGGTGGGGAGCGTCACCTTTGTCTTGACCGTGATCTGGGGCGAGCCGTTGATTACGCTGCTGCGGCGGTTCCGGATCGGCAAGCAGATCCGCGTCGACGGCCCGCAGACGCACATGGTCAAGATGGGCACGCCCACCATGGGCGGCCTGATGATCATCGTGCCCGTACTCGGGATCAGCGCCCTGCTCAACGCGGTCGGCCTGCTGCGCGGCACCTTTCAGGGCCGCTCGATCCTGCTGCCGCTGCTGGCGCTGACGCTGTTCACGATCCTGGGCGCGGTGGACGATTGGCAGGGCATCCGCGGTGTGCGCCGGGGCGAGGGGATGCGCGGCTGGCAGATCTTCTTCTGGCAGAACGTGCTCGCGGTCCTGACCGCGCTCGGGCTGTACTTTGTGCTCGGGATCCATTTTGTGGCCCTGCCGGGCTCGCCCTTCTGGGAGCTGGATTGGTGGCTGTACCTGCCCATCGCCACGTTCGTGATCGTGGGCATGTCCAACGCCGTGAACCTGACCGACGGCCTGGATGGCCTGGCCGGCCTGATCTCGGCGACCGCGTTTGTGGCCTACGGGCTGGTGGCGCTGCTGCAGGGCCAGATATTTCTGGCGCGTTTCTGCTTCACGCTGGTGGGCGCCTTGTTCGCGTTTCTTTGGTACAACGCCCACCCGGCCGAGCTGTTCATGGGCGGTTCGGCGTCCTACTCGCTGGGCGCGACGCTCGGGGTGGTGGCGCTGATGACGGGCCAGTGGGTGCTGCTGCCCATTATCGCTATCATCCCGGTCAGTGTGGCGGCCAGCGTCGTCCTGCAGGTGGGCTATTTCAAGCTCACCAAGCGCCTGACCGGCGAGGGCAAGCGCCTGTTCAAGATGGCGCCGCTGCACCATCATTTTGAATTGCTTGGCTGGAGCGAGACCCAGGTGGTGCAGCGCTTCTGGCTGGTGGCGCTGTTGGCGGCCATGCTGGGCGTGGCCCTGGCGTTGTTGTGACATGGATTACTCCGGTCAACGCGTCGTCATTCTGGGTCTGGCCCGGCAGGGTGTGGCGTTGGCGCGCTACCTGGCGGAGCGGGGCGCGCGCGTCACCGTCAGCGACCGGCAGTCCGCCGAGCAACTGGCCGAGGCCCGGGCGGCCCTGAGCGACCTGGCCGTGGAATACGCGCTGGGCGGCCACCCGGAGACCCTGCTGGACGGTGCCGATCTGCTCTGCCTGTCCGGCGGCGTGGACGCCAACCTGCCGCTGGCCGTGGCGGCCCGGCAGCGCGGGATCCCGCTGAGCAACGACGCCCAGCTGTTCCTGGAGGCCTGCCCTACGCCGCACACGGTCGGGATTACGGGCAGCGCCGGGAAGACGACGACGACGACCCTGGTGGGGCGCATGCTGAGCGCGGCGGCCGCCAGCGCTGAACCGGGCGTCACGGTCTGGGTGGGCGGCAACATCGGCCACCCGCTCATCGGCGATCTGGGCCGGATGGGCCGGCAGGACCTGGCCGTGCTGGAGCTATCCAGCTTTCAACTGGAGATCATGACGCTCAGCCCGCGCGTGGGCGCGCTCTTGAACATCACGCCCAACCACCTGGATCGGCACGGGACGATGGACGTCTATATCGCCGCCAAGAGCAACCTGTTGCGCTGCCAGCCCGGCGACGGCGTGGCGGTGCTGGGCTGGGACGACGCCAACGCCCGCGGCCTGGCGCCGCTGGCCCGCGGCCGGCTGGCCTATTTCAGCGGCGCGGCCGAGGTGGAGTGCGGCGCCTGCCTGCGCGCGGCCCCGGCCGGTGAGCACCTGGTCTGGCGCTGGGATGGGCGCGAACACGTCGTCGGCGCCGTGAGCGAGATCGCCCTGCGCGGGCGCCACAACCTCTTGAACGTGTTGGCGGCCTGCGCGGCCAGCGGCGCGGCCCTGAGCCTGGCCGGGCGGTCACCCGAGGCCGCCGTGGCGGCCATGCGCGCCGGCTTCCTGGGGTTTGCCGGCGTCGAGCACCGGCTGGAGTTCGTGCGCGAGTGGGGCGGCGCGCGCTGGTACAACGACTCGATCGCGTCGGCGCCGGAGCGCGTGAGCGCGGCGCTGCGCTCCTTCGACGAGCCGCTGGTGCTGCTGCTGGGCGGGCGCGACAAGAAGCTGCCCTGGGACGAGCTGGCCCAGTTTGTGCAGAGACGGGTGCGGCACTGCCTGCTCTTTGGCGAGGCCGGCCCGCTGATCGAGCGGGCGCTGGCGGCCGCGCACGTGGACGCGGCCCGCGTGACCCGGTGCGAGCGGCTGCCGGAGGCGGTGGCCGCCGCCGCCCGGTTGGTGGAGCGCGGCGACGTGGTGCTGCTCTCGCCTGGCTGCACCAGCTTCGATGAGTTCCAGGATTTCGCCGAGCGCGGCGAGCGGTTTAAGGCGTGGGTGCGGGCCTTGTAACCGGCCCGGCCTGCCGGTGGGAATAACGGAGAGAGACCCATGAGCGTCGCGGAGAACACGCCGGTCACAGCAGCCCCGAAGCGGATCAACCTGCCGTTCGACATGCCGCTGGTATTGGTGGTGGGCGTGCTGCTGGTCTTTGGTTTGATGATGGTCTACTCGACCACCTTCGACTGGGCCTATCAGGATACCGGCAACCCGGCGGCCGTCTTCGTCAAGCAGCTGCAGTGGGTGGGCCTGGGGCTGGTCGGCATGCTGGTGATGGCGCGCCTGGATTACCGCTGGCTCAAGCCGCTGGCGGTCTGGGTGATGGGCGCCACGATCGTGGCCCTGGTCCTGGTGCTGATTATCGGCACGACGCGCTTCAACGCCCAGCGCTCGTTCTTCGGCGGATCGGTGCAGCCGTCGGAGCTGGCCAAGTTCGCCACCATCCTGTACCTGGCGGTCTGGCTGGCCTCCAAGGGCGACCGCATCCGCGAGGTGAGCTACGGCATGGTGCCGTTCGGCATCATCGTCGGCGTGGTGGTGACGCTGATCCTGCTGCAGCCCGACCTGTCGGCGGCCGGCACGATCCTGGTCATCGCCACCCTGATGTTCTTTATCGCCGGGGCCGACCTGTTCCAGATGAGCGTGGTGGCCGCCATCGGCGGCGGCACTGTCTTGCTGCTTATGCAGCTGCCGCTAGCCATCGCCGAGACCGGGCGCCAGCGCCTGAGCGACTACCTGGCCGGCCTGCAGGATCTCACCCAGGCGTCCTGGCACGTCAAGCAGGCCGCCATCGCCTTCGTCAACGGCGGGCTGTTCGGGCGCGGGCTGGGCGAGAGCCACCAGAAGTTCGGGTTCCTGCCCACGCCGCACACCGACTCGATCTTCGCCATCGTCGGCGAGGAGCTGGGGCTGTTGGGCTGTCTGCTGGTCATCGGCCTGTTCGTGGCCCTGATCTGGCGCGGCTTCAAGATCGCCGGCAACGCCCCGGACGCCCTGGGCGCCACGCTGGCCGCCGGCATCGTGTGCTGGGTGGGCCTGGAGGCCGCCATCAACATCGCCGTGATGGTCGGCGCCTTCCCGTTCGCGGGCAATGCGCTGCCCTTCATCAGCTATGGCGGCTCCAACATGGTCGTCACGTTGACGGCCATCGGCGTGCTGCTGAGCATCTCGCGGCGCCGGGAGAAGGACACGCTCACGCGGCGCGTGCGCGCCTCCGGTACCTGGCAGCGCGAGGACGCAAAACCGAATGCGACTTTTGATTTCCGCCGGTGGAACGGGCGGGGGCGTGTTTCCCGCTCTGGCCGTCGCTGAACAGTGGCGGGAGCTGGCGGGCGCAGCCGCGGCCCCAGCCCAACCTGCGCTGCTCTGGCTTGGCACCGCGGGCGGGATGGAAGCCGAAATCGTCAGCCGGGCCGGGCTGGCGTTTCGGCCGATTCAGGCGGCGGGCGTGCACGGAGTGGGTTGGCGCCGGCTGCCGGGCAATGCCGCGGCGCTGGTGCGCGGGTTCTTTGACAGCTTACGGGCCGTGAGCGATTTCCGGCCGAGCGCGCTGCTGGTGACCGGCGGTTTTCTGGCCGTGCCGGCCGCCTGGGCCGCCTGGCTGCGCGGCGTGCCGGTGCTGATCTACCTGCCGGACCTGGAGCCGGGCCTGGCGTTGCGCGCCGTCGCGCCGGTGGCCGCCCGGATCACGGTCACGGCCGAGACATCGCGGCAGTATTTTGACGCGCGCAAGGTCGTGGTCAGCGGGTACCCGGTGCGCGCCGCTCTGGCCGCGGCCACCCGCTCGGCCGGGCAGGCGCGCTTCGGCCTGGACCCGGCGCGGCGCACGATTTTGGTGACGGGCGGCAGCCGGGGCGCGCGCAGCCTGAACCGGGCGACGCTGGCCGCGCTGTCGGATTGGCTGGCGGACTTTCAGGTGATCCACCTGAGCGGCCAGCTCGATTGGCCGGAGGTGCAGCGCGCGCAGGCGGCGCTGCCGGCCGAGCAGCGCCCCCGCTACCATGCCTTCCCGTTTCTGCACGAGATGGGCGAGGCGCTGGCGGCCGCCGATGTGGTGGTGTCACGGGCGGGGGCCTCGGTCATCGGCGAGTACCCGCTGTTCGGGCTGCCGGCCGTGCTGGTGCCGTATCCGTATGCGTGGCGCTACCAGCGCGTGAATGCGGACCATCTGGCGGCGCGCGGCGCGGCGCTGCGTTTGAACGACGACGAGTTAACCGCCCGCCTGGCGGCGACGGTGCGCGAGCTCCTGGCAGACGAGGCCCGCCTGGAGCAGATGCGGACGGCGGCGCGCGGCGCGGCGGCCCCGCAGGCGGCCCAGCAGATCGCGCGCGAGCTGCTGGCGATCGCGCGGACGTGAAGAGGTCGCAGATGCAAGTGTCTGGCCGAGGGGCCCACAAACGAGGTGCCCGCCTATGATGAGCCTGCCGGCCGTCTTCTGGCTGCTGATTCTGCTGTTCGGCATGGTCGGCGGGTTCCGCGGCTGGGCCAAAGAGATGCTGGTGCTGTTCAGCATGGTGCTGGCGCTCTTTCTGATCTACGTTCTGGAGACGTATGTGCCCGGCGTGCAGAGCGCCCTGGCCACGCAGGAGGGCGGCATGCGCTTCGTCCTGCGGGCGCTGCTGGTGGGCCTGCTGGCCTATTTCGGGTACCAGAGCCCGAACCTGCCCATCGCCGCCTTCGGCGGCAAGCTGGCGCGCGAGAAGCTGCAAGACTGGCTGCTGGGCACGGTGCTGGGGATGCTGAACGGCTATTTCATCGTCGGCTCGCTGTGGTACTTCATGCACGCGGCCGAGTATCCCTGGCCGGACCTGATTTCGCGGCCGACCGACGAGATCATCAACACCATGATCCCGTTCCTGCCGCCCAAGGTCATCGGCGGCCCGCCGTATATCTTTTTCGCCATCGGCGCGGCGTTTGTGTTCGTGATTATCGTGTTCTTGTAAAGGATGCGGAGCGATGGACGCCAGACGAAAGCCAGAAGTCCGTTCGCTGTTGTGCGGCCGGCGTCCCGTGAAACGCAAATGAAGCACGCGCATTTCGTGGGCATCGGCGGCGCCGGGCTCTCGGCCATCGCCAAGGTACTGCTGGAGTCCGGCTGGCGCGTCAGCGGCTCGGACCAGCAGCTTTCGCCTTTGGCCCAGGCCCTGGCGGCCCAGGGCGCCCGCGTGGACGCCGGCCACGCCGCCGCGCACGTGGACGGCGCCGACCTGGTGGTGATCTCGTCGGCCGTGCCGGCCGACAACGTCGAGGTCCAGGCCGCCCGGGCGCGCGGCGTGCCGGTGCTCAAGCGCGCGGATTTCCTGGGCGAGCTGATGACGGACCGGGCCGGCGTGGCCGTGGCTGGCACGCACGGCAAGACCACCACCACCGGCCTGATCGCGTTCATGCTGGACCGCGCCGGGCTGGACCCGACCTTCATCGTCGGCGGCGTGCTGGTGGATTACGGCACCAATGCGCGCGCCGGGGCCGGCCGCCCGTTCGTGATCGAGGCGGACGAGTACGACCATATGTTTCTGGGCCTGCGCCCGGCCGTGGCGGTGGTGACGAACGTCGAGCACGATCATCCTGATGTGTATCCGACGGTGCGCGAGATGCAAGAAGCGTTCCGCGCCTTCGCCGACCTGCTGCCGCCGGACGGCCTGCTGGTGGCCTGCGCCCGCGACACCTATGCCCGGCGTCTGATCGACGAGCGGCGCGCGGCCGGCCGGCCGGCGCTGGTGTACGGCCTGCGCCGCGAGGACGACTTCCGGGCCGACTCGCTGCAGCTCAACAGCGCCGGCGGCTACGACTTCCTGGTGGTGCGGCGCGGCGCCACGCTCGGCCTGGCGCGCAACCGCCTGCCCGGCGAGCACAACGTGCTCAACTCGCTGGCGGCCCTGGCGGTGGCCGACCACTTTGGCGTGGACTTCAACGTGGCCCGCAACGCCCTGGCCGATTACCGCGGCGCCGGCCGGCGCTTCGAGGTCAAGGGCGAGGCGCACGGCGTCACCGTGGTGGACGATTACGCTCACCACCCGACCGAGATCAAGGCGACGCTGGCCGCTGCCCGCCGGCGCTTTGCGGCCCGGCCGCTGTGGGTGATGTTCCAGCCGCACACCTACTCGCGCACGCGGGCGCTGCTGGCCGACTTCGCGACGGCGTTCACGGATGCGGACCACGTCATCGTCGTGGATATCTTCCGCTCGCGGGAGACCCTGGACCCGACCATCACGGCTCAGGACATCGTGCGCCGCATGCAGCACCGCGACGCGCACTATGTGCCGACGCTGGCCGAGGCCGCCGACGCCCTGACGGCCAGCCTGAAGGCCGGGGATGTGCTGCTCACGCTGGGCGCCGGCGACAGCGATTGGGTGGCGGCGGAAGTGCTGCGGCGGCTGGGCGGTTGATCGGCTCTGCCCCTGACCGGGGTGACAGGGTGCCGGGCTGACGGAAGGTGTGTTATGGCGCTGCGATCACATGTCTCGTGGGTGTATATGTCGGAGAAGACCAAACTGCGCGCCGCCTTCGGCGGTCGGTTGAAGGAAGCGGAGCCGCTGGCCAAGTACACGGCCGCGCGCCTGGGCGGCCCGGCTGAGTTCTTCATCGCCGCGGACAACGCCGCCGAACTGGCCGAGCAGGTGCGCGCGGCGCGCGCCATCGGCCTGCGCCCGTTTGTGCTCGGCGGCGGCGCTAACATCCTGGTCAGCGATGCCGGCGTGCGCGGGTTGGTGATCCTCAACCGGGCGCGGTCCGTTGAGTTTCATGACCAGGCCGAGCCGCCCACCGTCTGGGCCGAAGCGGGCGCCAACCTGGGCTCGCTGGCCCGGCGCTGCGCGGCGCGCGGCCTGGCCGGGCTGGAATGGGCGGCCACGGTGCCCGGCACGCTCGGCGGCGCCATCTACGGCAACGCCGGCGCGCACGGCGGCGACATCGCCCGGAATCTGCGGATGGCCGAAATCTTGCACCAAGACGGCACAGTGAAGCGATGGACGCCGGAAGAACTAGCGTTCGGATACCGGACGAGCGCGCTCAAGCGCCAGAAGGCCGGCCATATCATCCTGGCGGCCGAGTTTGCGCTGACGCCCGCCGAGCCGGCGGCCCTGCAGGCCCAGATCGAGGCCTTCGCCGCGCAGCGCAAGCGCACGCAGCCGCCCGGGGCCAGCATGGGCTCGATGTTCAAGAACCCGCCCGGCGATTACGCCGGCCGGCTGATCGAGGCGGCCGGGCTCAAAGGGACGCGCGTGGGCGGGGCCGAGATCTCGACTCTGCACGCCAATTTCTTCCTGAACCAGGGCGAGAGCCGGGCCGCTGACGTCTTCGCCCTCATCCACCTGGCCCACGAGGCCGTGCGCGAGCAATTTGGCGTGGACCTGGAGTTGGAAGTGGAGCTGGTGGGCGAATGGGGCGGGCAGTGCTGAGTGGACGGGTCCATGACTAGGAAGATCCGGCTGGGGCTTATCTTCGGCGGGCGTTCCGCCGAGCACGAGGTGTCGCTCCTGTCGGCGCGCTCGGTGCTGGGCGCCATCGATCCGGACAAGTACGCCGTGACGCTCATCGGCATCACCAAATCCGGCAAGTGGATCGCCGGGGGTGACCCGCTCAAGGCGCTGGCGGCCGGGGACCTGGAGCAGACCTCCGAGGCCGTGCTCCTGGGCGAGACCGGCAAGCGCGAGCTGATGACGCTGCGCGAGACGCCCGGGGCGGTGCAGCTCTCGGCCGTGGCGGAGCTAGACGTGATCTTCCCGCTGCTGCACGGCCCGTACGGCGAAGACGGCACGGTGCAGGGCCTGCTGGAGCTGGCCGACCTGCCGTACGTCGGGTCGGGGGTGCTGGCCTCGGCCGTGGCCATGGACAAGGCCGTGTGCAAGGAACTGCTGGCCGCCGCCGGCATCCCGGTGGTGCCGTGGCTGCTGACGACGCGCAGCGCCGTCGAGCGGGACGCCGCCGCCGTCGCCCACCAGGCCGAGGTCAAGCTGGGCGCCTACCCGCTCTTCAGCAAGCCCGCCAACCTGGGGTCGTCGGTCGGCGTGGTTAAGGCGCATGACCGGGCCGAGCTGGTGGCCGGCCTGCGTGAGGGGGCCCGCTTTGACCGGCGGATCCTGGTGGAGCAGGGCGTGGACGCGCGCGAGATCGAGGTCAGCGTCCTGGGCAACAGCGGCGGCCTCGCCGCGCCGGAGGCCTCCGTCTGCGGCGAGATCTTGCCGAGCCGCGAGTTCTATGATTACGCGGCTAAGTATCTGGACGAGGCCTCGCAGCTGCTCATCCCGGCCGACCTGCCGGCCCGGACGGCCCAGCTGGCGCGCGAGTACGCGGTGCGGGCGTTTGAGATCATTGACGGCGCCGGCCTGGCGCGGGTGGATTATCTGCTGGACCGCGGCACCGGCGCGCTGTACCTGAACGAGATCAATACCCTCCCGGGCTTCACGGCCATCAGCATGTACCCAAAGCTGTGGGAGGCCAGCGGGCTGAGCTACACCGCCCTGATCGACCGGCTGGTGGCGCTGGCCCTGGAACGCCAGGCCGACAAACAGCGCACGCAGAAGATGAAAGACTGACATGACCGCCTCCGCCGACAAGCCCACCCACGCCGAACTGGTCCGCCGCCGCCGGCAACAGGCGACGCGGCGCCGCTTCAACGCCGTGTCCGAGCCGGTGTCGATGGTGCGGCCGCTGATCAGCCGCCCGCGCCGGGTAGCAGGCGCCGGCGCGCCGACCATCCGCCGCGCCCGGCGCGGCGGCGCCGGCTGGTCGGTGGCTGAGGCCCTCCGCCTGCCAGATCTGGAACTGCCGGCCTGGGTGGGCACCTGGCGCCTGGCCAGCCTGACCATGGTGGTGCTGCTGACGGCCATGCTGGCGCGCCTGCTGACCGACCGCGGCATGTACGTGACCGCCATCAACCTGGGCGGCAACGCCCTGGTGCCGGCCGAGGAGATCTTCGCTGAGTCTGGCCTGGCCGGGCAGCACATCTTCTGGGTGGATCCGCCGGCCGCGGCCGAGCGCCTGCGCGCCGTGCCGGGCCTGGCCGACGCGCGCGTCGTCGTCACCTGGCCGGCGCAGGTCACCGTGGCGGTGGAGGAGCGGCTGCCGGAGCTGACGCTGGTGGAGGGCAGCCAGAAGTGGTGGGTGGACGCGGCCGGGCAGAAGTTCAAGTCGCGCGGGGATCTGCCGGGCCTGCTGCCGATCTACGCCGACGCGGACGTGACCGTGGCAAGCCTGCCGGTGGACGCGATCCAGGGCGCGCTGCAGTTGAAGCAGTTGCGCGGAAACATAGAAAAACTATACTACGACCCGGCGCGTGGTCTGAGCTACCAGGACGGCCGCGGCTGGCGCGGTTACTTCGGCGTCGGCACGGACATGCTCCAGAAGCTGACCGTGTATGAGCGCCTGGTCGAAGACCTGGTGCAGAAGGGCATTTACCCGCGCGAGATCAGCGTGGAGAGCGTGTTGTCGCCGACCTATCGGAAGTGAGCGCCGGAAACGATCATGGATGAGTCACCGTTGCTGGTCGGAATCGATGTCGGCACCACCAAAGTCTGCGCGCTGATCGCGGACGCGGACGAGGCGGGCCAACTGCGCATCCTGGGCGTCGGCCTGGAGCCGTCGCAGGGCATGCGCAAAGGCGTGGTCGTCGACGTCGAGCAGGCCGGCCGTTCGATCGCCCTGGCCGTGGACAAGGCCCAGCGCAGCGCCGGGTACGAGATCGGCGCCGCCTTCGTGAGCCTGGCCGGCGCGCACGTTTCGTCGGTCAACAGCCGCGGCGTGGTCGGCATCGGCGGCGGTAGCCACGGCATCGAGCAGGACGACATCGACCGGGCGCTCGATTCGGCCCAGGCCATCGCCATCCCGCACGGCCGCGAAGTGCTGCACGTCATCCCGCGCGGCTTCATCGTGGACGGGCAGGAGGGCATCCGCCAGCCGCTCGGCATGCATGGCTTCCGCCTGGAAGTGGAGGCGCACATCATCACGGCCGCTACGGCCTCGGTCCAGAACCTGACCAAGTGCGTGGAGGCGGCCGGCGTGCAGGTGGAGGCCTACGTCCTCAACCCGCTGGCCTCCGCCGAGGTCACGCTGACCGACACCGAGAAAGAGATGGGCGTGGTCGTCGTCGACATCGGCGGCGGCACCACTGACCTGGCCATCTACATCGACGGCAACGTCTGGCACACCCAGGTGCTGGCGGTGGGCGGCAACCACCTGACCTCGGATATCGCCCACGGCCTGCGCCTGCCGGCCGACCTGGCCGAGAAGGTCAAGCTCGAACACGGCAGCGCCAGCGCCGGCGATGTGCCCATGCATGAGACGTTCCTGGTGCAGCCGTTCGGCGAGGATCACCCGCTGCAGGTGACGCGCTACGACCTGGCCACCATCATCGAGGCGCGCGTCGAGGAGATCTTCGGCCTGATCCTGCAGGAGATCAAGCGCACCGGCTACGACGGCCTGCTGCCGGCCGGCGTGGTCCTCACCGGGGGCAGCAGCCAGATGCCGGGCCTGCGCAAAGTGGCCAGCGGCGTCCTCAACCTGCCGTGCCGCGTGGCCGGGCCGCAGAACCTGAACGGCCTGGTGGATAAACTGACCGGCCCGGCCTTTTCCACCAGTGTCGGCTTGCTGCACTGGGCGGCGCGCGAGAGCGCCCTGCCGTCCGCGCGCAAGACCAAGAAGAAATCACGCACGCTGGACTTGGGCCGCGGCATCGACTTTTTCAAGCGTTTGTTGCCGTAGCGCCGGTCAGCAGCGCGCAGCGCTGCGGCTGGGCCGCGGCATCGACTTGTTCAAACGCTTGTTGCCGTAGGGGACAGTCCCCTGACCGTACGTATTGGGTGCCGTTGGGAGCCGGCGCCCACCAGGACCAATATGAGGAGGAAGCGCGATGCAACCGTTGTCACAACCTGAGTCTTTCGCCCGCATCAAAGTGATTGGCGTCGGCGGCGGCGGCAGCAATGCCGTCAACCGCATGATCGAAGAAGGCATGGGCGGTGTCGAATTTATCGCCATCAACACCGACGCCCAGGCGCTGCTGCTGTCCAACGCCCCCAAGCGCGTGCGCCTGGGGGATAAGCTGACGCGCGGCCTGGGCGCGGGCGGCGACCCGGAGAAGGGCCAGAAGGCCGCCGAAGAGTCGGCCGAAGAGCTCTATGAAGTCGTGCGCGGCGCCGACATGGTCTTCATCGCCGCCGGCATGGGCGGCGGCACCGGCACCGGCGCGGCGCCGATCGTGGCCCAGGTGGCCAAGGAGTGCGGGGCGCTGACTATCGGCGTCGTCACCCGGCCGTTCACGTTTGAAGGCAGCAAGCGCCTGCAGTCGGCCGAGGCCGGCATCAACCGCTTCAAGGACCACGTCGACACGCTGATCGTGATCCCCAACGACCGGCTGCTGCAGATCGTGGACAAGCGCGCCTCGCTCAAGGACTCGTTCCGCATGGCCGACGACGTCCTGCGCCAGGGCATCCAGGGCATCTCCGAGCTGATCACGGTGCCCGGCCTGATCAACCTGGACTTCGCCGACGTGCGCGCCATCATGTCCGAGGGCGGGGCGGCGCTGATGGCTGTGGGACGGGCCGCCGGCGAGGACCGCGCCCGGATGGCGGCCGAGCAGGCCATCTCGTCGCAATTGCTGGATATCACCATCGACGGCGCGCGCGGCATCCTGTTCAACGTCACCGGCGGCCCGAACATGACGCTGTTCGAGGTCAACCAGGCGGCCGCCATCATCAAGGAGACCGCGCACCCGGACGTCAACCTGATCTTCGGCGCCGTGATCGATCAGAATCTGGGCGACGAGATCCGCATCACCGTCATCGCCACCGGCTTCGAGCGCACGGGCGTGCCGCGCCGCACGCTGGAGCGCCCGGCGGCCCGCCCGGCCGCGCGCGCCGGTCAGCCCGCGCAGCCGGCCCAGCCCGCGCACGCGGACAGCCACGCGGACGCGCCGGCGCGCAGCGGCCCCAACCTGTCGGATTTCCAGCCGCGGTCGTACAACACCGACGACCTGGACATCCCGGCTTTCCTGCGCCGCCGCTAATTTCATCGGCAACTGGCCGACCCTCTGGTCCTGGTCGGAAAAGCTCCCTCCCCGTGACCTGCGCCTCGTCCAGGCTGTCTGGCGAGGCGCAGGCCCGTTTTCCCCGGCAGCCGGCCGCACCCGCCCTCCCTCAAGCCGGGCGGTGCCTGTATAACCGGCTCCCGCGCCTGCGGGTTAAGCCGCGGCGCAGGCGCTTACCGCTGGCCGACGTCGTTCCGCGACTCCGGGCCGGTTGGAGCCTGGTTACTTAAAGAGATGACGCCGCGCTTCCGGGTGGGCGTCAGCCTGATTGGGCCTGCATTTAGCTCAAGAAACTTTAAGGGTGGGCTATTGCCTTGCCCTCCGGTTTTTGCTAGACTGTAGCCCCTTCGGCCTAAAATATGGTGTCCGTATAAATGCTGACGCCATATATGGCGGTTATTTGAGCGGGAGACATGCGCTGTCCCTATTGTGGCGCGGCTGATTCCAAGGTCATCGACACCAATCACGACGCGAAAGGCGGCGTTCGCCGGCGGCGTGAGTGTCTGTCTTGCCGGCAGCGCTTCAGCACCTATGAGCGCGCCATCCTGGCGACACCGCTGATCGTCAAACAGGATGGCACGCGCGAAGAATTTGACCGCGAGAAGCTCTTCCGCGGCATCCGCATTTCGTGCGCCAAGCGCCCGGTCTCAGCCGCGGATATCGAGCGGCTGGTGGGGGAGATCGAGGCGACCCTGCAGACGATGGGTAAGAGCGAAGTCTCCAGCCGTGTGGTCGGCGACATGGTCATGGCCGGCCTCAAGGAACTGGATCTGATCGCTTACATCCGCTACGCCATCGTCTATCTCGGCCTGGACGACATCAAGTCCGTGCGGGACGAGATCAACCGCCTGCTCGAGAGCGCCTAGCCCGCCGCCAGTGTGAATACCGGGCGGCACCCCCGGCCGCCTGCTGTCGCGGGTCGGCCCCGCCCGCTTGAATGGTTTCGTTCTTTCACAGGAGAGAACTGCATGGTAGAGAAGACCGCCCCCGCCGCCCGTGCCAACGGCAAGCCCGCCAACGGCCAGCCCGCCCCGACCGGCCCGCGCGAGATCAAGCTCAGCGACAACGCGCGCACCGTGCTGGAAAAGCGCTATCTGCGCCGTGGTCCGGACGGCAAGCCGGCTGAGACCGTCGAGGAGATGTTCTGGCGGGTGGCGCACAATATCGCCCTGGCGGAGCGCGAGCACGGCGGCTCGGAGCGCGGCATTGAGGACGCCTTCTACGACCTGCTGTCGACGCTGCGCTTCTTCCCCAACTCGCCGACCTTCACCGGTGCGGGTACGCCGCTCGGCCAGCTGGCGGCCTGCTTTGTGCTGCCTATCACCGACGACATGGGCCGCGACCTGTCCGGCATCTTCCAAACCCTGCGCGACGCCGCGCTCATCCAGCAGACCGGCGGCGGCAACGGCTTCGCATTCTCGCGCCTGCGCCCCAAGGGCGCGCTGGTGCACACCTCGGCCGGCCAGGCCACCGGGCCGGTGGGCTTCCTGCGCGTCTACGACAAGGCCTTCGGCGAGATCGCCCAGGGCGGCACGCGCCGCGGCGCCAACATGGGCGTGCTGCGCGTCGATCACCCGGACATCGAAGAGTTCGTCACCTGCAAGACCGACGAGAACGCCATCACCAACTTCAACATCTCGGTCGGCATCACCGACGCCTTCATGCGCGCGGTCGAGAACGACGAGATGTGGGCGTTGCGCTTCCCGGACGTCCGCACCGAGGCGTACAAGGGCTTCCACGGCACGCTCGAGCAGGCCGAGCCGGCCGGCGTCCCGATCCGCATCTTCAAGACCGTGCGCGCGCGCGCGCTGTTTGACAAGATCGTGGCCCAGGCCCACCACAACGGCGAGCCGGGCGTGCTCTTCCTGGACGCCGCCAACCGCGACAATCCCGTGCCGCACCTGTACCAGCTGGAGGCGACTAACCCCTGCGGCGAACAATGGCTGGGCCCGTACGAGAACTGCTGCCTGGGCTCGCTCAACCTGGCCCAGCACTTCGGCCCGGTGGGCAAGGACGGCCGCGGCACGGTCGATTGGGAAAAGCTGCGCGAGAGCACGGTCCTGTCTACGCGTTTCCTGGACGACGTGGTCACGGCCAACGCCTACGTGCCGGCCGTGCCGCAGCTGCGCGAGGCCGCCCACCGCGCCCGCCGTATCGGCCTGGGCATCATGGGCCTGGGCGACCTGATGTATCACGCCGGCATCCGCTACGGCTCGGACGAGGCCCAGGAGTTCGCGGCCCAGGTCATGGAGTTCGTGCGCTTCCACTGCATGAAGACCAGTGTGGAGCTGGCCAAGGCGCGCGGCCCGTTTGAGGCCATCCAGGGCAGCCTGTATGACCCGGCCGACCTGAAGTGGACGCCGCCGACTCCGCTCCAGCCCTACGCGCGCGACTACGGCCGGCCGGCCGTCGATTGGAGCGAGATCGTCGCCGGCATCCGGCAATTCGGCATCCGCAACGCCGCGCAGACCACCATCGCGCCGACCGGCACCATCGCCACCGTCGCCGGCTGCGAGTCCTACGGCTGCGAGCCGGTCTTCGCGCTGGCCTACATCCGCCACGTCAACGACAAGGGCCGCGACCTGAAGCTGACCTACACCAGCCCGCTCTTTGAGAAGGCCCTGATCGACGCCGGCCTGGACGAGACCACGCGCCACCGCACCATCGAGCAGGTCATGCTCCACGGCTCGTGCCAGGAGATCGCCGAGGTGCCGGCCCATATCCGGCACACGTTCGTGGTCTCCCAGGACATCACGGCCGAGGAACACGTTTACATGCAGGCGGCCTTGCAGCGCTTCGTGGACAACTCGCTCTCGAAGACCTGCAACTTCGCCGAGGGCGCGGTGGAAGACGACGTGGCGCAAGCGTATCTGCTGGCCTGGAAGCTGGGCTGCAAGGGCCTGACCGTCTACGTCACCGGCTCGCGGGATAAGGTGGTGCTGGAGACGCACGCCACCGCCAAGGCCAAGGAGCGCAAGGGCGACGAGGCGGTCATGCCGGCGCCCGGGCCGGCGGCGGCCCCCAAGCCGGAGGTCCAGCCCGCGCTCTTCCATGAGTCCAAGAAGCCGCGGCCGGTGCGCCTGCGGGGCAGCACCGTCCAGGTGACGACGCCGCTGGGCAAGTCGTTTGTCACCGTCAACGAAAACGGCGGCAACCAGCCCTTTGAGGTCTTCATCAACACCGCCAAGGCCGGCAGCGAGACCGCGGCGGTGTCGGAGGCCATCGGCCGTCTGATTTCGTACATCCTGCGGCTGGCCTCGCCGATCGCGCCGATCGACCGGCTGCGCGAGGTCATCAACCAGCTGAGCGGCATCGGCGGCGGACGCGCCATCGGGTTTGGCCCGAACCGCATCGCGTCCCTGCCGGACGGCGTGGCGCGCGCCCTGGCCGAGTACCTGGGCGATGCGCCGGCGGCCCTGGACGGCAATGGCGCGGCGCCGGCCGCCGAGCAGATGCCGTTGTCGGCGGCCCCGAGCGTGGCGCCGGCCCCGCCCGCCATCGGCGACCTGTGCCCGGACTGCGGGGAGGCGACCCTCGTCAATGAAGAAGGCTGCCGCAAGTGCTATACCTGCGGTTTCAGCCAGTGCTGAACGCCCGCGGCCGGGGGGACCAGCGACCCCTCCACCCTTAGCCACCACCCTTCGTACAATGCGAGCCGGGGACTGATCACCCGGCTCGCGCGTTTGTGGAGGTTTGTCGACAACCGACGCTCACTTCTTGGACATCGCAGAAGTAGGTAAAATTGTGGGCACGGGAGTAGCACACGCGGCGCATGGCCAAGTCGAATGAGTGGATCGGCCGGGACCTCAACGGCTATACGATTGTCGAGCTGATTGGCTCCGGCAGCATGGCGGACGTCTTCCTGGCGCGTCAGCCCAGCATGAACCGCTGGGTGGCCATCAAGATCCTGTCGCCGGCCCTGACCAGTGACAGCCAGTTCGTCGCCCGCTTCCGCCAGGAATCGCAGATCGTCGCCGCCCTGGAACATCCCCACATCCTGCCCGTCATCGACTACGGCGAGATCGGCGACACGCCCTATCTGGTCATGCGCTATATCAGCGGCGGCACGCTGCAGGATCTGCTGCAGAAGGGACCGCTGACGCCGCAAGAAGTCGTGCGCTATCTGGCCGAGGTTGGCCGCGGCCTGGATTACGCGCACAGCCTGGGGGTCGTCCATCGCGACGTCAAACCCAAGAACATCCTGCTGGATACGCGCGGCAACTCTTTTATCAGCGATTTCGGCCTGGCCAAGATCGTGCGCGGCGGCGGTCTGACGCACAGCGGCGTCGGCATGATCGGCACGCCGCACTACATGAGCCCGGAGCAGGGCCGCGGGCAGGCCGTGGACGCGCGCAGCGACCTGTATTCGCTGGGCGTGATGCTGTACGAGATGCTGACGGCCCAGGTCCCGTTTGACGGCGACAGTGCTGTCGGCATCGTCATGCGGCACATCAACGAACCGGCGCCGGCGGTCACCGGGGCTAACCCGGCTTTGCCGCCGGCCTTTAACGACGTCGTCGAGAAGGCCCTGGCCAAGAACCCAGACGAGCGTTTTCAATCGGCCCAGGAGATGTCCGAGACCGTGGTCGAGGCTTTCCGGGCCGCCGGGCTCGCCAAGCCGTCACTCTCGCGTCTGCCCACCCAGTTGACGCTGCCGGAACTGCGCTGGCCGGCGTCCTCGCCGGGCGGAGCCTGGCCGCTGGCCGGTCACGGCCGGCCCCCGCAGCAGCGGTGGCCGTTGTTTGCGGCAGGCGCCGGGCTGATGTTGCTGGTGGTGGCGCTGGCGCTGTGGGGGACGGGCTTCTTCTCGGTGGGCGCGGCCTCGACGCCCATTGCGACGCGCGCCGCGACCGCGACCCAGACGGCCGAGGTCCCCGCGACGCCGGACGGGCGGGCCTCTCCGGCCGTGACCCGGCCGGCGGCGACGCCGGGGGGCGGGCTATCGCCCACGCCGGGTGTCCCCACGCCGGTGGCGACCAGCGCGGGCAGCCGGCTCTCGCCGCAAGACGCGATGGAGATGCTCGCCCTCCCGGGCGGACGGTTCCGCCTGGGATCGGCGGAGGCCGACGCGGACGCCAGCGAAGACGAGAAGCCGCAAGTGGAGGTCGCCGTCGCTGCCTTCTGGATTGACAAGACCGAAGTGACGGTGGCCCAGTTCGCGCAGTTTGTGCGCGCCACCGGCTATGTGACGGATGCCGAGCAAGGCACCGACGATGGCGTGAACGGCGCCAAGAAGGGCGGGATCGTCTTTTCCGGCAACGACGCCTTCTTCGTCTCGAACGCCAGCTGGCTGCTGCCGGAGGGGCCGGGGGCGCCCGGCGCGCAAGAGCGGCCGTTCACGCCGGTCGTCCAGGTCAGCTGGAATGACGCCCAGGCCTATTGCACCTGGGCGGGCCGGCGTCTGCCGACCGAAGCCGAGTGGGACCGCGCCGCGCGGTCGGTAGACGGCCGCCGCTATCCGTGGGGCGAGACCTTCGACGGGACGCGCGCCAACTTCTGTGACACGAACTGCCCGGCCGGCTGGCGCGCGACGGAATGGGACGACAGCGCCACGCGCACCCGCAACGTCGGCGCATACCCGGCCGGCGCCAGCGTTGACGGCGCGTTGGACATGTCTGGCAACGTCTGGGAGTGGGTGGCGGACTGGTACGATTTTGGCGGCTACTTCTACCTGGCGTTGGCGCCGGTGGACAACCCGCGCGGGGTGGAAGTAGGGACCGAGCGCGTCATCCGGGGCGGGGCCTGGATGGACACGCCCGATCGTGTGCGGGCTGCGGCGCGCAATAAGCTATCGCCGTCCAGCCGCAGCAACTTTGTCGGCTTTCGCTGTGCGGCTGACGAGCCGTGAGGCCGGACGCGGTCTCAAGATTCCTTGACAAGCCTGTGTCGCTCGGCTAAAATCCCTGCCGCAGCACAGTACCCGGCGTGCTCACAACGGGACTGCTCGCCGAGATAGCTCAGTTGGTAGAGCACGCGACTGAAAATCGCGGTGTCCCCAGTTCAATCCTGGGTCTCGGCACTGTGGGTCGCTTGGCGACCGCATGCGGGCGTGGTTCAGTGGTAGAACGTTTCCTTGCCAAGGAAAAGATCGTGGGTTCGAATCCCATCGCCCGCTCTGGAATGGCAGACTCACCCTCTGCCATTCATTTTTGATAACGGCGACGTCGCCAAGTGGTAAGGCAAGGGTCTGCAAAACCCTTATGCGTGGGTTCAAATCCCACCGTCGCCTCTTAACCAACGTCCGTAACTGAAAGCGACCAAGGGTCTGTGAAAAATCACAGGGAACTTGGTCGCTTTTGCGTTCCCAGATCCCACCACGCCGCCCGGCGCGCCATCAGGCGCGGCCGCACGACAACCTGGGGCCGGCTCGGGGGGATATAGAGCTTCGTGGTCAGCACGGGCGTGGACATCGCATCGTCCGTTCGTTCGTCCCAGCCCGCAACGCTTGCCGGAATCGTAACTGATACGCGGCACCGCCCTAGACCTGACAGGTCCCTGGACGCGTCGCTTGTTTTCCGGGCCCGCGCCAAGGGGTCTGCGGACATAGCGGGCGGCCAGTTGGCCCGTTGGGGTGGCCGGCCGAAAGTGATTTCCAGTGGACGCTGCGCGCCGAGGCCGGCTGGGTGAGACGCGGATTGCCGGCGCAAAATGTGCTACAGTGCGCGCCGGAGATCCTGAACTGAACCACCGCCAGGACAAAGCTGTCCCGGCGCGGGGGTGACACGACTGGGAGGCGCCCGGGCTATGACACACGCGTTGCAGGACTTGACGGTGATCGTTACCGGCGCGGGCAGCGGGTTGGGCGCCGCGGTGGCGCACGCCCTCGCCGCCGCCGGCGCGCGCTGCGTGCTGGCCGGCCGGCGCCTGACGCCTCTGCAAGCGGTGGCAACGCGGATCATGGCCGAGGGCGGCAGCGCGCGCGCGGTTCAGGCCGACGTGACCGACGAAGGGCAGGTGGCCGCGCTGGTCTCGGCCGCCGTGACCGAATTCGGCGGGGTGGACATCGTCGTCAACAGCGCCGGCCTGCTCAAGCAGGCGCCCATCACCGAGACCTCCGTGGCGCTGTGGGACGAAATCCTCAACATCAACCTGCGCGGGGCTTTTGTGGTCTGCCGGGCGGCCTGGCCGCACCTGCGCCGCAGCCGCGGTCAGATCGTCAATATGAGTTCTCTGGCGGCGGTGCAGGGGTTCCCGGATGAAGCCGCGTACTGCGCGAGCAAAGCCGGGATGAACGGGTTGACCATCGCGCTGGCGGCCGAGGGCAAGCCTTTGGGTATCCGGGTCTTCGCGGTCTGCCCGGCGGCGACCGATACCCCTCTGTGGGCAGGCCAGGCGCCGGCCACAGTGCGCGAACGGATGATGAAACCTGAGCCGATCGGGGAACTGGTCAGCGCGCTGCTGGCAACGCCGCGCAGCCTTGAGATTGATCCGGTCATGATCCGGAATTTCGCCGACCCGTGGGCAGACGCCTGAGGCGGGGCTACAACGGACGCCAGCGGCCGGCGCGCTGATCCAAAAGGTGTTCAGTGCCCGCCCGCTGGGCGAGTCTCTGCGCGGCGCGCTGGGCCTCGCGCAGCAAGGCCGGCTCGTCCAGATTCTGGAACACCCCGTCCTCCAGCAGCACGCGCCCATCCACGACGACGGTGGCGACGTTGGCCTGGCCGGCTGAATACACCAGGGTCGCGATCGGGTCATGGACAGGGGTAGCCTTGGGCGTATACGGGTCCACCAGGAAGAAATCGGCCTGCTTGCCCGGCTCGAGCGACCCGATCTGGGCGGCCAGCCCTAACGCCTGAGCGCCATCGCGAGTGGCCCAATCCAGGGCCGTCTGCGCTAATACCACCGACGCATCCTCGGCGGCCGCTTTTTGCAGCAGCGCGCTGAACTTGAGAGTCTCCAGCAGATCCTGACAATTATTGCTGCCGGCGCCGTCAGTGCCCAGGCTGATGGTCAGGCCGGCGCGCGCCAGCTTGACGATCGGCGGGATGCCCGAGCCGAGATACATATTGCTGACCGCGTTGTACGAGATCTTCACCGCGTGTTCGACGAACAACGCAATATCCTCGTCCGTCATGTGCACGCAGTGGACGGCCAGGAGATCCGGGCCGAGCAGCCCGGTGTGCGCCAGCATCGGGACCGTGCCGCGCCCGAAGCGTTCCAGCGCCGAGGCGTTGTCGTAGCGCGACTCGTTGATGTGCATCGTGATAGGCAGGTGGCGCTGGTCGGCCAACTGCCGTGTGGCGCGCAGGCCGGCCTCGCTGACCCCCCAGATGGAGCCAACTGAAAGGCCGACCTGGATCCGCCCGCTGCCGGCGCCGTGGTAACGGTCCGCGAGTTCACCGGCGTGCGCCAGCGCTTCGTCGGCGGGCTGGATCAGTTCGGGGATGATGCCGGCCTCGGCGCCGGTGTCGTTGACCATGCGCGAGTAGCGGCCGCGCAGACCGCTGTCCAGCAGGGCGCGCAGGACGGCCTCGTGCAGGGCCGGGTCCCTCACGGGGTAGTGAAAGTCGACGAGGGTGGTCGCGCCGCTGCGCAGATTCTCCAGGCCGCTGACCAGCGCGGCCAGGTAGACCTCGTCCGGGTTCATGGAACGCGCGGTGGGGAAGGTGACGGCCCGCACCCAGGCTTCCACGCCCATGTCCTCGCCCAGGCCTTTCACGGCCGATTGGAAGAGATGGGTGTGGGTGTTGACCAGGCCCGGAAACAGCGCACGGCCTTGTCCGGCGAGGGTGCGGCTGGCCGAGAACTGGGCGGTCACTTCCGCCGTCGGTCCGACCGCCACCACTTTGGCATCCCGGACAGCCAGGGCGCCGTCCGCGATGATGCGGCGCCGGGCGTCTTGAGTGACGATCAGGGCGTGGGTGACCAACAGGTCGGCGGCCTGCGGCGGGATGGCTCTGTCCATGAAACCCCTCGTCTGGGTCGAGCGTGTGAGGCTTTCAGAAGGCGGGCGGTGTGCTGGCGGATAGGAAGGCGACCTCGCGCCGGCCGTGGGCCGCGATCTCCTGCAGGTTCGGGCCGTGGAACGTGATCGTGTCGCCCACCTCCAGCAGGTACTCGCCGGTGGTCAGCTTGACCTTGAGCTGCCCTTCCAGCACCAGGATGCATTCCTCGGTGTCATGGTTGGGCGGCAGGCAGATGTTGCCGGAGTTCGGCCGGGCCCGGGTGATGATGACCTCGAGGCGGCCCCGCATACTCGGGATGAGCAATTCCGAGGTCACCCCGTTCTTGGGGAAGGTCAGGCGCACCCGTTCGTTGCGGCGCACCACCGGGTTGATGCCCGGGGCGTGGGTGAAATAAAAAGGCGGCACTTGCAGCGCGTCGGCGATGCGGCGCAGGGAGTCTAGCGACGGCTGGTTGTGGTCCCGCTCCACCAGGCTCAGGAAACTGGCCGTCAGGCCGGTGCGCTGTGCCAGAGCCTGCAGGCTGAGCCCCAGTTCTTTGCGCCGTTCGCGCACCCGGGCCCCGATCCCGGTTTGGGTGGGGGCCGGACGCCGCGCCGTTTTTGCCGCCTTGGGAGTGCTCATGTCCGCGAGTGTAGCACCGGCCCCTGCGAGCGTCAATCGCGTTTTGAGCTACAGTCAACAATGTAAAGCGCCGCTTGACTCGGGGAGGCCGCCTGTGCTACTCTGCGGTAGTCGTCTGTTTGCCCACAACCTGACCAGAGGCACCGTGACCACCCTCCCCGGCCACGTCGTCCCCCCAATCGAGCGCCTTCTCGATAGCGGCTCACGCCGGGCTGCGGCGCGGGCTGTGAGGCCGCCTCGCCGGGCGGTTTTCGTTTAAGCCGCCCGCGGGCGGGCAAGGAGGCACCATGCCGTTGGATCTTGAGCAGCTGTTGGACTTGTATCGCGATATGTGGCTCGTGCGGGCCTTCGAGTTCGGCCTGGAGCGCGAATTCAAGAAGGGCACGGTGCCCGGCATGCTCCACACCGGCGTCGGCCAGGAGGCCACCCAGGCCGCCCTGGCCGCGCACCTGGAGAAGACCGACTGCTTCTTCCCCGACCACCGCTGCCACGGCCTGAATGCCCTGGCCCAGGAGCGGCACGCCGGCACTGGCCAGCGGATCATGGCCGAGTTGTTCGGCCGAGCCACCGGCGTGTGCGGCGGCAAGGGCGGCAGCCTCCATAGCGCGGATCCGTCCGTCGGCAACTTCGGCGACAACGCCGTGGAAGGCTCCTTCATGGCCACGGTGCTGGGTGTGGCGCTGGCCTGGAAGATGCGCCGGCAGCCGCGCGTGGCGTGCTGCGTCATCGGCGACGGCACCGTGGGGCGGGGCGAGTTTCACGAGAGCCTCAACCTGGCCGCCACCTGGAAGCTGCCGGTGCTGTACGCGTGCGTGAATAACGGCTACGCCATCTCCACTCCGGTGGGCGAAGCGCATGCCTCGGCGAACATCGTGGACCTGGCGCGGGGCTACGGATTGCCGTGCGTCCAGGTGGACGGCAACGACATCGAGCTGGCGTACGCGGCGGTGGAACAGGCCGTGGCCCACATCCGCGCCGGTCACGGCCCGTACTTTCTGGAGTTCAAGACGTGGCGCTGGCAGGGCCTTTTCTCGGGCGAATTCCGGCCGGCGGCGGAGGTCCGCTACTGGAAGGACGAGCACGACCCTCTCAAGCTGGCGCGCCAGAAGATCCTGGCCACCGGCCGCGCCGCCGAGGCCGCGGTCGACCAGATTGAGGCGGAGGCCAAGGCCCAGATCGAGCGCTGGATCCAGTTCGCGATCGCCAGCCCCATGCCGGGCTCGGAAAAGGCGACTGCGAACGTCTACGTGGGATGGGAGGCGGCTTCCCGATGACGGCTCCAACCGCGCCTGCGCGCACCCGCACCTTCGTCCAGGCCCTCACCGAGGCCCTGGACCTGATGATGGCCGAGGACGAGAACGTCTACCTGCTCGGCGAAGATATCGGCCGGATGGGCGGCGACTTCGGCGTCACCCGCGGCCTGTTCGAGAAGTACGGCGCCGAGCGGGTGCGCGATACGCCGCTCTCCGAGGCCGCCATTGTCGGCACCGCCGTGGGGTCGGCGATGGTCGGCATGCGGCCGGTGGCCGAGATCATGTTCGCCGACTTCCTGGGCGAGTGCTATGACCAGTTGGTCAACAACGCCGCCAAGCTGCACTACATGTTCGACGGCCAGTTCAAGGCCCCGATCGTGGTGCGCACAGCCTGCGGGGGCGGGTTCGGCGGCGGGCCGCACCATTCTCAGTCGGTGGAGGGCTGGTTCTTGAACGTGCCGGGGCTGGTCATCGTCGGGCCGGCCACCCCGGCTGACGCCAAGGGCCTGCTCGTCGCCAGCATCGCCGACGACAACCCGGTCCTGTTCCTCGAGCACAAAGCCCTCTACCGGGTGAAAGGCCCCGTGCCGGAAGGCAAGTACGCGGTCCCGCTGCGCCAGGCCGCCGTCAGCCGGCCCGGCCGGGACCTGACGATCGTGGCCTACCTGAAGATGACGCCGGAGGCGCTGGCCGCGGCCGAGGTGCTGGCCAAGGACGGAATTGAGGCCGAGGTGATCGATCTGCGGACCCTGCGGCCCTGGGACACGGACACGGTGCTCAGTTCCGTGCGCCGTACCGGGCGGGCCGTGGTGGCGAGCGAGGCGCCGCGGATGGGCGGCCTGGCCGCCGACGTGAGCGCCACGATCGCCGAGGAATGCTGGTCTGACCTGAAGGCCCCGGTGGGCCGGGTGGGGGCGCTGGATACGCCCATCCCCTTCTCGCTGGTGCTCGAGAAGATCATCCTGCCGGGCCGGGACCAGATTGTGCAGGCCGCGCGCCAGGTATTGGGCGCGCAGCCGGTGGCCTGACGCGGCGCGCAAGGAGACGGTAGCGTGAGCGAAGACGTGATTCTGCCTAAGTGGGGCCTGACCATGGAAGAAGGCACTCTCAAGACCTGGCGCAAGCGGGTGGGCGAGGCCGTGGCGGAGGGCGAGGTGCTGGCTGATGTGGAGACCGACAAGGTCAGCACCGAACTGCCGGCGCCGAGCGCCGGCATCCTGGCGCGCATCCTGGTGCAGGAAGATGAGACGGTGCCGGTGGGGACGGTGCTGGCCGTGATCGCGGCAACGGCGGAAGAAGCCGCGGCGCTCCAATCTTAAGGGCCGCTATGCCGGACCCATCGCCGCGGGGCCTTCCCATCAAGCAGACTCTTCCGCTGGGCCGGGTGCGCAAGATCATGGCCCAGACGATGCGCGTGTCGGTCCAGACCGCGGCCCTGAGCCAGGTGACGCGCGAGATGGACCTGACCGAGATCCAGGCGGCCCGCCAGGCCGGCGGACCGTCGCTCAACGTCTACATTCTGGCGGCCGTGGCCCGCGTCTTGCCCCGCCATCCGCTGCTGAACGCGGAACTGGTGGAGGACCGGGTGCTGGTCTATGAGCCCGTGAACCTGGGCATGGCCGTGGCGGTCCCGGACGGGTTGATGGTGGTCGTCGTCCGCGACGCAGCCGCCAAATCCCTGGCCGAACTGGCGGCGGCGGCGGCCGAACTGGCCGAGCGCGCGCGGGCCGGCAAGCTGGCCATGCCCGATATTGAGGGCGGCACCTTCACCGTCAGTAACCTGGGCATGTTTGGCGTCGACGGCGGTTTCCCTCTGCCGCGGCCGCCGGAGGGCGCCATCTTGCTAGTGGGCCGCGTCCAGCCGCGGCCGGCGGTGGTCGCCGGCGCCCTGACGGCGCGCGCGCAGGCCTGGTTCAGCCTGACTTTTGACCATCGCTTCATTGATGGGGCCGCCGCCGCGGCTTTCCTGCGCGACCTGCAGGAGACGCTCAGCCGGCCGGAGCAGCTCGGGCCGGCCGGCCCCGACGGCGCGAGCCAGGCTGGGACGGCATGACGGCCGCCGAGGCGTATTTCCGCGATCAGGTCGTAATTGTGACCGGTGCTTCGAAAGGGATCGGCCAGGCCACGGCCATCGCTTTCGCGCGCGCGGGCGCCCGGGTGGTCGTGAATTACCTGGCGGACGACGCCGGCGCCGAGGCGACCCTGGCCGGGATTGAGGCCGTGGGCGGGCAAGCGCGCCTGGCGCGGGCGGACGTATCCGCGCCGGCCGACGTGGAGCGGCTGACGACCGAGGCCGAGGCCTGGGGCCCGGTGCTGGCCCTGGTGAACAACGCCGCCGCCTTCAACCGCCAACTGTTTCTGGACATTCCGCTGGCGGAGTTCGACCGGGTCTGGGCGGCCAACGCCCGGGGCGTGTTCTACCTGAGCCAGTGCGTGGCGCGCCGGATGGCCGAGCGCCAGCGGGGCAGCATCGTCCATGTGAGCTCCATCCTGGCCCGCCAACTGGTGGAGGCGCGCTCGGCCTACGCCGCCAGCAAGGGCGCCCTGGAAAGCCTGACCCTGGCCATGGCCCTGGACCTGGCGCCGTTCCACATCCGCGTGAATGCAGTCGTGCCGGGCCTGATCCGCACCGACGCCCTGCTGGCTGGGTTCCGCGACCCGGAGCGGCTGGCCACCGTCGAGCGCTATATCCCGGCCGGCCGGCTCGGCGACCCGGCCGAGATGGCAGAAGTGATCGTGTTCTTGTCGTCTGACAAGGCGAGCTACATCAACGGCGCGCTCATCCCCGTGGACGGCGGGTTGGGTGCGCGGGAGGCCGGCCCGAAGTGATCAGCATCAATCGCGAGGCGATGAAGGTCGTCCGGCAAGTCCTGGCCAACCCGGACGCCCTGGGCGTGCGCGTGGTGCGCCTGGGCAACGGCGCCACCGTGCTGGATATGGGCCAGCAGGCGCCGGGCAGCTGGGAGGCGGCGCGCGCCTACACCCTGGTAACGCTGGGCGGCCTGGGCACGGTGACCTATGAGCCGTTTGCGCTGGACGAGCGGGTGCTGCCGGCCGTGCGCGTGATGGTGGACCGACCGATGGAGGCCTGCGTGGCCTCGCAGATCGCGGGCTGGCAGCTGGACCCGCCGGGAACGCCCCACGCCGCCATCGCCGCCGGGCCGGCCCGAGCGCTCAACCGCCTCCAGCCGGACCATTATTTCGACCTGATCACCTACCGGGACCAGCACTCCGAGGCCGTGGTCGCCATCCAGACGGCCGAGCCCATCACCGAGCGCATCGCCGCCGTCGTGGCCGAGAACTGCCAGGTGAAGCCGGAGGACGTCTACATCCTGGTCGCGCCGAATTCCAGCCTGGTGTGCGCGGTGCAGGTGGCCGCCCGCATCATCGAGCAGACGCTCCACCGCCTGCCCGAAGAGGGCTTCGACTTCAACCAGGTGCAATATGCGGCCGGGTATGCCGTCATCGCGCCCCTCACCCAGGACGAAGTGGCCGCTATGGGCCGGATCAACGACTCGCTGCTCTATGGCGGCGTCTGCCATCTGTATGTCGAGGCCGCCGACGAGGCCGTGGCCGGCATCATCGGCAAGATCACGGTCTCCGCTTCGCGCGCTTATGGCCGGCCGTTCCTGGAGATTTTCGAGGCCGCCGGCCGCGACTTCTATCAAATCCCGCTGGACCTGCACTCGCCGGCGGCCGTGCACATTAACAACCTGCGCACCGGGCGCACCTTCAGCGCCGGCGCCATTAACGTCGCCGTGCTGCGGCAGTCGTTTTTTGGCTAACCGGGCCGGCCGAGCGCCAACTTCTTGACTCCGGCGCCGAAGGTCGCTATCGTGAGGTTGTAGCCGAAAAGGTCAGACCTTTGACGTATAGCCGTGGTTTTGGGGCAGCCGGCCCAACCACGCCGGGTATCGACCGATGGCCCAAAAAGTCGCTTCGGTGCGTTCACAGCTCGAACAGATCCTGCGGGCGCGGATCGAACAAGGCCATTACGCCGCCGATTCGCGCCTGCCGGCGGAAAGCCGGCTGGCGCAGGAACTGGGGGTGAGCCGGCCGACGCTGCGCACCACGCTGGCCCGCCTCGAAGCCGAAGGCCTGATCACGCGCCGCCAGGGCGACGGCACCTACGTGAACAAGCACGCGTTCTCGGTGGATGCCACGCCCAAGTCCTACTGGAACTTCGCCAGCCTGATCGCCGAGAGCGGTCGGACGGCCAATAGCCGGCTCCTGGCGGTCGAACAGCGCGACCCGACCCCGGAAGAGGCGGCGCTGTACGCCCTGCCTCCCGCCGAAAAGGTCGTCGTCACCACCACGCTTTTTTCCGCCGACGGCCGGCCGGTCATCCACTCCACCGGGCTCCTGCCCCTCGCCTACGTGGTCGTCGAGCAGGCGGACTATGACTTCAACCGGCCGATCCAGGTCGTCCTGAAAGAGTATTGCCGCCAAGAGATCTCCTATTCGATCTCCGATATCAGCGCGGCTTTTGCGCCCCGGCCGGTGGCCCGGCAGCTTCAGTTGGCCGCCAAGACCCCGGTGCTGAAGTTCGTGGATACGTTTTTCAACGCGCGGAACGAAGCGCTGGTTCACGGGGTCAGCTACTTCTGCGACGAGCTGATCCGGATGCGCGTCGCCCGTTCGTGGGGGTAAGCCATGCCGAGCCTGTTGCTCCACCACATCGATACCCTGGCGACGTTTGACGAACAGCGGCGGCGGCTGCACAACGCCTGGGTCCTGATCCGGGAAAACCGGATCGAGGCCGTGGGCGCCGGGACGGACCCGCTGCCGGCGGCCGACCGGCGTCTGGACCTGAGCGGCCGGGTGGTGCTGCCGGGGCTGATCAACACCCATCACCACCAGTTCCAGAGCCTGCTGCGCAACGTCCCCTGCCTGCAGGACAGCTCGCTGTTTCCCTGGCTGCGGGATCTGGCCCGGCTGATGGGCGAGCTCACCGACGAGGACCTGTACACGGCCTCGCTGCTCAACCATGCCGAGCTGCTGCTCTCGGGCTGCACGACGGCGGCGGATCATCATTACCTGAAAGTCAACGACATCCGCTTCGACACCTGCATCGAGGCCGCGCGCGAGGCCGGCATCCGGTTCCATCTCCTGCGCGGCAGCAGCTCACTGGGCCAGAGCCAGGGCGGCATCCCGCCCGACGAGCAGGTGGAGCGGGAAGACGACATCCTGGCCGACTGCGAGCGCCTGATCCGCACCTACCACGACCCGCAGCCGGGCGCGATGACGCGGGTGGACCTGGCGCCCGGCTCGCCGTTCGCGGTGACGGCCCGCCTGATGCAGGAGAGCGTCGCGCTGGCGCGCCGGCACGGGGTCGGCAGCCACACCCACCTGGCGCAGTCGGCGGAGGACGAGGCGTACATGCACGCCAAGTACGGCCGGTCGTCGGTGGAGATGGCCGAGGAGTGGGGCTGGGTGGGGCCGGACGTGTGGTACGCGCATGCGACGGCGCTGAGCGACTCCGACGTGGCGCGGGTGGGGCGGACGCACACCGGGATCGCGCACTGCCCGAACTCGAACATGTACACGGCGGCCGGGTGTTGCCGCGTGCCAGACCTGCTGCGGGCCGGCGCGACGGTGGCCATTGGCGTGGATGGCAGCGCCGCCAACAACGCCTCGAACCTGATCGACGAGGTGCGCAACGCCATGCTGCTGCAGCGCATGTTCCACGGCGCGCACGCGCTCTCGGCCACTCAGGCGCTTGAGCTGGCGATTCTGGGCGGGGCGCGCCTGCTGCGGCGGGACGACCTGGGCGTGATCGCGCCCGGCCGGTGCGCGGACCTGATCGCTTTCGACACACGCCAGCTCTCGCTGGCCGGCGGCCTGCACGACCCGCTGGCCGGGCTGGTGCTGTGCGAGACGGGGCGCGTGGACCTGTCGATCGTGAACGGCCAGCTGGTGGTGGCCGGCGGCCAGCTGGTGAACCTGGACCTGCCGTCGCTGATCGACCGCCATAACCGGCGGGCGCGCGCGCTGGTGGCCCGGGCTGAAAAGCGCCACAGCGTCACGCTGACCGCACTGACCTGGCGCCGCGCCTATCCTTATCAACCCTCGGAGGCCTGACTGGGCCTGCCTGCCAGCCCGGCCCCGACCGGATGGCTATTGCCGCCAGACACTTCGGAGTAAAGGAGGCCGTCTATCAGCAACCGCTTCGAACCGCCGCCCGCGCAGCCCTGTCTGTTCGCCTGTTTTCCATGAGGAGACAAGAAGATGAAACCGAGCAAGCTGTTTGCGCTGTTTATGATCGGCGTGATCGCGGCCGTGGCCCTGTTTGGCTGCGCGCCCGCCGCCACGCAGGCGCCGGCCACCCAGGCGCCCGCGACCCACAAGGTCGCCATGATAACCTCCGGCTCCACCAATGACATGGGCTGGAACTACAACGCCCTGCAGGGCATCCAGCAGATCAAGGACAAGTACGGCTGGGAGATCGCCTACACCGAGAACGCCAAGCCGGCCGACCAGGCCAACATCATGCGCCAGTATGCCCAGCAGGGCTACGACCTGATCTTCGCCCACGGCTTCGAGTACGGCGAGGCGATCCTGGCCGTCAACAAGGACTTCCCGAACACGATGTTCGCCCAGATCAACGCCACCACCGAAGGCGACAACGTCGTCGGGACGAACTTCAGGTTCGGCGAGCTGGGCTACTTCACCGGTATGGCCGCCGGCCTGATGACCAAGAACAACAAGATCGGCATCGTGGCCGCCGTGGATGCCCCGCAGGTCACGGCCGACACCGACACGATGAAGACCGGCGCGCTGTCGGTCAACCCCAACGCCGACGTCAGCGTCTCGTTCGTGGGCGACTGGGCCGACCTGGTCAAGGGCCAGCAGGTCACCCAGGCCCAGATCGACCGCGGTGTCGACATCCTGATCATCATGGGCAACGACTTCACCCCGCCGGCTATCGAGCTGGCCAAGGCCAAGGGCATCAAGGTCATCGCGGGCTGGACGATCGAGGCCTACCCGCTGGCGCCCGAGACCATCATCGTCAGCGCCATCCAGGACGTGCCCGGCGTGTACGTGGGCATCGCCGACCAGCTGGCCGCCGGCACGCTGAAGGGCAACACCACCAGCGTCTTCGGCTTTGCGGAAGGCAAGCAGTACCTCGGCAAGTGGGGCGACACCGTGCCGCAGGAAGTCAAGGACAAGGTCAACCAGGCGGTGCAGGACTATCTGGCCGGCAAACTCGACATCGGCGTCAAGTAAGCCGACTGGTACTCAGCGATTTTCCGGAGGGCGCCGGACTGATCCCGGCGCCCTCTGGGCGCGTCTCGGGGAGAAGGGCTATGCCGGATAGCGTACACGACCAGCCGACCGCACGGGCGCGGATCTGGAGTTGGATGAAGCAGCCGCTCGCCAGCGTGGGGCTGCCGCTGCTCGCCATCGTGGCCGCGATCCTGCTGGGGTCCATCATGATGCTGCTGATGGGGCATGACCCGCTTAAGGCGTATGCCGCCCTGGGGCGGGGCTCGTTCGGCAACCTGGGCGCCACCTCCGAGACGCTGAAATCCGCCATCCCGCTGCTGCTGTGCGGCCTGGGTATCGCTTTCTCTTTCCAGGCTGGCGCTTTCAACATCGGCGCGGTCGGGCAGATGTATCTGGGCGCGCTGGCGGCCGTGATCGTCGGCGGCCAGTTCGCGGGCCTGCCGGCCCCGCTCCACATGACCCTGGCCACTCTGGCCGCCCTGCTCGCCGGCGGGCTGTGGGCGCTGGCCCCGGCCCTGTTCAAAGTCTATGCCGGCGCGAACGAAATCATCTCGACCATCCTCCTGAACTACGTCGGCATCTATCTGGTGGACTACATGGTCGCCGGCCCCATCAAGGCGGGCGGCGCCAACAACGCGCCCATCTCGTGGCCGGTGCTCGAGGACGTCATGTATCCTCGGCTGATCCCGCGTACCCAGCTGCACATCGGCCTCTTTATCGCCCTGACCGCGATGGTGGCGCTGTACCTCGTCATGCGCTACACCACGCTCGGGCAGCGGGTGCGGGTGGTCGGCCAGAACCCGGTGGCGGCGCGCCACGCCGGCATCCGCGCCGACCGCGTGTTCCTGCTGACCTTCTTTGTCAGCGGCAGCCTGGCCGGCCTGGCCGGGGCCTCCGAGATCCTGGGCTACCAGGTGCGCCTGATCTCGGGCTTTGCCACCACCACCGGCTATGACGCCATTGCGGTGGCGCTGCTGGCCGGCTTCCAGCCCTTCCTGGTGGGTCTGGCGGCCCTGTTCTTCGCCGGCCTGCAGACCGGGGCGGTGGCCATGGAGGCGATCGCCAAGCTGCCCTCGCAGCTGGTGGGCATGATCCGGGTGTTGGCCATCCTGGCGGTGCTGGCGGCCTCCTCGCCGCGCATCCTCGCCCTGGTGCGGCGCCTCCAGGGGGAGGAGCAGCCATGACCCGGCCGCCGGGATTTTACGCCGCGGGTCGGCCGCGGGCTCGGCTGGTCTGGGCCGGCGCCGGGCTGGCCGGGGCGCTCGGGCTGCTGCTCGCCTGGCAGACCGAACTGGGGCGCGGCATCCTGACCATCCTGGCCGCGCCGGAGTTCGTGCGCGCCGCCCTGATCGCGGCCACTCCGCTCCTGCTGGCCGCCCTGGGCGGGTTGATCAGCGAGCTGTCCGGGGTGCTCAACATGGCCCTGGAATCGATGATGCTCCTGGGCGCCTTTGCGGCTTACACGGCCTCGGACTATGGCCACACCCCGTGGGCCGGCCTGGCCGCGGCCGGCGTCGTCGGGCTGCTGGTGGGCCTGCTGCACGCCTACTTCACCATCACGCTGCGCGCCAACCAGATCGTCAGCGCCGTGGCCCTCAACCTGTTCGCCCTGGCCGCCACGGCGCTGGGGTTCCGCCTGATCTATACGCGCGGGGTCTTCATTACGGCGCCGGGCTTTGCGGAGCTGCGCCTCCCGGTCCTGAGCGATTTGCCCTACCTGGGCAAGGCGCTCTTCAGCCACAACATCCTGATCTACCTGGCGCTGCTCCTCATCCCGGTGATGTGGTTCATCCTTTACCGCACTGCCTGGGGCCTGACCCTGCGCTCGGTGGGCGAGCACCCGGAGGCGGCCAGCACCGTGGGCATCAACGTCAACCGGGTGCGTTACCTGGCCGTGCTGCTGAGCGGCGCCGTCGCCGGGATGAGCGGCTCGGCCCTGGTCAGCGCCACGAATATCAACGCCTTCCAGGAGAATCTCTCGGCCGGGCGCGGCTTTATCGCCTTCGCGGCCGTGATCTTCGGCCGCTGGAATCCGATCGGCGTGTTCTTCGGCGCCTTTCTGTTCGGGCTGGGCGATGCCTTTCAGATCCGGCTGCAGGCCTACGGCGTGGGCGTGCCGTACCAGCTGCTGCTGATGCTCCCGTATGTGATCACCCTGATCGCGCTGGTCGTCTTCATGCGCCATGCGCGCGGGCCGGCCGCCAGCGGCACGCCCTTTGCCGAGGAGGGGGAGGCATGACCGGGCCGGCTTTTTCCACCACCGGGCGCGAGGCGGCGCTGGAGCTGCGCCAGATCGTCAAAAAGTTCCCGGGGGTGCTGGCCAACGACCGCGTCGACCTGACGATCTACACCGGCGAGGTGCACGCTTTGCTGGGCGAGAACGGCGCCGGCAAATCCACGCTGATGAAGGTGGTCTACGGCCTTTACCACCGCGACGGCGGCGAGATCCTGGTGCGCGGACAGCCGTATGACATCCGCTCGCCGCAGGCCGCCATGGCGCTGGGCATCGGCATGGTCCATCAGCATTTCATGCTGATCCCCAACATCTCGATCATCGAGAACATCGTGCTTGGGCTGCGCTCGGACCGCTATCCGCTGCTGCGGCTGGACGAGGCCGGACGCCGGGTGCGCGCGCTGGCCGAGGACTTCGGCCTCAACGCCGCCCTGAGCACCAAGGTGGGCAAGCTCACCGTCGGGCAGCAGCAGAAGGTTGAGATCATCAAGGCCCTGTACCGCGGGGCCCGGCTCCTCATTCTGGACGAGCCCACGGCGGTGTTGCTGCCGCAGGAGACCGAGGAGCTGTTCAAGCTGATCGAGAAACTGCGCGCGGGCGGCGTTACCATCGTCTTTATCAGCCACAAGCTGAACGAGGTCCTCAAGATCAGCGACCGGGTGACCGTCATGCGCCGCGGCCGCGTGGTCCGGACGCTGACCACGCGCCAGACCAGCCCGGCCGAGCTGGCCGAAGCGATGGTGGGCCAGGCCGTGGACCTGGCCGTGGTCAAACAGCCGCGCCCGGCGGGCGCGCCGCGCTTGGTCATCGAGGACGCCTATGCGCGCGACGACCTGGGCTCCCCCAAGCTGAACGGCCTGCGGCTGGCGCTGCGGGCCGGCGAGATCCACGGGCTGGCCGGCGTGGACGGCAACGGCCAGCAGACGCTGGTGGAGGCGCTTATGGGCCTGCGCGGGCTCGAGCGCGGCCGGATCCTCTTCGCGGACCAGGATATCACCAGCCAGCCCACGGCTGAACGCATTCGCGCCGGGGTGGTGCACATCCCCGAGAACCGGCATACCGAGGGCCTGGTGCTCGGGTTGAGCGTCACCGACAACTTGCTGCTCGACGTCTTTGAAGATCCGCCATATGCCCAGCGCGGCTGGCGCCAGTTCAAGGTCATGGACGCCCATGCCGCGACGCTCACCCAGGCTTTCGATATCCGCACCCCCAGCCCGGCGGTGGAAGTGCGTAAGCTCTCTGGCGGCAACCAGCAGAAGGTCATCCTGGCCCGCTCCCTGTGGCGCAACCCGGCGGTGCTGATCGCCATGCAGCCCACGCGCGGGCTGGACGTCGGCGCGGCCGCGTTCATCCACAAGCGCCTGGTGGAAGCGCGCGACCAGGGCTGCGCGCTCCTGATCGTCTCGTCCGAACTGGACGAGATCATCGCGCTCAGCGACGTCATCAGCGTCATCTACGAGGGGCGCATCGTGGAGACCCGCCCCACCTCCGAAACCAACCTCAACCGGATCGGGTTCCTGATGGCCGGCGGCCAGCCGGACCAGGCGCCCACCGGCCGGACCGACGCGGCCCCGCTGCTCACCTGAGACGCCAACGCCATGAGCTTCAAGCACCGCACCCTTTTCCTCACCGACCGCGGCGCCGCGCACCAGCAATGGGCGCTGGACGGCGCTCCGCCCGAGCTGGACGTAGTCATGCGCCGGACCCCCAGCCGCGCCGAGATCCTGGCCTTGCTGCCGGAGGCCGAGTTCCTGATCTCGGAGCGCTCGGGTGTGATCGATGCCGAGCTGATCGCGGCCGGCCCCCGGCTGCGCCTGATCCAGCGGCTGGGCGGGCAGACCTGGGACATCGACCTGGAAGCGGCCCGGCGGGCCGGCCTGCCGGTGTGCGTGTTGCCCATCCAGACCTGCGCGTTGGTGGCCGAGCACGTGATCCTGCAGATGCTTGGGCTGGTGAAGCGCCTGCGTGAGCTGATGGCGGTCTCTGAGGCGGCCGAGCTGGGCGGGCAGACGCCGCGCCGCTGCGACGAGGACCACTTCGCCTACAACTGGTCGCGGCGCGAGAACATCAGTGGGCTGCGCGGCAAGACGGTGGGCATCCTGGGCTTCGGCGAGATCGGCCTAGAGCTGGCCAACCGCCTGAAGGGTTTCGACTGCGCCATCGTCTACCAGAAGCGCAAGCGGCTGCCGCCCGCGGCCGAGGCCCAGCTGGGGATGCGCTACGCGGCCACGCGGGAAGAGGCCGCCGCCCAGAGCGACATCGTCGTGGCTCTGCTGCCGCTCGGCCCGGAGACCGACCAGGTCCTCAGCACGAGCTTCTTCGCGCAGCTGAAGCCGGGCGCCCTCTTCATCCATTCGGGCGGCAGCGGCACCGTGGACGAGGCCGCCCTGGCCGAGGCGCTCCAGTCCGGCCGCCTGGGCGGCGCCGCCGTGGACGGCTTCACTTGGGAGCCCGTCCCGCCGGACAACGTCTTGATCGCCCTGGCGCAGGACCGCCGGCGCAACCTGATCCTCACGCCGCATGTGGCGGCCGGCGCGGTGCCTGGCACGGCCGCGGTGCGGGCCGCCGACTACGTCAATCTCATGGCTGTCCTGGAAGGGCGCGAGCTGCGCTACCGGGTGGCCTAGGCCGCTGTGGCAGGAGGGCCTTGATGGAATACACCGGTTACCTCGACTTCTGGTTCAGGGATCGCCCCATCGTCGAACGGGTGGAGCCGATGGTGCAGTTGGGCCTGCGCCGGCTGGACGTGTGGTTCTGGCGCCAGCAGCCGATGGCCGACCTCGCGGCTGAGTGCCGCCGCCTCGGCGCGGTGCTCAACTCGGCCTTTGACGACGACATGGGCAATCTGGTGGACCCCGGCGACAATGAGCTGACCCTGCGCACGTGGCACGAGAGCCTGGCGATGGCCACGCAGCACGGCGTGGAGCACCTGTTCCTCTTCTCCAACCAGGTGGATGTGGTGAACGGCGCGCCGTGGACGCGGCGGCTGTCCTCGAACTTCACGCCGGCCGAGCAGTACGCCAACTGCCTGAAGCAGACCGAGCGCATCCTCAAGCTGGTCGAACAGACCCCGGTGACGGTGTGGGTGGAGGCGCTTAACGAGTTCCACATCAAGGGCGGCATCCTGGTCCACAACCATGACCTGGCCGCCGATTGGGTGCGGCGCTTCAACCATCCTAAGCTGCGCCTGGTCTTCGACTGCTACCACCAGCAGCGCGACGGCGGCAACCTGCTCTGGGGGCTGGAGCAGTACGCGGGCCTGTACGACGCCGTGCACGTCGGCGACGTGCCGACCCGCCAGGAGCCGGGCACTGGCGAGATCAACTTCCCCAACCTGCACCGCAAGCTGCGCGAACTGAAGTATGCCGGCTACGTGGGACTGGAGTTCTACCCATCCACCACCGAAGCCGAGGCGCTGGAACGGGTCAAGGCGCTCTTCCCATGTTGACGCGCCGGCTCAGCCGGATCTTCCAGCCCGACGGCCGCGCCCTGATTGTGGCCCTGGATCACGGCCTGACGGAGGGGCCGGCCCGCGGTCTGGAAACGCCCGGCGCCGTGATCGCGGCGGTGGCCGCCGGCGGCGCCGACGCCGTCCTGACCACCTACGGCACCGCCCGGCGCTTTGCCCGCGAGCTGGCGCCGCTCGGCCTGATTGTGCGTCTGGACGGCGGCACCACCACCCTCGGGGGCATGCAGCCAAGCGGCCCTTTCTTTGGTGTCGCCGATGCCCTGCGGATCGGAGCGGACGCGGTGGTGGTCTCGGCCTTCCCGGGCACGCCGCAGGAGGAGGCCAGCCTGCACGCGCTCTCAGCGGCGGCGGCCGAGGCCCATCGCTGGGGCCTGCCCGTGCTGGGCGAGATGCAGCCGGGCGGCTTTGATGCGCCGCCCGAGGCGCGCACAGTGGAAGCGGTGGCGGTGGCGGCGCGGGTGGGCGCGGAGTTGGGCGCTGATTGGGTCAAGGTCCCGTACGCTGCCGGGTTCGAGCGGGTGGCGGCCACCTGCTATGTGCCGGCCGTGATCCTGGGCGGGGCGCGCTCGGGCGATCCGCGCGCGCTGCTGGAGAACATCGCCGGCGCGCTAGCGGCTGGAGCAGCCGGCGTCGCCATCGGCCGCAACATCTTCCAGGCCGAGCGGCCCGCGGCGATGACGGCGGCTGTGGCCGCGCTCGTCCACGGCGGCGCCACGGTTGACGACGCCTTGCGTCTCCTGGAGCGCGGCGCCTGACCGCGCCACGGGAGCCCACATGCCAGACGCCATCCTGGGCCTCGATATCGGGACCTCCGCCACCAAAGCGCTGTTGCTGGGGTTGGACGGGCGGGAGCTCGCCACGGCCAGCCAGGCCTACCCCTTCCTCACGCCTCAGCCCGGCTGGGTGGAGCAGGATCCCGAGGCGGTCTGGCAGGCCCTGCTCCAGGTCCTGCGCGAGATCGCGGAGCGGGCTGCGGCCGGCGGTCACCGGATTCTAGGTCTGGCCCTGGCAGCCCAGTCCGGGTCTGTCATCCTCGCCGACGCTGCTGGCAAGCCCGTGTATCCCATGATTACCTGGCTGGACACGCGCAGCCAGGACCTGATGACGGAGTGGGGGGCTGATGGGACGGCCGCGACCATCCGCCGCCTGAGCGGCTGGTATCCCTTCGCCGGCCTGCCGCTGCCGTCCATCGGCTGGCTGCGCCGGCACCGCCCGGACGTGCACGCCGCCGCGCGCCGCTTCATGGGCGTGGCCGATTTCCTCATCCATCGTCTGACGGGCCTCTTCGCCACCGACACGTCGGCGGCCTCCGAACTGCTGTTGGTGGATGTGCACACGGGCCAGTGGAGCGAGGCCCTGTGCGCCATCGGCGGGGTGGACCCGGCGAGGCAATCGGCCATCCATCCACCGGGCAGCGTGATCGGACCCCTCATGGCCGAGGTGGCCGCGCTGACCGGACTGCCGGCCGGGACTCCCGTGATCGCCGGCGGCAACGACCAGCCCTGCGCCGGGCTGGCGATGGGCCTGACGGAGCCGGGGCGCCTGATGCTCTCCACCGGCACGGCCTGGGTGATGATGAGCGCCGTCACCTCGCCGACGCCGGCCGGCATCCCGAGCTGGGTCAACGTCTACTGGCATGCCGTGCCGGAGCGCTGGCTGCAAGGCCAGCTGGTGGGCGGGTTTGGGGCTACCCTGGAGTGGTGGCTGCGTCAGCTCTGGCCGGCCGGCGACGACGAGCCCGCGCACGCCTATGCCGCGCTCACTGAAGCCGTCCGCGCCAGCCCGCCCGGCAGCCAGGGCCTGCTGTTTACGTCGCTCAGCGGCCCCTCCCAGATGGCCGGGGCCTTGCCCGGAGGCGCTTTTTTGGGCCTGGGGCTCAGCCACACCCGCGCCGACCTGAGCCGCGCGGTGCTGGAGGGCTGTGCCTACGAAGTGCGCTGGGCGCTCGACGAGCTGCGCGCGGCCGGCATTCCGGTCGCCGAAGTGTGGCTGGCCGGCGGTGCCACTCGCAGCCCGGTCTGGCCGCAGATCCTGGCCGACGTGGCCGGCGTGCCCGTGGTCGTCGCCGGCGAGGCCGATTGGGCCGCGCTGGGCGGCGTGGTCCTGGCCGGTTGGGGTGTGCGGGCCTTTCCCAGCCTGGAAGCCGCCCTCGAACGCCTGCAGCCGGCCGTGGCGCGCGTCCAGCCCAACCCGGCCCTGGCTGACCTGTATCGGGAATGCCTCGCCGAGTACCAGCATCTGGCGCGGGCCCTCCACGCCGCCCGCGCCGAGCGGCGCGGACGGTAAGCCGCAACCATCTATTTTGGGAGTCGATCAGCATGGAAAACTACAGCGTGAACCGGGCCGCCGTGGCCATGATCCGCGACGCGATTGAGCGCGCCGAGGCGCTCTCGATCCGGGTGGCGAAATCCGCCTGCGGGGCGACCCTGGTGGATATGGGCCTGGAGTGCCCGGGAAGCTGGGAGGCGGCCCGCATTTTTGTCGAGGCCGGCCTGGGCGGGCTGGGGCGGGCGGCCTTTGGCAAGTTCGCGCTCGGCGCACGCACGTTGCCGTCCATCGAAGTCTGGGTCGACCATCCGGTGCTGGCCACGGTGGCCTCCCAGGCCGGCGATTGGAAGCTGGGCGACGGCGAGTTCGCGCCGATCGGCTCGGGGCCGGCGCGCGCCATCGCGCACAAGGACCAGTGGTCCACCCGCGCCAATTACACCGACCGGGCCGAGGCGGTGGTAATCCAGCTGCAGACCACGCGGACGCCGAGCGACGACGTGTGCCGCTACGTGGCGGACGCCTGCCAGGTGCGGCCCGAGAACGTCTACGTCGTCTACGCGCCCACCGGTTGCATCGTGGGCTCGGTGCAGGTGGCCTCGCGCACGGTGGAGCAGGTGATGGTGAAGCTGCTGGTGCACGAGTACGACATCCACACCGTCTGCTACGGCTGGGGCGTGGCGCCGGTGGCGCCCATCGCGCCGGACGAGGGCGAGGCCATGGGGCGGGTGAACGACTGCCTGATCTACGGCGGCACGACCATGCTCTACGCCGACGGCGACGACGGCGCCATCGAGGCCGTTGTGGCGCGCCTGTGCTTCGACGTGCACGCTGGCGACCTGTGGGGGCTGCCCTTCGCCCGCATCTTCGAGAACTTCGGGCGCAACTGGTTCCAGGTGCCGCACCTGGTGGATTCGCCGGCCCATGTCCTCATCAACAACCTGCGTTCCGGGCGTACCTTTGTGGGCGGCCAGATCAACTCCGCCGTGCTGAAACAGTCGCTGCTCGGCGAGGCCGCGGCCTGAGGCAGGCGAGCGATGGCCGAGACCTTCGACGTCATCGTGGTCGGCGGCGGGGTGACGGGCGCCAGCCTCGCATATCACCTGGCGTTCCGCGGCCTGGGCCGCATCTTGCTCCTCGAGCGCGAGGCGCTCGGCGCGGGCAGCACCGGGGTGTCGGTGGCCAGCATCGACTTGCTCGCGCATCACGCCACGGCGGCCGAGCTGCAACTGCGCAGCCTGCGCGCTTTCCAACAATCTCACGCGCGGTACGGCGACGAGTGCGGGTGGGTGGAGACCGGCATGGCCCTGCTGGTGGCGCAGCCGGCCGCCGCCGGCCTGCGGGCAGTGGCGGAGACGGTGCGGGCCGCGGGCGGCCGGATGGACCTGCTTACCCCGGCGGAGTTCACGGCCCTCGAACCGGCCTGCGTGGCCGACGATGCCGCCGTGATCTCCTGGGCGCCGGAGGGCGGATACGTCGACCCGATGCTGCTGACGAACACGCTGGTGAACGCCGCCCGGCGGCTGGGCGTGACGCTGCGCCAGGGCAGCCCGGCCCTGACGCTGGAGCAGGCCGGCGGGCGTGTCACCGGGCTGCGCACGGGCACGGACCCAATCTCGGCCGGGACCGTGGTGGTGGCCACCGGACCGTGGACCACGGGCTTTCTGCGTGCCAGCGGCCTGGACGTGCCGCTGCGCCCCAACCGCCACTCGGTGGCCGTACTGGCCGGCCCGGCGGAGGCCTCGCCACGGATCAGCTTTCTGGACGGGCTGAACCTGATCTACGCGCGGCCGGAGAGCGGGGGGCTGCTGATCTGCGGCTCGCTGGACGAGACGATCGGCAATGACTGGGTGGACGTCGACGACGGATGCCCGGTGCCGGCCCAGGACTATGGCTATTGGGTGGCGGAGCGCATGATCGCGCGCTGTCCGGGCCTGGAGCGAGGCGAACTGCGCAAAGGCTGGAGCGGGCTGGTGACGATGGCGCCGGACCTGCAGCCGCTGCTGGGCGCTCTGCCGCTGGCCGGCCTGTATTGCGCGGCCGGTTTCAGCGGCCAGGGCATGAAGATCGCGCCGGCGGTGGGCGAGGTGATGGCCGACCTGATCGCCGGCGACGCGGCGGCGGCGGCGCTCCTGCACCCGCTGCGGCCGGCCCGCTTCGCCGAAGGTGCGCTGGTGCCGACGGCCAAGCTCTTCGGCACGCTGGGGTAGGCCGGCCGGGCGGGGCCTGGTGTCGTCTGGCGCCGCGCGTCGGGGTGAATTGAGCCGAACTCTAAATAGTTTAGTGAAGCTTGACACACCGTCCGGGGTGGTGCTAGTCTGGAGCAACGTCCCCGCGGAGGAGGTCCTATGGCAACGCGCTTGCGCGTCTATTATCGCCCCGTCGATCTGCCGGACGCGGTCGCCCGGTTGCGTGACGAATCGGTGGAAGCCGCCCCGCTGCTGATCGGGCCGCGCCCACCCGTGGGCGTGTTCCCGGATCGTCCCCAGTTGGTCGATGTGCTCCCGCTCAACCTGGCCGAGGTCGCCGAGGCCGAAACGGGCCGGCTCAGCCTGGGGGCCGGCCTCTCCCTGCAGACCCTCATCGAGCATCCGCGCTTGAGCTCCCTGGCGGACGGCGTGCTGGCCGAGGCCGCGCGCCTGGCCGCCCATCTGGGTCTGCGCCACGTGGCGACCCTGGGCGGCCTGTTGTTGGGGGAGGCGGGGCCGCCCGAGGTGGAACTGGCCTTGTTGGCCCTCGAGGCGACGGTGGTGACGTTGGGCCAGACCCGGCAGACAACGCCGTTGGCGCACTTCCGGCCGACTCCCAGGGAATTGCCCGTTGCCGTCACCGTGGCGGCCTCCGCGCGTCAGCACGCCGCGCTGGCCCGGGTGGCGCGCTCGCCTCTGGATCAGGCGATTGTGGCGACCGTGGCCGTGCTGACCGTGGCGGATGGCGTCTGCCAGGAGGCGCGGCTGGCCGTGGCCGGCGCCGGGCCGCGGCCATTCTGCCTGACGGCCGCGCAGCTCGGCTTGGCCGGCCAGGCCTGGACGCCGGCGCGAGGTGCCGCCGCGGCGCAAGCCGTGCAGGCGGCCGGACAGCCAGCCGGGGATTACCGGGGCAGCGCTGAGTATCGGCGGGCGATGGCGGGCGTACTGGCCGGCCGGGCCCTCGCTGAGGCCTGGCGGAGGGCGCAGTCATGAAAGTTCAATTCAGCCTGAATGGCCAGCCGGCCGTGGTGGAGTGCGCGGCGGATGAGAGTCTGCTGACGGTCTTGCGCCGGGCGGGCTTGTGGAGCGTCAAGCACGGCTGCGAAAGCGGCGAGTGCGGGGCCTGCTCGATCCTGGTGGACGGCCGGCTGACGCCGACCTGCCTCATGCTGGCGCCGCAGGCCGAGGGCCGCACCCTGGAGACGGTGGAGGCCCTGGACGGCGGCCCTGGCCGGCCGCTGCATCCCATTCAACAAGCCTTCGCCGAGACCGGCGCGATCCAGTGCGGGTTTTGCACGCCGGCCATGGAGTTGGCCGCCAAGGCCCTGCTGGAACGTGAGCCGCGCCCGACCGAGGCGCAGGTGCGGGCGGCCCTGAACGGCGTCTTGTGCCGGTGCACGGGCTACGTCAAACCAGTGCAGGCTATCCTGCGCGCGGCCGCGGTTCTGCGCGGCGAGAAGGTCCCGCCCATTCAGCCGGCCGACGGCCTGACGCTGGACTCGGTCTTTGGACCGCTGCGCGGCTCGCCGGACCCGGAGGCGCCGACGGCCGGCGGCCCGACCGCCACCGAGACGCGCACCCTCACCTGGCCGGCCGTGGACACGCGCACCAGCACCGAGGTGGTGGGCCGGCCCGAGATGAAGGTGGATGCCGTAAAACTGGCCAAGGGCAAGCCGGTCTTCGCCGATGATATGGACATGCCCGGCCTGCTGCACGCGGCTCTGCTGACCAGCCCGCACGCGCACGCCCGGATCGCGCGCATCGACACAACCCAGGCCAAGGCCTTGCCCGGCGTGCGCGCCGTGCTCACCCATCACGACGTGCCGCGCGTGATCTACGCCTCCGGCGGCCAGACCTGGCCCAACCCCAAGCCGTGGGATCAGGTCTCGCTGGATGACAAAGTTCGGCACGTGGGCGACCGCGTGGCGGTCGTGGCCGCCGATACCCCCGCGATCGCGCGCGCCGCGCTGGAACTGATCGAGGTCGAGTACGAGCTCCTGCCGCCGGTGTTTGACCCGCGGGCGGCGATGGCGCCGGGCGCGCCCGTCCTCCACGACGAGCCGGACGCCGTCGGCGTCCACGACCGGGCGCGCAACCTCGCCACCACCATCCACGCCAACATCGGCGACGTGGAGCGCGGCCTGGCGGAGTCAGATCACGTCTTCGAGCGCACCTACACGGTCCAGCAAGTCCAACAGGCCGCCATCGAGCCGCACATTGTGGTGACGTACTGGGATGAGGACGAGCGCCTGATCGTGCGGACCAGCACCCAGGTGCCCTTCCACGTCCGGCGCATGCTGGCGCCGCTCATCGGCCTGCCCGTCAAGCGCATCCGCGTCATCAAGCCGCGCATCGGCGGCGGCTTCGGCGGCAAGCAGGAGATGCTGATCGAGGACCTGTGCGCGCACCTGACCCTGGCCACCGGCCGGCCGGTGCGCTTTGAATACACGCGCGAGCAGGAATTCACCAGCGCCCGGTCGCGCCACCCGATGGAGGTGAAGTACCGGGCCGGCGTGATGGCGGACGGCACCCTGCGGGCGCTGGACATGCACGTCCTCTCCAACACCGGCGCCTACGGCACCCACGGGCTGACCGTGTGCAGCGTCACCGGCCTGCGCGGCCTGGCCACGTACAAATCCCCGCATCAGCGTTTCCTGGGCGAGATCGTGTACACGAATCTTCCGACGCCCGGCGCCTTCCGCGGCTACGGCGCGCCCCAGGCTGAATTTGCGCTGGAAAGCCTGATGGAGGAGATCGCGGCCGCGCTCGGCTGGGATGCGGTGGAATTCCGGCTGAAGAACGCGGTCAAGGTCGGGGATCCGATTGCGGTGACGGCGGCGCTGGGCGAGGGCACCAGCGAAGACACCCAGCCGCAGATCGTGCAGACTTGCGGCCTGGCGCAGTGCGTCGAGCAGGGCGCGGCCGCCATCCGCTGGGAGCGCAAGTTTGATCCGGCCTGGCGCGTCGATCCGGCCCGCCCGCACATCCGGCGCGGGCTGGGCATGGCGGCCTGCATGCACGGCACGGCCATCCCCGGTCTGGACATGGGCGGGGCCAGCATCAAGCTCAACGACGACGGCAGCTTCAACGTGCTGGTGGGCGCCACCGATCTGGGCACCGGCTCGGATACCGTGCTGGCGCAGATCGCGGCCGAGACGCTGGGCGTGCCGCTCAACGACGTGATCATCTACTCCTCGGACACGGACTTCACGCCCTTCGACACCGGCGCCTACGCCTCCAGCACCACCTACATCTCCGGCGGGGCGGTCAAGAAGGCGGCCGAGCTCGTGCGCGGGCAGATCCTGGAGCGGGCGGCGCTGATGCTCAAGGCGGATCCGGCCGGCCTGACCCTTCGGGACCGGCGCGTGACGGCGCCGGACGGCCGCAGCGTGGGCCTGGACGCCGTCGCGCTGGACAGCCTGCACACGCAGGATCAGCGCCAGATCATGGCCACGGCCTCCCACGTCTCCCCGTTTTCGCCGCCGCCCTTCGGCGCGCAATACGCCGAGGTGGAAGTGGATACCGAGACCGGCCAGGTGACCGTTACCAAACTGGTGATGGCCGTGGACTGCGGCACCGCCATCAACCCGCAGACCACGCAGGGCCAGATCGAGGGCGGGCTGGTGCAGGCCCTGGGCTACGCGGTCTGCGAGGAAATGGTCTACGACGAGGCCGGCCGTTCGCTGGCGACGCGTTTCGGCGATTACCGGGTGCTGCAGGCGGACGAGGTGCCCGAGATCGAAGCGATCCTGGTGCCGACCTATGAGCCGAGCGGGCCGTTCGGGGCCAAGGCCGCGGCCGAGATCCCCATGGACGGCGTGGCGCCGGCCGTGGCCAATGCCGTGTTCGACGCGGTCGGCGTGCGCGTGCGCGACCTGCCGCTGACGCCCGAGAAAATCTGGCGCGCCCTGCCGGCGCAGGCCTGACCGCAGGAGGCGAATCCATGACCCAGCCCCGCTTTGCCTTGTACATGCAGGATAAGCACCCGCTCGGCTACGAGCTGGAGATCGCGCAGTATGCCGAGGCGCGCGGTTTCAGCGAGATCTGGCAGGCCGATACCCGCCTGGCGCGCGACTGCGTGGTGATGATGTCCGCCTTCCTGGCGCGCACCAAGCACCTGCGCCTGGGCAGCGGCGTCCTGCCGATCTGGACGCGCAACGCGGCCGTGATCGCGGCCACCTGGAGCACGCTGTGGGAGCTGGCGAAACAGACCAGCGGCGACCCGGACGCGCCCTCGCGCGTGATGCTGGGGTTGGGCGCCTGGTGGGAGCCGATCGCCGGCCGGGTGGGCGTGAAGCGCGAGCGGCCGCTGCAGGCGATGCGCGAGCATGTGGAGGCCATCCGGCGCCTGTTCACGATGGAGGAGGTCACCTACTCGGGCGAGTTCGTCAAGCTGGACCGGGTGCGCCTGGACGTGGTCTTCGCCGATCCGCGCCCGCGCGATATCCCCATTTACATCGGCGCCACCGGCGACAAAATGCTGGAGCTGGCCGGCGAGATCTGCGACGGCGTGGTGCTGAACTACGTCGTCTCGGTGGATTACATCAAGAAGGCCGTGGACCTGGTGGCCAAGGGCGCGGCCAGAGCCGGCAAGACCCTGGCGCAGGTGGACCGGCCGGAGCTGCTGGTCTGCTCGCTCAGCGACGACGACCCGGCCGCGGCCATGTTCGAGGCCAAGAAGCTGGTGGCCTACTACCTGGCCACCGAGCCGCACATCATGAAGGCCAGCGGCGTGCCGGACGATCTGATTGCCAAGGTGCAGGCTGTGATGAGCTGGCCGGCCACCGAGGCCGAGTACATCGCCGCCGCGCGCGTCATCCCGGATGACGTGCCGCGCCTGCTGATGGCGGTGGGCACCAGCGCCGAGTGCGTGGCCAAGGTCAAGGAATACCTCGCCGCCGGCGTCACCTGCCCGATCCTGTACCCGATGATGGACGACATCCGGCCCGTGGTGGACGCGTTTGCGGACGCCTTTGCGCTGGAGAGCCGCTAGGCGCTCGGCCATGACCAAGGCGCGGGTTTTGTTCCTCACGCAGCGCGGCCTGCAGCAACAGCAGTGGGCGCTGGAAGGCGCTCCGGCGGAGCTGGAGATCAGCATGCGGCGCGAGCCGCCCAGAGCCGAGATCCTGCAGCTGCTCCCCGAGATGGACTTCCTGATCAGCGAGCGCTCCGGGGCGGTGGATGCGGAGATGATCGCGGCGGGCCGCCGCCTGCGCCTGATCCAGCGCATCGGCCTCCAGACCTGGGACCTGGATCTGGAGGCCGCCCGCCGGGCCGGCCTCCCGGTGTGCTATCTGCCGATCAGCAGCTGCGGGCTGGTGGCCGAGCACATGCTGCTGCAAATCCTGGGCCTGTTCAAACGGCTGCGGGACGCCCTGCGGGTGTCGGCGGAGGCCGGGGACTGGGGCCAGCCGCGCCAGAGCGATGAAGACACCTTCGCCTATAACTGGTCCGGCCGAACCGGCCTGCGCGGCCTGCACGAAGCCGTGGTCGGCATTCTGGGCATGGGCGAGATCGGCCTGGAGCTGGCCTGGCGCCTGCGCGGCTTTGGCTGCCGCGTGCTGTACCACAAACGCCGCCGGCTGCCGGCGGAGGCCGAGGCGCGTTTTCAGGTGAGCTACGCCACGCCGGACGAGATCGCGGACCAGAGCGATGTGGTCTGCAACCTGCTGCCCTACTCCGGCCCGGAGCCGACTGTGAATGCCGCCTACCTCGCGCGCCTGCGGCCGGGCGCCTATCTGGTGAGCTGCGGCTCGGGCGACACCGTGGACGATGAGGCCGTGCTGGCGGCCCTGAAGTCCGGGCATCTGGCCGGGGCCGCCCTGGACACGTACAACTGGGAGCCGCTGCGCCCGGACGACCCTCTGCTGGAATTGGCGCGCGACCCAGGCGCCAACCTGATCCTGACCCCGCACATCGCGGCCGGCGGGCTGACCATCGCTGCGACGACCAAGCACCGCGCCGCCGACTACGATAATCTGCTGCGTGTGCTGCGCGGCGAGCCGCTGAACTACCGGCTGGTGTAACGACCGAGGCCGCTGGCTCCACAGCAGGTGGCCGCCACGGCGGGCCGAGCTTGCCCGGCCCGCGAAACAAACATGGACCCGGATCTCCTCCCTCGCCTGCGCGCCGCCATGGCCGATCTGGCTGATCGGCAAACCCGCTTTCTGGCCGATCTGATCGCTATCCGCAGCTACACCGGCCAGGAGGGGCCGGCTGTCGCGCGTACCCTGGCGGAACTGCGGGCCGTGGGCTGCGACGAGGTCTGGCAGGACTCAGCCGGCAACGCCCTCGGGCGGGTGGGCCACGGGCCGCGGCTGCTGCTCTACGACGCCCACCTGGACACCAACGAAGTAGCCGACGAAAGCGAATGGCCGCATCCTCCCCTGCAGCCGACCATTGAAAACGGCGTGATGTTCGGGCTGGGCGCCTCAGACTGCAAGGGCGGCGTCGCCGCGATCGTGTACGCGGCCGCGCTGCTCAAGGCGCTCAAGCTGGAGGGCGAGTTCAGTGTGGTGGTGATGGGGGCCACGCTGGAGGAAGATGCGGAGGGCTTCGCCCTGCGCTCGCTGGTGGAGCGCGACGGTCTGCGCCCGGAAGCGGTGCTGCTGGCCGAGGCCACCAACCTCGGCCTGCGCCGCGGCCAGCGCGGGCGCTGCGAGCTGCGCGTCCGCACCACCGGCCGGGCCGCCCATGCCAGCCAGCCGCACCTGGGCGAGAGCGCCTTGCTCAAGATGCTGCCCGTGATCCAGGCGCTGGAGGCCATGAACCCCGGCCTGCCGTCGCACCCGGTCTTCGGGCCGGGCACCCAGGTGGTGTCCTTAATCGAAGGGCCGCATACCCCGAACTCGGTGCCGAGCTGGTGCGAGGTGGCGGTGGACCGGCGCATGGCCCCCGGCGAAAGCCTGGCCAGCGTGCTGGGCGGCGTGCAGGCGGTGGTCAGTCCGCTGGGCGCCAGCGCGCGCGTGCCGGACCAGCCGGTGCGCACCCACACCGGCCTGGCGCTGGATGGTCCCAGTTTCTTCCCCGGCTGGTTCCTGGAAGACGGCCATCCGCTGCTCGCCTCCGGCTTGGCGGCCGGGCAAGCACTGTGGGGCCGCGCGCCCGAGGTGGGCGTGTGGCGCTTCAGCACCGATGGCACCTACTCAGCCGGCGCCGCCGGCCTCCCCACGCTCGGGCTGGGCCCGCAGGAGGAGCAGTACGTACACGCCGCCAATGACCAGGTGGACCTGGAAAAGGTGCGGCAGGCCGCGCTGTTCTACGCGCTCTTCCCGCTGTTCTATGTTTCCTAAACCCCTTCCAAGGAGTTGTCTGTCATGAATACCAAGCTCTTCCAGAAAGATTTCATTTGCACGCCGGATTGGACCGTGGAGGACCTCAACACGCTGCTCGAAATGGCCTTCCGCCTCAAGAGCGAGTTCGCCACCGGGCAGTTCCACGACCACATCCTGCGCGCCAAGACCCTGTACATGCTCTTCTTCGAGGAGAGCACGCGCACACGCAACTCCTTTGAGACCGGCATGACCCAGCTGGGCGGCCACGCCATCTACCTCGAGCCCAAGGCCACCCAGATCGGCCACGGCGAGAACGCCAAGGACACGGGTATTGTCCTGAGCAGCTACGGGCACGGCATCTCCATCCGCGATTGCCGGACCGGCATCGGCAACAAGTACCTGTACGAAATGGCCAAATACGCCGACGCCCCAATCATCAACATGCAGGACGACGTGGATCACCCCTGCCAGGCGCTGGCCGACCTGTTCACGTTGATGGAGCTGTTCGGGCGCGACCTGCGCAAGCGCAAGTTCGTCCTGTCCTGGACGTACGCCCCCAAATACGTGCGGCCGCTGAGCGTGCCGCAATCCCTGATCTGGCTGATGCCGCGCTTTGGCATGGACGTGACCCTGGCCTACCCGGAAGGCTATCACCTGATGCCGCAGGTGATGGACAAGGCGCGCGCCTTCGCGGCCGAGGCCGGGACCACCATCACCGAGACCCACGATATGGACGAGGCCTTCCGCGACGCGGACTTCCTGTATCCCAAGTCCTGGGGGCCGATCATGGTGACCGAGGACGAGCCAACGGTGGAGGCGATGGCGGCCAAGAACACCGGCTGGCGCGTTACCCAGGAACGGATGAAGCTGGCCAAGCCGCACGCCGTGTACATGCACTGCATGCCCATCGACCGCGGCCACGAGGCCGACGGCGACGTGATCGACGGGCCGCAATCGGTCATCTACAAGCAGGCCGAGAACCGGCTGCATGTGCAGAAGGCGCTGATGTCTCTCATCATGGGCGGGCGCGCGTAGGCATGGGTTCGCCCGGCGGCTGCCGTGGACTTTGATCTGGTCATCGCTGGCGGCACGCTCATCACGCCGGCCGAGGCGTTCTCGGCCGACGTGGGCGTGCGGGCCGGCCGGATCGCGGCCCTGGGCCAGAACCTGGCCGGCCGGCGCCGGCTCGACGCGGGCGGCCTGTTGGTGCTGCCCGGCGCCGTGGACCCGCACGTCCATCTGGCCATGGACGCCGGCGTGACGCGCACCAGCGATGACTGGGCCACCGGCACCGTTGCCGCCGCCTGCGGCGGGACCACGACCGTCATCGATTTCGTCGAGCCGGACCTGGACGCGCCGCTGGCGCCGGCGCTGGCCGCGCGGCGGGCGGAGGCCGAAGCGGGCGCCGTCGTGGACTTCGGCCTGCACATGACCCTGCGCAGCGCCGCCCCGGCGGTGCTGGCCGAGGTGCCGGCCATCTTGGCGGCCGGCTGCCCGTCATTCAAAACCTACCTCACGTATGAGGGCTTCCGCCTGGAGGATGCGGCCTTCCTGCAGGCGCTCACCGCGGTCGGCCGCGCCGGCGGGCTGGCCCTGGTTCATGCCGAAAACCACGCCGCCATCGAGGCCTTGCGCGCGCACTACCTGGCCGCCGGCCAGACCGCACCGCGCTACCATGGCCTCTCGCGGCCGGTCTCCACGGAGGCCGAGGCCGTCGAACGCGCCCTGGCCCTGGCGGAGGTGGCCGGCTGTCCGCTCTACGTGGTGCACGTCTCCACTGGGCGCGGCGCGGAAGCGGTGGCCCGGGCGCGGGCGCGCGGTCAACGCGTGATCGGTGAGACCTGCCCGCAGTACCTGCTGCTGACCGAGGCGGAACTCAGCCGGCCGGGCTTCGAGGGCGCGCAGTTTGTTTGCTCGCCGCCGCTCCGGCCGGCCGATAATCCGCCGGCGCTCTGGCGGCATCTGGCCGCCGGCGCGCTCTCCACGGTCGGCACCGACCACTGCGCTTTCTTTTACGAAGGGCAGAAGACCCTGGGCCGCGAGGCGTTCACGGCCATCCCCAACGGTCTGCCCGGCATCGAGGCGCGCCTGGCCCTGCTCCACACCTTTGGCGTGCGGGCCGGCCGGCTCTCCCTCCAGCGCTGGGTAGACGTGTGTTGTGCGGCGCCGGCCCGCGCCTTCGGCCTGTACCCGCGCAAAGGCGCGCTGGTGCCCGGCGCCGACGCCGACCTGGTCCTCTTTGACCCCGAGCGCGCCGTCACCGTCGCGCGGTCCGGCCTCCACGAGAACACCGACTACACGCCCTACGCCGGCCTCGCGCTGCGCGGCTATCCCGTCCTAACCCTCGCCCGCGGCGAAGTCATCGTCCAGGACGGGCAGTACGTGGGCGCGGCCGGCCGCGGCCGCTTTCTGGCGCGGCCATGCTGACCGTCTTCGGGGCGCTGGCGGACCTGGAGCGCGCCGGCGGCCGGGCGGCTTTGTGCACGGTCATCGCCGCGCGCGGCAGTGTCCCGCGGCATGCCGGCAGCAAAATGCTGGCCTATCCGGACGGCCGCCTGGTGGGCACGGTGGGCGGCGGCCAGATGGAGAGCCGCGTCATCGCGGCGGCGCTGGAAGCGCTCCAGACCGGCGCGGCGCAGACGGTCACGTATCGCTTGATCAACCCCGCGGCCGGCGACCCCGGCGTCTGCGGGGGCGAAATCGAAGTCTTCATCGAGCCGGTCAGATTGCGAGGAGCAAACCAGGATGTTGATCCTGCCTGAGATCCTGATAGCCGCCGCCGGAGAGGCGCCGCAGCCCGGCTGGGGCGTGCGCGTTGTCGGCGACATCGTCACCGCCGTCGGCCCGCACGCGGACCTGCGCCGCGACTATCCGGAGGACGAGGTCTGGGAGGCGCCGGAGCAGGTGCTGGCGCCCGGCTTCGTGAATGCCCATGCCCATCTGTACGGCGTGCTGGCCCATGGCCTGCCTCTGGAGAAGGCGCCCGCTGGCTTCTGGCCTTTCCTGGAGGACTTCTGGTGGCCGCTGGTGGAAGACCGGCTGGACCAGGAGATGATCTGCGCCGCCACGGACTACGTCTGCGCCGAGATGCTCCGGAGCGGCGTCACGACCGTCTATGACTGTCTGGAGGCGCCGCACAGCCTGCCGGGCTGTCTGCCGGCCCAGGCCGAGGTGGCGCGGGCGCGCGGCCTGCGCGCCATCCTGTCCTTCGAAGCCACCGAGCGGGTCAGCCGGGCGAATGGCCAGTTGGGCTTGCAGGAGAACGCCGATTTCATCCGCGCCAGCCGGGCCGCCGGCGGCCTGGTCTCCGGGCTGATGTGCTTCCACACCACCTTCAGCTGCTCGGCCGATTTTATCCGCCAAGCCCACGCGCTGGGCCAGGAGCTGGGCACGCTGGTGCACATGCACATGTCGGAAGGCGTGCATGAACCGGAATATGCGTTGAAGCACTTTGGCGTCCGGCCGTTGGAGTATTACGACGGGCTGGGTGTGGCCGGCCCGCGCATGCTGGCCTCCCAGTGTGTCCAGCTCAGCGAGAACGAAATCCGGATCATGACCGAGCGCGGCGTGCGCATGACGCACATGCCGCTCTCCAACTGCGAGGTCGGCGCCGGCATCGCGCCCGTGCCGGAGCTGGCGGCCGCCGGCGTGACCGTGGGCCTGGGCAGCGACGGCTACGTGAACGACTTCTTCGAAGTGATGCGCGGCGCTTTCCTGATCCACAAGGCCTATCGGCAGGACCCGCGTGTGATGCCGGCCGGCCTGGTCTGGCACCTGGCGACCGAGGGTGGCGCGCGCGCGCTCGGCCTGGAGAGAGTTGGGCGGTTGGCGCCCGGGTGGCAGGCCGACCTGCAGTTGATCGCGTTGGATTTGCCGACGCCGCCCGAGCCGCACAACCTGTACGACCAGCTCGTGCTGTGGCGCAATCACACCCATGTTCAGGCGGTGTGGGTGGCCGGCCGCCTGCGGGTCCGCGCCGGCGTGGTACTGGATGTGGACTGGGCGGCTTTGCGGGCGCGCACTCGGGCCGCCGCGCGGCGTCTGTGGAGTCTGTGACTGTGGATGAGCAGGCCCTGATCCAATGCGCGCAGACCCTGGTCCGCACGCCGAGCCTCAGCGGTGAGGAGCGCCCGGTCGTGGAGCAGATTCTGGCCGAGATGCGCGCCTTGCGGTTCGACGAGATCTTCACCGATGTCAACGGCAGCGCCATTGGCGTGATCCGCGGCGCGCAGCCCGGCCCGACCCTGCTTCTGGACGCGCATTGCGATACGGTGGGCCTCGCGGCCGGTTCCACCTGGACCCGCGACCCATTTGGCGGCGAGGTGGATGGCGGTTACCTGCACGGGCGCGGCGCAGCGGACATGAAGGGCGCGCTGGCCGCCATGCTCCACGGCGCCGCGGCGGCCGACCGGGCCCGGCTGGCCGGCCGGGTGGCCGTCAGCGCCACGGTCATGGAAGAAGTCATGGAGGGGGTCAGCCTGAAGACCGTGATGGAGCACGTCCATCCGAACGCCGTCGTCATCGGCGAAGCCACGCAGCTCAACCTGAACCGAGGCGGCCGCGGCCGGGCCGAGATCCAGCTCGAGACCATTGGCCGGCCGGCGCACTCCTCCTCGCCGCAGTTGGGCGTCAACGCCGTCCAGGCCATGCTGCGGGTGGTGGCGGGTGTGGAGCAGCTGGCCCTGGGGGCTGACCCGGTGCTCGGGCCGGCCATCATGGCACTGACCGACATCATCTCCGACCCATACCCTGGCTATTCTGTCATCCCCAGCCGCTGCCGCGCGACCTATGACCGCCGGCTGCTGGCCGGCGAGACGCCCGCGCAAGTGCTGGCTGCGTTGCAGGCCCTCCCGACATTGGCCGGGGCGGAAGTGCGCGCGGGGCTGGCTCAAGGCGAACACACGGCCTACACCGGCGCGGTCCTGCGCGGCCCCAAGTTCTTCCCCGCCTGGATCCTCCCGGAGGATCATCCTTTTGTCCGGGGGGCGCGGCGGGGCCTGTGGGCGGCTGGTCTTGAACCGGCCCTGGGCGCCTACCGGTTCTGTACCAATGCCGCTTACAGCGCCGGCCAGGCCGGCGTGCCCACGGTCGGTTTTGGGCCGGGGGCCGAGGGCGATGCGCACGTAGTGGACGAACGTCTGGCGGTGGCGGATCTGTTGACCGCGGCGCGCGGTTATCGCGGGATCGTGGAGGCAGTCCTGGCCGCGAGCTGAGGCCAGCGTTTGCCCAGGCCAGTTTCCAGCGCGGCCGGGCGTTTACTTCGTCACCCTGGTGGTGCCGGCCCGCGCCGGTGTGCTGGGCGGCGTCATAGGCGGCGGGCTGCGCCTCTCGGCCTGAGGGCGGCCCGGCCGCTCAATCTGGAGCCGCGTTTGCGCTTTGCGCCTTCGCCGCCTGGATCCACCCATACCAGGGATTGGAATTGACGAGCGCGCTCAACTGCTCCTTCAGGTCGGACGGCGCGCCGCCAGGCACAGTGCCCGCGACGACGACCAGCCAGTCACCCGCGCTGTAGACCCCGTGGACCGTGACCTCCGCCGCCTCGCCGGCCGTGACAAAGACCCATTGGTGGTAATAGGGCCGCCACAACGGGTAGTACGCGAACGCCGTCACCCGCCGGTTCGCCAGGACTTCGCCGGCCTGCGGCTGCCAGTCGGCGCTCGGCAGGAGGCAGATCGATTGCCGGCGGGCCGGGCCGGCGCCCAGAACCGCCCGGGCCGGCCCGCGCTGCATCGCGGACCAGTCGGCAGGCAGATAGAAGTAGAACTGCCCGTCGAAGAGGTCGCTAAACTCGATGGCCTGCCAGGCCCAGCCCGGTGAAGGGGTGCTGTGGCGCAGGGCATCAAAGGTGAAGGCGTCCGGCCGGGTATCGCTGAGCCAGCCGGTAAATTCCGGTGTGACGCCCTCCATCGCAGCGGCGGGGGCGGCGCCGGATTGCAGCCAACTCCCGAACAACGGCTGGAACAGGGTGTGCAGTTGGGAGGGCATGCGCTCTCCTGGATGAGTTCCACGGTCGGCCTCGACCGAGGCTAGTCTAGCCGGCCGCCGGGAGGGTGGGTAGGGCGCGTCTGGTTCAGCGGGAGCCAGGCGCGCTGGCGGGCCGGCGGCGCGAGGTTGTCAGCAATCGATAAGCCGCCAGGATCAGCGCCGCTTCGACGACCAGCGGGATAACGGCCAGCCAGACGACGGTGTAATTCCAGACGCCGGCGGCCGTCATCTTGGTGACTTGCGGAAGATTGTTCAACAGCGTCAGGAAGCCCAGGTAGAAGCCCGCCATCCAGAACTGCCGCGCCACCGCCCACAGCAGCCCCAGTAATCTGACCACGATCCGGGGACTATCTTTAAACAGCCAGAGGCCGCCGGCCACACTGGCGAACACGCCGCCGAACCCCACCGCCAGGCCGGCCGCGCTGTCGTCCAGCACGTTGACGCTGACGGTGTAGTCGTTCAGCCGCAGCCAGTAGTATCCCAGGCGCAGCAGGGCGAGCAAAGCGGCGATAACCAGAATCCCTAGGTATTCTCGCGCGGGCTGCTTCTGGCGGACGGTCTTGAACAACAGCAAGCCGATAAACAAGGGGATGGAGAGGGCGTAAATGTACGGGTTGGAATCGGCATACACGTTCGTCCACAGGACGACCCAGGCGTAATCCAGCGCGTCGAGCACGGTGTCGGCGGGGACCCAGCCCCAGGGGATCTGGGGCGACAGCTCAATCTGGAAGCTGCCGCCCGGATGCAGCAGGAGCAGGTATTTGTCCGGCCCCAGGTTGAGCGTCTGCGCCCGGCTGTTGTAGAAGAGGTCGTTTTCGCTGAGGGCAGTCTGCCCCGCCACCGTCACAAACGGGAAGCCGGCCGCGCCGTCAATCTTCACCGCCAGGACGCCGTCCGTGTCCGAGTAGCCCTGGATGACTCTGGAGCCGTCTGCCGCGGTCTGGTCGGAGAGGATCTGGTAGGGCCGCTCCGCCAACATGTGGATGCGCGGATCCCCGAACATGAACAACTCGGGGGAGCTGTAGATCATGCGCGTGGCTGATTTGTTCTGGACTTGGGCGACGATCCCCAGGGGAAAGCCCTCCCAGGTGGTCAGGCCGGGCGCGAACAGGCCGATTTTTGAAAACGAGGCGGTGTGCGGACTGTTGGTGAACCCCAGGAAGGCGGCCGCGCCCTGGTCGATGAACCCCAGGGCCATCGAATCCGGCAGCCACGGCCGGAAGATGCTGCAGGTCAGGGAGTAAATCACTCCGGGTCTGAGCGGGGGGATTTCGGCCGCGGTCAATTCGTCATCCGCGCCCCAGTCGGCCGCACCGTCGTTCCAGAACCACGTGCGCCCGCCGCTGTGCCGGGTCCAGTAGAAGTAGTCGGCTTGGCTCAGGGCCGCAACCAGAGCGCTCTGGGTGAGGGCCGCCTGGGCCGGGGAGCCGCCGCTGATGTCGAACAGCGTGGGTTCGAAGACCTGCTGAAGCACATCCACGTCGCCGCCGATGAAGCTGGTCCCAGCCTGGACTAGGGTGCGCCTCTCCCAGAGCTGTTCGGCCGCCACCCGGGTGGACCCGCTGATGATGCCCAGAGCGGGGTAATCACCGTGGCTGGCGAAGGCCGCGCCAATGCTCGCCAGGTTCGCGATGGTGAGATTGCCGGGCGCCGCGACCAGGATGACAAAGCGCGGGTGGAACTGCCAAACTGCGGAAAACTCATCCACCAGCGGCAGGTTTTCAGCCTGGGCGATCCGCTGGGCCAGGCTGAAGTAGGGGTCAGTAGGGGCGGCTACTACGACCGTCTCGGCGCTGCTGGGCTGGGTCGGTTGTGGGGCCGGCCGGGGCCACGTCAGGGCTGCGCCCAAGAGCAGCACCAGGCCGCTGACCAGGATCAGGCTGGGTTTTAGCACGCGGGTGTGGGTTGGCATTGGGGCTGTAAACTCACTTTTCAGTTGCAGGTCAATGGGGGCTGTCAATCGCAATTGGGGATCCCGAGGAAGCAGGGGAATTGGTCCAGCAAAATCGCCGCCCAGATGACGGCGATGAGGCCCAAGGCTGCGACCGTGATCAGCCGGCGCCAAGGAGATGCGCCGATGGGCCGGCCGGCCCGCCAGTCCTGCACGAGCGGAGTCGCGAGCCAGGTGAAGCCCAGCGGCAGAAGCCAGAGCGCGCCAAACAACACGGCGAAGTCGAGGACACGCTCACCGCTCAAGGTGCTCCAGGCCGGAAGCTGATTGAACGCGATCTCCAGGGCGATCAGCGGGAGAACCAGGAGTGAGCTGACGAGCACAGGCACTTTCAGACTGAGGGCAAGTGTTTTCACAACAGTTTCCGTCGAGGCTTGGGAGGCGGGCCCTCGGGACAGGTCGGCCTGGTCATGCCGCGCCCCTGGCAGATTGATCAGTAGGACGAAAGGACACCTGCGGCGGTGACATGCGGGTTGGGCCGGCCCCGGTCGGTGAGCTTCTCCATGATCCCGCCCCAATCCGGCAGCGAGCAGCGGGCCAGGATGTTGTCGCGCGACAAACGGCGGCGGAGTTACGCGCCGGAAGACGATCGAGGGCCTCGCCGCGGCCGGCCAGTCCGCGCTCAGTTACTGGCTAATTATGGTAGGATAGCGACTACCCAATAGGCCTATGGGTCTCCAACTGAGTGTTATGATCAGACAGGCGGTCTCGGAAGGCACGCCCATCCGGAGTATTCCGGCTGCGGCGGATCATGACAACGGCTGGGGTCGTCCTACCGTTCCTCCATGCTTCATCCTTTTCGCCGCTATCCTGTCCAGGCGTCCGGCCCCTTGATTCACTAGCCATGTCAGGGCATCGCCAGTACAAAGTCACCGATTATCGCTTTGGCCAGTTGCTGCTGGGGCTGAGGGAGAAAGTCGGCCTGACCCAGAACGACGTGGCCGATGCCCTGGCCGTTTCTCGCCGGACCATCCAGCATTGGGAGGCCGGCACCGCCTTCCCGGATATCCCCCACCTAAAGAACCTGATAGCCTACTTCCTGAAGCTGCGCGGCCTGACGGAGGGCTCCGAGCGGCAAGAAGCGCAGGCCCTCTGGGCTCAAGCCGACCAAAGCGCCTCACGCCGGAAATCGCTGTTTGACGACCGCTGGTTTGCTGGGTTGCTCGATCAACCGGCCGCGCCCGGTCAGTCTCGTGGCGCCTCGCCAGCCCCGATGGCCGAATCAACGAGCGCCGGCCCCCGGGTGGACTGGGGCGACGCGCCCGAGGTCAGCCAGGTCTTTGGCCGTGATCGGGAATTGTCTGAGTTGGAGCAGTCGGTGGTCGCCGAGCGCTGCCGCCTCGTCGCCGTGCTGGGGCTGGGCGGGATCGGCAAAACCACCCTGGTGGTCAAGTTCGCCCAGGACGTCAGCCACCAATTTGAGTTCATCATCTGGCGCTCGCTGCGGGATGCGCCGGAACTGCAGGATCTGCTCACTGAGTGCTTCCAGATCCTGACCCCCACGCGCCCCGCCAAGCCGTCGGTCGCGTCACTGCTCGGCCTCCTGAAGCAGCATCGGTGCCTGCTGATCCTGGACAACGTTGAAACGCTGCACCGGGCCGGCAATCTGGCCGGGATCTATAAAGAGGGCTTCGAGGCCTACCAGCAATTGTTCCACAGTATCGCGCAGACCCGGCATCAGAGCTGCCTCATCTTGACCAGCCGGGAAATGCCCGTTGACCCGGAGTTCCTGGAAGGCCGGACCTTGCCGGTCCGGGCCATCAAGTTGACGGGGCTGACCAGCGCTGCCAGCCAGGCGCTGCTCCTGGACAAGGGCTTGTTCGGCCCAGCGGATGCCTGGGAGGTGTTCGTCCACTACTATTCGGGCAACCCGTTGGCCCTCAAGATCGCGTCGGCGACCGTCCGGGATCTGTTCGGCGGTGATCTGCCCGCCTTTTTGCGGGAGGCCCCGGTCACGCTGCACACCCTCCAGCATCTGCTGGGGAACCAGTTTGAGCATCTGTCGGTGCTGGAGCGGGACATTCTGTTCTGGCTCGCCATCGAGCGTGACCCCGTGGCGCTGCCCGAGCTGCGCCGCAATTTTCTGCTGGATATCCCCAGCCACGAGATCCTGTCCGGCCTGACCTCGCTGCTGCAGCGGGCCATGATCGAACGGCAGGAGCAAAGTGCAGCCTTCTATCTGCTGCCGGTCCTGCTTGAGTTTGTCACCGACCGGTTGGTCAACCTCATGGCCGAGCAGATCCTCCGGCAAAACCTGGAGACCCTGGCCCAGTACCCGCTGGTCAAGAGCCAAAGCAGCGACCAGATTCGCGAGGGCCAGCTCCGCATGCTTCTGCAGCCAGTACTGTCGTTGTTGAAACGCCATTTCGGCAGCCAGGCGTTGCTGCTGGAGCACCTCCGGCTGCTGGTGGCCGCGGCCCGGCGTCTGCCGCGCGAGGCGCAGGGCTATGCCGGCGGGAACCTGGTCAACCTGCTGGCGCACCTCAACACCCATCTGCAGGGTGAGGATTTCTCTGGCCTGACTTTGCGCCACGTTTCGCTGCAGGGCCTGGAAGCGCAGGACGCGGATTTCTCCGACGCCGAGTTTATCGATTCGCGCTTTACCGAGCCCTTGGAAACGATCAGCGCCATGACGCTCAGCCCGAGCGGGACCTACCTGGCCGCCAACACGTACAACGGGCATATCCGCTGCTGGCGGGTGGCGGATGGAAAACCAATCTGGACCGTGGCTACCCAGACTGCGCGGGCCTGGTCATTGAGCTTCAGCCCCGATGAGACCCTGCTGGCCAGCAGCCACTTCCGCGGCACGGTGAGCCTGTGGGAAGCCGCCACCGGCCGGCATCTGCACACCTTTACGGGCCATCACGAGTGGGTGCATACGCTGGCCTTTCACCCGAGCGGCCGCTATCTGGCCAGCGGCGGGATCGATGCGCAGATCTGCATCTGGGATCTCCACGAGCGAAAGCTGGCGCAGGTGCTGCGGGGACACGCGGCGCGCGTGTGGTCGCTGGCGTTCAGCCCGGATGGCGAGAGCCTGGCGTCTGGCGCCAGCGGGGAGGCCATCCGCATCTGGCACTGGAAGACCGGGGACGTGCGCCAAATGCTGCAGCATGCCGCCAAGGAGCTGGTGACCGTTGCCTTTCATCCGGGCGGCCGGTGGCTGGCAAGCTGCAGCGAAGACAGCCCCGTCATCCAGTTCTGGGCCGTTGACACCGGCGAGCGCCTGGCCGCCCTGACCAGTCGTTCCGCCGGGCTCACTCAGATCGCCTTTAATCCCGACGGCACCCTGCTGGTGAGCGGCGGCAGTGATGGCTCGGTGGAGGTCTGGCGGGTGGGGGATGATCAGCCGCCGCACTACCTGAGAATGCTGATGGGGCACGAGGGCTCAATCGGCGTCATTGCCTGTGGCCAACAGGATCGGTTGGCAACGCTCTCCTCGGGCGGGAATATCCGGTTGTGGAACGTGGAAAGCGGCAAGCTCCTGCGCGTCATGGAGGGCTACAGCCGGCTGATCGGGGCCAATGCCTTTAGCAGCGACGGGAAGGTGCTGGTGCAAGGCGATGCCGGCGGCAAGATCCGCCTCTGGGAGTTGGACCGGCGCCGCTATCGGGCGTTGACCCAGGGGCACCTGGGGCCGATTTTTGTGTTGGCCGTCCACCCTGCGGCCAGGCGGTTCGCGACCGCCGGTTATGACCGCTGCGTGCGCTTGTGGGATCTCGACTCGTTGGACTGTCTGAAGACCTATCCGGGCCATCCGGGCGCGATCTTCGCGCTGGCCTTCAATCACGATGGCTCGCTGCTGGCCAGCGGCGGCGTCTTTCATGCGGTCATGCTCTGGGACAGTGACCCGCTGAGTGACCGGCTTCAGGCCGGCCGCCTCGAGACCGCCGATGACGTGTGGGCGCTGCGGTTCGATCCGACGGGGGCCGGGCTGGTGAGCGGGCATCTGCACGGCTCCGTCAGCCTCTGGGATGTGCGCTCCGGCGCCCAAAAACTGGCCTTGCCGCACGGCACGACCCCGGTCGGCGGCCTGCGGTTCGGCACGGACGGCCGGACTTTAATGACCAGCAACAATCAGCAGCTGCTGAAGGTCTGGGATCTGGAACAGGCTGAGTGCCGGCACACGCTGGACATTGGCGCCGAAGGCAACCGAACCACCTGTGTGGTCATCGGGCCGGATGGCCGCTTCGTCGCCTCCGGCAGCGATGAGCCCGTCATCCATCTGCGGCGGCTTGGCCCGGATCGGACGGTGGCGGAGACCGTGGTCATTCCCGGGCACCTGAACCGCGTCTGGGGCATTGCCCTCAGCCCGGATGAGCGCTACCTGGCCAGCAGCGATGAGGAAGGGACGACCCTCCTGGTGGATATCCAGGCCGGCCGCGTGGTGGAGAAGATCATGCTCGACCGGCCCTACGAGCGCATGAACCTGCACGGGGTCAAGGGGCTCAATGCGGCCGAACACGCCGCCCTGAAGACGCTGGGGGCCTGGGAAGAAGAGGCCGCTCGCTAGATAGCTGAATGCGGGCCGGCGGCCGGGGCGTGGAAAGCGCCGACGCCTCCCAGACCCGCCGGCTGGAGGCGCCCCCCGCGCCAGGGGCGCGGCGCGCGGGGAAACACCTCCGCCGGGCGCGGTCTGGGGGCGCGCCTGTCTAGACCAGCGTCAGCCGCCGCTTGGTCGGCCCACCCATGAAGGTGACCATCAGCTCATCCATCGCCGGCGGCATGTACGACGAGCTGTAGTGATACTGAACCTCGACGTCGTGAAACCCCTGGGTCAGGCCGCCGGGTTTGCGGACGGTCAGCACGGCCGGCTCCAGCAAGGGCCAGTGGATGTCCGCGTGCTGGGCCAGCTCCGCCTGCGCGAAGGTGCGGCCGCCGATCGTCCAGGTGATCTGGTCGCCGCTGAACGTCTCACCATCCACGATCACGGTCGCCGGCCGGAGCTGTGACAGCCAGACACCCCGGTAATACATGGACCGAAACGCGACCTGAAAGCCGACCACCTGGCCGCCTTCCCCAACGTTCCGGAAACCGCGCGCTTGGATGCACTCTTTCTCTAGCATGGTTTGGCTCCTTTCGAGACGGCACTCAACGCTCGCCCAGCAGGCGCTTCAGCAGGATGTGGTGGCGGCGCAGTTGGCTGGACGAGTAGCCGGGGACATCTTTGTGCGGGCCTTCATACTCGCTCAGGAGATAGCCGTCCCAATGGTGTTCGCTCAGCAGGCCCAGGATCTTGTCGTAGGGGGTGGTGGTCTCGACGAAGGCCTCGCTCATGTTCACGAATTTGGCGTGGCAGATGGGGGTGTAAGGCAGCAGCGGCACAAAATCTTCGACCGGGCTGAATTTCAACGTCGAGAGATCCTGGCCCTCCCACATCGGGAGCGGGTTGGTCTGGAAAACGCTGAAATCGACATTGATGCCGAAGTGCTTGGTCTTGTGCTTCTCGATGAACTCGACGTAGTCGTCCACCATCTTTGACTTGAGCACCGTCGGAGTGTGGATCTCGGGGCACAAGCAAACGTTGTGCTCTTCGGCCAAGGGCAGGGCCAGGGTGATGAACTCGCGCCAATTCGTGACCGGCGTCAAATCGTCGTCGATCACGCCCAGTTTGGTCCGCAGGAACGGAAAGCCCAGCCGGCTGGCCAGCTTGATGTCCCGCTGCAGCAGCGCGTAGGATTCCTGCGTGCTGAGCTCGCGGCCCGGGTAGAGGCGGGAATCAACCCAGTGGCCGTATTCCACCGGCTTGAGCTGATACTGGGCCAGCAGCCGGAACCAGTTCTCCACCCAGGCGTCGGACGGTTCCGGGTAGCCGTCGATATGGCTGTTGCCCAGGATTTCCAGGCCGTCGGCGCCCAGGTCGTGGATGTCCGCGAACATGTCCTCGATGGTCATCGTCACGCCGTACTCGCCGGAATAGCTGTACAGGGATACGCCGCGCTTGGGCTTTCTGGACGCGGGCTGTGGATTCGCCATGGCACTTACTCCTTGAGAGAATGGATTTGGGATTGGAGATGGGTTTCGGACAACGAGGGACCTGGCCGCCGCGGTTCCGGACGGCCCTGGCTTCCTGGGCCGGCGGCGACGGCGGTCCGGCTCTGGCCGGGAGCGTCCGTTAGGCGAGCACCTCGAATTCCCCGGACAACCCGTGGGCGCAATCCGGCCCAACCCACACCTCAAACTCGCCGGCCTCAACCCGATACTGCAGGTCCAGGCCGTGGAATCCGAGGGCGGTCACGGGCACGGCGAGGTTCACCTGGCGCTCCTCGCCGGGCTCCAGGGTTAGGCGCTGGAAGCCCTTCAACTCTTTCACCGGCCGCGTGACCGAACCGGTCTTGTCGCGCACGTACAACTGGACCACCTCGGTTCCCGCGCGCGCGCCGGTGTTCCTGAGCGTCGCCGTCACCCGCAGCGTTCCGATGCTGGTCAGCTGCGGCGTCAGCACGTCCAGTTGACGGTACTCAAACTGGGTGTAACTCTGCCCCTGTCCAAACACAAACAGCGGCGCGTTCGGCTCGTCTAGGTAGGTCGAGCGGAACGGCTCGTAGAACTGCGTGGTCCCGGCGCCGGCGGCCGGCCTCCCCGTGGCTTTGTGGGCGTAGTACACCGGGATCTGGCCCTCAGCCCGCGGCCAACTGGCCGTCAGCTTGCCGGAAGGGTTGGCCGCTCCGAACAGCAGATCGGCCACCGCCTGCCCGGCCCGGATGCCGCCGTGCCAGGCCACCAGGAGCGCCTCCACCTGGTTGACGAGCTCGGGCACCACCAGCGGGCGGCCGCACATCAGCACCGCCACCAGGGGCTTGCCCGTCGCGGCCAGGGCCTCCACCAGCGCCGGCTGCTTCCCCGGCAGCCCCAGATGCGCCCGCGAGTGGGACTCGCCGCTCAGCTCCGCCCCCTCGCCGAGCACCAGCACGACGACGTCGGCGTCGGCGGCCGCTGCCAGAGCCGCCGAGAAGTCCGGCGGTTCCTCCCCGGTCAGGGCACAACCCTGGGCGTAGGTCAGCTGGTTGGCGGCGACGTAGGTCTGGAACCCATCCCGCACCGTCTCCACGTCGGCCGCCTGCCCCAGGATCGCCCAGGTCCCGAGGAGATCCACCCGGTTGTCCGCCAGCGGGCCGATCAGCGCCACCCGCTGCCCGGCCTCGAGCGGAAGACGGCCAGACTCGTTCTTCAACAACACCATCGACTCCCGGGCCACTTCCAACGCCAGCGCCCGGAAGGCGGGCTGCAATAGAACACCCTCCGCCAGGGTTTCGTCCACGTAAGGGTCGGCAAACAGGCCGAGACTGAACTTCAGACGCAGCACGCGCCGCACGGCCTCGTCGACCAGGGCGACGGGCACCGCGCCCTCCTGGACCAGCGCGGCCAGGTGCTGCGCGTACGCGCCGCTCTCCAGGTCGATGTCCACCCCGGCCAGAATCGCCAGGCGGGCGGCGTCGCGCAGGTCGCGGGCCACGCCGTGCTGCACCAGCTCGCCGATGGCGTTGAAGTCGCTGACGACCACCCCTGGCCAGCCCCATTGGTCCCGCAGTACGGTGCGCAGGAGAAACGCGTTGCAAGTGCCGGGCACACCGCCGATCTCATTGAAGGCGCTCATCGTGCTCGCCGCGCCGGCGTCGAAGGCGGCCTTGAAGGGCGGCAGGTAGACGTCGCGCAGGGTGCGCTCGGAGAGGTCGACCGTGTTGTAGTCGCGTCCGCCCTCGGCGGCGCCGTAGCCGACGTAGTGTTTAGGGCAGGCCGCGATCCGGCGCCCACCGGGCAGATCGGCGCGCTGGAAGCCGCGCACCCGCGCCTGCGCCAGGATCGCCCCCAGGAACGGGTCTTCGCCGGCGCCTTCGGCGATGCGGCCCCAGCGCGGGTCACGGGCGATGTCAACCATAGGGGCGTAGATCCAGTTGACGCCGGCGGTCGCGGCCTCGGCCGCCGCGGCCTGGGCCGCGCGCTCCAACAGCTCGGGATGCCAGGTGCAGGCCTCGGCCAGCGGGATCGGGAAGATCGTGCGGAAGCCGTGGATGACGTCATGGCTGACCAGCAGCGGGATGCCCAGGCGGGCCTCCTCCCGCGCCGCCCGCTGCAGCAGGTTGTTGAGGCGGGGGTTGGCCGAGTTAATGGCGCTGACCCGGCCCGCCCGGATGTCGGACAGAGTCTGCGGGTTGGCTGCCAGCGGGATCTCGAACGGTTCGCCGCGCGCCTCGGCCGCCTTTTTCTGCTCGAGGACGACGTGCCAGTCGATGGGCGCGAAGGCGTTCGCCAGCACGAGTTGGCCGACTTTTTCTGCCAGAGTCATCTGGCCGAGGAGGGCCTCGACTTTGGCGTTGAGGGCGCGGTCAGGGTGAGCGTCGTTTTCCATCCAACCCTTTCTGTCGATACAAAGCCTAAGCCGGGCCGCGGCCCGGCGGCGTCTCCCACTCGGGGCCGAACGCGCCGGCTTAAGCGGCGGGCGCTGAGGCGGAGTCCGCTGGAAAGAGATGACAGCGGACCCAGTGGTTTTCGGCGAGCAGGGTCTTGGCCGGCATCGTCTGCCGGCAAACTGGCTGGGCGTGCCCGCAGCGGGGCGCGAAGGGGCAGCCGGGGGGCGGGTCGATCAGCGAGGGGATTTCGCCCCGGGCCTCTTCTCCGCCCGTGGTCAGGCCGGCCTCCGGGTTCGGGACCGCGGCCAGCAGCAGTTGCGTGTAGGGATGCGCCGGCTGGCTCATCAGCTGGGTGCTTTCGGCGCACTCCACCTGGTGCCCGGCGTACATCACGATCGTCCGATCGCCGATGTAGCGGGCGCTGGCGAGGTCGTGCGTGATGTAGAGGAAGCCGATCCCGCGTTCCTCTTTGAGTTGGTCGATCAGGTTGAGGACGCCCATCCGGATGGAAACATCCAGCATGGAGACGGGTTCGTCCGCCAGGATGATCTCCGGCTTGACGGCCAGGGCGCGCGCGATGGCCACGCGCTGGCGCTGCCCGCCGGACAGCTGATACGGGAATTTGGCGGCGAACTCGGCGGGCGGGTTGAACCCCACCGCCGTGAGCAGTTCGATCACGGTCTCGCTGACGTTCTGTCCCGGCCGATGGATCTGCAGCGGGCGGGCCAGGTGGGCGCCGATCGTCAGCGCCGGGTTAAGCGACCCGTACGGGTCCTGGAAGATCATCTGCACGGCGCGCCGGTACGCCAGGGAGGCGGAGTGCGGCTCCTGTTTCAGGACATCCCGGCCATGCAGGTAGATGGCGCCGTGGGTGGGTTCGATCAGGCGCGTGATCAGGCGCGCCGTGGTGGACTTGCCGCTGCCGGATTCGCCGACCAGCGCCACCACCTCGCCGCGGCCGATGGAGAAGGACGCGTCCGTGAGCGCGTGGACCTGCTTCTGCCGCAGCGCATTGCCGATGGGGAAGCGCTTGGTGAGCCCGCGCACTTCCAGGACCACCGGGTGGGCCGCCGCCGGGTCGAGCGGGGCCGAAGACTCCGTCGTCGCGTTCATCGCCATGTCTTCCGTCACGCCGCCGCCTCCGTTAGCCGCAGGCCGTCATGGTAGGCGACCCAGTGCCCGGCCGTCACTTCGGTCAGCTGGGGGGCCGCCTCCGTTTCCAGACGGGTGCAGCGGGTGCAACGCGGGTGGAATTTGCAACCCGAGGGCGGGTTGACCAGGTCCGGCGGCGAGCCGGGGATGCCCGTCAGCTTGCGCCTCCGGCCCTGCAGGGACGGGAACGAGCTCAGCAGCCCGCGGGTGTAAGGGTGGATGGGGTTGGAGAAGATCTCGCGGGCCGGCGCCATCTCGACCACCTCGCCGGCGTACATGACGGCCATGTTGTCCGAGAACTCGACCATCAGCGAGACGTCGTGGGTGATGAACAGGATCGAGAACCCCAGCGCCGCCTTGAGCTGCTGAATCTGCCGCAGGATATCCTTCTGGACCACGACGTCCAGCGCGGTGGTGGGCTCATCCATGATCAACAAGGCCGGGTTCAACGCCAGGGCGATGGCGATCACCACCCGTTGGCGCATGCCGCCCGACATCTGGTGCGGGAACGACTTCAGGCGGGCGCTCTCGATCCCGACGATCTTGAGCAGTTCGGCCGACCGCTCCCGGGCCTGGGCCGGGCTGAGCCGGTTGTGCCGGATCAGCACGTCGTCGATCTGCTCGCCGACTGTGATCACCGGGTTGAGCGAGTTCATGGCGCTCTGGAACACCATCGCCACCTTGCGCCAGCGGAAATCCTCCAGCTCGGCGTCCTGCATCTTGAGGACGTCCGCGCCGTCCACGCGGATCTGCCCGCCCGTGATCACGGCCGGCGGCCGCAGGACCCGCAGGATGGAATGGGCGATGGTCGATTTGCCGCACCCGGACTCGCCGGCCAGGCCAAAGACCTGGCCACGGCCGATGGAGAACGAGACGTTGTGGACGGCCTGAGCCGGTCCGCGCGGGGTGAGGTATTCCACATACAGGTTGCGCACCTCCAGCAGCGGCGCGGCCGGTCCGCCGGCTGACCCGGGCGCTTCGGGAACTGGGGGTTTAGTGTTCATGGGGCACCACCGGGGTCGCGCGCATGCGCGGGAGCCGGGCTTGCCTGAGCACGCTCTGGATGTTGCGCTCGGCGATCAGGCGCGGATTGGTGATCTCATCCATGCCGTAGTTGATCAGCGCCAGCCCGAACGCGACCAGCGCCACGGCCAGGCCGGACGGCAGGAACGCCCACCAGGCGCCGATCATCAGGGCCCCGCCATTCTGGGCCCAGAACAGGTTCGTGCCCCAGGTCACATCGGCTGTGTTGGCCAGGCCCAGGAAGGCCAGGCCGGTAGAGGCCATGATGCCGTAGGTCACCGCGCCAATGAACCCGCCGACGATGATGTTCACCATGTTGGGCAGGATGTGCACGAAGATGATGCTCAGGCCGGGCTCGCCGCTCACCACGGCGGCGGCGACGAAGTCCTTTTCGCGCAGCGACATGGTCTGGGCCCGGATGATCCGGCCGTTGAACGCCCAGCCGGTGATCGCCAGGGCGAAAATGATCGTCACGGTGCCGGGCTTCAGGTAGGCGGACAAGAGCACCAGCAGCGGCAGGCCCGGGATCACCAGGAATAAATTCATCACGAAGTTGAGTACGTCGTCGACGACCCCGCGGTAGAAGCCGGCGACCATGCCCACCACCACGGCGATCAATGTCATCAGGACCGCCGAGCCAAAGCCGATGAGCAGCGACAGCCGGCTGCCCCACACCAACTGCCGGAAGACGTCTTTACCCTGGGGGTTGGTCCCCAGGAGAAACTGCGCCGAGGGCGGCTGGTTGGGCTTACCGACGTATTTCTTCGGATCACCCGGGGCGAGCGCGGCCGCGAACACGGCCGCCAGGATAAAGACCAGGACGATCACAAAGCCGAGTTGAGCCTTGGGGCTGCCGAGCAGTGTGCCGAGGGCGTTGGCGCCCGGCAGTTTCAGCGCCGGGCGGGGCCGGCTGTCACTGTTGCTCATCTGGTAGTCCTCCTTACCCGGTGCGCACGCGCGGGTCCAGCCAGGTGTACAAGATGTCCACGAGGAAGTTGGCCGCCAGGATGCCGATCGTGATCATCATGAACAAGCCCTGCATCAACGGGTAATCCCGGCCGTTCACCGAATTGATCAGCAGGAAACCCAGGCCGGGATAGGAGAAGACGGTCTCGATCAGCACCTGGCCGCTCAGGATGGCGCCCAGGGCGATGCCGAAGCCGGTCACGCCGGGCAGCAGGGCATTGCGGGCGGCGTAGACAAACATGATCCGGATCTGCTTGAGCCCTTTGGCCTCGGCCATGGTCACGTAGTCATCGGCCAGCACACTCACCATGACATTGCGCATGCCGAGCGCCCACCCGCCGATCCCGAGCAGCACCGACGTGGTCGCGGGCAGCACCATGTGCTCGAGCACGCTCAACAGGAAAGGCAGATTGAAGCCCTGCGGCAGCCGGTTGTTATAAGCGTGGCTGATCGGCAGCCAGTCCAGCTTGACGCCGAAGGCGTACAGCAGGCCCAGGGCCAGGAAGAAGGCCGGGAAGGAACCAATAAAGATCAGCAGCGGCGGAAAGACGGTGTCTACCAGCCCGCCGCGCCGCCACGACCCGTAGATGCCGATCAGGTTGCCCAGTGCAAAACTCAGGACCAGCGAGACCGAGCCGAGCAGCAGCGTCCAGACGAACCCGTTGGCAATTACCTTGGTGACCGGCGTCGGGAAGTAGGTGTAGGAGATGCCAAAGTCGCCGCGGAACAGGTGCGCCAGATACAGGCCGTATTGCTGGATCAGCGGCGCGTCGCTCAGGCCGAGCGCCTCGCGGACGGCCCGCAGGTTCTCAGGCGTCAGTTTGGCGGCGGAGGTCCCCAGGATGACGGCGGCCGGGTCACCGGGCAGCAGGCGGGGCAGGAAGAAGTTGATCGTGATCGCAACGGCCAGGGCAGCCAGATAGAACCCCAGGCGACGCAGGATGTAGCGCATCCGGGCCTCCAAATCAGCGCCTGCCAGCCAGGCCGGCGGCGACTTCCCCCTGTCGTCGGTCAGAGCGGCGAACAAAAAGGGTATGCGTTCAGCACGATCTTAGTCCGATAGGCTGGATCGGCAAAACGCATACCCTTGGGTTAGGGCGCGCGGATTACTTGGCCGTGATCGTCGTCAGGACGATCAACTGTTCCGGGGTCACCGCACCGTTCGGGAACGCCAGGGAGTAGTTGTTCTCCCGGGTCGGCCAGCCGGTGAAGTTGGCGTTGTTGAACAAGGCCCAGTCCAAGCCCGTCCACAGCGGGATCACTGGCGCCTCGTCGGCGAAGATCTGCTGCAGCTGGTGGGCGATCTCGATCTGCTGGGCCTGGTCGTTGGTGGCCGCCATCTCGGTCAGCAGCGTGTCGGCGGCGGGGCTGCCGTAGTGGGCGAAGTTCACCATGGTGAACTGGCCCCAATCCACCTTGGTCGCCGAGCCCATCATCCGGATATACTGCCCGTGCGGCGTGGCGCTGGTGTAGCCGAACCACAGGGCGATCTGGTAGTTGCCCATCGGGACGCTGCCGAAGAAGGCCCCGGCGTCGATCATGTCGGTCTCGACGTTGACGCCGATGTCCTTCCAGTTCTGGACCATGATCTCGCCGGCCGAGATCCAGTCGGTGAAGCCCTGGACCATGGTCAGTTTGAGGGTCAGCGGGCTGCCATCGGGCAGGGTGCGCAGGCCGTCGGCGCCGAGCTTGTAGCCGGCCTCGTCCAGCATCTGGCCGGCCTTCTCCGGGTTGTAGGTGGTCCAATCGCCGAGTTGGCCGGGATCGGCGACCTTCCAGGCCTTGTAGACGTTGCTCAGGCCGGTCACATCGGCGGCCTCGGCCTTGCCGTTGAAGGCCACCAGCATGATCTGGTCGCGGTCGATGGCCATGCTCATGGCCTTGCGGAACACCCCATCGTCCATCGGCGCGACGGTCGGGTTGAGGTGCATCAGGACCGTCATCAGAGACGAGGTCCCGACATACGCGATGTTCGGGTTGTGGGCGATGACGGCTTCATCCACGTTGGGCAGCACCGTGCCGGAGTAGTCGATCTGGCCGTCGATCAGGGCCGCGACCTGGGCTTCGTTGCCGGAGTAGGCGGTGATCCGGACCCCCTTGAAGGCGGGCTTGCATTCCTGCCAGTAGTATGGGTTCCGGTCCAGTTCGTACACCTGGGACTGGAAGTCGACCAGTTCCGTGAAAGGGCCGGTGCCCACGGGTTTGTCGTTCTCGAACTTCGCCGGGTCGGCCACATCCTTCCAGATGTGCTCGGGGACGATGTCCTGGTTGACAATGTCGTAGATGGCCATCGTGTCCACCATCTTCATGGTGAAGACGACCGTCTGCGCGTCGGGCGCGCTGAACGACTCGATCGAGCTGTTCAGCGGCGTCAGGCCCGAGCCCTGCAGGCCCGGCGTGGTCTTGAGCAGATTGAAGGTGAAGACGACGTCGTCTGCCGTGAACGGCTCGCCGTCGGACCACTTGACGCCCTCGCGGATCTTGAAGGTCAGGGTCTTGAAATCTTCGCTCCACGCGTAGCTCTCGGCCAGCCACGGGACCATCTCGGCCTGGAGAGTGTTGTAGATCATCAGGGGCTCAAAGACGCCCTTGATCGTGGGGACGTTGGGGTTGTTGGCGAAGGGGTTGAAGTTGACCGTGAACGCGTTGAGGATGGCGCTCATATTCAACACTGCGTCCGAGGTCTGGCAGCCAGCGGCCGGAACTTCGGTCGCCGGCGCGGCCGTCGGCGCCGTGACCGCCGTGGTGGGCTCGGCTGGGGCGGCCGTCGGGGTGGTTGGCCCGCAGCCAACCAACACGGCGGCGATCAGGACCGCTGAGAAAATAGCCGATAGCTTACGGACTGGCATCGCGCTCCTCCTGGGATTGGGTTGGACAGCATAGACGGTGGATGGCGAAAGAGCCCGGGCGGGCTAGGGATGGGGCGAACAGCTTTTCGCCGGGATTGATCCACCAAATGGCTGAAGGTAGCCTAGCATCGGACCGGGGGCCCATCAATTCGCACTGGTTCGCCTTGCGCTTCACCTCACTTCGCATTTGCCCCGGCGGCCTCTCCCAGGCTCCAGGCCAGCCGGAATGCTCCCGGCGGTCGCCTCGGCCTGGGCGGCCGGGGTTGTGCCGACGCCGCGCCTCTCAGTCCGGCGCGGGCGCCGCCACGGGCAACGCGCTGACCACCCCCAGCGCCAGGACGTGGAGGGTGCCGCCGTTGGTGCAGGTCAGCCGCAGTTCGGCCGCTGTGCGCTTCACCTGGACACCGCCCAGGCGGATCGGCTGGATGGCGTCGTTGGCCCAGACGGTCTCGCCGTTAACGTGCAGGCTGGCGACGGACGCAGCAAAGACCAGCTCCAGGGTGCTGAACTGCGGTAACTCGATATCCAGCCTGAAGTTGTCCCCCTCCTGAAGCCAGGCGATGGGGATTTCGGTTCGGCACAGTTGGGCCCCCGCGACCGGATCGGCTGAGGCCGGCGGACCCAGGGGAACATAAATCTGCGGAGAGATGATGATCTGGCGGTGGCCCGGTCCGGTATCCATGCCGATGGCTCACGCTGTGCCCAGGGTCCGGGCCCTCACTCGTCAACTCAGCGTTCGTGAACGAGGAACTCGCGCACAACCTTCAGGAAAGCGGCCGGTTGATCCCGGCGGATGCTGTGCCCGGCGCCGGGGACATGGGCATGCCGGCCCTGGGGCAGGCTGGCGGCCAGTTCGTCGGCGGCCGCAGCCGGGTACAGGGCGCCTCGCTCCGCAGCGGCGGTCACAATCAGGGTCGGGCACGTAATCTGCGCGACAATTGTGTCCGCTTGTTCTGGGTCGACCGGGCCTTCGTCGAAAATGCTCAGCTGAAACTCGTGCCGGGATTGCGCCCAGGGCCGCCGTTCGGCTTCCACCCAGGCTGGATCCTGCTGGCGGCTCAGCGCTACCAGGGCTTCCAGGCTCTTCTGCTGGTCGGCGGCCGCGGCGTCACGCCACCGGCGGCGCGCCGCCTGATCGGCCTCCGTCCGGGAAGCCATCGCCCGGAAGGGCGGCGGATCCTCCAGCACGATTCGGCCGGGCCGGTGGGGATACAGGCCCGCGTACAGGGCCACCGTCACCGCCCCCATAGAGTGCCCGACCAGGCTCGGTTGACTCAGCCCCAGGGCGCTCACCAATCCGGCCAGATCCTGGGCCCGGTCCAGGACTGTGCCTGGGAGGCGCGGCGCCTCGGACTGGCCGTGGCCGCGCGAGTCGTACAGGATGATTTCAAAGTCGTCCGCCAGCTGCTCGGCGAACGGCAGGTAGCACAGGCCGTTGTCCGTGAAGCCGTGGGCGAACACCAAAGGCGGCCGGACGGCCCCGCTGCGATAGACGTGCAGACGAAGGCCGTTGGCGATCACATCGGTCTCAATCAGTTTCATGCTGCCTCCAACAAACGTTCACACATCTGCCGCCAGGCCTTGACCTGTTGGAACCCGATCGGTTCTTCGGTGAAGGCCTGGCCTTCCCATTCGGCCGAAATCGTGCCCTGGTAGCCCGTGCGTTTCAGCAGGGCCAGCAGTTCGGCATAGGGGATGGACGGCTCCACACCCTCTGCGGTCACGTGATAGTACTTGCCGTGGATGTGCCGCACGTGAGGCAGGAGGGGGAGCCACTGCGCCACCGGGGCGTGACCAAACATCGTCAGCGTCAGGTTGATCTGGCCGACGACGGCTGGGCCGGCGGCAAAGCGCCGGCAGGCCTCGGCCAGCGCGCCGAACTTGGCCGGGACGGGGTCGTCGGTGATCCAGATGGCTTTGGCAGCCTCGATCAGGCCCTCTGGCGCGCCGGCCTGGCGCACATTGTTCCAATGCCCTTCCGGGACGCTGGTCATGGTCGTGCTGAAGTCGGGGATGAAGCCGAGGTAGGGCGACTTTATCCGCTCGAACAGGCCGAGCAGCCTGACTACCTCCGGGTGGTGAACGTTCAGGGGCGAATGCAGCTCGACGGCCAGCTGAACCTGATACTCTTCGGCCAGGGAAAGCAGATTCTCCAAGGAAAGTTCCCCGGCCGCGGGCGGCACGCGCATGATCGGGAAGCCCAGCTTCTTGGCCGAGATGAGCTGCCGCCGCACAGAGTCGTAGATCTCGGCGGCCGTCATCAGCCGGTCCCGGCGCCGCCCGAGGTCGATGTTGGCGCCCAGGCAGGTCGGGGTCAGCTTGTATTTGGCCAGCAGATTCCGGAAACGCTCGGCCTCCGCGTCCGGGACATCCGGGTAAGTGCGAAAGCTTTGGTAGCCGACCACCTCGAGTCCGGGCCCCAGGCCCATTTCGGCCACTTTCGCCAGCATCGTCTCCAGCGTATACAGGCGTTGTTGCCACTCATTGGTGAAGCTGAACAGAGTTACCCCGAGTGTGGGTCCATTCTGGCTCATCGGAAACCTCGCTTAATGCGCTACCTGGGTGACGGCCGCGCGTGTGACGTTGGTCAGGAACTTGCCCGGCCCGATCTGCATGTAGGGGAAGCGCAGAGCGACCTCCGCTTCAAGAGTGTGCGCCTCGTCGGCTTTCACTGTGCCCGGCTGCCGGATGTGCAACGTCGCGAAGTCCTGGACAAACCAGAGCGCCTCCGACTGCTCCCGTAACTCAGCCGGCGAATAGCGCTGATCGTTAATCTCGAAAGTGATCTGATCGGGCGGCACCGGTTGACCGTCCAGTTGGACGCCGATAATCTCGACGCTGGACAGCGGCAGCGACCGATACCAGTTGAGCCGCACTTCGAAGGCAAAGCCGTCCGCCAGGGCGCGCAGGCTGTCTTCTACAATCAGCTGAACTGAAGCTCCCATGAGATAAAACCCTCCGTCCGCCAGCCTGTTACAACTGCACCAACTGGCCGCTGGCCGCCGATTGGTAGATCGCTTCCAGGATGCGGGTGACGGTGTAGGCCTGCTCGGGTTTCACCACCACGTCCGTGTCATGGCGGATGGCGTTCAGCCAGGTGGCCATTTCTAGCGTGCCGCCGGCGAAATCTTCCTTCCGGGCGCCGCTGCCGATGAACTCGGCGCCCATCGCGTAGTTCTGAATGAAGAGCTTGCCGTTGTTCTCGCCGTTCACGCGGACATGCAGGCTCTCGGCCGACTGGAAATCGGCCACGCGCAGAATCGGCCCGCCGGCCGGGAACATATCGGCGCCGGCCTTGGTGCCGCACAGCATGGTCATGGCTTCGTTGGCCACGATCATGTTGATGGCCCAGGAGGCCTCCAGGAGCACCGTGGCGCCATTCTTGAACTTGACCATCCCGAAGGCGCTGTCTTCCACCTCATACTTGGCCGGGTCCCAGACGCCCATGCCGTTGGCGGGGCTGCCCTGCCGGCCAATCAGGTTGAAAGTGGAGCCGAGCGCGGCCACCGGCTCGTAGTTGTTCATCATCCACAGGGTCAGGTCGAGGGCGTGGGTGCCCAGGTCGATCAGCGGGCCGCCGCCCTGCAGGTCTTTGTTCATGAAGACGCCCCAGATGGGTACGCCGCGCCGGCGGGTGGCAAAGGCCTTGCCGAGGTAGATGTCGCCGAGTTCGCCCCGGTCGCACAGCCCCTTGATGAACTGGCTGTCTGAACGGAAGCGGTTCTGGTACCCGATGGTGAGTTTCTTGCCGGTGGCCTTGGCCGCGTCGAGCATGGCCTTGGCCTCGGCCGCGGTCTTGGCCATGGGCTTCTCGCACATGACGTGCTTGCCGCTCAGCAGGGCGGCCACGCTGATTTCGCTGTGGGAGCTGTTGGGGGTGCAGACGTGGACGACGTCGATGTCTTTGCGCGCGACCACGGCCTGATAGTTTTCATATACCTTCGCCTCGGAGGTTCCGAATTGCTTGGCCGAGGCCGCCGCCCGTTCCTTGACAAGGTCGCAGAACGCCACGACTTCCACGTCGTCATGCAGCGCCAGCATCGGCAGATGCTTCCGGTTCGCAATGAATCCGCAGCCGATAATGGCGACCTTGAGCTTGGCCATGTTTGTTGTCCTTTCGCCGTCGGTGAGGGAGGTCCTGGGCTGGCGGGAGGTCGGGCCGCCCCAACGGATGGGACTGGCCTCCAGCCACTTGCGCGCAGTTTATGGCAAAGTCTGGCCTATGTAATTTCGCCTTGCTTCGCTTTTTGTTTCGCATTCGCCGGCCAGGGGCAGCAAACACCTCGCCCTGTGCAATAATGCATTCGACCTGAACAGCTTGGTGCAAAGCAATTCCAAATCGACGGCCAAAAGACTCGCCCGCGGCGGGCTTGTCCCGCGGCCGGCCAGCCGGTTGGGACACCCATGCAACAGACGATCCTGGATCTCCTGCAAGACCGCGGCGGCAACTACATTTTCCCGTTCTTTTGGCAGCACGGCGAAAGCGAGGCGGTGCTGCGTGAATATATGCAGGCCATCCAGGCCTGCGGGATCGGCGCGGTGTGCCTGGAGGCGCGCCCCCACCCGGATTTCCTCGGGCCGCAGTGGTGGGCGGATCTGGACGTGATCCTGGAGGAGGCGCGCCGGCGCCAGATGAAGGTCTGGATCCTGGATGATGCCCACTTCCCGACCGGGCAGGCGGCCGGCGCCCTGCAGCAGGCGCGGCCCGAGCTGTGCAAGCAGTACCTGATGGTGGAGTGTGCCGACGTCTGCGGCCCGCTGGCCGAAGCCACCCTGGACGTGGCCGACCTGGCCCGGACGGTGCCCTCGCTGTTTGACCCGCCCACTTTTCCGCCCAGCCCGGTCCCGCCGCAGCGCTTCGACGACGACACGCTCGTGGCCGTCGTGGCTGCGCGGCTGGTGGCCGGGAACCAGATCGAGGCCGCCTTGCTCGATCTGACCGGCCAGGTGGCCGAGGGCCGGCTGACCTGGGATGTCCCGGAGGGCCTGTGGCGGGTCTTTGTCGTCTACACCACCCGCAATGGCGGCGGCCGCAGCGATTACATCAACATGCTGGACGCGGCCTCCTGCCGGGTCCTGATCGACGCGGTTTATGAGCCTCATTACGCCCGCTATGCGGACGACTTCGGGAAGACGATTGCGGGCTTCTTCTCGGACGAACCCGGGCTGGGGAACACCTCGGGGTTCAACTTCGATGAGTCCATCGGGCGCAAGCTGATGCCGCTGCCGTGGAGCGCGGCCATGCCCGGACTAGTGCAGGCGCGCCTCGGCGCCGACTATCGCCGGCTGCTGCCGGCGTTGTGGTATGCGCTGAGCGACCCCGCCCTGACGGCGCGGGTCCGCTATGCCTACATGGACAGCGCCACCGCGCTCATGGCCCGGAACTTCAGCGGGCAGATCGGGCAATGGTGCGAAGCCCATGGCGTCCTGTACACCGGGCACATCATCGAGGACAACAACCAGCACAGCCGGCTGGGCTGCAGCCAGGGCCACTTCTTCCGGGCGATGGCCGGGCAGCACCTGGCCGGCATCGACAACATCGGCAACCAGGTTTTGCTGGGCGGCGAAAACCACTTCCGCCTGAGCCGCTTCACGCCTCCGGGGGATGGCGAGTTCTACCACTTTGCGCTGGGGAAGCTGGGGTCATCCTTCGCGCACATCGACCCCAGGAAGAAGGGCCGGGCGCTGTGCGAGATCTACGGCGCGTACGGTTGGAACACGGGCGTCCGGCTGATGAAATACCTGACCGACCACTTCCTGGTCCGGGGTATCAACCAGTACGTGCCGCATGCCTTTTCGCCGAAAGCTTTCCCTGATCCAGACTGTCCGCCGCACTTCTACGCCCACGGCTACAACCCGCAGTACCGGCACTTCGGGAAGCTGATGCGCTATTTGAACCGCGTGTGTCATCTCTTCAGCGCTGGCCTGCACGTGGCGCCGGTCGGCCTGCTCTATCACGGCGAGGCGGAGTGGACCGGGAATTACATGTACTTGCAGAAGCCGGCCCGGCAGCTGCTGGAGCACCAGATCGATTTCGACATCCTCCCGTCCGACCTGTTCGCCGAGATGGCCCAGTACCAGGCCCATTTTTCTGGAAATCTGTTGGTGAACGGCGAAACTTACCGGGCGCTGGTGGTGCCGTACGCCGAGTTCATCACCCGGGCGGTAGCGGAGTTTGCGGCCCAAGCGGCGCGGGCCGGGTTCCCGGTGGTTTTCGTCGACGCCCGGCCGAGCGGGATCAGCGATTGCGCCGCGCCGGCCGAGAGTGCCCGGCTGGTGCAGGCCCTGGCCGCGTGCGCCGTGACGCCGCTGGCGGAGTTGGCCGGCTGGCTGAAGGAGCGCGGGATTGTCGATGTGACGGTGGACGCGGACTTCCCGCGCCTGCGCTACTACCACTACGTGAAAGGCGGCCAGGACGCCTTCATGTTCTCGAACGAGGACCCGGCGCGGACGTTTGTGGGCAGCCTGCACCTGCCGGTGCGCGGCGGTTTGACCCGCTACGACGCTATGGAGAACGAGCTCCATGAGGTCCCGTTTGAGGCGACCGCCTCCGGCGTGCAGCTCATGCTCACCCTGCGACCGTATGAGTCCGTTATCCTGGTCACCGGCGATCTGGCGGGGCCAAAAAAGCCGGCCGGCCGGCCGCGGCTCACCCGCCGGGTCTTGGACGGCGAGTGGTCTCTGTCCATCGCCGCGGCCAAAGAGTATCCGCGCTTCCATGACCGCGTGACCGTGGATGAACTGCACGACGTGGGCCGGCTCTGGCCGCAGTTCTCGGGGTTTGTGCGCTACGAGACGCCGCTGACAATGCCGGCGGCCGTGCCCGCGTCAATCTGGCTCACCCTGGAGGAGGCCTTTGAGGGGGTGGAGGTGTGGGCCAATGACGCCTACGTGGGTATGCAGATCTGCCCGCCGTATGAATTTGACCTCTCCGGGCACCTGCGGCCCGGCGAAAACCAGCTCCGGATCGAGGTCGCCACGAACCTCTACCGCCAGGTGAAGACGCTCTCCGATGCCCCGGACTTCTTGGGGCCGCGCGGCGTCGTGGTGGCGCCTTCCGGCATCGTGGGCCAGGTTGCCCTGGAGTATTGAGACAGGAGCAGACAACTTCTATGGCGATCCCGTCTGAACCCGCGCGTTTTCGCAACCCGATCCTCCCCGGCTTCCATCCTGACCCCAGTCTCTGCCGGGCCGGCGAGGACTACTTTCTGGTGACGAGCTCGTTCGAATATTTCCCGGGCGTGCCGCTTTTCCACAGCCGGGATCTGGTCCATTGGCGCCAGATCGGCCACTGCCTCACCCGGCCCAGCCAACTGCCGCTCGACCGCGTCCGGGCCTCCAGCGGCATCTTTGCGCCGACGCTGCGCCATCACGCCGGCACCTTTTATCTGGTCACCACCAATATCCACTCCGGCGGCAACTTCTTCGTGACCGCGTCCGACCCGTTTGGTGAGTGGTCAGAGCCCGTCTGGGTCGCTCAAGACGGCATCGACCCATCCCTATGCTTCGATGGGGACCGGGTCTACCTGACGTCCACCGGGCAGGCTCCGGATCCGCGCGATCCGGCCCGGAGGCTCGGCGTCATTCAGCAGAGCGAAGTCGACCCTGCCAGCGGGCGGCTGCTGACCGAGCCGCGCCCGATCTGGTCCGGCACCGGCGGCGCCCATCCGGAAGGACCGCATCTCTATAAGATCGGCGGCCGCTACTACCTGATGATCGCCGAGGGCGGCACGGAGTATGGGCACATGGAGACCATCGCCCGCAGTGACTCGCCCTGGGGGCCGTGGGAATCGTGTCCGCACAACCCGATCCTGACCCATCGCAGCAGCGGTGAGCCGATCCAGGCGACGGGCCACGCGGATCTGGTGGAAGCCGCTGACGGGAGCTGGTGGCTGGTCTGTCTGGGCATTCGCCCGGGCGGCCCCGTGCGCGCCCATCACCTCGGCCGCGAGACATTTTTGGCGCCCGTCGTCTGGGACGCCGACGGCTGGCCGCGGGTTGGGCGGGCCGGCCGGATCGCCCTGGAGATGGAGGCCCCGCGGTTGACGCCGGTGACCTGGGAGCCGGCGCCCGTGCGCGACGACTTCGACGCGCCGCAGCTGGCGCCCATCTGGAACCTCATGGGCAACCCGGACCGAACGCGCTGGTCGCTGGCTGAACGGCCCGGCTGGCTCAGCCTGTGGGGCAAACCGGCCACGCTGGACGACGGCGCCGGCGTGGCCTTTGTGGGGCGGCGGCTGGAGCACTTCAACTGTGAGGCCGCAACCTTGCTCGACTTCGCCCCGACCGCCGACGCCCAGGAGGCGGGGCTGGCGGCCTGGATGAACCCGCGGCACTACGCGGCGCTGGCTGTGTCTTCGGTGGCGGGCCAGCGCTGGCTCAGCGTGCGTCGGCGCATCGGCACCTTGCAGGCGGTCACGGCCCGTCAGCCGGCGCCGGCCGGCCCCCTGGTCCTGTGGCTGCGCGCGGACCGAAAGCTGATCAGCCTGGGCTTCACGACGCCCGAGGGCGAAGAGCGCGTTTTGGATACGGCGGAGACGCGCTATCTCGCGACCGAGGTGGCCGGCGGTTTTGCCGGCGTGTATCTGGCGCTGTGGGCCAGCAGCCAGAGTGCGTCAACGGCGCCCGCGCACTTCGACTGGTTTGACTACAGCCCGGTCGAGAAGCCGGCCGCCCTGAGCCTGGACGCACCGGTGCAGGTCATCGCGGCGGACGCAGCGGCCCGCGCAGCCGTGGAGCGGCACTTCCCGGGACTGTTGGGGAGCGCGACGGCCGGCTGGGCGGCCGACATGCCCCTGGTGGACCTGATCGATATCGTAGCCACTCAGTTTCCGGCGGAGCAACTGCAGGCCCTGGCCGGCGAGCTCCGCGAATTGTCGGCTGAGCGCGGAGAAAACCGGGCTTGAGGCCCTGCGGCGCTGAAGCCCGGGAGGAATCGCCCGGCCGTTGGCTGAAGTCACTGGGCGTGACCGAGAGGTCGCGCTGACAGGCAGTCCGTAAGCCGCTGCCAGCACGCCCGCCAGCAGGAGCGGGGACATGACCCAGCGCGGCCCCTCGCGGTCTAGGGCGGCGCCCAACCGTTCTGCGCTACGGCAAACGTGGCGTAGAACAGGCCGGGCATGAACCCAAGGTCAGCCGCCCCCTAGGTGCTGGGCTTGGAAGATCTCGGCGCCAGCACTGCATTGGCGGAGCGGAAGAAGATCGAAGTGTCGAAAATCTTCCTAGACAAGGGTGACCTCGATCCCGTGCTGGCGGATGTTTTGGACCAAATCTCTGGGGGCCGACCGAACTGTGATGACGCGATGAACATGGTCGATTGGGCAGAAGGTGGCCAAGCCAACCTGACCCCATTTGGTGTGGTCAATAATTGCAATGACTTCGCGCGCAGCCGCAACGAGCGCCTGCTTGAGTTTGACCTCTTCGCTGTCTACGTCAGTTAGCCCCTCGGTCAGGGTCAAGCCTCTCGCCCCCACAAAGGCTTTGCCGATATTGATCTGATTCAGCACGGCCGCGCTCCAGTCACCCACGACGGACATCGCCGCCGGCCGGATCAAGCCCCCTGGCAACACTACGGTCAGGCCTGGATAATTGGCAATCTCCTCCGCGATGCGGAGGCTGTTGGTAATGACCGTGATTTCTTTCCGGCCTCGCAGGTGGCGCGCCATATAGAGCGCCGTGGTGCTCGCATCTAGGGCAATGCTCTCGCCGTCTTGCACCAGGGCCGCCGCCGCCGCACCGATGCGCTCCTTCTCCCCCTGGCGTTCCTGTTCCCGCGCCGCGAAGGCCAGATCGACCCGCTGCGAGATAGCCGGCACGGCACCGCCATGGGTGCGCGTGATCAGGCCGTGGCGCTCCAGCCACACCAGATCCGCTCGAATGGTGACCGGCGACACCGAGAACAGCGTCGCCAGCCCGGCGACCGTGACCCGCTGCTGGCTCTCGGCCACGCGCAGGATCTGCTGGCGGCGTTCTTCTCGAAAGAGGTCAGCCGTGGGTTGATTTCGTTTGGTTTCGTTTTTCATCGTTGACTATCATATTCTATTATCTATAATCGTCAAGGATCGATTCGCTCTTCAGGCCGGGCTTGGGCCGGCGCCTACATCATCCACCATGAAAATCACGCACCTCAAGACCAATCGGATCACCAATCCCCTGGGATTTGCCCTGGGCGCACCAACGCTTTCCTGGATTGTGGAGGCGACCAGCGACCGGCGCCAGACGGCCGCCCGGCTGGTGGTGGCGGGCGACCCCGCTTTCGCGAGAGTCCTGTTTGACAGCGGCCGGGTCGACGGGGCAGCGATTGACAGCCTGGGATACCGGCCAGACGTCCGCCTGGCTCCCCGCACCCGATACTCCTGGAAGGTGGCGGTCTGGGGCGAAACCGAGCAGGCGGAGAGTGAGCCGGCCTGGTTTGAAACCGCCAAGTTAGATGAGCCCTGGCTGGCCCAGTGGATCACGCCTGACTTCCATGACCCTCAGACTCACCCGTGGCTGTTCAAACACTTTGAGCTTCCGTCGCGGCCCGTCTCGGCCCGCGCTTATATCTGCGGGCTTGGCCTGTATCACCTGGAACTAAACGGGGAGAAGGTGGGAGATGAATACCTGGCGCCCGGTTGCCATGCGTATGATCAGTGGCTCCAGTACCAGACGTATGACGTCACCGCGCAACTGAAGGAAGGGTCTAATCTCCTGGCCGTCATGCTGGGGAATGGCTGGTACAAGGGCCGCTATGGCATACAGGAAGGCTCTGGCCTTCCAAAGACGTACGGCGATCAATTCGCGCTCATCGGCGAGCTGCACGTCGCGCTCGAAGACGGCCAGAACCTCGTGGTCGGGACTGACACCACCTGGCAGGCGGCGCCGGCACCGGTCCTTGCGAGCAGCATCTACGACGGCGAGGTGTTCGACGCGCGTATTGGCAAACCGGGCCGGGGCTCCGCGCAGATTGGTGGTGTTCGGCCCAGCACGCTGGACATCCACCGACTGGAGGCCCGGCGGTCGCTTCCCGTCTGCATCCACGAGACCTTCAAGCCCAAAGCCCTGCTCCGGACCCCGGCCGGTGAGACGGTGCTGGACATGGGCCAAAACATGGTCGGCTGGGTTCGGTTCCGGACCCGGGCGCCCGCTGGGACCCAAATCCGCCTTCAATTTGGGGAGATCCTGCAAGGCGGGAATTTCTATCGAGAGAACCTGCGGACGGCCACGGCCGAATACGTCTTCATCGCCGACGGCCATGAGACCGTGGCTCAACCCTTTTTCACATTTTTTGGCTTCCGCTACGTCAAAGTATCCGGCTGGGTCGGCGACCTGACCCCGGATGACTTCACCGGCTGCGTGGTGCATTCGGCCCTGGACGCCATCGGCGTCGTCGAGACGTCCAGTGAGAAGGTCAATCAGTTGTTCCACAATGCGCTCTGGGGACAGAAGGGCAATTTCCTGGATATCCCCACCGATTGCCCGCAGCGGGATGAGCGCCTCGGCTGGACCGGCGACGCTCAGGTCTTTTCCGGCACCGCGTGCTTCAACATGGACTCGGGCGCGTTCTTTTCTAAGTTCGGGTACGACCTGGGCAAAGAACAGGCCAAACGCGGGGGCCTGGTCCCCTACGTGATCCCGGCCGCCCACATGCAGGGTGGAGGTTCCAGCGCCTGGGGCGACGCGGCGACCATCCTGCCCTGGACCGTCTACGAGTTCTATGGCGACCAGGCCATCCTGGTGCAGCAGTTCGACAGCATGCGGGCCTGGGTCGACTTCATCCAGGCCGCGGACGAGGCCACCGGCGGCCGGCGGCTCTGGACCTCGGGCTTCCACTTCGGCGATTGGCTCGCGCTGGACGGCAGCGATCCGGCCTCCCCGATGGGCGGTACGCCTGAAGATTTCATTGCCTCCGCTTACTACTTTTACTCAGCGCGGCTGGTGGCGCGCGCCGCGGCCGTGCTGGGAATGACGGATGAGGCCGCCCACTACGCCTCGCTGGCGGAGGAGATAAAGGCCGCCATTCAAGCGGAATACTTCACCCGGACAGGCCGCCTGGCCATGACCACGCAGACGGGGTTTGTGCTCGCCCTGTTTCTGGACCTGGCGCCCGAGGCGCTCCGCGCTCGCGTGGTGGCTGACCTGGTGTTCCGGCTGCGCAAAGACAAGGTCCATTTGCGGACGGGCTTCGTGGGCACCCCGTACCTGTGCCGGGTGCTCTCCAACTGCGGCGCCAATGACCTCGCCTATCGCTTATTGCTGAACGAGGACTATCCCTCCTGGTTGTACGCGGTCAACCTGGGCGCCACCACGATCTGGGAGCGCTGGAACTCCGTCAGCCCGGACGGCACGCTGAGCTCGACGGGGATGAATTCGCTCAATCACTACACCTACGGCTCTATCGTCGAGTGGATGTACCGCGATATGTGCGGCCTGAACCCGACCTGCGGAGAGGATAGGGTCGCCGGCTTCCGCCAGGCCCGCCTGGCCCCCAAGCCGGACAAGACGCTGCAATGGGCGAAGGCCCGCTACCGATCCGCGGCGGGGCTCTACGAGAGCGGCTGGCGAATCGAGGGGGACGGGAGGCTGACCTTCGATTTCACCATTCCCTTCAATGCTGAAGCGCGCGTAGTGCTCCCGGACGCACCCCCAGGTCAGATCCGCATCAATGGGCAGCCAGCGCCGCACGGCACGCCGCAGGGCAGCGACCTGATCCTTCAGCTGACAGCGGGTCGTTATCAGATTGACTATCAGCCCACCCGCGCGTACCGCGAGACCTTCAGCACGCGCACGCCGCTCGTCCAGGTGGTTCAGAACGAGGCGGCCCGGACGATCCTGGCCGGAGTCTTCCCACTGGTCACCATGCTGGATGACTCCATGCTGGCAGCCATGGGCGAAGCCACTCTGCGAGAGCTGGCGGCCACGCCATACCTTCCCCTGACCGCCGAGCAGCTGGACGAAATCGACCAGGCGCTGGGCGCAATTGCCGGTTGAACGAGGCGCCGCCATGAAGCCCACGGCCATCCGCGACCAGATGACGCTGCCGGAGAAAATCGCCCTGTGCTCGGGCGGGGATTTCTTCGCCACCAAAGCCTTTGAGCAGCACGGCGTTCCCGCCATCACCCTGACCGATGGCCCGCACGGCCTGCGCAAGCCCGTCGCCGCCGCCGATCAACTCGGGATCAACCGGAGCGTCCCGGCCACCTGCTTTCCGACGGCCAGCCTGACCGCCTGCTCGTGGGATCGAGATTTGCTCCGCGAATTGGGCGCCGCGATCGGGGAGGAAGCGCTGCAGCACGGGGTGGACGTCGTGCTGGGGCCGGGCGTCAACCTCAAGCGCAATCCGCTGTGCGGGCGGAACTTCGAATATTTCTCGGAGGACCCTTACCTGGCGGGGGAGTTGGCCGCCGGCTGGATTGAGGGGCTCCAGAGCCGAGGCGTGGGGGCCTCCCTTAAGCATTTCGCCGGCAACAACCAGGAAGACGAACGGATGTCGTCCGACAGCCTGATCGACGAGCGGACGCTGCGCGAACTCTATCTCCCGGCCTTTGAAAAGGCGGTCAAGCAGGCTAAGCCGGCCACGGTGATGTGCGCGTACAACAAGCTCAACGGCGTCTATTGCAGTGACAACGCCGATCTGCTCCGGGCCATCCTGCGGGACGAATGGGGCTTTGCGGGCGTGATCGTCACCGACTGGGGCGCGCTGAACGACCGGGTCAAAGCCTTTGAGGCCGGCCTGGACCTGGAGATGCCTGCCAGCCAAGGCTGCTTCGACGAAACCGTGCTGGCCGCCCTCCAGGCCGGCGCGCTCTGCGAGGAACGCCTGAACGAAAGCGTTGACCGGCTGCTGGACCTAGCCTTCACCGCGGCCGCCAATCGCCGGGCCGGCTTCCACGTTGACGCCGAGGGTCATCACCGCCTGGCCCAGCGCCTGGCGGCCGATTCGGCGGTCCTGCTCAAGAACGAGGACCATCTCCTCCCGATCCCGAGGGGCAGGCGGATCGCCCTGATTGGGGCCCTGGCCAAGGAGCCGCGCTACCAGGGGGCGGGCAGCTCGCACATCAACCCGACGAAGCTGGCGAGCGCAATCGATGGGTTCGAGGCGCTGGGGTTGAGCTATGCCTACTTTCCGGGGTATCGCCTCAAGGGGCCGGCTGACGAGGTGCTCGTGGCCGAGGCCGTCGCGGGCGCCCGGAACAGCGACGTCGCTGTGGTCTTCGCGGGCCTGCCCGAAGAATACGAGTCGGAGGGTTTCGACCGGACCAGCCTGGCGATGCCGGACAGCCACAATGCGCTCATCGCCAGGGTGGCGCAGGCCAACCCGAACACGGTCGTGGTCCTGGCCGGCGGCGCGCCGGTGGAGATGCCCTGGCTGCCGCAGGTCAGGGCTGTGCTCAATCTGTACCTGGCCGGCCAGGCCGGCGGGCTGGCGGCCGCCGAACTGCTGGCGGGCCTGGTTAATCCCAGCGGCAAGTTGGCCGAGAGCTATCCGCTGCGTTACGCCGACGTGCCCTCGGCCGGTTTCTATGAGACAGGCGGCAAGCAGGCGCAGTACCGGGAAGGGCTCTACGTCGGCTACCGGTACTACGACAAAGCCCGGAAAGACGTCCTCTTTCCCTTCGGGCACGGCCTGTCTTACACAGCCTTTGAATATAGTAATCTGGCTCTTTCCCACACCGAGCTGGACCCGCCGCACGAGCTCAAGATCTCGGCGACGATCCGGAACGCCGGCGGCGTGGACGGCGCGGAAGTCGTGCAGGTCTATGTCGGCGAGCGGGGTCCGGTGGCCGTTCGCCCAGAGAAGGAGCTCAAGGAATTCGCGAAGGTCTTTCTCAAAGCTGGCGAAGCCCGTCAGGTGAGCTTCAAACTGGAGGCCAGGGCGTTCGCCATTTACGATCCGGCCGCCCGCGATTGGGTCATCCCTGACGGGGTCTATCGGATCTCGGTGGGCGCCTCGAGCCGGGACATCCGCCTGCAGGCCGAGGTGCGTGTCCAGAGCCAGCGCGCCAGATCGGCGGCCCGGGAGATCCCGCGCTGGTACCACGATTTGAGCGGCCCGGTCACCCAGGCCGACTTTGAAGCCCTCCTAGGCCGGAAGATTGAGCCCGTCGAAACGCTCCGCAAAGGCGACTACACGCTGGAGTGCTCCTTCCAGGATATGCGGGCCAGTTTCATTATCCGGCAGGTCATCAAGAGCATCGAGGCCACGGTCGGGAAGGGTCTGGGGGGCGTGGATTACAGCAATCCAACTTTCAAGTTGATCATGGCGAGCTCGACGAGCACGCCGCTGAAGAACCTCAGCCAGCTGAGCCCGGGCAGCATGCCCAGGCCGCTCACCACCGGCCTCGTCCACCTAGCCAATGGCCGCTATTGGCAGGCATTGATCACCCTGGCGCAACGGCCAAAGACCCGCAAGGAGAAATCCTCATGAGCCGACCCAAGCGACAATACCCGGAAGACTTCAGGACCCTGTTTGGCGTCTCGACCATGGGAATATCCCAGATGATCGCCAATTCCCTCATCACCGGCTTCCTGATGATCTATATCACCGATTATGCCGGCCTGTACACCGGCATCGCCGGGCAAGCCGCCCAAGTGGCAACGGTGATGCTATTGATTGGCCGCCTGTGGGATGGGATTAACGATCCCATTTTGGGCTTTGTGATGGATCGCAGCCCGCGCACCAAGTGGGGCAAGTTCAAGCCTTTCATGTTCTGGGGCACGCTGGCCTCGGCTATCTTGATCGTCGCGTTGTTCAACATCCCGCAGGGCCTGTCGGATGTGGTCAAGGTGGCCCTGCTCTACGTCCTTTACATTGTGTTCGATACCGCCTTCACCCTCCTGCCTATGAATCCGCTGGTGCAATCGCTTTCCAATGATGCGGCGGTCAGGACGAAGCTCCTGGTGGCCCCCAGAATAGTGATCACGTTATTATCGATCCTGATGTCGTTCTTTCTGGCCATCGCCATTATGCTGGGGCCGGACGGCACGACGCCCAACATCGGCCTGGCCGTGTTCGTGTTTATGGTGCCCTTCACAGCGCTCTCAATGTTTGGCGTTGCCTTAATCAAAGAGGGAACGAGCAATGCAGACGAAGAGCCGGTCAGGCTCCAGGATGTGCTGGCCATGCTGAGAAGCAACCAGCCCTTGTTGGTCTCGACTCTGGCGGGCCTGTTCGGGGGCTTCGTCTTTTCGTTCATGATGGCCGCCGTGACCTACTATATCAAGTACGCCTTTGGCGCGGAAAATCTCGGCACGCAAACCGCGATTTGGGGGCTGAGCATACTGTTTGGTGTCGTGGCCGGCACTTTCCTGGCGCAGTTTGTCCAGAAGTATGTCACGCCCGGCGCGGGCTCTCTAATCTCCAACGCGATTACGATCGCGCCGCTGGCCCTTCTGTGGTTGATCAACCTGGCGGGGCCGATCCGCCACCCGGTGATCCTATACCCGCTGCTCTTTGTCGCGCTGGTGGGCACCGGCATGAACTACATCCCGGGGACGTTGGTCAACATGGAATGCATGGACTACAACAAGGAGGCGCTGGGCAAGAGCATGGAGGGCATGGTGAACGCCATCAGTCAGTTCACCCTGAAACTCCAGGCCGCCCTCTCATCGGCGCTCACGGGAGCCGTCCTGGTGGCGGTCGGCTACGATGCCGAACTCTACAAGGACGCGACCACGATCCCAGCCTCCTTGTTCAGCGGCCTGGGGCTGGTGCTGTTCGCCATTCCAGCGCTGTGCGGCCTGCTGTCCATCGGGGTGATGGCCTTCTACCCTCTGCTGAAGAAATCCCGGCGGGATGAGATGTACGCCCGGATGGCGCGGACCAGACACGCCACCGTGTCAGGCGATCAGGCGAGTTTGAGCGTAACGGCAACGGGAGCGCTTCACCCGCCTAAAGAGAGCGGAGCGCAGGCAGCCGATCTGAATGAAGACGGGCATTAGGTGATACGGCCGGCAAGCGTTCTGGACCCGAGCAAGGGCCGCCGCTGAAGCGGATCGGGCGCGCAGTCGGCCAACCCACGGAGTTATCTCATGCTTGAAGCGCCCTATCCTGAACTGACCGATCTCTTAGAGATGATGGGGGAGGCCGGCCGGCGGCTGTCCGACATCGAAGCTAGCGAAGGCGCGGCCGGGAACATCTCGGTGTGCTTTCGCTGGCCGGCCGAACTGCGTGACCTGTTCCCGATCGTGGAGACGTACACGCTGCCGCAGGCGGTGCCAGAACTGGCCGGCGCCACTTTCCTGGTGAGCGGCTCCGGTCGGCGGCTGCGCGAGATCATCGACGAGCCGCGCGCCAACATCGCCGCCATCGTGGTGGACGAAGGCGGCCGCACCGGGCAGCTGCACATCTCCCACCACCACCGTTTCCAGCGCGTGACCAGCGAGTTCAACTCGCACCTGGCCGTCCACTCCGACCAGATCCGGTCCAGCGGCACGAACTTCCACGCCGTCATCCACGCCCAGCCGCCCTACCTGACCTACCTCAGCCATGTCCCGCGTTACCAGGACACGGGCTATCTCAACCGCCATCTGCTGCGCTGGCAGCCGGAGACCATCGTCCAGCTGCCGGAGGGGGTCGGCTATACGCCTTTTAAGGTGCCGGGCTCGGCCGACCTGATGGCCGCCAACGTCGCGGCCCTGCGCCAGCACCGGATCGTGGTCTGGGCCAAGCACGGCGTGATGGCGCGCTCGGATGTCTCCGTCAAGCGCGCGGCGGACCGAATCGAGTACGCCGAGACCGGCGCGAAATACGAATACCTGAACCTGATGGCGGGGGAGGCTGGCGAGGGGCTGTCCGCCGACGAAATCCGCGCCATCTGCGCGGCGTTCAACATTCAGCAGGCGATCTTTTGACGACGGACGACGGCCACTCTGGGTCGTCCGCAAGAAAGAGAGAAGTAGAGATGCAGCCACCTCCCGACTCTCACATCCAGGCTGCTTATGCGCTGGCACGCGAGCGTTATGGGTCGCTTGGCGTGGACACCGAGCAGGCGTTGATAACACTCGTGGGCATCCCACTGAGCCTGCACTGCTGGCAGGGCGATGACGTCGGTGGTTTCGAGAATACCGGCGAAACTCTGGGCGGCGGCCTGGCGGCCACCGGCAACTATCCGGGCAAGGCCCGCACCGCGGACGAGCTGCGCGCCGATCTGGACCAGGCCTACCGCCTGATCCCGGGCCGGCACCGCCTGAACCTGCACGCCCTGTACGCCGAGACCGGCGGGAGGCGCGTCGAGCGGAACGCCCTGCTGCCCGAGCACTTCGCGGCCTGGGCGGACTGGGCCAGGGCCAACGGCCACGGCCTGGACTTCAACCCCTCGTGCTTCTCGCACCCCCTGGCCGCGGATGGCTTTACTCTGGCCGGCGCGGACGCCGGCCGGCGGCAGTTCTGGATCGAGCACTGCCTCGCGGCGCGCCGCATCGGCGCCTACTTCGGCCGGACGTTGGGCACGCCGTGTGTAACCAACATCTGGATCCCGGACGGGTATAAGGACACGCCGGCCGACCGGCTGGCGCCGCGCCAGCGGTTAAGGGACTCGCTGGATGCGGTGCTGGCCGAGAAGCTTGACCCGGCCCACAACCTGGACGCGGTGGAACCTAAGCTGTTTGGTCTGGGCTCGGAGGCCTACGTCGTCGGCTCGCACGAGTTCTACCTGGGCTATGCCCAGGCGCGCCAGATCCTGCTGTGCCTGGACGCCGGCCACTTTCACCCGACCGAGACGATCGCGGACAAGATTTCGTCGGTGCTGCTGTACCTGCCCGAGATCCTGCTGCACGTCAGCCGCGGGGTGCGCTGGGACAGCGACCATGTCGTCGTCCTGTCGGACGACCTATTGGCCATCGCCCAGGAGATCGTGCGCGGCGGCTTCCTGAGCCGCGTGCACGTGGGCCTGGACTACTTCGACGCTAGCATCAACCGGGTGGGGGCCTGGGCCATCGGGGCGCGCAACACCCAGCGCGCGCTGCTGGCCGCCTTGCTAGAGCCGGCTGACCAACTGCGTGAGATGGAGCAGGCCGGCGATTACACCGGCCGGCTGGCGCTGCAGGAGGAGTTGAGGGCGATGCCCTTCGGCGCCGTCTGGGACATGTTCTGCCTGCGCCAGGGGGCGCCGGTGGGCCTGGTCTGGCTGGAAGCAGTGCGCGGGTATGAGCGGACCGTCCTGGCGCGGCGGTCGGCGTGATGGTTTCGCCGCAGATGCGCGGAGACACCGAGAATCGCCCGCGTTCGGCAACGACATCTCTGTGACTCTGTGTCTCCGTGGCCGGAGCGTCGGGATTTTCACAAATGACTTTCACGCCTGAAGATTTTCAGCACGTTGCGTATCTCTGGAATGACGCCGTGGCCGCCGGGCTGGAGCCGGTGGAGCGGCTGCGCTACCGCAGCAACCTCCTGGGCGCCGACCAACGTATCACCAACACCGGCGGCGGCAACACCTCGGCCAAGCTGAGCGAGACGGACCCGCTGACCGGCGAGGCCGTGGACGTGCTGTGGGTCAAAGGCTCGGGCGGCGACCTGCGCACCGCCACCCGCGCCAGCTTCGCGTCGCTGTATCTCGACAAGTTCCGGTCGCTGCGCGCGGTCTATGACCGGGCCGAAGTCAAAGGCGTGAAGACCCCCATCGAAGACGCGATGGTGGACCTCTATCGCCACGCCACCTTCAACCTCAACCCGGCCGCCGGCTCCATCGACACGCCCCTGCACGGCCGGCTGCCAGCGCGCCACATCGATCACATGCACCCAACCGCCGTGATCGCGATCGCGGCCAGCCAGGACCAGGAGCGTTTGGCTCGGGAGGTCTTTGGGGATGAAGTGGGCTGGGTGCCCTGGCAGCGGCCGGGCTTCGACCTGGGGCTGGTGATGGAGGCCGCGGTCAAGGCCAACCCGCAGCTCAAAGGCCTGATCATGGGCCAGCATGGCCTGATCAACTGGGCCGACGACGGCAAAGCCTGCTATGAGCTGACCTTGAGCCTGATCGAGCGCGCGGCCCGCTACATCGAAAAACACGACAAGGGCGCCCAGACCTTCGGCGGGCAGAAGTACACAAGCCTGGACGAAAGAGCGCGCCAGGCCCTGCTCGTCCGGCTGCTGCCCAGGCTGCGCGGCTTGGTCTCGCAGAACCAGCGCTTCATCGGCACCGTGCACGCCACCGAGCGCGTGCTGGAGTTTGTGAACAGCGCCGACGCGGCCCGCCTGGCCGAGCTGGGCACGTCCTGCCCCGACCACTTCCTGCGGACTAAGATCAAACCCCTGTTCGTGGACTGGGACCCGCAAACCGAGTCTCTTGAAGCGCTGGTGGAGAAAATCGAACAAGGCCTGACCCAATACCGCGCCGACTACACGGCTTATTACCAGGCCTGCCAACACCCGGATTCGCCGGCCAGGCGCGACCCCAACCCGACCGTGATTCTGATCCCGGGGCTGGGCCTGATCGCCTGGGGCAGGACCAAGAGCGAGAGCCGGGTCACGGCCGAGTTCTATGCGTTGGCGATCGACGTGATGCGCGCTTCGGAAGCGATCAGCGTTTACCAGGGCCTGCCGCGCCAGGAGGCCTTCGACATCGAGTACTGGCAGCTCGAAGAGGCCAAACTGAAACGCATGCCGGCCGAGAAAGAACTGGCCCGCAACGTCGTGGTCGTGATCGGCGCCGGCAGCGGCATCGGCAAGGCCGTGGCGCAGCGCGTGGCCCGGGAAGGCGCGCACGTGGTCTGCGCCGATCTCTCCGCCGAAGCCGCGCAAGCGACCGCCGACGAATTGATCAAGCTGTATGGCGTCGGCATCGGCGTGGCCGGCACCGGGATCTCGGGCTGCGGGCCGGCGCTCGGCCTGGGCGTGGACGTCACCCGGCGCGAGAGCGTCCACGCGCTGTTCGAGCAGGTGGTGCTGGCTTACGGCGGCCTGGACAACGTCATCGTCACCGCCGGCATCTTCGTGCCGCCGGACACGGCGGGACACATCCCCGATGACAAGTGGGCGCTGACCTTCGCCATCAACGTCACTGGCAGCTATCTGGTGGCGGACGAGGCGCGGGCAATCTGGCAGGCGCAGGCGCTGAAAGGCAGCCTGGTGCTGACCACCAGCGTCAACGCCGTGGTGGCCAAGGCCGGCTCGGTGGCCTACGACACCAGCAAGGCCGCGGCCGACCACCTGGTGCGCGAGCTGGCCGTTGAGATGGCGCCGCTGGTGCGCGTCAACGGCCTGGCGCCAGCCACGGTGGTGGAGGGCAGCAGCATGTTCCCGCGCGAGCGCGTGATCAGCTCGCTCACCAAATACAAGCTGGCCTTCGACGCGGCCGAGAGCACCGAGAGCCTGCGCGGCAAGCTGGCCCGCTTCTACGCCGGCCGCACGCTGACCCAATCCCCGATCACGCTGGCGGACCAGGCCGAGGCGGCCTATCTGCTGAGCACGAACCGCTTGGCCAAAACCACGGGCCAGATCCTGCACGTGGACGGCGGGCTGGCCGACGCCTTCCTGCGCTGACGGAGAGCCGCTATGGCCGCGACCCTGAACTTCGCCGCCGTGGACCTGGGCGCCGAGAGCGGGCGCGTGATGCTGGCCCGCTTTGACGGTGCCGCCCTGACGCTCGAAGAGTGCCACCGTTTCCCAAATGTGCCGGTCCGCGTGCCGGCCCGCTCCGGCGCGACCCTGCACTGGGACATCCTGCGCTTGTGGGGGGACATCCAGCATGGGCTGGCCGCCGCCGGCCAGAGAGCGGGCGGCCCGTTGGCCGGCCTGGGCGTGGACACCTGGGGCGTGGACTTCGGTCTGCTAGACGCATCCGGCCGGCTGCTGGGCAACCCGGTGCATTACCGGGATGGCCGCACCGCCGGCATGCTGGACGCCGCCTTCCAACGAGTGCCGCGGGCCGAGATCTTCGCGCAGACCGGCCTCCAGTTCATGGCTATCAACACCCTCTATCAGCTTCTGGCTCTGGTCCAGGAGCAATCGCCGGTCCTGGAGACAGCCCAAACCCTGCTCACCATCCCGGACCTGCTGAACTACTGGCTGACCGGCGCGGCCGTCAACGAGTTCTCCAACGCCACCACCACCCAGTGCTTCAACCCGCGCACCGGCGATTGGGCGCGGGACCTGCTCCGGCAGCTCGGCATTCCGGCGGGCTGGTTCGGCCCGATCGTTCAGCCCGGCACGGTCCTGGGTCCGCTGCGCCCAGAGCTGGCGGACACGCTCGGCCTGGGCGCGGTGCCCGTGATTGCGCCGGCCACGCATGACACCGGCTCGGCCGTGGCCGCCGTGCCGCTGCAAGACCGCAACGCGCTCTACCTCAGTTCTGGCACCTGGTCGCTGATGGGCGTGGAAGTGACGGAACCCGTCATCGACGCGCGGACGCTGGCGCTCAACTTCACCAACGAGGGCGGCGTGGCGGGCACATACCGGCTGCTCAAGAACATCATGGGGCTGTGGCTGGTGCAGGAGTGCCGGCGGACGTGGGCGGCGCAGGGGCGGGAGTACTCCTACGCGGAGCTGACTCATCTCGCGGAACAAGCCGAGCCGTTCCGGTCGCTGGTGGCGGTGGGCGACGAGCGCTTCCTGGCGCCCGGCGACATGCCGGCGCGCCTTCAGGCCTTCTGCCGCGAGACCGGCCAGCCAGTGCCGGACACCCCCGGCGCCGTGGTGCGCTGCGCGTTGGAGAGCCTGGCGCTAGAATACCGCTGGGTCACCGAGCGGCTGGCCGAGCTGACCGGGCAGAGCCTGCCGGTGATCCACATCATCGGCGGCGGCTCGCAGAACGCGCTGCTCAATCAGTTCACGGCCGACGCCACCGGGCGGACCGTGCTCGCCGGCCCGGTGGAGGCCACGGCGCTGGGCAATGTGCTGGTCCAGGTGCTGGCGGCCGGCCGGATCAGCTCCATCGCCGAAGGCCGGGCTCTGATCCGCCGCTCGTTCCCGCTCCAGACTTTCACGCCGCGTGACCCTGAACCGTGGGAGGCAGCCTACCTGCGCTGCCGGCCGCTCCGCGGCTGACGGTGACCAAGACCGACCGACGATCGTCCAATTCGTGAGGAGAACCCCATGACCGCCTATCAACCGCTGCCGGAACACCGCTTTACCTTTGGCCTGTGGACGGTGGCCAATCGCGGCGTAGACCCGTTCGGCACGGCTGTGCGCGAGGCTAAATCTCCAGCCGAGCTGGTCTACCTGTTGGGCGAAGCCGGCGCGTACGGCGTCAACTTCCACGACAATGACCTGATCCCGATCGACGCCACGCCGGCCGAGGCGGACGCGATCAAGAAGGACTTCCGCAAGGCCCTGGCCGATACCGGCCTGGTGGTGCCGATGGCCACGACGAACCTGTTCACCGACCCGGCCTTCAAGGACGGCGCCTTCACGGCCCATGACCCGCAGGTGCGGGCGTATGCCTTGCAGAAGACCATGCGCGCCATCGACCTGGGCGTGGAGTTCGGGGCCCAGACCTACGTGTTCTGGGGCGGACGCGAAGGCACCGAGACCGACGCGGCCAAGGACCCAGTGGAGGCCGGCCGCCGTTTCCGCGAAGCCTTGAACTTCCTGTGCGACTATGTGCGCGACCAGAAGTACGACCTGCAGTTCGCGCTGGAGGCCAAGCCCAACGAGCCGCGCGGCGACATCTACCTGGCGACCACCGGCCATATGCTGGCCTTTATCGCGACTCTGGAGCACCCCGAGATGGTCGGTGTCAACCCGGAGGTCGCCCATGAGCAGATGGCTGGCCTGAACTTCCTGCACAACGTGGCCCAGGCCTGGGACGCCGGCAAGCTCTTCCACATCGACCTGAATGATCAGAACTTCGCGCGCTATGACCAGGACTTCCGCTTCGGCAGCCACAACCTGAAGCAGGCTTTTTTCCTGGTCAAGTTCCTGGAGGACGTCGGCTACGCCGGCTCGAAGCACTTTGACGCGCACGCCTACCGCACGGAGGACTTTGAAGGTGTGAAGGCCTTCGCGCGCGGCTGTATGCGGACCTATCTAATCCTGAAGGAGAAGGCCGCCCGCTGGAACGCCGATCCTGAGATCCAGGCGCTGCGCGCGGGGTTCACCGCCGCCGATCCGGCCCTGGCGCCGCTGTTCGGCCCTTACTCCCGGGAGAAGGCGACGGCCCTCAAGGCGCAGACGTTCGACCGCGCGGCCCTGGGCCGGCGCGGATTGGGCTATGAGCGGCTGGACCAACTGACCGTGGAAATTCTGCTGGGCGTGAGGTGACGCCATGCCATACCTGCTGGGCCTCGACACCTCCACCACAGCCACCAAGGCGCTCATCATCGACGAGACCGGCCGGGTGGTGGCCGTCGCCGCGGCTGAGTACCCGTACGAGACGCCGCGGCCCGGCTGGACCGAACAGTCCGCGGAACTTTTCTGGAGCGCCGCCGTTACGAGCATCCGGGCCGCGCTGGCTCAAGCCGGCCTCACCGGCCGCGCCATCGTCGGCCTGGGCTTGACCGGGCAGATGCACGGCCTGGTGACGCTGGACGCGCACGGCGAACTGGTCCGGCCGGTCATCCTGTGGAACGACCAGCGCACGGCCGCCCAATGCCGGGCGATCACGGAGCGGGTGGGCGCTCAGCGGGTCATCACTTTGACCGGCAACCCCGTGCTCACAGGTTTCACGGCGCCCAAGCTGGCCTGGGTCAAGGAGAACGAGCCCGAGCACTATCGGCGCATCGCCACGGTGCTCCTGCCCAAAGACTACGTCCGCTACAAGCTGAGCGGCGGCTTCTACGGCGAAGTCTCGGACGCGTCCGGCACGGCGCTGTTCGACGTCGGCGCCCGGACCTGGTCAGACGAGATGCTGGCCGCGCTGGAGCTCCCGCGCGCCTGGCTGCCGACCGTGACCGAGTCGCCCGTGGCCAGCACGACGGTGAGCGCCGAGGCCGCAGCCCTGACTGGGCTGCTGGCCGGCACACCGATCGCGGCCGGCGGCGGCGACCAGGCGGCCGGCGCGGTGGGCATGGGCGTCGTGCGGCCGGGGCTGGTCTCGCTGCAGTTGGGCACGTCGGGCGTGATCTTCGCGGCGTCCGAGCACTACGTCCCTGAGCCACAGGGGCGCCTGCACGCCTTCTGCCATGCCGTGCCGGGTCAGTGGCACTGGATGGGTGTGATGCTCTCGGCCGCCGGCAGCTTTCGCTGGTTCCGGGACACGCTGAGCGAGGCGGTCCAGGCCCAAGCCGCGGCCGAAAGCCGGGATGTCTACGACCTCCTGACCGAGAGCGCGGCGCGGGTGCCGGCCGGCAGCGAAGGCCTGTACTTTCTGCCGTACCTCACCGGCGAGCGCACCCCGCACCCTGACCCCGACGCGCGCGGGGCCTTCGTGGGCCTGACCGTGCGCCATACCCAGGCGCACCTGACGCGGGCCGTGCTGGAGGGCGTGAGCTACGGCCTGCGCGACTCGCTGGAGCTGATACACGGGCTGGCTGCGCAGCGGGCGGCCGGCCAGGTGCGGGCTTCGGGCGGCGGGATCAAGAGCGCCTTCTGGCGGCAACTGCTGGCCGATGTCTTCGGCGCGGAGTTGGCCACCGTGACTTCGACCGAAGGTGCGGCGTATGGCGCGGCGCTGCTGGCCGGTGTTGGGGCGGGCGTATGGTCGTCGGTGGCCGCGGCCGGCGACGCGGCTGTGCGCGTGACCGGCGTCACAGCTCCGGGGGAGGCACAGACAGCCTATGCGCGCGGCTACCCCGTCTATCAAGGACTGTACCCGGCCCTGGCGCCCATTTATCGCTCCATCGCGGCCCACACCGCCTGAGTGCAATCAAGTCCAGCGGATTCTTTGGGTGTTTAAGGGCCCGACGCCAGGGCCGCCGGCCTCGACCGACCACGAGCACGCCGGCGTGCGCTGCGGAGCGCACTGATCCTTCAGGCGCGAAGCCAAGGCAGCCAGCTGACCAGCAACCCAAAGAGATAGAGACCAGCACCAAAGGCCGCATGATTCATCAGGCTCCGCAGCCTGGCCTGCTCAGGCTGCGGCGTCTTGGACGCGGCCAATCCAAGCCCCATTAATGGCTGCATGATGAAGAAGGGCGCCAGGACCGTGGCGAGGCCGAACAGGAGCGCCGGGATCGGCGTCGGCTGCCGAAGCCAGGCGGGGCCGGCCAGGGCGACGAAAACCAGGGCGAACGTGACACCGATCAGGTAGTGGGCGGCCCAGCCGAGCAGGCATTCGGCGCGTCTGGGCGCAGTCGCTGTGATGTTTGCGTGCCTGACGATTCCTTCTGGCATGTAGCGAAGCCAGCGTCCGACCAGACAGATATTGGACGGCGCCATCCGCAAGGCGAACTTGAGAAACAGCGCCCACAGATCGAAGGTGAGCGTGGCGCCCAGCCCCATGCAGATTGCACTGACGACCGAGAGAGCCAGGTTATGCATAAGCTGCTTTCCTGCTGAATGGTTGGGTTGTGCGGCCCGCCGCCCGGCCTACTCGGCGCTGTGCGGGTGAAGCTGAACCGTGCCCCGGCCAGAGCCGCGGTGCGCGGCGGGCGGGTGGCGTTCCGTTAGGAGCGCGCAGCCCAGCCCGGCCAGGCCCAGGCCGATCGGCAGCGCCACGAGCGGCTGAAGCGAGGCCGGCAGCAGCCCATAGGCGGGGGCCAGACCGATCCCGACGGTAAACAGACCGGCCGCCCAGCGCGACAGGACGCCGGCGCGAAACGTCGCAATTCCAAACACCAGGCTGCCGAGTATAAACAAGATGTCGGCGAGGCTCCACAGGGCCGAGAAGGCACCCAAGTTCGGCGCATTAGAGGACCGGGCGAACATGGCCACGAAACCCTCGGCCAAACTGGGCGCCGCCTGCGCCAGCCTGGGCAAGACAAAGGCCTCGAAGAAGGCGAAGGCAAACGAGAGCAGCAGCCACAGACTCAGCAGGAGATAGCCGGCCAGACCCAGCTTGCCGGCGGCGGCGGCTTGCCGGGCGTAGATCGCTGTCACTCCCACCAGGCCAAACCCACCCACGGCGAGGGCCAGGCCGTGGACGATCACCCAGCGCGGGGTGGCGACCGACGCCAAGATAACCGGGGGACGCAGCAGCTCCCCGATCACGAAACAGAGTCCGGCGACCAGCGCCGCCAGCCCGGCCCAACGAATGAGGTGTCTGGTGTTCATGAGGGCGTCTCCTTGTTCGCGCATTGGTAATCACTGGCGGTGTTGGCGCCCGGCCCCTGGGCCGGGCGGGGGTCCAATTGGTTGATTGTGAGCCGGCGCGGTCAGGGGGTGTTGCCGGCATCGCCCTTCTTGGGCTGGCCCCGCGCGGTCGGCTTCCTGACCACGGCCGCACCTTACCAAGCCATGTGGGGAGATGTCGTCCCCAAATCTGGTGATTGCCGCGGGGAGCGGGGGGCGCCATAAAAAGCCCGGCGGAGACGGGATCCCGCCGGGCTCTAGGGTTGGCTGAGGAGGAACGGAACGGTCAGAGCAAGCCCAGCTCGAGCGCGCGGCTGACGGCAGCCCGGCGGCTGTTGACGTTGAGCTTCCCGTAAATGCGTTTGGTATGGGTGCGCAGGGTGCTCAGGGCGATCACCAGCTCGCGCGCGATCTCGGGTCCGGACAGATCGGCCCGGAACAGCCGGAGCACTTCCAGCTCACGCTGGCTCAGCGGCTCAATCAGCAGCTGCCCGACGCGCGCCGGGGAGGCCAACGCCGGGCCGGCGTTCGGCAGCGCCTCGGGCTCAAACGCCGTCAATAGCCGGGCGGCCAAGCCCGGCAGGCGGCCGCGGGCGGACGCGGCGCGCAGCAGCCGGGCCAGCGCCTCGCCTTCATCCAAGAACACGCGCACATAGCCCAGCGGCTCCGCCAGGTGCAGCGCGCGCCCTAACGGCGCTGCCGCCGCCGCCAGATCACCGCGGGCCTGATCCGCCAGAGCTTGCAGCAACAGCGCCTCGATCAGGCTGCCGGTCCGGCCGCCGGCGGCGGCGGCTTGCTGGTGGCGCCCCAGCAGCCGTTGAGCCGCGTCCAGCGCTGGGCCGGCGTGACCGGCCTGCGATTGGGCCAGCAGCACCCGAGCCAGGGTCAGATGCTCGAACTCGCGCAGATAGCTCAGGTCGTCGTCAACCGACAGGCCCTGCGCGCGGACCCAGCTCTGCGCTTCATCTAACCGACCCTGCCTCAGCCACAGCCTGGTCTTCAAGGCCGCGATGGGGCGCACATTCGGGGAGAAATCACCGATGTACCGGCGCTCCGCTTCAGCCAGCGAGGCGAGCGCGCCCTCCAGGTCACCCTGGATAGCTTGCAGGCGCGCCCGGGCCACGCGCCGCCGATAGGGGTTTTGGGGCAGCCCCAGGTGCTCACCCAGGGCCTCGGCCCGCTGCAAAAACTGCGCGGCCGCTTCCAGCTCGTTGTGCTCGCGGTGCAGCTCGCTCAGGCCCACATACATGTCGGCCGTGCCGCGCAAGGCCGGCAGGCCCCGGTCCGGCGCCAGCCGCAAGGCCCGTTCGTAGGTTTGCCTGGCCGCCGCCAGGCGGCCTTGCGCGATCTGCATGTCGGCCAGGGCGAGCGAACAGCCCAGCACGTCGGCGAAGTGCCCGGCGCGTTCCAGTCGGGCGATGCTTTCAAAATATCCTTGCTGGGCCGCCTCCAGGTCACCAGTCCGCCAGGCGGCGAGCCCCAGCAGCGCCGCCGCCGCGCCGCGCCCGAGATGGTCATCTTCCGCAACCAACTCCAGCGCGCGGAGCGCGTAATGCCGGGCGTTGGCCACGTCTTCCAGCGCCAGGGCGAGACCCGCCCGATGCACGGCGATCCAACCCGGCAGGCGACGCCATTCGGACTCATCGGCCACCACTCGCTCGGCCTCACCCGCTGCTTGATCCAGCCCTTGTTCGGCCGCCCGCAGGCGGACCTCCACACCTTCGAGCTCGCCGTTCTGTAGTAGCACTGCGGCAAAGCGGCCGTTCAGCACCGGGCGCCGCTGGAACACTGTCTCGGGCAGCGCCCGCAGCCAGCCCAAGAGGACGGCCTCCTGCCGATTGCGCTGCAGCGCCGGCACAGCCCGCTCGATCAAGTCGGCGGCCCGTTCGAAAGCCTGGGCGGCCAAGGCGTGGCGAATGGCCTCGGCCGCCGCGCCGTTCTGCTCATACCAGACGCTGGCGCGCTGGTGCAGAGTCGCCATTTGTTCGGGCTGCTCGGCCTTCACATGCGCCCGGAGCACATCGGCGAAGAGGTGGTGATAGCGGTACCAGCGGCGCTGGTCATCCAACGGCACCACAAAGAAGTTGCCGCGCTCCAGGGCCTCTAAGCGCGCGCTGCCCTCGGTCTGGCCGGTGACCGCCTCGCACAATGGGCCGCTCAATTGGTCCAGGATGGCCGTTTGCAGCAAGAAGCGCCGCACCGGTTCCGGTTGGCGCTGGAGCACCTCCTCGACCAGGTAGTCGACGATGTAGCGGTGATCGCCCGCAAAGCTGCGGATGAACCCGGCGACATCCGGGCGGCCCTGCGCGGACGGCGTTCCTTGCAGGGCCAGGGCGGCCAGCTGCAGTCCGGCGATCCAGCCTTCGGTGCGGGTTTCCAGCACGATCAGGTCCGCCTCCGTGAAGTGGAGGTCCATGACCTGGCTCAGAAATTCTGCCGCTTCCGCGGCGGTAAACCGCAGGTCGGCGGCGCGCAGTTCAGTCAGCTGCCCCCGCGCCCGGTAGCGGGCCAGCGGCAGTTGCGGGTCTTCCCGGCTGGTGAGGACCACGTGGCGCTGCGGGGGCAGGTGCTCGAGCAGATACGTGAGGGCGCGGTGGATGGCCGGGGCCTGGATCACGTGGTAATCGTCCAGGACCAGGATCAGCGGCTCGGGCAGTGCGGCCAAGGCATTCAGCAGGGCGGTCAGGATGCTTTCAGCGGGGGGCGGCTGGGGGGATTGCAGCAGCGCCAGTTCCGCCGCGCCAAACTCGGCCGCCACGGTCTGGATCGACGCCACCAGGTACGTCAGGAACCGGGTCGGGTCGTTGTCGCCCTCATCTAGTGACAACCAGGCGGCGGGCCGCGCCAGGCCCGCCACCCATTCGCCCGTCAGTGTGGTTTTGCCAAAGCCGGCGGGCGCCGCGATCAGGGTCAGGCGGCGAGCCGCCGCCAGCCCGGCGTTCAACCGCTCCGTCAGGCGTTGTCGCTGCACTGCCTTGGGACGGGGCGGGGG
>CALFZO010000060.1 GCA_937952305.1 uncultured Anaerolineales bacterium | reverse complement strand
GGCCAGCTGGCCGGCCACGTCGGGCGCGCCGCAACGCAGCCGCCGTGAGCGCCAAACCGCGCCACCCAAAATCGCCTGCGCCACCTCGCCGCCCGGACGTTGATCTTGAACGAGTCCGCGGCATCGGGCCGGCTGTGGCGAAACGCCTGCGCGCCGCCGGCGTGAAGACCTGCGCGAGCCTGGCCGCGCTGACGGCGGCCGAGTTAGCCCGGCGGGTGCCGGGCCTCTCCGAGGCGCGTATCAAAAACGCGGGCTGGCTGCCCCAGGCGCGGCGCTTAAGCCGGGCCGCCAAGCCGGGGGCGCCGGCCTCCGCCATCGGGACGGGCCGCCAGCGCTACGCCACGTTTACGCTCGATCTGCTTCTCGATGAGGCGGGCGGGCCGCGCCGGTCACGCGCCGTACATGTTCAGACCGGGGATTCAGAGACCTGGGCCGGCTGGGACCTCGCCGGCCTGCTCGCGTTTCTAAGCGGGCACAGCGGTGCCGCAATCCCGCCCCTTGCCACAGTCGCTCAACCCGCGGGCAGCGACAGCGTGGCCTCCGCCCGCATGGCCGGCCCACGGCCGATCAGCCGCCGACCCTCGCCGGTCAAGTCCGCGGCCCCGCCGGACAACTCCGTGCTGGATGCCCCCGCCCCGATCGCGTTGCCGGCCGGCACGCCGCCCGCTGCGGCCGTGGAGGATCCGGCTGCCCTAATCATGCCCGCGATAGACCCCGACAAGCTGGTGGTCGATCCGGGGCGGCCCGGGCGCTCGGCCCCGGCTGCGCCGGAGTCAACGGTCCAGCCCGCCTCGGCGCCAGGCCGAATCGCTGAAGCCGAGCTCGCCGGGCGGCTATGCCTTCGGAGCCTGCAAGCGGCGGCCGAACCCCAGGCCGGGCCATGCCGGACATTCGCCCTGGAGCAACACTTCATCGTCCGCTTGCAGCTTGAACTGGCCGGCGCTGCCTTTCCGCCCGGGGCCGCGCGGGATTATCAGGCCGTGGTCAGCGCCAGAAGCCTGAGCCAGGAGCGCCATGTCTATCTAAGCGAAGCGCGGGGCCGGTTGATTTGCCAGAGGCGGTGCGAGGTGGTCGTGGAGGGGCCGGCCCTGCCGCGCGGTTTGTATCGGCTCTCAGCCGCTGTCTGGCTCGGCCAGAGCAAATTAAACCCAGAGCCGAGGGCTTGGCCAAATGCCACTCTGGCCGGCGGGCTGCTGCAGATCCGCCCGGCCCGTTAACTTGAACAGGACCAGGCGCCCCTCGACTGCTTTGAGGAGGGGGTCTGATCCTGTTTGATCGAGCCCGGCATTCGTTCCACTTACACAGAAGAGAATGCCTGGCCGCGGTTTCCGGATGGCGCTCAGTCGTCGCCCGCAGGGCGATTGTCGAAGTCGACGTCCGAGAGCCAGGCTTCCCAGGCGGCCAGGCGCGCATGATCCTCGGGAGCCAGTTCCGACTCCTCCGCCGCTCGAGGCGCGGCCACCGGCGACAAGACGGATCGGTCAACGCGCAGGCCGCTGTGGGCGACGGTCGCATCGCCCTCTTCAATTACAATCCGCCGAAAGCGCGGGTGCCACTTTACCAGCATGCGCCGCCCGCACGCCGGGCAATGCCACTCCTCGGCCCCGGAGGCATGAGTGCGTTCCACCTGCATAACGTGTTGAGAGTTTTGTTCCAACATCTGGTCGGGTCCTTTTGCCTCTACCAATTTCCACCGGCCCTAACGTCAGCCCAGCTTCCGCCGGTCTGCTGGGCCTGACAACGACTCGGACACTGCGGTTGCCTGCGTTTGATACTGCTTTGGCTCGAAAACCTGATTCGTTGGTATTCGTTAGTTCAGCGGCCGTCGGCTTGCGTTGCTGGGCCGGCCTACCGCCGCGGCCCAGACGGGTGCGGGAAGGTCGGGCGCCGACGTTTGTTAGGCCGGCGCAGGGCCGTCCAGGCGTTGCCGCCGGACTCGCCGTCGGACGTGGACGCGCGCGGGGCGGGCGCTGGCGCAGCCGCTGGGGCTGGCGCCGGGCTGGGTCGGCGCCGGCTCTGGGCCGGAGCGCGCCCGCCGGCTGGCCGCCCGCCGCCGTCGGCGCGTTCGGGCGCCGGCGCGCCATAATCGAAGCCCGGCATCGTCCGCCGCTCCAGGCGCGTGCCCAACAGGCGCTCGATGGCGCGCACCATGTCGGTGTCCTCGTCCGTCACGAACGTGAAGGCGTCGCCGGTCTTGGCGGCCCGCCCGGTCCGGCCGATGCGGTGGGTGTAGGCCTCGGCCGTGTCAGGCATGTCGTAGTTGATAACGTGCGAGATGCTGGTGACGTCGATGCCGCGCGCGGCGATGTCGGTGGCCACCAGGATCTGCACCCGGCCCTCGCGGAAATCGTCCATGGCCTCCAGACGCCGGTTCTGCGAGAGGTTGCCCTGCAGACACGCCGTCTTGAAACCGGAGCGCTTCAACTGATCGGCCAGCCGCTTGGCGCGGTGCTTGGTGCGCGTGAAGACCAGCACTGATTCGGTGTCGGTCTGGCCGAGCAGTTCCATCAGCAGCCCCGTCTTCAGGTGGCCGGCCACCGGGTAGAGCGCGTGGGAGACGGTGGCGGCCGGCGCCGGCTGGCCGATCTGCACGGTGACCGGGTTGTGCAACATCTCATGGGCCAGGTCGCGGATGTCGTCCGGCATGGTGGCCGAGAAGAACAGCGTCTGGCGCTTGGCCGGCACGTGCTTGAGGATGCGCCGGACTTCGGGCAGAAAGCCCATGTCCATCATCCGGTCGGCTTCATCCAGCACCAGCACTTCGACGTGGCTCAGGTCGATCTCACGCTGGCCGATCAGGTCCAGCAGCCGGCCGGGGCAGGCCACGGCGATCTCGACGCCGCTGCGCAGGCGTTCTACCTGCGGACGCTGGCTGACGCCGCCGTAGAGCGTGACGCTGCGGCTGCGCGTGTGCTGGCCCAGGTCGTTGATGTTGTCGTGGATCTGTTCGGCCAGCTCGCGCGTGGGCGCCAGGATGAGCGCGCGGATGCGGCCGCGCGGCCCCTCCATGAGGCGCTGCAAAATGGGGAGGGCGAAGGCCGCCGTCTTGCCCGTGCCGGTCTGGGCCAGGCCGAGCACGTCCCGGCCGGCCATCACCGGCGGGATAGCTTGTTCCTGGATGGGGGTGGGCTGCTCATAGCCCACGGCCTGAACGCCGGAGGCGATGCGCGGGTGGAGGTTGAACGAAGCGAAACTCACTGAGAGTCCTTTTGGCGAAACGCACAGCCAAGTCGCACTCTCAGCCCGTCTGCCGCTAAATCTTACTAAGAGAGGTTAGTTTACCACATCTGGCTTCGCGTCCACCGGAATCGCCCGGACCGACACTGTCCGGCGCAGACATGCACCGGCCAGCGAGGGCCTCGTTGGCCGCCGCGACGCCGAGTTTCGCCGCGCCTCCATAGCGCGGCACCGCGCTGGCCGCCCCGGAACTCACCCGGCTGATTTCACGCGGGCGCCGCCTTGCCCCGCCCGCCCCGCGCGGCTATACTTCGCCAGCTTAGCCGCCATCGCTTATTCTCAACCCGCACTCACCAGGCCACACTCCGGCATGCCACTTCGCCTCAAGCATCTCGAACTGCACGGCTACAAATCCTTCGCCGGCAAAACCGACTTCGTCTTCGGCGCCGGCGTCTCCGCCATCGTCGGCCCCAACGGCTCGGGCAAGTCCAACGTCGTCGACGGCATCCGCTGGGTGCTCGGCGAGCAGTCTTACAGCCTGCTGCGCGGCAAGAAGACCGAAGACATGATCTTCGGCGGCTCGGACCTGCGCCCGCGCGCCGGCATGGCCCAGGTCACGCTGACCTTTGACAACTCCGACGGCTGGCTGCCCATCGACTTCAGCGAGGTCGCCATCAGCCGCCGCGCCTACCGCGACGGCCAGAACGAGTACCTGCTCAACGGCCAGCGCGTCCGCCTGCGCGACCTGAACGACCTGATGGCGCGCGTCGGGCTGTCCGAGCGCACCTACACCATCATCGGCCAGGGCCTGATCGATGCCGCCCTGGCGCTCAAGCCCGAGGAGCGCCGCTCGCTCTTCGAAGAGGCGGCCGGCATCGGCCTGTACCGCAACAAGCGCGAGGACGCGCTCAAGAAGCTGGAGGCCACCCAGCGCAACCTGGACCGCGTGCTCGATATCCTGGCCGAGATCAAGCCGCGCCTGCGCTCGCTCGAGCGCCAGGCTCAGCGCGCCCGCGATTTCAACCAGGTCAAGGCCGACCTGGATTCGCTGCTGAAGATCTGGTACGGCTATCACTGGCATCGCGCCGTGGAGACGCTGGAAGAGGCGCGCGTGGCCTCCGAGCAGTCCGCCATCGAATTATTCGGACGCCAATCCCAACAGGAACAGCAAGACCAGGCCATGGGCGGCCTGCGCGCGCAGGTGGCCGCGGTGCGCGCCCAGTTGAACGACTGGCGCCGCCAGATCGACGAGCGGCGCGGCGAGCGCGAGGCGCTGGACCGCGAGCTGGCCGTGGCCGACGAGCGCCTGCGCTCGCTGACCGATCAGCGTGACACGGTCCTGACCGAGCTCGAGCCGCTGGAACACCAGCTGGCCGAGCAAGCGCGCCGCGCCGAGGCGGCCGCCGCCGAGGTCGCCGGCCTGTCCGCCGAGGCCGCCGAGGCCGGGCAGCAGGCCGCGGCCGCGCAGACCGCACTGGCCGACCGCGAGAGCGAGCGCGTCCGGCTGCGCCAGCGCGAGGCTCAGGCGCGCCAATCCCTCGGCCAACTCGACACCCAGACCAACGCCGACCAGGCACGCCTCAATCAGCTGCTCGAACGCCGCGACCGCGTGGCCGCGACGCGGACCGAACAGAACCAGGTGCTGGCCCAGCTCACCCAGGCCGAGGCCGAGGCGCGCGGCCGGGTGACCACCGCCACGGCCGCGCTCAACGAACAGCACCGGCTCCGGCAGGACGCCGACGCCGCCGCCCGCGCCCAGGCCGAGGCGCTGCGCGCAGCCGAAGCCGAACGGGTGTCGGCGGCCGAACGCGTGGCCGCTGCCCGCGCCGAACTGGAGCGGCTGCGCGCCCGCCAGGAGGTTCTGGAACACGCGCGCGCCGAATTGGCCGGCTTCACACCTGGCGCCAAAGCCCTGCTTGCCCGCCAGTTCCCGGCGCGCGGCGTGCTGGGCGAGTTGCTGCGCGTCCCGGCCGAATACGAGCTCGCCATCAGCGCCGCCCTCGGCGCTAACCTGGAAGCCCTGGTGCTGGACGACCGGGCCGAGGCCGAAGCCGCCCTGGACGCCCTGGGCGAGGCCAGCGGGCGCGCGGCCCTGCTGCCGCTCGCCGCCCTGACCGCGCCGACGCCGCTCACGCCGCCAGCCGACCCGGACTGCCTGGGCGTGGCCGCGCAGCTGGTGACGGTGGAGCCCGGCTTGCAGCCGGCCGCCGACCTGCTGCTCGGCCAGGTCGTGATCGTGACCCACCGCGCGGCCGCCCGCCGCTTGCTGCCCGCCCTGCCGCAGACCGCGGCCGTCGTCACCCTGGCCGGCGAAGTCTTCTGGGCCGCCGGGCCGGTGCTGGGCGGGCGCGAGGCCGCGTCGGTGCTGCAGCAGGCCCGCGAGCGCCGCGACCTCTCCGCCGAGCTGGCCGCGCAGGCCGCCGTCATCGCCGAGAAAGAAGCCGCCCAGGCGCGGGCCGCCCAGGCCGTGGAGGCGGCGCGGGCCGCCCTGGACCAGCGCCAGGCCGAGTTGCGCGCCGCCCAAGACCAGGAGCGGCGCGTCACCCTGGCCCGCGACGCCGTCGCCCTGGAGGCAGAACGGGCCGCGCACGAAGTGCAGCTGCGCCGCGAGCGCGTGGACGCCCTGGAGCGCGAGGCCGCCCAGTTGGCCGCCGACGCCGAAGCCACGCAAAGCCGGCTGGCGCAGCTGGCCGAGGCGCGCGCCGCCGCCGAAGCCGAAGCCAGCGCCGCGCTCAGCACGCTCGAGACCTTCACGGTGGAGGCCGCCGCCGCCCAGCTGGCGCGCTGGCAGACCGCCGCCGCCGTGGCCGCGCGCGCCGTGCAGGACGCGCAGACGCGCGCCGCCGAACTGGAGCAAGCCCGCGCCGCCACTCAATCCCTGCTGGCCGACCGGCGCGGCCGGATCGAACGCCTGGCGGCCGAGGGCCGGCGCGTGGACGAGGCCCTGATCGCCACCCGCCAGCGCGCCGCCGAACTGGCCGCGCAGATCAGCGAGATCAACCTGCGCCTGCAGCCGGCCGCCGCCCAGTTGGTGGAGCTGGAGGCCGAACAAAACCGGCGCGAGACCGACGATACGGAGGCGCGCGCCGGGCTGCACGCGGCCGAGAAACGCAACGCCCAAATCCAGTTGGATTACACGCGCAAAAAGGAAGAACTGGAGGGGCTGCGCCGCCGGGTGGAGGAGGACTTCGGGCTGGTGGAGTTCGACTATGGCGATTCGCTGACCGGGCCGACCCCCCTGCCCATGTACCCGATCGTCGAGAAATTGGCGCGCGTGGAGGCCCTGCCGGACGGCCTGGAGGACCAACTCAACCGCAAGCGCGGGCAGCTGCGCCGCATGGGCGCCATCAACCCGGAGGCCGAACGCGAATACCTGGAAGTCAAGGAGCGCCATGACTTCCTGACCACCCAGGTGGCCGACCTGGACACCGCCAAGACGCAGCTCCACGACGTGATCACCGAGCTGGACGTGCTCATGGAACGCGAGTTCCGCAAGACCTTCGACGCCGTCTCGATCCACTTCCGCGAGACCTTCACGCGCCTGTTCGGCGGCGGCACCGCCAAGCTGGCCCTGACCGACCCCGAACACCTGACGACCAGCGGCGTCGAGATCCAGTGCAAACTGCCGGGCAAACGCACCCAGACCCTCTCGATGCTGTCCGGCGGCGAGCGCAGCCTCACCGCCTGCGCCCTGATCTTCGCCCTGCTGCGCGTCTCACCCACGCCTTTCTGCGTGCTGGACGAGGTCGACGCCATGCTGGACGAGGCCAACGTCGGGCGCTACCGCGACATGCTGGAAGAGCTTTCGCAGTCTACCCAGTTCATGATCGTCACCCACAACCGCAACACCGTGCAGGTGGCCGAGACCGTCTACGGCATCACCATGGGCGCCGACTCGGCCAGCCAGATGATCAGCCTCAAGCTGGACGGTGAGCGCGTGGAGACGCCGCGCAACGCACCGCTGACGCTGGAGCGGATCGGGCACGGCGAAGACTGAACCTCGACCCGCTCAGGGCATCACCCAGACCGCCTCGTCCGGCAGGCCGTCGCCCACGGGCAGCGGCGCAAACTGCGGGGCGCGCGCCACGTGTAAGCGCTGCCGGCCGTCGGCCTGCGGGGCCAGGATCAGCAGCGTGCTGTAATCCGGGGACCACGACCAGCGCGTCACCAGACCGCCGAAGACCTGGCGCACCGTCTCAGCGCGCGCGCCGATCAGGAGCCCGCCCTCCGGCCCTCGCCCCGCCCACCACTGACCGTCCGGCAGTTGACCGACCAGAGCGGCCGGCTGGTCGCTCGTGCCCAGCACGGCGCCCTGCGCGCTGACGTACAGCGTGGGGCGCTGCTCGCCGGCCCGCACCGCAAACGCCTGCAGTTCCTCGTCCCAACTCACATCCCGCCCGTCGCCCGGCACCGCCTGCGGCTCATCCGCGCCCGGCGTGATCAGGAACAGGCCGGTGCGGTCATCGCCGTTGCAGTCCGCCACAAAATCCCCGACCGAGATCAGGATGGCGCCGGTGCCGCCGGCCTCCACCGGGCGCGGGTCCATGGCCGCGCGCGAGAAGTAGTTCCAGAGCGGCCGGACCGCACCGGTCGCCAGGTCATACGCGCGCAGGCCATAATAGCCGCATGTGACCGTGAACGAGTGGGCGACGAAGGTGGTGGGCGACCACCAGCCCAGGATGACCTCGTCGCCGCTGCGGGTGGGCGTGTACAGCGGCGTCACCCCGGCGCCATCGGCGCGGGCCGCCCACACGCCGCTGACCGCGTAGCCGGCCCCGGTCCCGAAAGCGTCCGCGGCCACGTGCACGATGACGCGGCCGTCCGGCGACCAGCTCAGGTGATAGGCCTGGCTGGAGCCGTCCGTCAGGCGCCGCACGGGGCTCGCGCCGGCGGCTTCCAGGTCGGCCACATACAGGTCCGCCGAGGCGCCGTCATGGGCGCTGCTGAAAGCCAGCTGGCGGCCATCCGGCGACCAGGCCGGCCGGGCATAGTCGACGATGGCCCGCAGCGCCTCAAAGAGCGGATCCTGAAAGAGCTGATCGATGTCGGTGGCGAAAGCCTGGCCCTCCGGCAGCAGCGGCGAGATCGTCTGCCGAACGCCGGCCGGCAGGTGCAGGGTCTCCAGCGCCAGCGCCGCGTACGTGTCCCAGGCGGCGGCCGAGCGAAAAGCGACCCCGCCCCCGTGCGGCGCGGCCCAGGCTTCAATCACCGGCGCGTCGGTGAGCCGCGTCAGGGCGCTGCCATCGGCGTTGACGGCCCAGGCGCCCGCGTCCCCGTACAGCAGCCACCACGGCCCGGCCTCTGACAGGGCCGCGGCGGCGGGCGCCGGCGACGGGCGGGCGGGCGGGGACGCGGTCGCAGCTGCTCCAGTAGCTGCGGCCGTGGCCGGCCCAGTCGGGGTTGGCGGCGGCGTGGCCGACAGGCCAAGCGTTGGAGCGGCGGTCGCAACCGCCGCCGTCGGAACCTGCGGCCGGCACGCCAGCAGGATCAGGGCGGCCGTGAACAAGATCAGGAAGAGGCGGAGGCCGGCCTCCCGATCAGGCGAGGCGGTGCGCGGAGTCGTCATCGAACTAAGCTCGCTTTCCTCAGGCCGGGAACAGCAGGCGCACGCCCAGCAGCGCTACGATGCCGTTGCCCAGGAGGCTGGTCCAGAACTGCACCCGCGGCGACAAGCGCCGATGCGCCAGGGCGCCGATCCCGGCCAAGGTGGTCTGCCAGGCGAAGGACGCCAGCGCCACCCCGGCTACGAACCAGACGCGGTCCAGGCCGAGCAGCGGCGCACGCGCATTCTGCCCGAGCATCAAGGCGGCGAAGTACGCCACCGTCATCGGGTTGAGCAGGGTCAAACCCACGAACTGGCCATAGGTGCGCAGCCAGCCGCCCGGCAGCAGGGCCGCCGGCTGAAGGGAAACGCCGGCCGCCGGCCGCGGCGCGGTCAGCCCGCGCCACAGCCCCCAGGCGCCCAGACCCACCAGGACCAGGCCGCTGAGCAGGCGCAGGGCTGAGGCGACCGGCGCCAGCAGCGGCGCCAGCACCTGCCCGGCCAGGCCGGCCAGCGAAGCATAGAGCAGGTCGACCGTGGCGGCTCCGGCGCCGGCCGCGAACCCATCCAGGAAGCCCCGCCGCAGCGCCGTCTCCAGGATCAGGATCGCGATGGCGCCGACCGGGACCGCGATGGCGAAACCGGCGAGCAGGCCGTCCACAAAAACGTTCATGGTGCGCGCCTTTCCCGGCCCGGCCCGAACATGGCCGCAGCCAAAACAAAAGAGCCGACGCGCAGGCGCCGGCTCGAGGATCGAAAGTCAGACCGCTACTGCGAGAGGCTGGAGACCAGGCTGGGCTCGTCCGGCACGCGGTTCAGCCACACGTCGAACGTCTCCACAACGGCCGCGCCGTCGGCCCCGGTGGCCTGGCGCTGGTCGGACAGCCAGGCATCGAAGGCCTCCTGGCGCTTCGTCTCCAGATCAGACGCGGAGAGCGGGCGCTCCTCCTGGCCGAGCACCTGGATCAGGTGCCACCCGAACTGGGTGTTGACCGGGTCGCTGATGGTGCCGACCGGCGTATTGAAGGCCGCGGTCTCGAACTCGGCCACCATGGCGCCGGTGCCGAACCAGCCCAGATCGCCGCCCTGCGCGGCGTTGGACGTATCGGTGGAATACTGGGCGGCCAGGGCGTCCCAGGCCTCGCCGGCCTCCAGCCGGGCCTTGAGGTCCTTGGCGGTGGCTTCGTCCGCCACCAGGATGTGGCGCGCGTGGACCTGGACCGCGCTCGTCGGCACGTCGGCGCCGATCACGGCCGCCAGCTTCTGGCGGTACAGCACCGCCTCAACGTAGCGGCGCACGTCGGCTTCAGCCAGGCCGGTGTCCGTGCGCACGCTGCCCAGGTAATCGGACACGCGCGTGGCATAGGCCTGCGTGGTCAGCGGCGTGATCGTCGGTTCGGGCGTCCCGGTGGGCTCCAGCGTGGGCGTCGGGCCGGGCGTGCTGGTGGCGGTCGGGGTCAGCGTGGCGGTGGGCGTCAGCGTGGCAGTCGGCGTCCACGCCGCCACCACCGTCGGGTTCACGGTCGGCGGCACATAGGTCGGCGCGTCGGTGGGCGTAATGGTGGGCGTGGGGGTGCCGTCCGGGAAGTACCCATAGAACTCGCGCACGCCGGCTTCCAGCTCCTCGGCGCTCACCGTGATCCCGCGCCGCACGGCCTCCTGCCGGATCAACTGGTCGTCGATCAGGTCGTTGAGCACCTCGCGGCCGAGGGTGGTGTTGTCGGTCAGCTGAAACTCGATCTGCTGGAGCTGCTGCTGAAAGTACTGGCCGAACTGGTTATCGGTGCCGAAGAACGCGATGTTGTTCTGCACCTGCGCATACTGGCCGATGAGCTGGTAGCGGCGGTAGCGCACGGCCTTCTGGAACTCACCCGAAGTGATGACGGTGCCATTAACCTTAGCGACCGGCTGCTGCGGCTGCAGGACGGCCAGGTCTACCCAGGCGTAGCCCAGAATAAGGACCAGGATCGCCGCCACCGCGATCGTGCCGATCAGGATGTAGCGCTGCATGCGCCGATCCCGTTCGGCGCGGGAGAGCTGCTTGCGCGTCGGCGTCGCGGACGTCTGAAGATTCTTGCTCATACCTTGATTTCCTCACGCAGACGGGGCACAGAGGCGCGGCCAGGCCAGCCACGCGTCTATGCCCCGTCCAGCCCACCGACTGGCGAACGCCAGGAGGGCGCCGGGTGTTAGTTGCGCTCGCGGTCGAACGGCAGCAGCGCCATGTGGCGCGCGCGTTTGACGGCCTGGGCGATCAGGCGCTGATGCGCCGCCGAAATGCCAGTCTGCCGGCGCGGGCGCAGCTTGCCCCGGTCGGTGACAAACTGGCGCAGGAACTCAAAGTTCTTGTAGTGGATCAGCTTGACGTCGCTGATCGTGATGCGCACAAACGGGCGCGGCCCGCGGCTGTAGCGCGGCTCGCGCTCGGTGGTCTCCTCGGACCCGGAGCTGGAGCTGGACGGGGTTTCTTGAGCGTGATCGCGATCCATGATGGTTGACTCCCTCGCCGGGCGGCCGTCTGGCCGCCCGCGGTCTTAATCTAGAATGGGAACTCGTCTTCTTCCTGAAAGGCGTCGCCGGTCAGCGGCGCGCCTTCGCCGCCGTGGGCGGACTTGCGTTCGCCCAGCATGAGCATGCGGTCGGCGACGATCTCAGTGCTGAAATGCTTGCGGCCTTCCTGGTCCTCCCAGCGCCGCGTCTGCAGCCGGCCTTCGACGTACACCTGTTGGCCCTTGGCCAGGTACTGCTTGCAGGTCTCGGCCAGCTTGCCCCAGGCCACCACGTTGAACCATTCGGTCTCCTCGTGGCGTTCGCCATCCGGGGAGCTCCAGGTCCGCGAGGTAGCCACGGTGAACGACGTCACCGGGCGGCCCGACGGCGTGAAGCGCATCTCCGGATCCCGCCCCAGGTTGCCGATGATCATGACCTTGTTCAATCCTCGGCTCATGCTTCCTCCTGCTGGGCTTGCGCGGCGCGCGGCCGTGGCGGGCGCTTATTCGTCGGCGCGGACGATCAGGAAACGCAAGATCTGCTCGGTGAAGCGCAGGTTGCGCTCGACCTCGCGCGTGCCGGCCGGCGACATCTGCGTCTGCACAAAGACGTACTGGCCCTCTTGCTGCTTGCGGATGGGGTAAGCCAGGCGGCGCCGGCCCCAGACATCCACGCCCAGGACCTGGCCTCCAGCGGCCCCAACCCAGTTCTTGGTCTTTTCGATCAGATTGTTCAGCGAGGCCTCGTCGAGGTCCGGCTGGGCGATTAACGCCACTTCGTAGTCACGCATGCCCTTATCCTTTCCATGGGATATGCCCGTCTCAGCCCGGCGGGCGCCGCGCCTAGTACGAGCAGAAAGTCGCGGGGCGAAGGCGCCCCGCGCAGCGACAGAGAAATTTAACACAGCGCCGGCTGTTTGGCAAGACCCCGGCCGCGCCGACAACTGCGCGGCCACGGCCGTTTGCCGCCGCCTGCCGGGCCGGGTAGAATCCCAGACACAGCCCACCCCTGGAGGAGAAACAATGAAGAGCAAGCTCTTTTCGCTCGTCGCGCTGGCCGCGCTGCTGCTGGGCGCCTGCGCGCCGGCCGCCACGCCCACGGCCGCGCCCAAGCGCGTGGTCTATCTGATCAACGGCGCCCTCGGTGACGAGGCCTTCTACGATTCCGGCAAGGCCGGCCTGGATAACATCGCCCAGCAGTACGGCGTCGAGACGCGCGTCATCGAGGCCAACTTCGACGCCGCCAAGCACGCGCCCGGTCTCCAGGCCGCGGTCGAATACGCCGACGTGATCTTCGTGATCTCGTACGGGTTTGAGGACCAGCTCAAGGCCATCGCCGACGAGAACCCGGACAAGATCTTCGTCAACCTGGACACGGTCGTTCAGAACCAGAAGAACACCATCACGTCCGTGGACTACATCGAGGAAGAGGCCGCCTACCTGGCCGGCGTCACCGCCGCGCTGCTGACCACCGACACCGCGATCAAGAACGTCAACGCCGACAAGCTGATCGGCGTGGTCGGCGGCGACGTGGACCCGGTGGTGGACGCCTTCATCTTCGCCTACGAGAACGGCGCCCACGCCATCGATCCGGCCATCACCGTCGAGCGCAAATATCTGGGCAGTTGGGATGACGCCGGCAAGGGCAAACAAGGTGCCCTGCAGCTGTACGACCTGAACGCCGACGTGGTCTTCCAGGTGGCGGCGGCGGCCGGCCTGGGCGTGCTGCAGGCGGCCAAGGAGCGCGAGCTGTACGCCCTCGGCGTGGACACCAACCAGAACGACCTGGAACCCGGCTACGTGGCCGGCAGCATGGTCAAGAACGTCGGCCTGTCCATGGAAGAGGTCTACCGGACCATCGCCGACGGCACCTACCAGCCCGGCCAGGTGCTGGAATACGGCGTGGCCCAGAACGGCGTGGACATGGTCTTCGACGCCCAGATCAAGGTCCTGCCGCAGGCCAGCATCGACCGCGTGCTGGCCATCCGCCAGGACATCATCACCGGCCAACTCAAGATCGCGCGCTGCGCGAACTGGACGGCCGGCGGCGGCTGCACGCCTTAAGCCCGTGACCGTGGCTCAACGGCCGGCCGCCCCCTCACGGGCAACCGGCCTGATCGAACTCCGCCACATCACCAAGGTCTTCCCGCCCAACACGCTGGCGCTGGACGACGTCTCGGTGACGTTTCAGCCCGGCGAGATCCACGCCCTGGTGGGTGAGAACGGGGCCGGCAAGAGCACGCTCATGAAGGTGCTCTATGGCCTGGAGGCCGCCACCGCCGGCGAGGTACGTCTGGGCGGGCGGCCCGTGCGCTTCCGCGGACCCGGCGACGCCATCGCCCGCGGCCTCGGCATGGTTCACCAGGAAATCCTGCTGGTGGACGAGTACACGGTCTGGGAAAACGTCGTCCTGGGCGCGGAGCCGGTGGCCGGCCCGCTGGGCCAGCTGAACACGACCCTGGCGCTCCGCGCTGTGCAAGCCAAGATCGCGGCCTTCGGCCTCGACCTGGACCCGGCCGCCCGCGCCGGCGACTTGTCGGTGGCGGCGCGCCAGAAGGTGGAGATCCTGAAACTGCTCTACCGCGACGTCTCCGTCCTGATCCTGGACGAGCCGACGGCGGTGCTGGCGCCCCAGGAAGTGCCGCAGCTCTTCGCCGAGCTGCGCCGCCTGCGCGCCGGCGGCCAGACCATCCTGTTCATCTCCCACCACCTGGACGAGGTGCTGACCCTGTGTGACCAGGTGACCGTCCTGCGCCGGGGCCGGCACGTGGCCACCCGCGCGGCGGCCGGCCTGGGCAAACCGGAGCTGGCCCGGCTGATGGTGGGTCGCGACGTCGTGTTCACGTCGCGGCGCAGCCCGCACCCGCCGGGCGGCGTGGTCTTCAGCGCCGACGCCCTGACCGTCCGCGCGCCCTCCGCTGGCGGGCGAGCGGCCGGGCGTGAGCGGCTGCGGGACGTCAGCCTGAGCGTGCGCGCGGGCGAGATCGTGGGCGTGGCCGGCGTGGAGGGCAACGGCCAGTTCGAGCTGGTCGGCGCGCTGATGGGGCTGCTGCCGGCCGCAGCCGGGCGTGTGCGCGTGAACGGCCGCGATCTGACGCACGCCTCCATCCTGGAGCGGCGGCGGCACCTGGCCTTCGTGGCCCAGGACCGCGGCCGGATGGGCGCCAGCCTGGCCGCCCCGATCCGCGACAACGCCATCATGACCCACCATCGCCTGAACCCGGCCCTGACGGCCTGGCGCGGCTGGCTGCTGCGGCCGGCCGCGGTGGGGCGCTTTGTGGACGAACTGCGCGAGCGCTACGCCGTGACCATGCGCGCGGCTGGGGCGCCGTTCCGGTCGCTCTCCGGCGGCAACCAGCAGAAGGTCATCCTGGGCCGTGAACTCCTGTTGGACCGGCCCTTTATCTTGCTGGACCAGCCCACGCGCGGCCTGGACGTCGGCTCCACCGAGTACGTCCACGACCAGATCCTGCAGCTGCGCGCGCGCGACCGGGCTGTGCTCCTGGTCTCAGCCGACCTGGAGGAGTTGTTCCGGCTGGCCGACCGGATCGCGGTCATGCATCGCGGCCGGATCGTGGCCGACCTCCCCACCGACGAGACGACGCTCGCCGCGGTCGGTTACCTGATGCTGGAGGGCCGCCCGGCCGCCGGTTGAGCCTATGCCGCGCTCCTTCCTCACCGCGCTGGCCGGCATCCTGGCCGCCTTGCTGATCGGGGCCGGGGTGATGCTGGCCCAGGGTTACAACCCGGCCGCCACCTACGCGGCCCTGTTTGAGTTTTCGCTCGGCGACGTCGACTCACTGGCGACGACGCTCAAGAACGCGATCCCGCTGATCCTCACCGGCCTGTCGGCGTCGGTGGCTTTCGCTTCTGGTCCGGTCAACCTGGGCCAGCCCGGCCAACTGTTGTTCGGCGCGCTGCTGGCCACGCTCGGCGGGCTGTACCTGCCGCTGCCCGCGCCGCTGCTGATCCCGAGTCTGCTGGCGCTGGCCATGCTCGGCGGCGCGCTGTGGGCCGGTCTGGCCGCGCTGCTGCGCCGCGCCTTTGACATGAGCGAGTTCATCGTCACGTTGATGCTGAACTCGATCGCCGACCTGTTCACGTTCTGGGCAATCACGGGGCCGCTGGCCGACCCGGACGCCTTCTCGCCCATGACGCCGGCGATCCAGCCGGCTGGTTGGCTGCCGGAGTGGGGCGAGTTCAGCAGCGCCCTGCTGGTACTGGCGCTGGCGGCGGCCGGCATCTGGTTCGTGTTCCAGCGCTGGACGGCCGGCTACGAGTGGCGCCTCACCGGCCAGAACGCGCTCTTCGCGCGGTTGGGCGGCTGCAATATCAGCCGCAACTTCGTGGCCGTCATGCTGACCACGGGCGCGCTGGCCGGGCTGGCCGGCGGCCTGGTGGTCATGGCCGGCCCGCACCGCTTTCTCAAAGGCCTGGGCGCCAACTACGCCTGGGATGGCGTGATGATCGCCGTGGTCGCCAACAACAGCCTGCCCGGCACCCTGCTCTACGGCCTGTTCTTCAGCGCCCTGCAGACCGGGGCGCTGGGCATGGAGCTCATCACGGCCGTGCCGAGCGAGTTCATCCAGGTCCTGCAGGCCGTCATCGTGCTCGTGGTGGTGGCCAGCCGCGGCCGGCTGAGTGAGTGGCTGGACGTCTGGGCCGCGCGCCGCCGGGCGCGGGTGAAGCCGCTGGCGCCGGCTCCGGACTGAACCGGACCCAGGCCGCCGGTGAACCGATTTTCATGAGCTCTCGACCGACGAGCCGCGCAACCCGCGGCCCAACCTTATGCGCATCTTCATCGGCCTGATCACGGGCACCCTCGCCAGCGCGACGCCGATCCTGCTGGCGGCCCTGGGCGGCGCGTTCACGTATTACGCCGGCCTGTTCAACATCGCCATGGAGGGCATGCTGCTGGTGGGCGCCTTCTGCGCCGTGCTGGGCGCTTACTTCTTCCAGAGCTGGCTCGCGGGCGTGCTGTGCGCGGTCCTGGGAGCCACGGCGCTGGCCCTGCTCTTCATCCTGTTCGCGATCGTGCTTAAGACCGACGAGTTCGTCACCGGCATCGCCCTCAACCTGTTCGCCGTGGGCGCCACTACCTACCTGCTGCGCCAGATCTTCGACGTCAAGGGCAGCCTGTCTGACCCGCGCCTGCCGGCGATCCCGGCCGTGACGATCCCGCTGCTGCACGACGTGCCGGTCCTGGGCGCCGTCGTCAGCGGCCAGAACCTGATGGTCTACGCCGCCGGGCTGGCGACGGTGATCAGCGCCTACCTGATCTTCGGCACGCGCTTCGGGCTGCGGCTGCGCGCCGCCGGCCACAACGCCGCCAGCCTGGAGACCAGCGGCGTCTCGGCCGCGCGCGTGCGCGTGTGGGCGCTGCTGGCCTGCGGCGTCCTGTGCGGGCTGGGCGGCGCCTTCCTGTCGCTCGGCTATGTGCGCCTGTTCGCCGAGAACATGTCGGCCGGGCGCGGCTGGATCTCGCTGGCCGCCATCATCCTGGTCAACGGCAACCCGTGGGGCCTGGCCGTGATCGCGCTGCTGTTCGGGTTCTCGGATGGGCTGGGCCTGCTGCTGCAATCCGCGCAGATCCCGTCCCAGTTCACGGGCATGGTCCCTTACCTGGCCACGCTGCTGGCGCTGTCTGTGTACGCCACGCGGCGCGCCAAGGCGCGGCCGGCATGACCCTCCACCAGCGGAGGAACACCGCATGATCGTGCCCGGCTACGCCCTGTGGCTGCTGGTGTCGGCAGCGACGGCCGCCAGCGTCGCCGGTTTGGTCTGGAGACGCCGACCGGCTCCGGGCGCCACGGCCCTGACTCTATTGCTGCTGGCCCTGGTCGAGTGGTCGTTCACCTACGCTCTGCACTGGCTCACGGCCGCCCCGGCCGCGCGCCTCTTCTGGCTGGACGCCACCTACCTCGGCGCGGTCTGCGCGCCGACGGCCCTGTTCGTCTTCAGCCTGGACTATACCCAGCGCGGCGACAACCTGACACCCGGGCGCCTGGGCCTGCTGGCGGTCGAACCGCTGATCACGTTCCTGCTGCTGTGGACCGACCCCTGGCACGGCCTGTTCTTCGGCGGCCAGCGTTCAGCCAATGCCAGCACCATTCTGAGCGGCGGGCCGTGGTTCTGGATCAACGTCATCTACTCCTACAGCCTGGTGCTCGTGGGCATCGCCCTGCTGGCGCAGGCCTTCTGGCGCTCCCCGCGCCAGTATCGGGGACAGACCGGCACGCTCCTGCTGGGCGCGCTGCTGCCCTGGGCCAGCAACGTCCTCAGCCTGCTGGGCGGCAACCCTTTCCCCAATCTGGACCTGACGCCGCTGGCCTTCACGGCCACCGGCCTGATCTTCGCCTGGGGCCTGGTGGGCTTCCAGCTCCTGGACATCGTCCCGGTGGCCCGCCACGCCCTGGTGGAGCAGATGCGCGACGGCGTGCTGGTGCTGGACGCCCGCAACCGCATTGTCGATCTCAACCCGGCCGCCCGCGCCCACCTGCGCCTGGCGGCCGCCCCACTCGGCCAGCCGGCCGAAACCCAGCTGGCGCACTGGCCGGCCGTGGCGGCCCAGCTCCACGCCGCCCCCGAGGTCCACGCCGAACTGACCCTGGAGGAGGACGGCCGTTTCTGGGATATCCGCCTGACGCCGCTGCGCGACCGCAAGGGACGCCTCACCGGCCGCCTCGTCGTCTGGCGTGACACCACCGACCTGCGCCGCGCCAATCAGGCCCTGTCAGCGCACCTGAACGAGATCGCCAGCCTGCACGATCAGCTGCGCGAGCAGGCCATCCGTGATCCGCTCACCGGCCTGTTCAACCGGCGTTATCTGACCGAGACGTTTGACCGCGAGCTGACCCGCGCCGCCCGCGAACAGCAGCCAGTCAGCGTGGTGATCCTGGACATCGATCACTTCAAGGACCTCAACGACACCTTCGGCCACGCCGTCGGCGACCGGGTGCTGCAGCATCTGGCCCGGCTGCTGCAGACCCACACCCGCCAGGGCGACATCGCCTGCCGCTGGGGCGGCGAGGAGTTCGTCGTGGTCATGCCCGGCGCGCGCGTCGAAGTCGCCGCCCAGCGCGCCGACCAATGGCGGCGGGCCATCCTGGCCGAGTCGATCCTGGCCCACTCCCGGCCCGTCCAGGTCACCGTGTCCGCCGGGGTCGCCGCCGCTCCCGAACACGGCCACACCAGTGATGCTTTGCTGGAGGCCGCCGACCGGGCGCTGTACGCGGCCAAGGCCGCCGGGCGCAACCAGGTGCGCCTGCCGGACATCCCCGCCCTGTTTGATTGACAGGCCTGCGCGCCGGCGCTACAATCTTTTCACCAATTGATCACGGGAGCTCGGTGACACCGGGCTGAGAGGGCGCGTGAGACGCGCCGACCGATGGAACCTGACGGGTAATGCCGGCGGAGGGAGCTCACAGCCACGCAACGAACGCCCTCCCCGGAGGGCGTTTTTTTGTTGAACAGCGACACGAACTCGCGGGCGGTTATCTTCGCCAACGGCGAACCGGAGGACCGGGAGGCGGTGCGCGCTCTGCTCCGCCCAGCTGATCGACTCATCGCGGCCGACGGCGGCGCGCGCCACTGTCTGGCCCTCGGCCTGACGCCGCACCACGTCGTCGGCGACCTGGACTCGCTGACACCGGCCGAGGTGGCCGCGCTGCGCCAGGCCGGCGTCCGCCTCCACCCCCATCCCGCCGCCAAAGACGAGACCGATCTGGAACTGGCGTTGAGCCTGGCCGTCGAGACCGGCGCCGCCGACATCTTGGTGCTGGGCGCGTTGGGCGGGCGCCTGGACATGCTGCTCGCCAACGTCCTGCTGCTGGCCCACCCCGCGCTGGCGGCCGCGCGCGTTACGCTCTGGTCCGCGCGCCAGACCACGTGGCTCATCCGGCCGCCCGGCGCCGACATCCCCGGCCGGCCCGGCGACACCCTGAGCCTGATCCCGCTGGCCGGCGCCGCGCACGGCGTCGTCACGCACGGCCTGGTCTACCCATTGCGCCGCGAGACGCTCACCAGCGGCCCGGCGCGCGGCGTCAGCAACGTGCTCACCGGTGAGCCCGCGCGCGTGGAACTGGAAACCGGGCTGCTCTGGGCAACGCTGACATCCGGCCGCGCTTAGACAGTGAGCGAGGAGTTGCCATGACCACTCTTGATCCGCACCGCACCGTCAACGTCGCCGTGCAAGTGCTGCCGCTGGTGGAGGACGCCTACCCGGTGGTGGACCGCGCCATCGCCGCCACACCTGTACTTGCACCAAACGCAAGTTCAGGTGCAAGTGTCGCGGCCAACGGCGTTAAGTACGAGGTGGGCGCCATGGAGACCACGCTGGAGGGGCCGCTGGACCAGTTGCTGGAGGTGGCCAAGGCCGCCCACTTGGCCTGCTTTGAGTCCGGCGCCGGGCAGGTGGTGACCATCATCAAGATCGGCGATCGCGTCGGCGGCACCACGATCGCGGACAAAGTGGCCAAATACCGGGCCTGAGCCTGCGCATGCCCGCACCGCGCCTGCCCGCCTGGGTCCATGCCGCCCTGCCGCCCGTGGTCCTGCTGGGCCTCGTCCTGCTCACCTGGCAGACTGTGGCCGAGAACAGCGGCCTCTCGGCCTTCATCTTGCCCTCGCCCGTCCAGGTGGCCCAAGCCGCCTGGGAGACGCGCGCCGCGCTGGGCGAGGCCGTCACCGTTACGCTCCTGGAAACCGCGCTGGGGCTGGCGGCCGCCCTGGCGCTCGGCGTCGGGTTGGCGGCGGCCATGGATTTCTCCGTCTGGCTGCGGCGCGCGCTCTATCCGCTGCTGGTCGCCTCGCAAACCGTGCAGGTGCTGGCGATTGCGCCGCTGCTCATCATCTGGTTCGGCTTCGGCCTGCTGCCCAAGGTCCTGATCGTGGTGCTGGTGTGCTTCTTCCCGTTGGCTGTGAGCACGGCCGATGGGCTGGCCTCGGCCGACCCGGACCTGGTGGCGCTGCTGCGCGCGATGGGGGCCACACGCGGACAGATCTGGCGCCTGGTGCGGCTGCCGGCGGCCCTGCCCGGGTTCTTCTCCGGCTTGCGCGTGGCCGTCACTTACAGTGTCGTCGGCGCCACCATCGGCGAGTGGGTGGGCGGCACGGCCGGGCTGGGCCTGTACCTGCTGCGGTCCAAGAACGCGCTCGCCACCGATCAGGTCTTCGTCGCCATCGTCATCACCTCGGCCCTGAGCATCGCCCTGTTTCTGCTGGTGGGCCTGATCGAGCGCACGGCGCTGCCCTGGTATTACTCCCGCCAGCGCGCGCGCCAGTGGGAGGAGAGCGGGATCTATTGAGGGCCGGTTTGCAGACCGGCTTTCCGGAGAGGAAGGTTACCGATGAGAAAATTGATCACCCTCAGCCTGGCGTTGAGCCTGGCCGGGTTGACCGCGTGCGCGCCCACGACAGCCCCCGCTTCACCGGCGGACACGCCCGCGCCGACCAAGGTCACGCTGATGCTGGACTGGGTCCCCAACACCAACCACACCGGCTTCTTCGTGGCGCAGACGCAGGGCTACTTCGCCGCGGCCGGCCTGGAAGTAGCCATCGTCCAGCCGGGCGAGGTCTACGCCGAGCAGGCCGTGGCCAGCGGCGCCGCCGACTTCGGCGTGAGCTTTCAGGAACAGGTGACGCTGGCACGGGCGGACGGCGTGCCGCTGGTCTCGGTGGCGGCGCTGATCCAGCACAACACCTCCGGCTTCGCGGCCCGGTCCGGCCTGGGCGTCACGTCGCCCAAAGACTGGGAGGGCCTGAAGTACGGCTCGTTTGGCAGCCCGTTCGAGGCCCCCACCCTGCGCCTGCTGATGACGTGCGCGGGCGGCGACTTCGCGAAGCTGCAGATGGTGGAGACCGGCTTCTCCGACCCGCTGGCGCTGCTGGACGCGGGCCAGATCGACCTGGCCTGGATCTTCTACGGCTGGCAGGGCGTGCAGGCCAGACAGCAGGGGCTGGCGCTGGATCTGGTGATGCTGGACGAGTGGTTTGACTGCATCCCGGATTACTACACGCCGGTGCTGATTGCGAGCGAGGCCACGGTGGCGGAGCGGCCGGAGGTGGCGCGCGCCTTCGTCGGTGCCGTGGCGCGCGGCTACGCCTTCGCCATCCAGAATCCCGAGCAGGCCGCGGATCTGCTGGTGCAGGCCGTGCCGGAACTGGACGCGGACCTGGTGCGCGAGAGCCAGGCCTGGCTGTCGCCGCGCTACCAGGCCGACGCGCCGCGCTGGGGCGAACAGAGCGCGGCGGTGTGGCAGGCTTACGCCGATTGGATGACCGCCAACGGCATCCTCAGCCAGCCCTTCGACGGATCGGCGGCGTTCACCAACGCCTTCCTGCCGTAAGGGCCGGGCCGATCATTGACCATGCCGCCCAAAGTCGAGCTGATCGGCGTCAGCAAAGCCTTCCACGGCGACGGTCTCACCCTGCGCGCCCTGGACGACGTCTCGTTCGCGGCCGCGCCGGGCGAGTTCCTGACCATCATCGGGCCGTCCGGCAGCGGCAAGAGCACGCTCTTCAACCTGATCGTCGGCCTGCTGCAGCCGGACGCCGGCGAGATCCGGCTGGACGGCCAGGCGGCGCCGGCGCGGCTGGGCCGGGTGGGCTACATGCCGCAGAAAGACTTGCTGCTGCCGTGGCGCAGCGTGCTGGACAACGTCACCTTGGCGCCGGAGCTGCGCGGGGTGACGCGGGCGGCGGCGCGGGAGCGCGCGCGGGAGCTGCTGCCCTTGTTTGGCCTGGAGACTTTCGCGGACGCCTACCCGGCCGCGTTGTCCGGAGGCCTGCGCCAGCGGGCCGCGCTCCTGCGCACGTTGATGACGGAGCGGGAGGTGCTGCTGCTGGATGAGCCGTTCGGCGCCCTGGACGCGCTGACGCGGCGCGAGCTGCAGGATTGGCTGCTGACGTTGTGGACGCGCTTCCGGCAGACGATCCTGTTCATCACCCACGACGTGGAGGAGGCCCTGTACCTGGGCGACCGGGTGCTGGTGCTCAGCGCCCGGCCGGCGCGCGTGGTGAAGACCCTGACGGTGGCGCTGCCGCGTCCGCGCCGCCAGGGCCTGCAGGCGCTGCCCGAATTTGGACGCCAGGTGGCCGAGCTGCTGGAAGCGCTGGGGATCGCGGTGTAGTCCGCCGGGCTACTCGTCGAGCGCGCGCACCAGCACCACCGCGCTGGAGAAACCCAGCCAGCCGCGCAAGAACGGGTAGTGGTGCTCGGCCACCGGCGCGAACCCCAGCCGCTCGTACAACCGGCGGGCGCCGACGTTGCTGTCCACCACCTCCAGGCGGACGGCGCTGAAGTGTTCGCGCCGCGCCAGGGCGAAGGCGGCCTGCAGCAGGCCCGAGCCCACCCCCAGCCCGCGCTGCGCGGCGGCCACGGCCAGCGCCGGGAGGCGCAATTGGCCGGGCGGGCAGGCCTCGCGCCAGAACAACTCCAGGATCAGGCCGCCGAACAACCCGCGCACCACCCCCAGCTGCCGCCGGCACTCCGGCCAGGATACGCGCAGAAAACGCCGGCCGCCGTAGTGCAGGCCGGCCACCCCCACCAGCGTGCCGGACACACAGGCGCTGAGGGCCCGCTCCGGCTGCAGCCCGGCCGCCAGCACGTTGGGCACGCGTTCCGGCCGGCCGATGAGCGGCCCCAGTTTGCGGCGGAAGGCCTCGTACAAGATGTGCGCGGCCGGGAGACGGTCCGCCTCGGCCAGGCCAGGAGCGATCACCAGGTCGGTCGGCATCGACGCCCTTCAGGCCACGGCCTGTGGGGCTGGCGCCGGCACGCGCGCGTGAGCCGTCATGGGCAGGCCGCCTTTAGGGTTGAGCGTGATCAAAGGCTCAGGCTCCACGCGTTGGCCGGGCGCCAGGGTCAGGCGGTAGCGGCTGGCCAGCGTCGCCAGCAGCAGGCGCGCCTCCATCAGCGCGAAGCTGTTGCCGATGCACACGCGCGGGCCGGCGCCGAAGGGCAGATAGGCGTAGCGCGGGATTTCGGCCTCGCGCTCCGGGCTGAACCGCTCCGGGTCGAAGCGCTCCGGCTCCGGCCACCAGCGCGGATCATGGTGTGTGAAGTAGACCATCAGCACGACCACGCTGCCCTGCGGCACGCGGCGCTCGCCCAACGCCACCGCGGCGGCGGCCTCGCGGCTGTAGGCCCAGGCGGGCGGGTACAGGCGCAGCGACTCCTTGATGACCATCTCGGTGTAGCGCAAGTGCGGCAGGTCCGCCAGGGTGGGTGCGCGGCCGGCCAGCACCGTGTCCAATTCGGCGTGCAGGCGCGCCTCGATTGCGGGGTGCTGGGCCAGCAGGGTCCAGGTCCAGTTGAGCGTGTTGGCCGTGGTCTCGTGCCCGGCCAGGAACAGCGTCACCACCTCGTCGCGCGCCTGGCGGTCCGTCATACGCTGGCCGTCGTCGTCTTCGGCCAGCAGGAGCATTGAGAGAAGGTCGCCGGTGTCTTCACCCGTGGCGCGCCGCTGGCGGATCAGGCCGTAGACGATCTCGTCCAGGTCCCGCCCGGCGCGGCGGGCGCGCAGTTCAGAAGGCGTGGGCAGCCAGGGCGGCAGCGGCAGACGGTGGCCCATCCGCTGCTGGATGGCGTCCATGGCGCGCCCCACCCGCTCCACGTCACCGGCCACATCCGCGCTGAACAGAGCCTTGGCCACGATCAGCATCGTCAGACGCGTCATCTCGGCGGCCACGTCCAGCCGCGCACCGGTCGACCAGCCCGCGGCCGTCCGCAAGGCGAAGTCGACCATGGTCTGGGCGTAGGCCTCGATGCGCCGGGCGTGCAGGGCCGGCGCGGCCAGGCGGCGCTGGCGCTTCCAGAACTCGCCGTCGCTGGTGAGCAGGCCGTTGCCCAGGAAGCGCGCCAGCCCGGTCTGCGGATCGCGGTAGTCGCGGTCCTTGATGAACTGGCCGGCCTGCGTCACGAGCACTTCGCGCAGATCGTCCGGATGGGCGAGAAAGAACTGCTGGACGTCGCCGAACTGCACCTGATAGAAGTCGCCGTACTCGCGCCGCCACGCGCCGAACGTCCCGAGCATGTCGCGCTGAATGTGCTGCGCCAGCCGCAGTTGCGCCAGGAAGCCCCGCGCTGGCGCCGGGCCGGGGATGTCTGTCGTCATCGCCATCGCCTTTCTACACTCGTGGAATAATAATTGACGCGCTGTCTTGTAATGGATATAGAATTTGGAAAATCGCGTCAAGCCTGAGATTGCTGGACATGTCCAATTCTAGACACCCATCTAAAGCCGCCGCCCCGGCCGAACGCCGGCCCGACCGGCGCGTCGAGCGGACCCGCGCGCTGCTCAGCCAGGCCCTACTGCAGCTGATCGTCGAGAAGGGCTTCGACGAGATCGCGATCCAGGACATCACCGACCGCGCCAACGTCAGCCGGGCCACCTTCTATTTGCACTACAAGGACAAGGACGAACTGCTCTTCAGCAGCATGCAGGCCATCTACGACGAGCTGCTGCGCGACTTCCCGGCCGTGACGCGCGAGCTGATCCTGCGCGAAGCCGAGCCGGCCGACCTGGTCGTGGCGACCGATTTTGAGCACGTGGCGGCGCATGCGGATTTCTACCGCGTGATGTTGAGCGAACGCGGCGTGTCGGCGTTCGTGGTGAAAGTGGAGGATTACCTGGCGCGCATCTTCGAGGCCAAGCTGCTGCGGCCGCTGGCGCCCACAACCGGCGAGCCGCCGGTGCCGCTCGGCCTGATCGCGCGCTACCTGGCGGCGGGCGAGATCGGCCTGATGCGCTGGTGGTTGAGCGAAGGCCGCCCCTATTCGCCGGAGGCGATGGCGCGGCTCACCTACCGGCTGTGCGCCTTCGGGATGTGGTGGGCGCTGGGGTTGGACGTGCCGCGGCCGCCGCTGGGCGCGCGGACCGGATCGCTTTAGGGCCCCGTCCACACGAAAGAGCCGGACAGGCGTTATCCGGCCCCAGTGGCGCTCAGGCGGTCTCGATCCGGCCTGTTCAGTGGGCGGGGTACTAAGGGAAGGGCGCGCAGCTGTTGGACAGCCCGGTCAGAACATCGCCGCAGTACCACAGAGCCGGCACGGCGATAACCAGACAGCAGCAGCACAGCAGCACCGCCACGCCCACGCCGACCAGGATCAGGTTGCGCGTGCGGTTGTTGCTTTGAGGTTGCGAAGGCGTCACCGGAAAGTCGGTCATGCGAAATCTCCTGGGGCCATTATAAACGGAGGCCCCCTTTGGGCGGGTGCGGTCAGCGCCCCAGCGGGAAGCCGGCCCACGTGCCGAACAGGGCGTAGCGCACCGCGTCGATGGCCGCGATCTGCAGCAGCGCCAGCGTCAGCCCGGCCAGCGCCGGCAAGGCGGCCTGCCGCCAAGTGGTCAGGCGGTTCTGCTGGCCGGTCAGCACCACCACCGCCACGGTGTACAACATCGTCAGCAGCAGCAGCACGCCCAGGGCGCTGAGCACGGCCAGGGGATAGAGCACCAGCGGCTGCTCGGTGAGTACCAGCGCGCACACCCCGGCCCCAACCAGCGCCAGCACTCCCAGTTCACGGTAGCTCGCCAGGCTCGGGCGCGGCTCCCAATCCCGCCAGACCGTCTGGTTGAACACGGGCAGGAGCAGCGCGCCCACGGCCAGACCGTTGAAGGTGCCGGTGACCAGGCGCAGGGCGTTGTTGGGCTCGTACAGGTGCGGGCCGTTGGGGAACAGGGTCAGGTAGGAGTTGAGGCCGTCCGCACCCATCACGGCGATGAAGCCGACCAGGACGACCAGCAGCGGCGTGGGCGGCAGGCCGCCGGCGCGGCGCCGGCCCAGGGCCAGCAACGTCACCGTGCCCGCCAGGGCGCCCAGGTAGATGCCCGTGCAGCGCGCGCAGAGCGGCAGCGGCCGGTCCCCGAGGTGGAAGGAGCGCAGGTCGATGCGGTGACAGATGGCGTAGCCGATGGCGTCGGCTTTGCCGAGCAGGCCGGGCGGCGTGTACGCCAGCCACGCCCCCAGCGTCAGGGCAAAGGCCGCCAGCAACAGCGGCCCGGCCAAGCGCCCCGCGCGCCAGCCGGGAGTCGGTTGGGTCTCTTCCAGCACGCGCGGATTATAAAGGCCGGCCGGGGCCGGCGCAATCGTGCTATCATGGCGCCCATCCTGTCGCCGAGAATAATCACATGGACCGCGCTCAAGCCTTTGCCATCGTCACCGACCACGTCCAGAACCAGGGCCTGATCAACCACATGCTCTCGGTGGAGGCCGCCCTGCGCGCCTACGCCGTCCGCTACGGCGAGGACCCGGACACCTGGGGCCTGGCCGGCCTGCTGCATGACTTCGACTGGGAGATCCACCCCACCCTGGAGCAGCACCCGCAGGCCGGCGCCCCGATCCTGCGCGCGCGCGGCGTGCCCGAGGACATCATCCGCTGCATCCAGAGCCACGCCGACCACACCGGCGTGCCGCGCGAAAAGGTCATGGACAAGGCGCTGGCGGCCTGCGACGAGTTGACCGGCCTGATCACGGCCTGCGCCCTGGTGCGCCCTTCGAAGAGCCTGCACGACTTATCGGCTAAGAGCGTCAAAGGCAAATGGAAGGACCGCGCCTTCGCGGCCGGCGTGGACCGCGCTGAGATCGAGCACAACGTCCAGGCGCTGGGCGTGGACCTGACCGAGCACATCACGTTCACGATCGAGGCCATGCGCGCGATTGCGCCGGAGCTGGGCCTGGATGGCCGGCTGGCGTCGCCGCCCGCGCCGAGCGCTCCAGCCTCCTGACCGGCGCGCACCACCTCCCAACCCCCGGCGCACAGCGCCTGCAGGTCCCGGCTCACGTCGCGCCGCTCCATAACGGCGGCGGCTCGCGGGGACCCACCCAGACCGCACCCACCACGCGCCGTCGGCGTACGCCGATCGCTTTGAGCGTGGTCACGGTTCGCCGATGTCATCGCCAGAGCGACGGTCGCGCCTATTTATTGTTGCCCCAATTCCTGTCGTGGGGCGAGTTGCACAAATTCCGCAATCGTGTCGATTCCGGCGAACCTTGTTCGACGTATTAATAGAGCGCGGGAACAGGCCGGCCGCAGGCGTTGCGGCCCGGGCCCCCAACCACCCAAGGAGGTACGACAATGCGCGTCATGGTTTTGGTCAAAGCGGACAAGGACAGCGAGGCCGGTGTGATGCCCAGCGAGCAGCTGCTGGCCGACATGGGCCGTTACAATGAAGAACTGGTGAAGGCCGGGATCATGCTGGCCGGCGAAGGTCTGCACCCCAGCTCGCGCGGCAAGCGCGTGCGCTTCTCGGGCGATCGGCGCACCGTGATTGACGGCCCCTTCACCGAGGCCAAGGAGCTGATCGCCGGCTTCTGGCTGTGGCAGGTGAAGTCCCTGGACGAGGCCGTGGAATGGGCCAAGCGCTGCCCCAACCCCATGCTCCAGGAGTCTGAGCTCGAGATTCGGCCGGTGTTCGAGGCCGACGACTTCGGCGCCGAGTTCACGCCCGAGTTGCGTGAACAGGAGGAACGCCTGCGCACGCAGCTTGAGGCCAAGGCTAACCAACACTGAGGTCCCGGTCAGGCGGCGGCCGCGCCCACGCGCGTCTACGGGTGCGGCCGCCCCCCGCTCCGAGCGATATCTTGTTGCCAGTTGAGGAGGCGTTGCCATGCGGAAAATCGTCGCGGCCTTGTTCATCTCGTTGGATGGCGTCGTGCAGTCGCCGGACCAATGGCAGTTCGATCACTTCGATGAAGACATGGGGACGGCCATGCAGGCGGCCCTGGCCGCGCAGGACACGGTGCTCCTGGGCCGCGTCACCTACCAGGAGTGGGCGCCCTACTGGCCCACCGCCACCGACGAGCCGTTCGCCAGCTACATCAACAGCACGCCCAAGGTCGTGGCCTCCACCACCTTGAAGACGGTCTCGTGGCAGAACTCGACGCTGATCACGGGTGATCTGGCTACCGCCCTGGCCCGGCTCAAGCAGCAGCCGGGGAAGAACATCGGCGTGGCCGGCAGCCCCACCCTGGTGCGCTCCCTGCTGCGTGCTGGCCTGCTGGACACGCTGACGTTGATGGTCCATCCGGTGGTGGTGGGCCGCGGCCAGCGCCTCTTCCAGGACGGCGACGCCCTGCAACGGCTGCAACTGGTGGAGGCTAAGACGACGCGCACCGGCGTGCTGCTCGCCGCCTATCAACCCCGCCCGGACGCCTGAGCGCGGAATGCCGGCGTCCGAGACCCAGCGCGCTATCGAAGCGGTCTGGCGGATCGAATCGGCCAGGCTCATCGCTGGCCTGGCCCGCATCGTGGGCGACCTCGGCCTGGCCGAGGACCTGGCCCAGGACGCGCTCGTCATCGCGCTGGAGCGCTGGCCGGAAACGGGCCTCCCGCGCAAGCCGGGCGCCTGGCTCATGGCCACCGCCAAGCACCGCGCCATCGACCGGATCCGGCGCAACGTGCTCGCCGAGCGCACCCAGGCCGCCCTCGGGCGTGACCTGGAGATCCAGCAAGACCTGGCGGCGGCCGCTTCCGACGGCGCACCGGCAACGGCCGCCGCCGACGACATCGGCGACGATCTGCTGCGTCTGATCTTCACGGCCTGCCACCCGGTGCTTTCCACCGACGCCCGCGTGGCGCTGACCCTGCGCCTGCTGGGCGGCCTGACGACGGCCGAGATCGCGCGGGCCTGTCTGGTGCCCGAACCGACCATCGCCCAGCGCATCGTGCGGGCCAAGCGCACCCTGACGGAGGCGCGGGTTGCCTTCGAAGTCCCGGACGGGGCCGAGCGCGCGGCGCGCCTGGCCTCGGTGCTGGAAGTGATCTACCTCATCTTCAACGAGGGCTATGCCGCGACGGCCGGCGACGATTGGGTGCGGCCAGCCCTGTGCGAAGACGCCCTGCGCCTGGGCCGCATCCTGGCAGAGCTGATGCCGGCGGAGGCCGAGGTCCACGGGCTGGTGGCGCTGCTGGAACTGCAGGCGTCGCGGCTGCGCGCCCGGGTCAGCCCGGCCGGCCAGCCCATCCGCCTCAACGAGCAGAACCGCGCGCGCTGGGATCAACTCCTCATCCGGCGCGGGCTGGCGGCCCTGGCGCGCGCCGAGGCCCTGGGCGGAGAGTTCGGCCCGTACGCGCTCCAGGCCGCCATCGCCGCCTGCCATGCGCGGGCGCGCACCCCGGCGGAGACGGATTGGACGCGCATCGCGGCGCTGTACGACGCGCTCGCCCAACGGGCGCCCTCGCCGGTGGTGGAGTTGAACCGGGCGGTGGCGCTCGCCATGGCCTACGGCCCGGCCGTCGGCCTGGAGATCGTCGATGCCCTGACCGATGAGCCGGCGCTGCGGCACTATCACTTGCTGCCGGCCGTGCGCGGCGACCTGCTGGCCAGGCTGGGCCGCCTCGCCGAGGCCCGCGCCGAGTTCGAGCGGGCCGCCGCCCTCACACACAACACCGCCGAGCGCGCGTTGCTGCTTGAGCGCGCCCGCGCTCTGGGCCAGCTCTGAGCGCCCTCCCCGCGCCGGGCGCGGGGCCGGCGAAATACCGCTGTCAACGCCGGTCAGCCGCGGACCAGGCCGTGCGTTTTCTATCAAGTTTCCAATAACCCCGACGGCCTCGAGCATCCCGCTTCACTGCTATAATCCGCGCGCCATGACCAAATCAGCTCCATCTTCGTCCTCCCCGGGCTACCGGTTGTGCCCGACTTGCGGCACGCGTGTCGGGGCCGCCGCCACCAAGTGCCTGGTCTGCGGCACCGATCTGACGGCCGGGGCCGCGGTCGCGGCGACCGGCCGCACCACGCCGACCACAGCGCTCAACCGCCGCCCCATCGGCCTGACCACGGTCCTGATCATTGTCCTGGTGATCGGGTTGGTCGCCGTCGGCGCCGTGATGGTCGCCATCGCCTCGAACGTCGTGGAGAACCCGTTCGTCAACAACACGCCCACGACCACAAACACGGCCACCATCCCGCCCACGCTGACGTTCACGCCGACGCCCACCGACACGCCCGAGCCGAGCGCCACGCCGCTGCCGCCCACGGACTACGTCATCCAGTCCGGCGACACCTGCATCAAGATCGCGCTCAACGCCAATGTCTCGGTCGGCAGCATCATCAGCGCCAACGGCGGCCTGATCAACGCCGACTGCAGCAACCTGTCCGTCGGCACCACCATCAAGGTGCCGCAGCCGACGCCGACCGTGACCCCGCTGCCCACCGCGACGCTGGCGCCGAGGAACTCGGCCCGATGCGCGCCGAGGCCCACGGCATGCAGCGCCGCATAGGCGGCCGGGCAGGCCACCGCCGCGGCAAGCCAGGGCGCCGGTCCGCGCCGCGCGTGCGCGGGCGCTGGCGCATCCGGTCCGGCATGCGCCCCGGCATGCGCCACGCGGATGCCGAAGCGCGCCCGCAGCACGTCGAGCGGCTCGTCGAGGAAGGCCTCGTGCGCCGCCCAGGGCCAGCGCCGGCGCTGGCGCGCGCAGCGCCACAGCGTGCGCAGCAGCAG